>NZ_CP011853.1:1898025-2530701 GCF_001305675.1 Gordonia phthalatica
CGAAAACCTGCTGGCCGCCCTTGACGTAGTTCTCCACCATGCTGCGGCCGGGCGCGATGTCCATGATGTAGTACTTGTTGATCACCGGCGGGATCATCAGCAGCGGCACGTCGCTGACCTGCTTGGTCTGCGGTGCATACTGGATGAGCTCGAACATCCGGGTCTTGAGGACCACGGTGCCCTTGGTGGTGGCGACGGTCTCGCCGACGCTGAACGCGTCGGGCTCCACCATGGCGGGGACGCGCGGCTTGGACGCCATGTCGCGGACGAAGGCCTTGAAGCCGCGGTACGCGGAGACGCCGCCGGTGTCGATGAGAGCCTTCCAGCCGAGGGGGTTCAGCAGGAGGTTGTTGGTGGGGGCCAGACCCTCGATGATGTTGTCGAGCGCGAAGCGGACCTTCTCGGCGTCCTTCCAGTTCAGGTCGGCGGCCGAGTACAGCTTCTCTGCGGTGTCCGACGCGGCCAGGTAGGCCTGCTCCACGCGGTGCAGCAGCGGGTTCTGGGTCCACGCCGGGTCCGAGAAGCGCTTGTCGGAGCGGGCCGGGGTGCGGTTGGAGCGCCCGACGGCGATGTCACCGAGCTCCTTGACCAGTCCGACGCCGTGCTCGGCGATGGTGATCGGCTGCTTGGCCAGGGAGAGCCCGAAGCGGGCCGTGGCGGCGTCCGGAGCCATCCGGCTGGCGAACGACTTGGTGGAGTTGACGAGGAGGAGGTCGAGCGGCGCGGCGATCTCGCCGGCGGCGGCCTGGTTCTGTGCGATGGTCATGCGATCAGTGCTCCGAGATGGTGGTGGGGACGACGATGTCGCGTTTCTGGATCTTGCCGGTGGCGCCGGTGGGCAGGGCCTCGACGAACCAGACCTGGCGGGGGTACTTGTAGGCGGCGACGCGCTCCTTGACGTAGGTGCGGATCTCGTCTTCGGTGCTCTCCGAGCCCGGCTTCAGCTGGACGGCGGCACCGACGTCCTCGCCGAGGGTCTCGTGGGGAACGCCCACGACGGCGGCTGCGGCGACGTCGGGGTGCTCGTACAGCACTTCCTCCACCTCGCGCGGGTAGATGTTCATGCCGCCGCGGATGATCATGTCCTTGGTGCGGTCGACGATGCGGTAGTAGCCGTCGGCGTCCTTGGTGCCCACGTCGCCCGTCGAGAACCAGCCGTCGGCGTCGATCGCCTCGGCGGTCTTCTCCGGGAGCTGCCAGTAGCCCTTCATGATGTTGTGGCCCTTGATCTGGATCTCACCGGGCTCACCTACAGCGGCTTCGTTGCCGTTGACGTCGACGGTGCGCATCTGCACGCCCTCGATCGGGGTGCCGATGGTGCCGGGGCGACGCTCCTTGTCCGGGTGGTTGAAGCAGGCGACCGGCGAGGTCTCGGACAGGCCGTAGCCCTCGAGGATGACGGCGTTGAAGTTCGCTTCGAAGTCGGTGATGACCTGGGCCGGGAGGGCCGCACCGCCGGAGACGCAGGTGCGCAGCGAGCTGGTGTCGTCGGTCGGGCGCTGGGCTGCGATGAGGGCCGAGTACATGGTCGGCACGCCGAGGAAGACGGTGACCTTGTCGGCGGCGATCGCGTCGAGGACGACGATCGGGTCGAAGCGCGGGATGAGGGTGAGGCTGGCCTGGGCGATGACCGCGGAGTTGAGGCCGCAGGTGAGGCCGAAGACGTGGAACAGCGGCAGGCAGCCCATGAGGACGTCGTCGGTGTTCGCGCCGATCAGGGTGCGGACGGTGATCTCGGCGTTGCGATGCAGACCGATGTGGGTGAGCTCGGCGCCCTTCGGCTTGCCGGTGGTGCCCGACGTGTGCAGGATGACGGCGGTGTCGAAGTCGTCCCGGGCGATCGGGGCGGCCTGCGGTGCGGCGGCGGCGATCGCGGCCTTGAGCTCCTCGTCGACGACCAGGCAGTCGGCGCCGGAGGCTTCGGCGCCGCCCTTGGCCTCATCGGCGAAGGTCGAGACCGCGAAGATCGCCTTGGCGGAGGTGTTGCCGAGGTAGAAGGCGATCTCACGCGACTTCAGCAGCGGGTTCATCGGGACGGCGATGGCACCGGCTCGGAGGATGCCGTAGAACAGGATCGCGAACTCCGGGACGTTCGGGAGCATCAGGCCCACGCGATCGCCGGGGGCGATGCCGCGCTCGGCGAGCAGGGTGGCGACCTTGGCGGCGGCCTGGTCGAACTCCGCGTACGAGTACGTCGCGTCGCCGCACTTGAGGGCGAGGTGGTCCGGGCGGGCTGCGGCCGCGTCGACGAGGTTCTGACTGAGGTTCGCCATGATGTCTGCTTTCGTGGGGGAGCAATTCCTATCACTCAAGAATGCGGTGCATCACCCTGGGATGCGATGGTTAAGCGGCTAACGTATTCACGGGTACAGTGTGCACGCGCACAATGGGCCGCCGACCAACGTGATCTGTGCCTCTAACTGCGGATATCCAAGCGCGCATCCACCTCGAATGCCAGGCACAGCTCGGCGGATTCCCTCGGCGACGTCGTGGATCGACCCGTCAGTTCCTCGATGCGACGCAGGCGATGCCGAACCGTGTTGCGGTGCACGAACAGTTCGTCGGCGGTGGCCGTGATGCTCCCGTCCGCGCGCACCCACGCGTGGAAGGTCTCGATCAGCGGCCCGCGGTCGTCGGCGGGGAGGTCGTAGAGGCGATGCAGCACCGATTGCGCGAGCCCGGTGCTGACCTCAGGAGTGGCCACGGCCGCGATGCCGAGGACGGAGTCGTCGAACTGGGTGACGCCGACACCGGGGCCGGCCAGGGAGACGCGGGCGTATTTCAGCGCGCGCCCGATGTGCGAGAGCTCGGTGAATGATGCGCTCACTCCGACGCGGCCGGTGGCGAGGCGGCCGATCAGATTGAGGGCGGCGTCGACGGACGTGGGGTTCGGGAGGTGGATGAGGCCGATCTGTTGGTCGGGGAGCAGGCGCCACACCGAGCGGAGGTCGAGCACGCGGAGTTTGTTCTCGACGCCGTGCAACGGCTGCTTGCCGACCACGTCGGTGGCGGCCGCCACTGCGATGTACGGCCCGGTCGTCGGCATGCGCAGCAGAGCAGCCGTCTCCCACAGGTTGGTCTTGGTGGTGATCCGACCTTCGAGAAGGTGCTCGGTGAGGGCGGCGCGTTCGGCGGCGTCGTCGAGGATCTGCTCGTTGGTCGCCTCCCGGTGAGCCTCGGCCACCTCGCTCGCGAAGATGTCGTACCCACTCCAGATCCGCTCGGTCGCGGCAAGCACCGCGCGTCGCGACAGGGAGCTGTCCGACTCGGCGATCGCCCGGAACTCGCGCCACACCATCTGAAAGGCGATCCGATAGGCGTGCATCAGGGCGGGCAGGGGGACGCCGAGAGCGGCTCGCGTGGCGCCGGTGTGACGGGCCGTCGCGGTCTGGAAGTCGGCGTCCGCCGTGATCGCTCCGACCATCTCGGTGAAGTTGGCGCGGACGACGGCGGTGGTCCGTTCGCGGGGGACCACGTCGGACGTCGCGTAGTAGCCGATGTCGCTGTGGATGGCATCGGTGACGCGTTCGGCGAGGTCGTCGACGCGCTCGGACAGCACGGCGCCGATCCGAACGAGCTCGGCGGCGATCTCGGGTGGTTCGGGCTGGGCGGGGGTGTTGGCAGCGGGCGTCACCGTGTCATTGTCGTGGGTGGCGGGCCGATGTGCGGAGGGTTGGTGCACATGTGGCGAGGGTCTAGGACGGACGGCGTCGTCCGGACAGGGTGAGGATCAGATCAGTCGTCGTCGCCTCGACGGTAGCGCCGGATCCCCACGACCAGCACAGGTCGTTCGCCACGAAGCGACTCCCGGAGACGTGGACGTCGTGGAACACCGCAGTCTTTCCGCGGCGGTGATAGTCGGCGAGTCGGTCGAGCACTGCGAGGGCGGTGCGTTCCGGCAGATCGACCGTGATGCCGAGCGGTTCGGTCGCGTCGAACGTGTGAACGACGGCGTCGACGAGGGTGTCGTCGACGGTGGTGAAGGGATTCGCCCGGTGGACCCCCACGAGGAGCCCGAGCCGATCGACGATCTCGCGGGTCGTCAGGCCTGCGGCCTCCGCCCGCGCACTGGCATCGATGACGTGGTTGATCGAGCCTGGATGGCGCAACGCGAGTCGTACGGTTCGGCCGAGTCCCATGCTCTGCAAGGTGAGGTGCGCGCCGACCTCTCGGACGCTCCAACCGTCGCACAGGGAGGTGACCGACCATTGGTCGTCGGTGAGCGATGCGAAGATCTCGGCGGCCGACGCCCGCTGAGTGTCGATCAGGCCCCACATCTCGGTGTGGTTCAAATCGGAGTGGTTCACGGCGATCCTTGATTTAGTTCGTTGTGCGAACTAGATTAGTTCGTACAACGAATCAGATCAAGGAGTTCTGACATGAGCCGGGCGTTGCCGACCAGCCTGTTGATGTCGATCGCGAGCAGGCATGCCGAGACGCGGATCATTGAGGCCGTGCGTGCTGCGGGGTTCGACGGCCTGACGGTGGCCCAGGCCCGTTTGATGGCGGGGATGGAGGAGGGCGGGTCGCGGATCTCGACGTTGGCAGACCGTGCCCAGATCACGAAGCAGACCGCGACGGTCCTGGTCGACCGGCTCGAAGACGCGGGGTATGTGGTGCGCGCCGCCGATCCGCAGGACGGCCGAGTGCGGTTGGTGAAGTTCACCGACAAGGCGCTTGTAATGATCCCAGCGGCACGAGCCGAGGAAGAGCGGATCGAGTGTGAATGGTCCGAGTGCTTGGGCGACGGAGAGTTCGCCGCGCTGAAAACGGCCCTCGAGAAACTGCGAACGATCACCGATCGTTCGGCGTGACCGTCCAGACGGAGGAATTCGACATGTCCACGCTATTGATGATCGCGAATGTGGCACCCGGCCGTGTGAATCCGATGCTCGCCGCGGCGGCAGGGCTTCGAGAACGGGGGCATCGGATCCGGTTCATCACCGGCCGACGTTTCGCGGACGCCGTCGAGCGCACGGGCGCCGAGTTCGTGCCGCTCCGTCCGGACGCCGACTTCGATCACGAGACCCTTGCAGCGGAACTGCGTGCCGAGGGGATCCCGCAGGCTGGGCCACGGGCCATGAGGGCGAGTGTCATGAAGGTGTTCATCGATCCATGTCCGGGGCAGTACGCGACCCTGCGGACGGCGCTCGCCGACGAACCCGCCGACGTGGTGCTGACCGAGTTCACGGTGACCGGAGCCGCGGCCCTCTGCATCCAGGACGACCCGCGACCGCCGGTCATCGCCTGCGGCATCATGCCGATGCCGTTCAGTGGGCCCGACGCACCGCCGTGGGGACCGGGTCTCGCGTTCCGGGGCGACGCTCGGGCGGCTCCGCAATCGGGTCCTCAACCAGGTGATTCAGAAGGTGGCCATGCGCCCGGCGCAGCGGGCCTTCGAAGAAACGCTTCGCCGAGAGACCGGTCACATCACCGGCGGCTTCTTCATGGACTGGGCCCGTCACGCCGACGGATTCGCCCAGTTCAGCGTCGCCGGATTCGAGTACCCGCGCAACGACCTGCCGGCGAACGTACAGTTCGTCGGGCCGATGTCGGGTCCGCCGGTGGCGACGGCACTGCCTGATTGGTGGTCGGACCTCGACGACCCGCGCCCGGTCATTCATGTCTCCCAGGGGACCGTCGGCAACGCAGACCTCGGTGAATTGGTCATCCCGACGATCCGTGCGTTGGCCGACTCCGATGTCCTGGTCGTCGCAACGACCGGCGGTCCGGATGTCGCGTCGCTCGGCCCGCTACCTGCCAATGCGCGCGCTGCCGAGTTCATTCCGCACGACGCGGTGCTGCCGCGGACCAGTGCGTTCGTCACCAACGGCGGGTGCGGCGGCCTCAATCGGGCACTGCGGCACGGGGTCCCCATCGTCGTCGCGGGCATGACCGAGGACAAGTTGGAGACCTCGCGTCGGGTCGGTTGGTCGGGTGTCGGCATCGACCTCCGAACGTCGAATCCAGCCGATGGCGCGTTGCGCGACGCGGTGCACGAGGTGCTCGCGGAGCCGCGCTATCGTCGCCGCGCGGAGGACTTGGCGCGCCAGGTGGCGGACTCGTCGGGCATCGACGGCCTCGATCGCATGATCAGTGCGGTAGCGCGGGGGTGAGTGCCGACTCGGAGTCGCGCTCCGGTCGCCCGTCGACGACGAGCCATGTGAGCCAGTGCGCGACGGTGACGAGGGTTGCCGAGGCCCCCATCCACACGCCGGCGAGCAGTGCACCCCAGACTTCGTCGCCCCAGTTCATGAGGCCGAGCGCCGACAGGACGGCATAGGCGCCGAGCGCGGCGAACGATGCGCGTCGGCGCAGGACGAGGCCGGCGACGACCGCAGGCGTCGCGAGGATCAGGTACGGATACACGGCAGGCCACATGCCGATCAGGTGATGAACGCTATCGTCACACGTGAGGGGACAGTAGAAACCGGTCGACGGTTCCGTCCGGCACCGCATCGAGACCGTGCTGATCGGCGCAACCGCACGGCGATACCCAGCGAACAGGGCGAGCCCTGCCAGCAGGAACCACGCGACGCGGACGAACCTCACGCGGTTCAGCCTAGCGGCAGTGCTCCTCGTGAATCGCTACACTCGTCGACGTGAGCGCGCCCATCCCGACCCCGTACGAGGACCTGCTGCGCCTGGTCATGGAGACCGGCACCCCGAAGTCCGACCGGACCGGCACCGGGACCCGCAGCGTCTTCGGTCATCAGCTGCGATTCGACCTGTCTGAGGGCTTCCCTCTGATCACCACGAAGAAGGTGCACCTGAAGTCGATCGTCTACGAGCTGCTGTGGTTCTTGCGCGGCGACTCGAACGTGCGCTGGCTCCAGGAGCGCGGCGTCACGATCTGGGACGAGTGGGCCTCGCCCGAGGGCGAGCTGGGTCCGGTCTACGGCGTCCAGTGGCGGAACTGGCCGACACCGTCCGGCGAGCACATCGATCAGATCGCCGCCGCGCTGACGACGCTCAAGGAGAACCCGGACTCGCGGCGGAACATCGTGTCCGCGTGGAACGTCGGCGAGATCCCGCAGATGGCGCTGCCGCCGTGCCACGCCCTCTTCCAGTTCTACGTCGCCGACGGAAAGCTCAGCTGCCAGCTGTACCAGCGCAGCGCGGACCTGTTCCTCGGCGTGCCGTTCAACATCGCGTCGTACGCGCTGCTGACGCACATGATGGCGCAGCAGGCCGGCCTCGAGGTCGGCGACTTTGTCTGGACCGGCGGCGACTGTCACGTCTACGACAACCACGTGGAGCAGGTGACCGAGCAGCTCTCGCGCGAGGCGCTCCCGTACCCGACGTTGAAACTGCGCAAGGCCGACTCGATCTTCGACTACGACTTCGACGACATCGAGATCGTCGGCTATCAGTCGCACCCGGCGATCAAGGCTCCGGTGGCGGTCTGAGCATGCGCATCGAACTCGTCTGGGCCCAGGACCGTGTCGGCGCCATCGGCAAGGCCGGCACCATCCCGTGGCGGGTGCCGGAGGACATGAAGCGGTTCAAGGAGCTCACCGGCACCGGTGTGGTCATCATGGGGCGCAAGACCTGGGAATCGCTGCCGACATCGTTC
Organism: Gordonia phthalatica; assembly: GCF_001305675.1. Lineage (NCBI taxonomy): Bacteria > Bacillati > Actinomycetota > Actinomycetes > Mycobacteriales > Gordoniaceae > Gordonia > Gordonia phthalatica. Next base: position 1,905,602 of record NZ_CP011853.1, read on the forward strand.
CGCCCGCTGCCGGGTCGTCGCAACATCGTCATCACCCGCGCCACCGACTACATGGCCGACGGAGCCGAGGTCACTGACGGGTTCGACGCCGCCCTCGCGCTCGCAGGCGGAACCGCGGTCGTGATCGGCGGCGGCGAGATCTACCTGCTGGCCATGGAGCGGGCGACCCATCTGCGGGTCACGGAGATCGACGTCCTGGTGGAGGGTGCCGACGCCTTCGCACCCGAGGTCGACCTCGAGCGCTGGGTCGCCGAATCCGAAGGGGAGTGGCGGTACTCGTCGACGGGAACCCTGTACCGGTTCGTCGACTACGTCCGTCGATAGTCCCCGCTGTCCGTTTCCTCGGCTATGGTCGGCTCTAAACGGCTGCAGTGGAGGCGACATGCTGAATTTGGAACTGGAGATGGGCGACTGGGCCACGTGGGTGGGTTCGATCGGAACGATCGGCGCGTTCGCGGTCGCCTTCTGGCAGATCCATCGCGAGCGGACCGCGCGGAGGACCAGGGACAAGCACGAGAGGTGGATGCGCCGGCGGGAGCACGTCGACCGGGTGTCGGCCTGGATTCACGACTCGGTGCTGCACATCAACAACGATTCCGGACATCCCATCCACGAGGTGCTCGTAAGCGACGGCGACCGCGAACTCATGAACTGGACGCAGATCCCACCCGGCACGCATCGTGACGAGACGATCGACGAAGTCGACCACGGCACAGTCCATCTGGAGTTCACCGACATCCGGGGAGACCGGTGGAGTCGAGCCCCGGGCAACGAACCGGAGTTGATCGACCAGACGACGCCGGCCTGACCGGTGACGTGTGTTTGGATGAGTCCGTGACCTGGTTCACCAGCGGCGGCGAGTACGCAGCCCACCGACCCACCTATCCGGCCGAGATCGTCGACGTGCTGCGCGCTGCCGCACCCGACGGGGAGGCAGCGGTCGACATCGGCTGCGGCACCGGGCAGTTGACAGTACTGCTGGCGCAGGAGTTCGAGCAGGTGATCGGCCTCGATCCGTCCGAGGACCAGATCGCCAACGCGACCGCCGCCGCGAAAGTCGCCTATCGCGTGTCCTCCGCCGAGGCGCTCGACGTTCCCGACGCGTCGGCGTCGCTCATCACCGTTGCGCAGGCCGCGCACTGGTTCGACCTCGCAGCGTTCTACCGCGAGGTCCGACGGATCGCCGTCCCCGGAGCGGCGCTGGCGCTGATCACGTACGGCGTCGTCGAACTCGACGACGACCTGTCCGAGCGCTTCGACGTCTTCTACCGCGACGAGATCGGACCGTACTGGCCCGCCGAGCGCCGTCACGTCGACAACCGCTACGCCGACCTGGACTTCCCGTTCGAGCCGATCGACGCGCCCGCCGTGACGATCGAGCGGTCGTGGACACTGCAGCAGTTCGCCGGGTACCTCGGAACGTGGTCGGCCGCGCGTCGTGCCCGCGAAGCCGGACAGGGGCGGATCCTGGAACAGATTGCCGACGACCTCGCACCGATGTGGGGCGACGGTCGCCGCACGGTCCGCTGGCCGGTCACCATCCTGCTCGGGCGGGTGTAGCCGTGCCGCAGTCGCCGGAGACGCTCGCACACCTGCGTCGGGCCCGAGACCTGATGGATCGTCGCTACGCCGAACCGCTCGACGTTCCCACGATGGCGCAACGTGCGCTGATGTCGACCGCGCACTTCAGCCGCGAGTTCAAGATCGCGTACGGGGAGACGCCCTACGGCTATCTCGTGACCCGTCGCGTGGAACGCGCGATGTCACTGCTGCGCGCAGGTACCAGCGTCACCGATGCCTGCGTCGAGGTGGGCTTCACGTCGCTCGGTTCGTTCAGCAGCACCTTCCGGCGTCTGACCGGCGAGACGCCGAGCGCGTACCGAGCGCGCTCGCACGAGAGCCTGGAGGGGTTGCCGTCGTGCATGACGAAGATCCTCGCGCGGCCCATGCCGTTCGGGTGATCGAGACGATCGGCTGAGACAGAGCAGTTTTGGAGAAGCATCCGGCCGTCGTCGCCTCTAGATTCAATGACATGACCAACATCGAGATCACGTACTGCCCGATCACCGTCGACGACATCGACGCCGCCCTCGGTTTCTACCGGGACGCCCTCGGACTGGAGGTGATCCGCGACGTCGCCAACGGCGATCATCACTGGGTCACCCTCGCCATGCCCGATCAGAGCGGCGTCGAGATCGTCCTCTCCGAGCCCGGCGGGGGTCGTTCGCCCGAAGACGCCGACGCGCTGCACCGGCTCGTCGCCAAGGGCATGATGCCGCCGATCGTCTTCCGCTCCACCGACCTCGACGCGATGTTCGAGAAGGTGTCGGCCGCCGGCGCCGAGGTGCTGCAGGAGCCGATCAAGCAGCCGTGGGGTCCGCGCGACTGCGCTTTCCGCGACCCGGCGGGCAACATGGTCCGCATCAACGACGCGAGCTGAAGGCGATCAGCAGGCGGCGGCTGTCGGAGGCCGCCGTTACGCTGGGGTCCGTGAATACCTTTCAGTCGAGCGCTCGCGTCGTGAACATGATCATGGAGCCGCTGCTGCGTCTTCCATTCTTGAAGGACACCGTGTTCAAGTCGATGACGGAGATCACCTACACGGGACGACGGAGCGGCAAGCAGGTCACCCTGCCGGTGGCTTTTCAACGCCGGGGCGACGACCAGGTGATCGTCGGCGTCGCCATGGCCGAGCGCAAGACGTGGTGGCGCAACTTCGATTCCGGACCCCACCCGATCGGCATTCGGCTCGACGGCGTGGACCGCGCCGGAACGGGTGTCGCGAAGACGGGCGACAAGGGCACCGCGGTGATCATCACGCTGGATCCGCTCACCTGATGGTCGCGCCGTCGAGCAGGCTCTCGGTCGCGCAGGCGCGGCGGATCGCCCTCGCGGCGCAGGGGTTCACCGATCGGATGCCGGCGGGTGCGCCGACGCGGGCGCACTTCACCCGGGTGATCGGCCGGACCAGACTGCTGCAGATGGACTCTGTGAACATCCTGGCCCGCGCGCACTACCTGCCGACCTTCAGCCGGATCGGCCCGTACGACGACGCGCTGCTCGACCGTGCTGCGTGGCGGCCGACCGGACGTGCGCCGCGCCTGCTGGCCGAGTACTGGGCGCACGAGGCGGCGCTGATTCCGGTCGACGACTGGCCGCTGTTCGGCTGGCGAATGGCCGAGTACCGGGACGGTCGCTACCGGCACACGCGGGAGGTCTTGAAGCGCAACAGGTCTCAGGCCGCGGATGTGCTCGCGGTGATCGCCGAGCGCGGCCCGGTGATTCCCCGCGAGATCGAGGAGGCCCTCGGCATCACCCGACAGCCGGGGGAGAAGGGCTCGTGGTGGATTCGCGGCGAGGTGAAGCACCTCTGCGAGGCGATGTTCGCCGCGGGCACCCTGTCCGCGGTCCGCAGCGAACACTTCCACCGGCACTACGACCTCGCCGAACGCGTCATCGGTGCGGATCGCGTCGGCGTGACGATCGGCCGCCGCGACGCACACCGCGAACTCGTCGCCCGCGCCGCGTCGGCGCACGGCATCGCGATCGTCGCTGACGTCGCCGACTACTACCGACTCAAGACCGCCGAGGTCCGGGACGTGCTGCCCGATCTCCTCGATGAAGGCGTGGTCAGCGCGGTCCAGGTCGACGGATGGAACGAGCCCGCCTACCTGCACCGGGACGCACGGCTGCCGCGACGCATCGATCGGTCGACGCTGCTGTCCCCGTTTGATCCGCTCGTGTTCTTCCGGCCGAGGACCGAGCGGCTCTTCGACTTCCACTACCGCATCGAGATCTACGTCCCCGAGCACAAACGCGTCCACGGCTACTACGTCCTTCCGTACCTGATGGGCGACGAGATCGTCGCGCGCGTCGACCTCAAGGCCGACCGGTCCGCGAGCGTGCTGCGGGTCGTGGCCTCCCATGTCGAACCGGGGCGTGATCACGGTGCGGTCGCGGAGTCGCTCGCCCGGGACCTGCGGCGGTTGGCGCAGTGGCGCGGTCTGGACGACGTGGAGATCGTGGCGCGGGGCGAGCTCGCTCCGACACTGAGAACGGCCTGCGCCGGAGCGTAGGGCCGGAGAATAGGGTGGAGGCGTGACCAACGCCTCATCATCGCGACGACTTCCGCTCGCCGGAGTCCGTGTCCTGGAACTCGGCAACTACATCGCCGCGCCGACTGCGGGACGCATGCTCGCCGACTTCGGCGCCGAGGTCATCAAGATCGAACGCGAGACCGGAGACGAACTTCGCAACTGGCGTCTGTACGACGGTGAGACGTCGATGTTGTTCCGCACCATCAACCGCAACAAGAAGTCGGTGGTGCTCGACCTGCGGACCGACGAGGGCCGCGACGATGTGGAGACCCTCGCGGCGCACTGCGACGTGGTGCTGGAGAACTTCCGACCGGGAACCCTGGAGAAGTGGGGGATCGGACCGGAGCAGCTCAGCGCAGTGAACCCGAACCTGATCTTCGTTCGCATCTCCGCGTTCGGTCAGACGGGCCCGTACTCGGAACGGCCGGGTTTCGCCGCCGTCGCCGAGGCCTACGGCGGCTTCCGCGAACTGGTGGGCGACCCCGACCGGCCGCCGGTGCGCGTCGGCGTCTCGATCGGCGACTCCATCGCAGGCCTGTACGGGGCGTTCGGGGCGGTGATGTCGCTGTACGAGGGCCTCCGTCGACGGGAAGAGAGCGATGAGCCGCTCCCGCTGTCGGACCGCATCGTCGACGTCGCCTTGAACGAGGCCATCTTCTCGATGATGGAGTCCCTGGTCCCCGACCTCGGCGCGTACGGCGTCACCCGGCAACGGACGGGCGGTCGGATGGAGGGCATCGCACCGTCGAACGGCTACCTGTGCGAGGACGGCAGTTCGGTGGTGATCTCCGGCAACGCCGACGCGATCTTCCCGCGGTACATGCGCGCGATCGGGCGCGACGACCTCGCCGACGACCCCGACCTCGCGAACAACGATGGCCGCTGGCAGCGTCGCGACGAGATCGACGCCGCCATCGGCGCCTGGACCGGCGCGCGGTCACGCGACGAGGTGCTCGCGGTGCTCGACGCCGCGCAGGTCCCCGCCGGCCCGATCTACACCGCCGCGGACATCGTCGCCGACGAGCAGTACCGGGCGCGGAACATGGTGCAGGAGTTCGATGTCGACGCGGGCGGGACCGAACCGCGACGTGTGGGCTTCCCCGGCATCGTGCCGGTCCTCGGCGAGGCGTCCCTGCCGATCCGCTCGGTGGGACCGGAACTCGGGGAGCACACCGCGGAGATCCGCGAACGATTCCTTGGAGGCGACCGATGACCGACTACTCACAGGTGGCACTGCGTGATGTCACCCTGCGTGACGGGCTCCAGCTGACCGGCAAGGTCCTCGACGTCGACGTCCGAGTGAAGCTTGTGCGCACGCTGCTCGCCGCGGGGATCCCCGAGTTGGAGATCGGTTCGATGGCGCGGCCCGACCTGGTTCCGCCGATGGCCGGTTCCCTCGACATCGTCGCGCAGCTGACCCCCGAGGAACTGGAACGGTGCTGGGTGTGGGTGGCGACACCCCGGCACGTCGTGAAGGCCGCGGCGGCGGGCGTGCGGAATTTCCAGTACTGCCTGTCGGCGTCCGACGCGCACAACAAAGCCAATATCGGCCGCCTCACCGAAGACAGCGTCGCCGCCATGCCCGAGGCGATCGCGGCGGCGAAGGACGTGGGCGGACGCATCCAGCTGTGTCTTGCGACCGCGTTCACCTGCCCGTTCGACGGCCCCGTCGATCCCGAGCGGGTGCGCGGGATCGTCGCCGACCCGCGGACGGCCGACGCCGACGACATCGTCTTGGCCGACACGCTCGGTCAGGCGCATCCCGGCGAGGTCCGCGACCTGTTCTCGTCGGTCGAGGCGCACGGTCGCCGCCTGGTGTTCCACGGGCACGACACCTGGGGGATGGGCGTCGCGAACTCCCTCGCCGCGGCAGACGGCGGTGCGACCCTGGTCGACGGCGCGCTCGGCGGACTGGGCGGCTGCCCGTTCGCACCGGGCGCCAGTGGGAACACCGCGAGCGAGGACCTCCTGTTCGCGACGCGGCCCGACTATCTGACGCCGACCGTCCTGGCGGATCTGGTGCGGGCAGGGGAGAGCGTCCTCGCCGACGTCGACGAGCAGTCGCGGTCGAGGACGGCGCAGGGCGCGAGGTCGAAGGCCGAGGCCTTCGCGTGGGTGATCGGCGACTGACGCCGACCGATCAGAAGGGCGGCTCGCCGTCGCTGTCCAGGACGGCGGTGTCGGCCTTCGCCGCGGCGGCGCACTCGCGTGCGTAACGCCGCTGCGACCGGAGTCGCATGCGGTAGTCGTGCTTCGCCTGAAGGCGCGTCCGACTCCGCTCCGGCTGGGCGGCCGAATCCGCAACACCGGGGGCGACGGGTTCGCCGTGCCGGCAGGGGATGAGCCCGAGTTCGGGCAGCAGCCAGTGGTTCCTCGCCTTGGCGCGGACCGTGTACCCGGAGGGAGTGGTGGTCTCCGTCCAGAAGACGCCGTTGGCGTCGACCACCTGGTCGTCGAGCCAGCCCTCGGCGAACGTCTTGATCAGGTGGTGGATTCGGCATTTCGGATTGAGGTTGCACGGGCAGGTGGCGCCGCCGGCGGCCGGCGAGTCGTGGTTGTACTCGGTGACGTGGTCGAGGTCGCACGACCACGCGGCTCGGTTGCAGCCCGGAGTGGAGCAGGTGCCGTGGACGGCGCGGACGGCGGTGTCGCAGGCTGCGGTGGGACGGTGGCCGTCGGCGGTCTGGGCGGTGCGGTCGGCGAGACCGGCGAGGTCGAGCGGGCGGACGAGGGCGTCTGCGCGGGAGGCGATCTCGCGCGCATGGTGGGCGTCGATGACGCCGAAGCCGTCGAGGTAGGCGGCCTTGTCGCTGCTGCCGTTCAGCGTGGAGGCGTCCGCCACCACGTGGACGACGATCTGCGCGAACTGCGCGTCGACCTCCTGCGCGGATGCGTCGGCGGGACAGTCGGGGCGTCCGCAGTCACATCCGAACGGGGTGCCGAGTTGGGCGGCGACGAACGCGTCGGCGCGACGCTTCCCGAACGCTCGCGAGTCGTGCTGGCAGACCTGGCCGGCGCGGGCCCGGTTGGCCTTGTCCATCAGGGCGACGTCCTCGGGGCTGGTCGCGATGGTGAGCGTCGACTGGTCGACGTCGTTGGCGATGCTGACGCCGGGCGTGTTGGCCTTGCGCTTCTCTCGAAGTCCGTCGGGGTCGTACTCGGCGATGAACCGACGGGCCGCGTCCTCGGCGACGCCCTGGCTGACGGCGCCGAACTCGCGGAGTTCCTGGGCGATCTCGGCGTCGATCGCCGCGATGAGATCCTCGTCGTCGACGGCGGCGCACTGGAACGCGATGGCGGCGAAGATCCGTTCGCTGATGACGCCGTCGCGGAGCAGGCGGGCGGTCTGGATCAGGCGCTCATTGGCGTCGATGGCGAGGCCGACCTTGCGCATGCCCGTCTCGCGGCAGACCGTGAGGACCACGGCCACCTCGGCGGCGACGACGCCGATCGTGTCGACCAGGAGCCGGTCGCGGTCGACGCCGTCTGCGGAGTCGGTGGCCAGTCGGCGCTGAACGAGCGAGTAGATGAGGCGGAACCGCTCCCAGGCGAGACGGGATTCGTCACGCGCGGTGGCGACGATCGCCCGAACCTCGGAGAGGTCGTCGGTGGGCGACGCGGGACGGTGGGTCAGAGTCGTCATCGTGGTGGTCATCGTGCCCCTCAGTTGATACTTGTGGTGTCGAACTGTTGTTCTAATGATACTTCCTGAAACGGGCATCCGCAATGCTCTATCGAAAGTTTGTTCGTGGTCGACGTCGGAGTGATGTCCGGCTGAAATCGTCGGACTCCGTTGACGCGGGCTAGACTTCGGGCCGCACAACTAACGGAAGGGTGGGCAATTGTCCGTCACGCACAATGGCAAGACCTATCAGCTCGTCATGTTCGACCTCGACGACACGCTGGCGCCGTCGAAGACCGCGATGAGCGACGAGATGGTCGCGCTGTTCCGTGAACTGCTGTCGGGCAGCCTCGGCTGCATCATCTCGGGCGGACAGTACGGCCAGTTCCAGTCGCAGGTCCTCGACCGGCTCGGCGACTTCCCCGACAAGGCCAACCTGCACCTCATGCCGACCAACGGCACCCGTTACATCCGCTGGGGTGGCGACTCGTGGGACACGGTGTACGCCGAAGACCTCTCCGGCGATCAGAAGTCGCGCGCGATGGCCGTCGTCGAAGAGGGTGCTCGTGAGCTCGGGCTCTGGGAGGAGAAGACCTGGGGGCCGATCCTCGAGGATCGCGGCAGTCAGGTCACGTTCTCCGCGCTGGGGCAGGCGGCTCCGGTCGACGCGAAGGCCGCCTGGGATCCCGACGGCCGCAAGAAGGAGTCGCTTCGTGCGTACGCCGCCGAGCGACTGACCGACCTCGAGGTCCGCAGTGGCGGCTCCACCTCGGTCGACATCACCGCGAAGGGCATCGACAAGGCGTACGGCGCTCGTCGACTGATGGAGATCCTCGGCCTCGGTATCGACGACATCCTCTTCTTCGGCGACCGCCTGGACGAGGGTGGCAACGACCGTCCCGTCGCCGATCTCGGGATCGATGCGATCGCCGTGCACGGGTGGGAGGACACCTACGCCAAGCTCGGGACCGTTGTCCGAGGCTGATTTTTAAGAGTACGGATGTACACTCAATTGCATGGAAGCAGCCGAACAACGTCGCGATGAGGTGCGTGAGCTGGTCGGGCTCGCGTTGCGGGAGACCAGCCGGGCAGCCGGCGGCATCCACCGCACACACCGCGGCATCTCCGATCGCGTCTTCAGGACGGTCGGGCTCTTCACCGGGCGCGCCGCGACGCCGGTGAAGGTGGTCCACGATGCGATCACCGACGGCGTCTATAGCACCGTCCAGGCCACGACGACCACCGCGGCCACCGTGGGGGAGGCGGTCGCCGACCTTCCGCTCGCAGCGCCGCCGTCACAGACGCGGTTCGGCTCCGAGGTCATCGCCGCGGTCACCGGACTCATCGGCGACGACCTCGTGAAGCAACGCTCACTCCTCGCCGAACAGGGCATGAGCCTGCGGGTAGACGGTGCACCGGTCGCCCCGGCCGACGTCGCCGACGCCTACCCCGATGCGACGGGGTCGATCGCGGTCTTCGTGCACGGGCTGATGGAGACCGAGCACGCCTTCCGGCTCGGCGAGGCGCCGCACTACGGCGATGTGGTCGCCGCGCAGGGATTCACTCCCGTTTACCTTCGCTACAACACCGGCCGCCACATCTCCGTGAACGGTCGCGCGCTGTCTGCGCTTCTCGAACGCCTGGTGGAGCGCTGGCCCGTGCCGGTGGATCGGATCGTCCTGATCGGACACTCGATGGGCGGGCTGGTTCTGCGGAGCGCCGCCGACTGGGCTCGGCGCAACGATCACTACTGGGTCGGCGGAGTCACCGCCACGGTCAGTCTCGGAACGCCGCATCTCGGCGCACCGCTGGAGACCCTGGCCCACTACGGCAGCGCCGCGCTCGCGCGCTTTCCGGAGACCGCAGCGTTCGGATCACTCCTCCGACGTCGCAGCGCGGGCATCCGCGACCTCCGCGGCGGCAGCCTGGTCGACGAGGACTGGTCGGGGCGCGACCCCGACGCCCTCGGTGCGGCCGTTGCGGCCGAGGTGCCGCTGCTCGACGGCGTCGACCACTACTTTGTCTCGGCGACGGTCACCCGCTCGCCGCGGAACCCCGTCGGCCGCGTGGTGGGCGACGGCCTCGTCCTGTACTCCAGCGCCCGCGGCGAGCAGCGAGCCCGCCGGATCGGCTTCGATCCGTCCAACGGACTGCATCTCGGGCGCGCACATCATTTCACCCTGCTGCACGATCCGGCGGTCGCCGAGAAGTTGGCCGCCTGGCTCGCGTGACCGAATCGGGCGGACGAATTCAGGACGTGAGCGCGGCGCGCAGACGCTGCTGCTTGGCGGGGGAGAAGCCCAGCCCCTTGGTGAGGTAGTTGTCGAAGCCGCCGTACAGCGCGGTCGCGTGAGCGAAGGCGCCGCGCAGCCAACGAACGTCGACGCCCATGTTCCCGGCCGTGAAGTCCGCCTCGATCACGGTCATGTCCACATCGAGCATCCGCAGGATCACCGCGGCGGCCCACCCGGTCCGATCGCGGCCCGCGCTGCAGTTGATCAGCGTGGTGTGACCGGCCTCTGCAGTGGTCAGGACGGCGTCGAGCATCTTCTTGTAGGCCTGACGGGCGCCCGGGTTGTCGACGAACGTCTCCGGTACATCCCGGGCAAGTCCGCCGAGCCGGCGAGCGGCGCCAACGCCATCACGTCGGCGACGACGGTGGTGGCACCGGGCACGGGACGGTCGGCCTTCAGCGTCCGCTCGACATTCGTGCCGGAACGGCCTGCCGAGTGGTGCCCGGCACGGCATCTGCGACGCCGGTCGTGGCGGGTACCACGGCAACGGTTCCCGCAGTGACGGCCGGCGCAGCGGCGAGGACGGCGACACGGCGACGTGCGCAAGTGCCAGCAGGCATTGGGGCTCTTCTCCTCGGTTCGACTCCCTGAGAGACAATGACCAGGGAGAATCCATTGGCTCGGCAGTCTACCGACTGAAACCGGGCAGATCGAAAGAAGCGGAGGACGAATGTCCGAACTGGTGCCCCTCAAGGTCCAACTCGTCGCGGCGACGCAGTTCACGGCCCCCGAGGTCGACTGGGACACCGATGCCGACGGTGGTGAGGCGCTCATCGAGTTCGCCGGTCGGGCCTGCTATGAGAGCTGGGACAAGCCGAATCCGCGGACCGCGACCAACGCCGGATATCTCCGCCACGTGCTCGAGGTGGGACACACTTCGCTGTTCGAACACGCGACGTGCACCTTCTACATCACCGGCATCTCGCGATCGTGCACGCACGAGCTGATCCGCCACCGTCACTTCTCGTACTCGCAGCTGTCGCAGCGGTTCGTCCCCGAACACGACTCCAACGTGGTCGCGCCGCCCGCGATCCGCGGGGACGCGCACCTGGAGGACCTCTTCATCAAGGCCACCGACGCCTCGCGTGAGGCGTACAGCGAACTCCTCACCGAACTCGAGGCCAAGTTCGCCGACGTGCCGAATGCGATCCTCCGACACAAGCAGGCACGACAGGCGGCTCGCTCGGTTCTGCCGAACGCCACCGAGACCCGCATCGTCGTCACCGGCAACTATCGCGCGTGGCGGCACTTCATCGGAATGCGTGCCACCGAGCACGCCGACGTCGAAATCCGGCAACTGGCCGTCGAATGCCTCCGTCACCTCCGAGATGCCGCACCAACGGCGTTCGGAGACTTCGAAATCGGCGTCCTCTCCGACGGAACCGAAGTCGCGACATCGCCTTTCGTATTCGAGGGCTGACCGCGTTGATCACGGCGTGAGGCGGTAGCCTGAGCGGCATGGACTCGGCTGACGCGACAAGTGTGGAACACCCGTTCGGGACGGTTTCGGTAGCAATGGTGACCCCCTTCACTAAGGAGGGCGCCATCGATCTCGACAAGGCCGCCGAACTCGCCGTCCACCTCGTCGACAAGGGGTGCGACGCCCTGGTCGTCAACGGAACCACCGGCGAGTCGCCGACCACCACCGTTCCCGAGAAGAACGACCTCCTGCGCGCCACGCTCGAGGCCGTCGGAGACCGCGCCAAGGTGATCCACGGGGCAGGCAGTTACGACACCGCCGAGTCCGCACGACGCGTCCGCGAAGCCGAGGAGATCGGTGCCGACGGCGTCCTCATCGTCAGCCCGTACTACAGTAAGCCCCCGCAGTCGGGCGTGCTCGCGCACTTCCGCACCATCGCCGACGCGTCGAGCCTCCCGGTGATGCTGTACGACATTCCGCCGCGCTCGGTGATCCAGGTGGAGACCGACACCATCCTGCGCCTCGCCGAGCACCCCAACATCAAGGCGGTCAAGGACGCGAAGGGCGACCTCCACGCGGCCGCCAAGATCATGGCCGCCACCGACCTGGAGTACCTGTCCGGCGAGGACGCCCTGAACCTGCCGTGGCTCGCAGTGGGTGCCACCGGGTTCGTCAGCGTCATCGGTCACGTCGCCGCCGACCGCCTGCGCGACATGCGCAACGCGGTCCTCGCCGGCGACCTGGAGACCGCTCGACGGATCTCCGACTCGATGTCGCCCCTGGTCGACGCCATGGGACGCCTCGGCGGCGTCTGCATGAGCAAGACCGCACTCCGCATTCTGGGCATCGAGGTCGGCGACCCTCGACTGCCCCAAGTCCCTGCCGAACCCGACCAGATCGAAGCGCTCATCGCCGACCTGCGCGCTGCCGAGGTGATCTCCTGATGACAGACAAGAACAGCCAGCAGAGCGGTAAGAGCAGCGGCCGCCGTCGCGCCTCGCGCAAGGCCGGCCCGCCCGAGAAGAGTCAGGCGGCGGCGAAGAAGAAGTCGAACACCGTCACCGCGGCCACCGGATCCTCGGTGACCGGCGACGTGATCGATCGCCTGGGTGCGCCGCCGAAGCTGCCCAAGGGCGGGCTGCGGGTGGTCGCGCTCGGTGGCATCAGCGAGATCGGCCGCAACATGACCGTCTTCGAGTACGACGGCAAGCTGCTGATCGTCGACTGCGGCGTGCTGTTCCCCGAAGACGCGCAGCCCGGCGTCGACCTGATCCTTCCCGACTTCGGCTACATCGAGGATCGCGTCAAGGACATCGAGGCCGTCGTCCTGACACACGGTCACGAGGACCACATCGGTGCGGTGCCGTTCCTCCTCAAACTCCGCAACGACATTCCGATCGTCGGCTCCCGCTTCACACTCGCGCTGGTGGCCGCCAAGTGCCGCGAGCACCGCCTGCGCCCCAAGCTGATCCAGGTGATGGAGGGCGACCGCCAGAACTACGGCGACTTCGACTGCGAGTTCTTCGCCGTCAACCACTCCATCCCCGACGCGCTCGCCGTCGCCATGCGCACCCCGGCGGGCCTGGTCCTGCACACCGGCGACATCAAGCTCGACCAGCTGCCGCTCGACAACCGCCTCACCGACCTCGCGGGCTTCAGCCGCCTCGGCGACGAGGGCGTCGACCTGTTTCTGGTGGACTCCACCAACGCCGAGGTCCCCGGCTTCGTGATGCCCGAACGTGAGATCGGCGGCGTCCTCGACACCGTCATCGGCAAGGCCAAACAGCGCGTCATCGTCGCGTCGTTCGCCAGCCACGTCCACCGCATCCAGCAGATCGTCGACGTGGCGTACCGCCACGGTCGCCGTGTGACGTTCGTGGGTCGCTCGATGGTCCGCAACATGCAGATCGCTCAGGAACTCGGCTACCTGACCGTTCCCGAGGGCGTCGTCGTCGACATGGACACCGCGGCAACCCTGCCCGATCATCGCCTCGTTCTGATCTCGACCGGATCCCAGGGTGAGCCGCTGTCGGCGCTCTCGCGCATGGCGCGCGGTGAGCATCGGCAGATCAACATCCGCGCCGACGACCTCGTCGTCCTGGCCTCATCGCTGATCCCGGGCAATGAGAACTCGGTCTTCGCGGTCGTGAACGGGCTCGCCAAGCGCGGTGCCACCGTCATCACCCAGGCCAACGCCAAGGTCCACGTCTCCGGACACGCCTCCGCCGGTGAGCTGCTCTACCTCTACAACGCAGTCCGTCCCTCCAACGCGATGCCGGTCCACGGCGAATGGCGCCACCTCCGTGCCAATGCCGCGCTCGCCGAGGCCACGGGTGTCCCGGCCGACCGCATCGTGCTGGCCGAGGACGGCGTGGTCGTCGACCTGGTCGACGGCCGCGCGCAGATCACCGGACGCGTCCCGGTCGGCCACGTGTACGTCGACGGACTGTCCGTCGGCGACGTCGGCGAGTCGACTCTGTCCGACCGCCTGGTCCTCGGCGAAGGCGGCTTCATCTCCATCAGCGTCGCCATCGACGCCGCCACCGGCGCCGCGGTCAGCAAGCCGACCGTCTCCGGACGTGGCTTCTCCGACGACCCGGGCGCGCTGTCCGAGGCTGCCGAACTGGTGAACAAGGCGCTCGTGGAACTCGCGAACGAGGGCGTCACCGACACCCACCGGATCGCGCAGGGTGTGCGCCGAGCCGTCGGTCGCTGGGTCGGCGAGAAGTACCGTCGTCGTCCGATGATCGTCCCGACGGTCATCGCAGTGGGGGACCGGGGGTGAACCTCGCCCGGTTGGAGCGTGCGGCGCTGGTCGCAACCATGCGGGAGACGGGCCCCGACGCTCCGACACTGTGCGCGGGGTGGAACAACCGCGACCTCGCGGTCCATCTGATTCTGCGGGAGCGTCGGCTCGACGCCACCGCGGGCATCTTCGTCGGCGCCCTCGCCGGCCACACCGCCGCCGTCTCCGAGAGCTACGCCGACCGACCGTGGGACGAACTCCTGGTCCTGCTGACCGAGGGACCGCCCTGGTATTCGCCGTTCCGGGCGGGCGACCGCTTCCTCAACCTCGCCGAGATGTTCGTCCACCACGAGGACGTCCTGCGCGGGGGAGCGGACCCCGAGCAGTCCTTCGACGCACGAGAGGTGTCGCCCGAACTGCTGCGCGCGCTCGAGACGCCGCTGCGCACCGTGGGCCGACGCATCATGTCGTCGTCGCCGGTCCGCGCGACCATGGTGGCTCTGGACGGTCGCGAGCTCATGCGGGCCGGACGCGGTGAGCCCGTCACCGTCACCGGTTCCGTCGGAGAACTGCTGCTGTTCGCGTTCGGCCGGGCACCGGTGAACGTCGAGTTCTCCGGCAGTCCGATCGCCATCGCGAGCCTGAGAAGTGCGAAACGCGCCCTCTAGAGGGTTACGAAATCGACACGACCGTGACCTTTCCGGTGTTGCCAGTGTGACTGCTGTGAATGGTGGGCACTAGGCTGGGAGCCATGGCTTCCCATGCATCTACGCGCAGCCGCACGTCCGCGACCTCTTCTCGGAAGTCGTCGGGCGGCGGTGGACGTTCTCGCAGCGGCAGCGCGCGACCACCCGCACGCCGTGCTGCGCCGCGCCGCGCGGCACAGTCTCAGGACCTGCGACGACCGCCCGCACAGCGCCCCTCTGCGGGGCGCGTGGTGGTCGCCACCTGGAACCTCGCGGCCCGGGGCCTCGGCAGCGTGGCCCGCGTCGGCGCTCCGCGTGAGGAGAAGCCCGCGCAGGGGCGCGACGGCATCGGCCTGGCACTGACCCTTCTCGCGGCGCTGATCGCGCTCGGCGTCTGGTTCCGGGCGTTCGGTCCGGTCGGTGCCGTGATCGACTCGCTGGTCCGCGCGGGATTCGGTTCACTGGCGTATGCGGTCCCGGTCCTCCTGCTCGGCATCGCGATCCTGGTGATGCGGTTTCCCGCCAATCCAAGTCGGCGACTCCGCAACATCGCGGGCGTCCTCCTCCTCTCCGTGCCGGTCCTCGGACTGGTGCACCTCGCGGCTGGGGCGCCCGCCGACTACGACTCGCGAGCACAGGCCGCGGGATTCCTCGGATACGCCCTGGCCTCGCCGCTGACGAACGCGGTGACCGTGTGGATCACCGTTCCGCTGTTCCTGGCCCTGGGCGCCTTCGGTCTGTTGGCGCTCAGCGGACGAACCGTCGGGGACGTCGCCGCCGCAGTCTCCGACTACCTGGGTCTCGGCGTCTATGACGACTACGACGAGTACGACGACGCCGACTACGAGGACTGGGACGACGACGCCGAGTACGACGACTACGAGCCGGAACCGGAGCCCGAGCCCGAACCTGAACCGGCTCCCGCCCCGCGTCGCCGGCGCAGCGCCGACCCGTACGACAACTACCCGCCGGACACCCGCAGGCGGCCCCGCCCGAGTTCGTCGTCGCGCCGCACTCGCGGCACGGCGGGGGAACGACGCGATGAGGGCATGCCGGATCTGGTCACGGAGCCGCTGATTCCGGACGCGCCCTTCGACGACGTCCCGGTCGACGACAATCCGACCGTCGCGCTCGAGAACACGGGCCTCGACGACGGCTACGACAGCTATCTGGACGAGAACCTCGACGACGACGGGTTCCCGGTCTACGAGCCGGAGTCCGAACCCGAGCCTGCTCCGGCACCGCGGGCACGGCGTCGTCCGGCACCGATCGTCAAGCCGGTGTCGGTTCCCGAGCAGCCGGTCGCCGCACCGCGCGGCGGAACGTTCGTCGACCCGTCCGGCGACTCGGACTACGTCCTCCCGCCCGCCGATCTGCTGATGCAGGGCGAGCCGGCCAAGAAGGGCACGTCGGCCAACGACGAGATGATCGACCGGATCAACAGCGTCCTCGAGCAGTTCAAGGTCGACGCCGCCGTCACCGGTTACACGCGCGGTCCGACGGTCACCCGCTACGAGGTGGAGCTCGGCCCCGCCGTGAAGGTCGAGAAGATCACGCACCTGCAGCGCAACATCGCGTACGCGGTGGCGACCGACAACGTCCGCCTGCTGGCACCGATCCCCGGCAAGTCGGCCGTCGGCATCGAGGTGCCGAACTCCGATCGCGAGATGGTGCGCCTGTCGGACGTTCTCGCGGCGCCGTCGACCCGCAAGGAGAGCCACCCGCTGGTCATCGGTCTGGGCAAGGACATCGAGGGCGACTTCGTGCACGCGAATCTCGCGAAGATGCCGCACCTGTTGGTCGCCGGCTCGACCGGTTCCGGTAAGTCGAGCTTCGTGAACTCGATGCTCGTCTCGCTGCTCACCCGGGCGACGCCGGACGAGGTCCGGATGATCCTGATCGACCCGAAGATGGTGGAGCTGACCCCCTACGAGGGGATTCCGCACCTGATCACGCCGATCATCACCGAGCCGAAGAAGGCGGCCGCCGCGTTGTCGTGGCTGGTGGATGAGATGGAGCAGCGCTACCAGGACATGAAGGCCTCCCGCGTGCGCCACATCAACGACTTCAACGCCAAGGTGCGGTCCGGCGAGATCACAGCGCCGCTGGGGTCCGAGCGCGTGTACAAGCCGTACCCGTACATCGTCGCCATCGTCGACGAGCTCGCCGACCTGATGATGACGGCGCCGAAGGACGTCGAGGGCGCCATCGTCCGCATCACGCAGAAGGCGCGTGCCGCAGGCATCCACCTGGTCCTCGCCACGCAGCGCCCGTCGGTCGACGTCGTCACCGGTCTCATCAAGACCAACGTGCCGAGCCGTCTGGCGTTCGCGACCAGCTCGCTGACCGACTCGCGCGTCATCCTGGACCAGCCGGGCGCCGAGAAGCTGATCGGCATGGGCGACGGGCTGTTCCTCCCGATGGGGGCCAACAAGCCCATCCGCATGCAGGGCGCCTTCATCACCGACGAGGAGATCGCGTCGGTCGTCGAGTTCACGCGCACCCAGTCCGAGCCGGAGTACGAGGAGGGCGTCACCACCGCGAAGGCCGGTGACAAGAAGGAGATCGACGGCGACATCGGCAACGACCTCGACGACCTGCTGCAGGCGATCGAACTGGTGGTGTCGAGTCAGTTCGGCTCCACGTCGATGCTGCAGCGCAAGCTGCGCGTCGGTTTCGCGAAGGCCGGGCGTCTGATGGACCTCATGGAGACCCGCGAGATCGTGGGACCCAGCGAGGGATCCAAGGCGCGTGACGTGCTGGTGAAGCCGGAGGATCTGGCCGGCGTGATCGCGTCGATCACCGGCGGTTCGGCTGGCGGCGAGGACGAGTTCTGAGGTAGAATCGGCGACGATCAACGAGGGGAGTATCCCCGACTCGTGGCGTCTCCGTCAGTACGGTGGCGGCCTGGATCACCGCCGATCGGTGGTCCAGCCGACCTCCCGGAGCGCCGCCGCCGGACGCACGACGGTTCCCGGCGGTGGGAGAGACCTCCGGCATCGCCATTCAGTGCTGCACGGAGGAATTGACTCATCATGCATGTCTCCTTGACGACCTGGCTGATCACCGGCGCGGTGATCCTGGGGTTGTTCGTCTTCGACTTCTTCGCTCACGTCCGGACTCCGCACGAGCCGACGCTCCGCGAGTCGGGATTCTGGTCGACGGTCTACATCGGCATCGCCGTGCTGTTCGGCGGTTTCGTCTGGTGGCAGTGGGGCAGTCAGTACGGCGGCGAGTACTTCGCCGGGTACGTGACCGAGAAGGCGCTGTCGGTCGACAACCTGTTCGTCTTCGTCGTCATCATGACGAAGTTCGCGGTCCCGCGGGTGTACCAGCAGAAGGTGCTCCTGTTGGGCATCGTGATGGCGCTCGTGATGCGCGGCGGCTTCATCGCCGTCGGTGCCGCTGCGATCAACGCCTACAGCTGGGTGTTCTACATCTTCGGTCTGTTCCTGCTGTTCACCGCGGTGAAGCTGCTGAACGAGAGCGATGAGCCCGCCGCCGAGGAGCGGGAGCGGCAGGGCCGCGTCGAGCGGATCGTGAAGAAGTGGTTCCGCGCCACCGACGTCTACGACGGCGACAAGCTGACGACGAGGATCGACGGCAAGCGGATGATCACCCCGCTGATGGTGGTGCTGATCGTCATCGGCTTCACCGACGTCCTGTTCGCCCTGGACTCGATCCCGGCGATCTACGGCCTCACTCAGGAGCCGTACCTGGTCTTCACCGCGAACGCGTTCGCGCTGATGGGTCTGCGCCAGCTGTACTTCCTGCTGGGCGGTCTGCTGAACAAGCTGATCTACCTGTCGTACGGCCTGTCGCTGATCCTGGCCTTCATCGGTGTGAAGCTGGTCCTGCACGCCCTGCACGAGAACACGCTGAGCTTCATCAACGGCGGCAACCACGTCCCCGTTCCGGAGATCAGCACCGCGCTGTCGCTGGGCGTCATCGGCGGCACCCTCGTGGTGACGACCGTCCTCAGCCTCATCGTCTCCAAGCGCCGTGCGAACAAGGCGCTGGCAGATTCGACCAGCAACGACTGACAGCCCGAACTCGATCACGCGCGGGCCGCGACGTCAGTTCAATACGGTCCGAAACTCAGTAAGGCCCGAACACCTGGACCAATTCCTTGATCGCAACGGCAGCGATCAATTTCTCGCGGGCGAACGGATCATTCGCCAGGAAATCCTTGGCCGCGTCGAGGTCGTCGGCGGTGATCATCAGGAGCGCTCCGCTGCCGTCGGTGTAGGGGCCGACGAACTGGAGGTCGCCCGCTTCGTGTCGGGCGCCGAGCCAGGCTCGGTGTTCGGGGCGGAACTGGTCTCGTGCGGCGGCGGCGTCGGGGGCGTAGGTGTAGTCGACGGCGAAGAGTGCCATGAGTGTGCAGTTCCTTTCGGGGATTGCGATCAGAGGTGGGCGAGCATGCGGGTGTTGCCCAGGGTGTTGGGTTTGACGGCCGACAGGTCGAGGAACTCGGCGACGCCGGTGTCGTAGGAGCGGCACATCTCGGCGTAGACCTCGCGGGACACGGGGGTGCCTGCGATCTCGGCGAAGCCGTGGCGGGAGAAGAAGGCGGTCTCGAAGGTGAGGACGAAGACGCGTTCGAGTTCCAGTTCGCGCGCCACGTCCATGAGTCGGCCGACGATCTGGTGTCCGATGCCGCGTCCGGCGTAGGCGGTGTCGACGGCGACGGTGCGGACTTCGCCCAGGTCCGACCAGAGGACGTGGAGGGCGCCGCAGCCGACTACGTGGCCGTCGACTTCGCCGACCCAGAACTCCTGGACGGCCTCGTAGAGGGTGACGAGGTTCTTCTCGAGGAGGATCTTGCCTGCGTAGATGTCGATGAGGGCTTTGATGCGGGGAACGTCCGACGTCCGGGCACGGCGCACGAGCACCGTGGAGGGCTCGTCGGGGTGCACTTCGGTGTGTTCGCTCAGCATGGGACTCAGAATAGTCGCAGGTCTGCGCGCGCCCTTCGAGAGTCCGTGATTCGGGTGACGTTAGTCTTGACGTCGTGACTGAGCCTGTGCGCCGAACGATCGGCGATGACGTGGCCGTCGTGCCGGTGGTGAACATCGCGAATGCATTGACGGTCTTCCGCATCGTGCTTGTTCCGGTGTTTGTGGTGCTGCTGTTCGTCGGTGGCGGCGACGAGACCGCGTGGCGGGTCTCGGCGTTCGTGGTGTTCGTGGTGGCGGCGTTGACCGACCAGCTGGACGGGAAGCTGGCGCGTCAGCTGAATCTGGTGACGGATTTCGGGAAGATGGCCGATCCGATCGCCGACAAGGCGTTGATCGGTGCGGCATTGATCGGGCTGTCGATTCTCGGGGACCTGCCGTGGTGGGTGACCGTGGTGATCCTGGCCCGCGAGGTCGGGGTGACGCTGCTGCGTTTCTGGGTGTTGCGGTACGGGGTGATTCCGGCGAGTCGCGGAGGCAAGCTGAAGACCCTGCTGCAGTCGATGGCGATCGGCCTGTTCGTGCTGCCGCTGTCGGGCGGCTGGCACACGGCCGCGTGGGTGCTGATGATCGCGGCGCTGGTGGCGACGGTGGCGACCGGCGTCGACTACGTGTGGCGGGCGTTGGCGTTGCGGCGCAGGAATGTCGTGTGAGCGGTATACGTTGCATGGATGCGAGCGGCGTTCGGTGGCGAATTCCGCTAGGGTCGACGGCACAGGCTTTGACGATGATTGGCTTGATGATGACAGGCAGGGAGGACCGCGCGTGACACTGCTCTTGCGTGAGGCGATCGGCGATGAACTGCGCCGAGTTCGGACCGGGCAGGGACGCACTCTCCGTGAGGTCTCGACCAACGCGAGGGTGTCGCTCGGCTATCTTTCGGAGGTCGAGCGCGGCCAGAAGGAGGCGTCGAGCGAGTTGTTGGCGTCGATCTGCGAGGCCCTTGACGTTCAGATCGGCGACATGCTGTTTCAGGTCGCGGGTGTGCTGCGCCCGGCCGACGTCGCCGCGAACGCTACCGACACTCTCGTCGAAGTCATTGCCCCCCAGGAAGATTCGGTGGACGGCGCGGGTGTTGCTACGGCACTGGCCGCCGCGTGATCACGAGACCGACGCGACCCGCGTAACGAGGAGTTTGGAAGACCGATGGCCAACCCATTTGTGAAGTTCTGGAATTACATGATGGCGCTGGGGAATGCGAAGATCGACGAGCACGCAGACCCCAAGGTGCAGATCCAGCAGGCGATCGAGGACGCGCAGCGTCAGCATCAGGCACTGTCGCAGCAGGCGGCCGCCGTCATCGGCAATCAGCGCCAGTTGGAGATGCGGCTGAACCGTCAGCTCGAGGAGATCGAGAAGCTGCAGGGCAACACCCGGCAGGCGCTGACGCTCGCCGATCAGGCCGCGGCCGCGGGCGACGCCGCGAAGTCGACCGAGTACACCAACGCCGCCGAGGCGTTCGCCGCGCAGCTGGTGACAGCGGAGCAGAACGTCGAAGACCTGAAGGTTCTGCACGACCAGTCGTTGCAGGCCGCAGCGCAGGCCAAGCAGGCGGTGGAGCGCAACGCGATGTCGCTGCAGCAGAAGCTGGCCGAGCGCTCCAAGCTGCTGAGCCAGCTGGAGCAGGCGAAGATGCAGGAGCAGGTCTCCAAGTCGCTGAACCAGATGAGCGAGCTGGCGGCTCCCGGCAACACGCCGAACCTGGAGCAGGTCCGCGACAAGATCGAACGCCGCTACGCCAATGCGCTCGGATCCGCCGAACTCGCGAAGGGCAGCGTCGCCGGCCGGATGGCCGAGGTCGAGGCAGCCGGTGTGCAGATGGCCGGTCACGCTCGGCTGGAGCAGATCCGCGCCAGCATGGGCGGCGGCGCCCTGAACCCGGGCCAGTCGGCGGGGGCCGCGGCCCCGGCGCCGCAGGTGCCGCAGGCTCCGACCCAGGCGCAGACGCCGGAGTCGAACTGACGCTGAGCGTCGCCACCCCGACCGTTGCGATCGTGGCCGGGTCCGACGCCGGGCATGCATTCCCGGCGCTGGGCCTGGCCACTGCGCTTCGCGAGGCCGGCGACCGGGTGATCGTCTACACCGGTGAACGGTGGACCGCGATCGCGCAGCAGCGCGGCCTCGACGTCCGCCCGTTGCCGGGGCTCGCCGCGCGTCCGGGGGAGGACGACGACGATGCCGGTGCCAAACTGAGTGTCCGCGCCGCGCGGATGGCTCTCGAGCTCGCACCCGAGCTGGCACTGCAGGATGTCGATCTGGTGATCAGCGACGTCATCACGATCGCCGGCGGCTGGGCCGCCGAACTGGCAGGGCTTCCGTGGATCGAGCTGTCGCCGCACCCGTTGTACGAGCAGTCGCGCGGACTCCCGCCGATCGGCGCGGGCATGGCGGCCGGAACCGGGCCGGTGGGCCGTTTGCGGGATGTGATGCTGCGCGCCGGGGCGGACCGCGCGGTCGCCAAGGGACGCCGCCAACGTCGTGCGGCGCGGTCGGGCATCGAACTGCACGACGACGCGCAGCCGATCGCT
The DNA here is from genome assembly GCF_001305675.1 of Gordonia phthalatica. Lineage (NCBI taxonomy): Bacteria > Bacillati > Actinomycetota > Actinomycetes > Mycobacteriales > Gordoniaceae > Gordonia > Gordonia phthalatica. The sequence goes on from NZ_CP011853.1 coordinate 1,927,953, forward strand.
AGGCTCGTCGCGACCCTGCCCGGTCTGGAGGTGCCGCGCCCGGACTGGCCGGAGCGCACGCACATCGTCGGGCCGCTGCTGTTCGAACCGACGGATGCGATCTTCGATCGACCGGTCGGCGACGGCCCGCTGATCGTGGTGGCGCCGTCGACGGCGGCGACCGGAGCCGGCGACATGGGAGCGCTGACGTTGGCCGCCCTGGCCGACCTGCAACGGACCCGTCCGGTGCGGGTGGTGTACTCGGCCCTGGTGCCGCCGGTGGGCGACCGGGTGCCCGACGGGATGGTCGCGGCCACTGCACGGCAGGACGAGATCCTGGACGAGGCGGATCTGGTGGTCTGCGGTGCCGGCCACGGCATGCTCGCGAAGGCGCTGCGGGCGTCGGTTCCCGTGGTGACGGTGCCGGGCGGGGGGGACCAGTGGGAGCTCGCGAACCGCGTTCAGCGGATCGGCTGCGGGCGCCTGGTCCGGCCGGCCACCGTGGAATCGCTGTCCGAGGCGATCATCGCGGTCCTCGACGATCCCGCCTACGCGGCGGCGGCCCGGCGTGTCGCGAAAACCTCTTCATCGACGGTCGACCCGGTGACCGTCGTGCACCGATCGTGGAGAATGGCTGCATGCGTTTGACGGAGTTCACCGAGCTCACCGAGTTGGAGTTCGGCCGCCGCCGAGCCGACGGACTGCTGAAAGACCTGGTCCTGGTCGAATTGGGCAGTCGGACCGGCCTGGAGGCGATCGATGACGGCGTGGATCCGAAGCTCGTCTGGCGGGCTCTGTGCCGCGAACTCGACGTCCCCGCGGAACGCTGGTGACGCGCCGTTCCGCGTGTCGAATTGAACTCGAACATCTGTTCGCTATCCTGTGATGGAACCGGAGCGTGCTCTGGTGCGTCTAATCAATGACCGCGCGAAGCAGAATTGTCAGACCCTGCTCCTAATGTGTGGTCACGACAGCAGAGAACGTTCTGGCCCACGGCTAGAGACATCCGGAGGAGAGACCGATGGCAGGCACTGATCGGCAGAAGGCACTGGATCTTGCGCTCGCGCAGATCGACAAGAATTTCGGCAAGGGCTCGGTGATGCGCCTCGGTGAGGACGCCCGCGCGCCGATGGAGGTGATTCCGACCGGTTCGGTGGCACTCGACATCGCACTCGGCATCGGCGGACTGCCTCGCGGCCGCGTCGTCGAGATCTACGGTCCGGAGTCCTCGGGTAAGACCACCGTCGCACTCCACGCGGTCGCGAACGCTCAGGCAGCGGGCGGCATCGCCGCCTTCATCGACGCCGAGCACGCCCTCGACCCGGAGTACGCCGCCAAACTCGGCGTCGACATCGACGCCCTGCTGGTGTCGCAGCCCGACACCGGTGAGCAGGCGCTGGAGATCGCGGACATGCTGATCCGCTCGGGTGCTCTCGACATCCTGGTCGTCGACTCGGTGGCCGCACTGGTTCCGAAGGCCGAGATCGAGGGCGAGATGGGCGACAGTCACGTCGGCTTGCAGGCCCGCCTCATGAGCCAGGCGCTGCGCAAGATGACCTCGGGTCTCAACAACTCGAACACCACCGCCATCTTCATCAACCAGCTGCGTGAGAAGATCGGCGTCATGTTCGGCTCGCCGGAGACCACGACCGGCGGCAAGGCGCTGAAGTTCTACTCGTCGGTCCGCCTGGACGTTCGTCGCATCGAGACCCTGAAGGACGGCACCGAGGCCGTCGGCAACCGCACCCGCGTCAAGGTCGTCAAGAACAAGGTGGCCCCGCCCTTCAAGCAGGCCGAGTTCGACATCCTCTACGGCCACGGCATCAGCCGCGAGGGCTCGCTGATCGACCTCGGCGTGGCCGAGGGCTTCATCCGCAAGTCCGGTTCGTGGTTCACCTACGAGGGCGACCAGCTGGGACAGGGCAAGGAGAACGCCCGCAAGTTCCTGCTGGCCAACCCGGACATCGCCGACGAGATCGAAGGCAAGATCAAGGACAAGCTCGGCATCGGCCGTCCGAAGGACGACGCCGACGCCATCGCACCCGAGCCCGTCGACTTCTGATGACCGCCCCCGGACCGTCTCCCTGGGACGCCGCCTTGCGGCTCCTGGGGACCCGGGCCCGGAGTCGGGCCGAGATGCGCGAGCGCCTCGAGAAGCGTGAGTTCACCGCCGACGAGGTGGAGACCACGCTGACGCGCCTCGACAAGGCCGGCCTGCTCGACGACGCCGAGTTCGCCGACGAGTGGGTGCGGTCGCGTCACCTGTACTCCGGCCGGGGTCGCGTGGCGCTCAAACGTGAACTGCGGGTCAAGGGCATCGACGAGGAGGTCGCCGCGCAGGCGCTCGCCCAGATCGATCCGGAGGACGAGCGTGCCAACGCAGTCCGGCTCGCGGAGAAGAAGCTGCGGGTGTCTGGCGAGGAGCTCGCCGACCGCGAGGTCCGGGCCAAGGCCTATCGCAGGCTGGCCGGAGCTCTCGGTCGACGAGGCTTCCCGCCCGACATCGTCGGATCGGTCGTCAAGGAAGTGCTCGACAACGCTAGCCGATCTTGTTGAACCCCGGAACGTTCTCCATGGTCTCCAGCTCGGCGACGTCGGGGTCCGGCGCATTGGTCTTGCGTCGGCCTCGACGGAGCCGGCGTTCCAGGTAGTTGGCGAATCCGGTGAGGCAGAAGTTGATGACGATCATGATGATCGCCACGACCACCAGGGACGGTAGATAGTTGCCCCAGTACGACGCCGAGACGATGCCGGACCGGACCACCTCGATGTAGCCGAAGGCGTAGCCCAGTGCGCTGTCCTTCAAGGCGATGACCATCTGTGAGATCAACGCGGGCAGCATGGCGGTGACCGCCTGGGGGAGCAGGATCATCCGCATCATCTGCGACTTCCGCAGACCGATCGACTGAGCGGCTTCACTCTGTCCGCGCGGAACGGCTTGGATGCCTGCGCGGAGGATCTCCGCGATCACCGAACCGTTGTACAGGGTCAGACCGAAGACGACCGCGGCGAACGACAGCTGCGACGACGGCACCACCGCGTACTTGGCGAACAGGAAGTACGCGAAGAACATCAGGATCAGCACCGGGAGTGCGCGGAAGACCTCCACGATGAACCCGGAGACCATGCGAACCCACTTGTGGTCGGACATGCGCCCGATACCGAGGAACGCTCCGATGATCAATGCCAGGACGATCGAGACGAACGCGGCCTTCAGTGTTCCCCACAGTCCGGGAAGAATCCAGGTGGTCCAGGTGCCGCCGACGGTGAACGGGTCCCACTTCTCGGCGGCGAACTGACCGTTGTCGGCCAACACGGAGACCATGTACCCGAGCGCCGCCACCACGATGACGACGAAGACGACGGCGGTGATCCGATTGCGTGCCCGGGCCCGTGGGCCGGGAGCGTCGTACAGAACAGTCGACTGGTTGCTCATCGCTTGACCGCCCATCGCTTGGCCGCCCAGCCGAAGAAGGCTCCCTCGGAGAGCGTGATGATCATGAAGCCCACGGCGATGATCGCGAAGATCACCAGGATCTGGTCGCCGTTGGTCTCCAACTCCGACTTCATCAGCAACGCGGCCTCACTGACGCCGATCACCGAGGCGATCGTCGTGTTCTTGGTGAGGGCGATCAGGACCGAGCCGAGCGGTGCGATCACCGTGCGCAACGCCTGCGGCAGGACGATGAGTCCGAACACCTGCGGGAACGACAGCCCGAGTGAGCGGGCGGCCTCCGCCTGACCGATCGGCACGGTATTGAAACCGGCTCGGAGCGTCTCGCACACGAACGTCGAGGTGTAGAGGATGAAGCCGAGCACGGCGAGCCGGAAGTTGTTGCTCTCGATGAACGTCGCATTGTCCGGAGCCAAGGCCAGTCCGAGATTCTGATACAGGCCGATGGAGCAGAAGATGATGATCAGCGTGAGCGGGGTGTTGCGGACGACGTTGACGTAGACCGTCGCGAAGCCGCGCATCACCGGGACGGGGGACACCTTCATGCCGGCGAGGAGCACGCCCCAGATCAGGGAGCCGATCGCCGAGTAGAAGGTCAGTTTGATGGTGATCCAGAACGCGGGCCACAGTGCCGGGCCCATGCTCTCCCACAGTGTGGACATCTAGGAGTCTCCTTCGCAGGGGGTGCCGGGCGAGGTCAGGAAGTCCAGGTCGCCGACGGTCGGGAGGAGCTTGTATCCCGACTCGGGGGCGTCGGCCCGGGCGATCCATTCGTCGACGATGCTGTCGCCGAGGGACGAGCGGAGGGCGGTGCTCCACGGTGACTCGGTGGAACCGGCCTTCGGCTGAAGCATGGCGGTGACGGCCTCATTCGCCTCGGTGACGGCGGCCGGGTAGTCCTTCGCCATACCGATGCCGTAGCGCTCGGTGGAGAAGGGGGCGCCCTTCTTCTTCAGCTTGCCCTTGACGCAGGCGTTCTTCGGATACGTCATCGACACGAGCTTGAACTCGCCCGGGTACTTGTTCGCGTAGCCGGCCAGGATGGTCTCGTCGGTGGTGAGGGCGTCGACCTTGCCGCGCCGCAGTGCTTCCACGCACGACGAGTAGGAGTCGTACTCCTGCAACTGCACGCCCGAGAGCTGGGCCTTCACATTCTGCGCCGACGTGGAACCGCTCACCGAGCAGAGCTTCTTGCCCTTGTCCAGATCGGTCAGCGAGGTCAGCGACGTGTCGTCCGCGCGCACCAGCAGGCCCTGGTAGGTCACCAGGTACGGTCCGGCGAACGCCACCTTCTTCGAGCGAGCCTCGTTGATCGAGTAGGTCGCGGAGATCATGTCGACCTCGCCGTTGCCGATCAACGTCTCGCGCTGCGCGGACGGCGTCTCACGCCAGGTGATCTCCGGATGGGCGACACCGAGCTTGTCGGCGATGTGATTCACCACGAACTCCGACACCGTGGGGTCGAAGCCCACCACCGAGCCGTCGGGGTTCTGCTGTCCCATTCCCGGCTGGTCGTACTTGGTGCCGAGCACCACGTGTCCGCTCTTGATGGATTCGATCAGGTTGCGGGGATCGGAGCTGCCACACCCTGCGATCAGGGCCGCGATCATTGCGACGACCGCGCCGACGGCGATCAGCCGACGGCTTCGTGACAGTCGCGTGGTCCGTTGCACGTTCACGGCCTCAGCCTCCCAGGATCTTGGAGAGGAAGTCCTTGGCGCGGTCGGACTTCGGTGCCGTGAAGAAGCTCTCCGGATCGGTGTCCTCGACGATCTGACCGTCCGCCATGAAGATCACGCGGTCGGCGGCCTTCCGGGCGAAGCCCATCTCGTGGGTCACCACCACCATCGTCATGCCCTCCTTGGCGAGGGACACCATCACGTCGAGCACCTCGGAGACCATCTCGGGGTCCAGCGCCGAGGTCGGCTCGTCAAAGAGGAGGACCTTCGGCGACATGGCGAGCGACCGCGCGATCGCGACGCGCTGCTGCTGACCGCCGGACAGCTGGGCGGGGTACTTGTCGCGCTGGGTACCGACACCGACCCGGTCGAGCAGTTCGCCCGCACGCTTCTCCGCATCCGACTTGGCCGCCTTGCGGACCTTGATGGGGCCCAGCGTGACGTTCTCCAGGATCGTCTTGTGCGAGAACAGGTTGAACGACTGGAAGACCATGCCGACGTCGGCGCGGAGCTTCGCGAGGTCCTTGCCCTCGTCGGGCAGCAGCGACCCTTCGATGCGGATCTCGCCGCTGTCGATCGGCTCCAACCGGTTGATGGTGCGGCACAGTGTGGACTTGCCCGAGCCCGACGGGCCGAGGACGACCACCACCTGGCCCTTCGGTACCTCCAAGTCGATATCGCGAAGAACGTGCAGATCTCCGAAATGCTTCTGCACGTTCTTCATTGAGATCATGGGTGTGACATTCGAGTCGGCCATGGGTACAACGTAGTGTCCCGACAAGTGTGACGTGGGCGGATTTGCATCGGCACGTAATCTTAGAGGTGTGAGTGTTGAGGCCCCCCGCCATCAGGCGACCGACATGTCGGTTCCTGCCGTACGTTCCTACTCGGTCCGAACGTACGGATGTCAGATGAACGTCCATGACTCCGAACGGATCGCGGGTCTCCTGGAGGACGCCGGTTACGTCGCCGCGGCCGACGGCGACGACGCGGACCTCGTGGTCTTCAACACGTGCGCCGTGCGCGAGAACGCCGACAACAAGCTGTACGGCAACCTGTCGCACCTGGCGCCGGTGAAAGAGGCGCGGCCCGGCATGCAGATCGCCGTCGGCGGCTGCCTGGCGCAGAAGGACAAGGACGTCGTCCTCAAGCGAGCGCCCTGGGTCGACGTGGTGTTCGGCACCCACAACATCGGATCGCTTCCGGTGCTGCTGGAGCGCGCCCGCCACAATGAGGAGGCCCAGGTCGAAATCCTCGACTCCCTCGATCGCTTCCCGTCGACGCTGCCCGCGCGACGTGACTCGGCGTACTCGGGATGGGTGTCGATCTCCGTCGGCTGCAACAACACCTGCACCTTCTGCATCGTTCCGTCACTGCGCGGCAAAGAGGTGGACCGTCGCCCCGGCGACATCCTCGCCGAGGTTCAGGCGCTCGTCGACCAGGGCGTCCTGGAGGTGACCCTCCTCGGCCAGAACGTGAACGCCTACGGCATGTCGTTCGCCGACCCGGCCGTCCCACGTGATCGGGGCGCCTTCGCCGACCTGCTGCGCGCGTGCGGCACCATCGAGGGCCTGGAGCGCGTGCGTTTCACCTCGCCGCATCCCGCCGAGTTCACCGACGACGTGATCGAGGCGATGGCGCAGACCCCGAACATCTGCCCACAGCTGCACATGCCGCTCCAGTCCGGTTCCGACCGCGTGCTGCGCGCGATGCGCCGCAGCTACCGGCAGTCGAAGTACCTCGGCATCCTGGACCGGGTGCGGGAGGCGATGCCGCATGCGGCCATCACCACCGACATCATCGTCGGCTTCCCCGGCGAGACCGAGGAGGACTTCGCCGAGACCCTGTCCGTCGTCGAGAAGGCGCGCTTCTCCAGTGCGTTCACCTTCCAGTACTCGCCGCGACCGGGCACCCCGGCCGCCACCATGGCCGACCAGGTCCCGCCCGAGGTCGTCACCGAGCGCTACCAGCGGCTGATCGCCCTGCAGGAGCGGATCTGCCTGGAGGCCAACACGGAGCTCGTGGGCTCCGACGCCGAACTGCTGGTCTCGGCGGGCGAGGGCCGGAAGAACTCCGAGACCGGACGCATGACCGGTCGTGCCCGCGACGGCCGCCTGGTCCACTTCCGCGGCGCCCCCGACATCCGTCCCGGCGACGTCGTGACCGTGACGATCACGGACGCCGCACCCCATCACCTGATCGCCGACTCCGGAGTGCACAGTCACCGTCGCACCCGGGCGGGCGACGCACACGAAGCGGGCACCAAGCCCACCACGCCACCGGTCGGCGTGGGACTCGGCATGCCGACCATCGGAGCCACAGCAGTCGACGCGCCGGTCAGCGCCTGCGGAATGGGAGACCTGACATGAACAAGCAAGAAGCCGGAACCTTCAACGAGTACGAGAAGGAACTGCGCAAGGCCGAGAAGAAGGTCGCCGGCGAGATCGACCCGGGCGCCCGCGCGCTCGTCGTCGCCGTCGGCGTGCTCGTCGCGATGGTGTCCCTGGTGCTCCCGCACGCGGGCGAGGCCACCGGGCTCGACGTTCTGACGATGTCGAGCAAGGCGCAGGCCGAGGCCATCAAGCTCCCGTCGACGATCTTCGTGTACCTCCTGGTGATCTTCGCGATCGGCTTCTCCGGCCTCGCGCTGGTGACCCGCCGCTGGGTGCTCGCGCTGGTCGCCCTCGCGGGCACGTGTATCTCCTCGGTGGCCGGTCTGTTGGCGGTCTGGACGCGCAACACCGTCGGTGTCCACGACATCGACACCCCCACCGGGGCGGGCATCGGCCTGTACCTGGGCTGGTTCGTCGCGATGGCGCTCGTCTTCCACTGGGGTCGAGTCGTGTGGAACCGCAGCACCTACCACCTGCAGGTCGCCGAGGACCGTCGCGCCGAGGCCGCCCGCCGCGAGGCGTTCGGCATGTCGCTGCAGCACCCGGTGGCGCCGAAGAGCGCACCGGCGAGCGGTGCCGATGCCGAGAAGAGTGACGAGGACCAGACTCCCGGCGAGACGCCGGAGGCCTGACTCCTCGCCTGCGGCACCGGGTCAGATCGGCGAGATCGACCGCCGCTTGGTCGGCACGCGGGGCGGGCGGCGTTTCACCCGCCGCAGCGCCTCCGCCAGCATCGGCCGGGTGTCGGAGGGGAGCACCACGTCGTCGATGCCGAATCCGTCCGCCGCGAGCAGCGGGTCCACGTTGGCCTTGAACAGCGTGATCAGGTCGGCGCGCGCGCGGAGGCCGGGTCGGGCGCCGACTCGTACTGCGACCGGAAGGCCAGATCTCCGCTGTGGGCCACGCGAGCGACAGGTCGGCGTGGATGCTGCGTCCGCCGCCCATCGCGATGTAGGCGGCGCCGTACGCCTTGCGGGTGACGATCACGAACCTCGGCACCGTCGCGCTGCCCAGTTCGTAGCCGAGTCGGGCACTGCGTCGGACCAGGTTCGACTCCTCCGCGCCGGCCCCGACGAGGAAGCCGGGAAGGTCGATGAGGACCAGGATCGGCAGCCCGAACGCGTCACAGACCGCGACGAAGTGCGCCGCCTTCTCGCAGGCGTGGGCGTCGAGGGCGCCGGCGTGGACGCGCGGCTGATTCGCGACCACGCCCAGGGGCGGCCGTTCACACGCAACGGCGCGGTGACCACGTTCGGGGCGTGGGTGCGCTTGAGTTCGAAGACGGTGTCCACGTCGGCGATCGCCTCGATGACCTCGACGACGTCGTACGCCTGCCGCATGGATGCGGGAATCATGGTGTCGATCGCGTCGGCACCGTCGCCCGGCCGGTGCGGCCCGGGCGTGACCAGCGGTTCACCGCCGGCCGACGGCGGCAGATAACTGAGGTACGCGCGAATCGCGTCGAGCGCTTTCCTGCTCGTCGTCGGCGACCACGTCGACGACGCCTCGCTCCGCCTGCAGATCGGCGCCGCCGATCTCCTCGTTGGTCATGGTCTCGCCGGTCGCGGCCTGGACCAGGGGAGCGGACGAGAGGCCGATCGTCCCGGTACCGCGCACGATCGTCACGAAGTCACAGCTCGCGGAGATGTTGGCGGGCGCGCCGAAGCCGGGCCCCATCATCGCGGCGACCAACGGCACGTGTCCGGACAGGTCCGTCAAACGCAGGAGGAGCTGCGACCCGGGTGCCGCGAGGCGCAAGTCGAGCGCCTCCTGCATCCGGTGCCCGCCGCCGTCCATCAGCATGACGAGGGGATCTCGTCGAGCAGAGCGCGTTCGGCGCACCGGTCGAGTTTGGCCATCCCCGTCGCACCGTTGCTGCCGCCGAGCACGGTGAAGTCGAACGCGGCGATCGCCGCCGGACGTCCGTCGATGTAGCCGATGCCCGTCACGACCCCGTCGCCCGGCGCGACGAGGGGAGCGGCGCCCTGCTGTGCGGGGCCCGGCCCGGCCAGCGCGCCGAACTCGTGGAAGCCGCCGTTCGCGAGGAACGCGACGCGTCCCCGCGCCGTCTGCTTCCCTCGGCCGTGTTGCTTCGCGACCTTCTCGGCGCGTGCCTCATCGGAAACGGCGTGGTAGGCGGCCCGGACCCGGGCGTTGAGGGCGGCTTCGGGGAGACTCGTTCGACGGCCGCACTAGCGGTCCGACAGAGCCGAGTGCGCCGCGGTGGCCCACTCGCGCCACTGCGCGGCCTGCTTCCGCAGGTCCGCGGCGTCGCGGTCCTTACCGGAGTCCTGCGCCTTCTGCGCCTGCTCCTCCAGCTTGTCGGCGCGTTCGGTGAACTGAGCGGCCCGCGCCTGCGCTTCGGGGTCGGTGCGCGCCCAGTCGGCGTCCTCCTCGGCCCGCAGACGCTTCTCCAGCGCGCGGACGCGGCCCTCCAACTTGCTCATCTGCTCGCGGGGGACCTTCCCGATCTCGTCCCACTTCTCGCGGAAGGTGCGGAAGTCGCGGCGAGCGGCCTCGAGGTCCTTGGCAGGATCGATCTGCTTCTCGGCCTCGTCCAGGAGTGCGATCTTCGCTTTCGCGTTCTCCGCGAACTCGGCGTCGCGCTCGGAGTTGACGGCGTTGCGGGCCTGGAAGAACACGTCCTGCGCGGCCTTGAACCGGACCCACAGCGCCTCGTCGGAATCGCGCGGAGCGCGACCGGCGGCCTTCCACTCGGCCAGGAGTTCGCGGAACCTGCCCGCGGTGGCACCCCAGTCGGTGGAGTTCGACAGCGCTTCCGCTTCGGCGATCAACTCCTCCTTGCGGACCTTCGCGCCCGCCCGTTCACGATCGAGGTCGGCGAAGTGGGCGCCGCGTCGTCGGTTGAACGCGTCCCGGGCCTTCGAGTAGCGACGCCACAGGGCGTCGTCGGTCTTGCGGTCGATGCCGCGGATCGTCTTCCACTCCTCCAGGATGGCGCGCAGGCGGTCACCGCCGGCCTTCCACGAGGTGCCCTCCGCGCCGATCTTCTCGGCTTCGGCGGCGAGCTTCTCCTTGCGTGCGATGGCCGACGCGCGCGCGGACTCGCGTTCCTCGCGGACCTCCTGCGCCACATCGTCCGCGCCGGCGACGATCGCGGTCAGCCGGGCGGCGAGGCCGTCGACGTCGCCGATCACCTGCGCGTCGGGGAGTTCGGCGAGGAGGTGTGCCGCGGTGGCCTGAGTCTTCTTGGGGTCGCCGGATCGAGCGGTGAGACGTTCCTCGAGGATCTCGACCTCGGTGGCCATGTCGGCGAACTTGCGAGCGAAGTGCGCGAGCCCCTCCTCGACGGTGCCAGCCTGCCACGATCCGATCTGGCGCTCACCGTTCGCGGTCTTGAGCCACACGCCGCCGTTCTCATCGATGCGCCCGAAGACGTCGGGGGCGGAGACCGGGACGGGATGGACGGGAACCGCGGGTCGCGGTCCGGGACCCGGACGTGGGCCGGGCTTGGGGCCGGGCTTCGGGGTGGATGCGTTCGGGTCGGTCGGGTTAGTCATGCCTCATCCTCATACTCGTCTTCGCCGCGCGGCACGGCTGCCCATCACTACGTGCTTCATTCAAGCAGGGCGGGCGCGCGTCATGGGCCGTGGCCGCAACATTCACCCCGAGAGATTCGGATTCGCCTGCGCCCCGGTAGCGTCGGTGCCGTGCTTGCCCTGCTTGCGATTGTCCCCAGCGCGCCGCTGCTGGTTCCCGAACTGGCCGGTCCGGCCGCCGTCGACACCGCGCCCGTTCGCGACGCCGTCCGGGCGGTCGGCGATCGGCTCGGGCAGGCGGCGACGCGCTGGATCGCGGTCGGGGCCGCCGACGGCGCGAGCGCTCCGGCAGCTGCTGCCGACTATCGGCGCTTCGGCGACTTCGGCGCCTACGGCGTGCCGGTTCGCGTCGAGTTGGGCGGCGAGGCCGGCGCGGGCACCGTGCCGCTGCCGCTGTCCATGCTGATCGCCGGATGGGTCCGCGGGCAGTCGGGCGGTGACACGACGGTGACACCGGTCGTGGTCGACGCCGCGGCGACGGCGCAGGAGTGCCGGGCGATCGGGGCCCGACTGGCAGCCGAGATCGAGGCGTCGCCCGAACCGATCGGAGTTCTCGTGGTCGCGGACGGGGCCACCGCCCTCTCTCGGACCGCACCGGGCGGAGGGGAGCGCGCGAGCGCCGTGGCGCTCCAGGCTCGGATCGACGCGGCGCTGGGTGCTGCGGACTGTGCGGCCCTGACCGGTCTGGGTGCCGAGGAATGCGTCGCCGACGGCGTCGGCGGTCGTGCCGCATGGCAGGTCCTCGCTGCCCTGTGCGCAGACGTCGCCTGCGACTCGTCGGTCCGGTATTCGGGAGCGCCGTTCGGCGTCGGCTACTCCGTCGCACTGTGGGTGCCGCAATCGTGACCGCGCCGGTGGCGGTGATCGGTCCGACGGCGAGCGGCAAGTCCGACCTCGCCCTCGACCTCGCCGAACGACTCGACGGGGAGATCGTCAACGTCGACGCGATGCAGCAGTACCGCGGCATGGACATCGGCACCGCGAAACTCTCGATCGCCGAGCGGCGCGGCATCCCGCACCACCAGCTCGACGTCCTCGACGTGACCGAGACGGCGACCGTCGCCGGGTACAAGGCCGCCGCCACCGCCGACGTCGAACGACTGCTGGCCGCCGGGCGCACGCCGATCATCGTCGGCGGCTCGATGATGTACATCCAAGGCCTCCTCGACGACTGGGAGTTCCCGGCCACCGACCCCGACGTCCGCGCCCGCTACGAAGCGCAGCTCGCGGAGATCGGGCCCCTCGCGCTGCACACGCGACTGGCGGAGGTCGACGCCGCCGCGGCCGCCACGATCCTCGACTCGGACGGCCGCCGTATCGTGCGCGCCCTGGAGGTCGTCGAGATCACCGGGCGGCCGTTCGCGGCCTCCGCGCCGACGATCGGCGAACCGCGCTGGGGAACCAGGATCCTGACCCTCGACCGGGACCGGGACGCCCTCGACGAGCGGATTCGGCTGCGGACGGCCGCGATGTTCGAGGCCGGCCTGGTCGAGGAGGTGGAGGCGCTCTGCGCGTGCGGCCTCCGCGAGGGACGGACCGCGTCGCGCGCCATCGGCTACGCGCAGGTGCTGGCCTTCCTGGACGGCGAGTACGGACTCGACGAGGCGGAGGAGCGGACCTTCTTCGGCACCCGGCGCTACGTGCGCAGGCAACGGTCGTGGTTCCGTCGAGACCCCCGTGCCGTGTGGCTCGACGCCGCGGCGCCCGCGCTGCTCGGCGACGCGTTGCGGGCGCTCGACGCGGACTGACGTCGGGCCCCGCGTAACATGGCCTGGTGACTACACTTCCGGCGCTGACCTATGTGAAGGGTCACGGAACGCAGAACGACTTCGTGATTCTGCCCGACACGTACGCCCAGATCGAATTCACCGCGGAACTGACCGCGGCGCTCTGCGACCGGCAGCGGGGGATCGGCGCTGACGGCGTCCTCCGCGTGGCGACCGCGGGAGCACTCGTGGCCGAAGGCGTTCTGGACCGCCTCCCCGACGGGGTGTCCGGCGTCGACTGGTTCATGGACTACCGCAATGCCGACGGCTCCATCGCCGAGATGTGCGGCAACGGAGTGCGGGTGTTCGCCCACTTCTGCCGCAGCGCCGAACTCGTCGACAGCGACCACTTCACCGTCGGCTCACGCGCGGGCGGACGCCCGGTCACCATCCACCGCGCGGACGGCGTCGACGCCGAGGTCAGCGTCGCGATGGGCGACGTGGTCCTCGGCGGACCGTCGAAGACCGCCGTCGCCGGGCTGCACCTGGTGGGCGAGATGGTCGACGTCGGCAACCCGCATCTCGCGTGCGTCGTCGACGGACTGACCCCCGACGCGCTCCGCGCGCTCGACCTGACGGCGGCTCCCGACATCGACCGGACGGCGTTCCCGAACGGCGCCAACGTGGAACTCGTGACCCCGCTGCAGCCGTCCGACGTGGACGGAGTGGACTTCCACGCCTGGATGCGCGTCTACGAACGCGGTGTCGGAGAGACCCGATCGTGCGGCACCGGTCTCGTCGCGGCCGCCGCCGCTGCGCTGGCGAGCGTCGACCGCACCGAGGGCACCGTCGGACTGACGGTGCCGGGCGGTGACGTCACGGTGTCGCTCGCCGACGGCCGCGCGGTCCTCCGCGGTCCGTCGAAGCTCGTCGCCCGCGGCGAGCTCCTGGCCGGCTGGGCGGACTGACCGCGGAAAACTCGGGTGCGTTCGCTGCGTCCGGCGGGGCACAATGGTCGTACCTATGACTGAACTGACCAATGAGACACCGACCACGGGCGAACTCCAACTCGACGAGCGTGCGTCCCTCCAGCGCGTCGTCGGCCTGTCGACCGAACTGCAGGACATCACGGAGGTCGAACAACGACAACTCCGCCTGGAGCAGGTGGTCCTCGTCGGCGTGTGGCTCTCCGGCAGCGCGGCCGCGGCCGAGGCCAGCATGGCCGAGCTCGCAGCCCTCGCCGAGACCGCCGGATCCACCGTTCTCGACGCACTGATCCAACGACGGAGCAAACCCGACCCCGCCACGTACATCGGCTCCGGCAAGGCCGACGAACTGCGGCAGGTGGTGGTCGCGACCGGTGCCGACACCGTCATCTGCGACGGTGAACTGACCCCGGCACAGCTGACCGCGCTCGAGAAGGTCGTGAAGGTGAAGGTCGTCGACCGCACCGCGCTGATCCTCGACATCTTCGCCCAGCACGCCACCTCCAGGGAGGGCAAGGCGCAGGTGGCGCTCGCGCAGATGGAGTACATGATGCCGAGGCTGCGCGGCTGGGGCGAGTCCATGTCGCGCCAGGCCGGCGGTCGTGCGGGCAGCAACGGCGGTGTGGGCCTGCGCGGTCCCGGTGAGACCAAGATCGAGACCGACCGCCGCCGGATCCGTGAGCGGATGGCCAAGATCCGCAAGGAGATCCGGGGGATGAAGACCGCGCGCACGGTGAAGCGCGCCGCCCGGCGCCGCGGCGGCGTGCCCGGCCTCACGGTGGTCGGCTACACCAACGCGGGCAAGTCGAGCCTGGTCAACGCGATGACCGGCGCCGGTGTGCTGGTCCAGGACGCCCTGTTCGCGACCCTGGACCCCACCACACGCCGCGCCGAGCTCGCGGACGGCCACGAGGTGGTCTTCACCGACACCGTCGGCTTCGTGCGACACCTGCCGACCCAGCTCGTCGAGGCGTTCCGCTCGACGTTGGAGGAGGCGATGGAGGCCGACCTGCTGGTGCACGTCGTCGACGGCGCGGATCCCTTCCCGGGCAACCAGATCTCGGCCGTGCGGCAGGTCCTCAGCGACGTGCTCGCCGAGGAGAAGCTGCCCGCGCCGCCGGAGATGCTCGTCATCAACAAGATCGACGCCGTCGACGGGATCACCATGGCCGCGTTGCGTGCGGAGTACCCCGACGCGCAGTTCGTGTCCGCCCGCACCGGCGAGGGCCTCGACGACCTGTTCCGGGCCATCACCGAGTTCCTGCAGCGCGACGACGTCGACGCCGTCCTGCAGATTCCGTTCGCGCGCGGCGAGGTGATCGCCCGCCTGCATCAGCAGGCGCACGTGCTGGACACCGACCACAACGCCGAAGGCACCCGCGTTCATGTGCGGATGCCTTCGGCGTTGGCTGCGGAGCTGAGCGACCTGGTGGTCTGAGTGCTGAGCGACCTCGTGGTCTGAACTCAGCGACCCGACTACTCGGCGTCGAGGTCCTGAGCGACGAGGGCGGCGATCTGGTCGACGGCGGCCTGATCCTCGCTCTCGACGGTGATCGACGCGCCCTTCTCGGCGCCCAGGGTCATGATCATCAGAGCGCTGCCCGCGTCCACCGGCTCGCCGCCGTCGGCGGCGAGCGTGACCGGGACGCCGAGCGCGGTGGCCGCCTCGGAGATGACGGTGGCCGGACGGGCGTGCAGTCCGACTGCGGAGCCGACGGTGACGGTGGTGCTGGGCATGATGCGCCTTTCTCAGGGGTGGTGGGTGAAGCTCAGTCGAGAGACTACTTCGTGCTGGGTTTGATCTGCTTCGCGGCCAGGACGGCGATGGCGGAGACGATCACACCCGCCACGATAGCGATCAGGAACTTCCACCACGTGCCGTTCATCGCGAAGAGGACGAAGACGCCGCCGTGCGGGGCGCGGAGCTGAACGCTCATCGCCATCGACAGGGCGCCGGTCACGGCGCCGCCGAGCATCATCGACGGGATCACGCGGAGGGGATCGGCGGCCGCGAACGGGATCGCGCCCTCGGAGATGAACGACGCGCCGAGCAGCCAGGCGGCCTTGCCGTTCTCGCGTTCGGGCTCGGTGAACGTCGACGGCCGCAGCGCCGTCGCCAGGGCGAGGGCGAGCGGCGGGACCATGCCCGAGCCCATGACGGCCGCCATGATCTCCCACTGGGGCACGCCTGCGCCGGCGACGCCCAGACCCGCGACGCCGAAGGCGTACGCGGCCTTGTTGACCGGGCCTCCGAGGTCGAGGCACATCATCAGGCCGATGACGATGCCGAGGATGATCTTGGAACTGCCGGACATCGAGTTGAGCTGGTCCTCGAGGGCGGTGTTGACCCACGACAGCGGCCGAGCGAGCAGCGCGAACATCACGAAGCCGGTGACGAGCGTGGCGACGAGCGGGATGATGACGACCGGCTGAAGGCCGCGTGCCCACTGCGGCAACGGGAGCCGCGAGAGCCACAGGGCGACGACGCCGGCGAGCAGACCGCCGACCAGGCCGCCGATGAAGCCCGAACCGACCGCGACGGCGATCAGGCCGGCGGTGAAGCCGGGTGCGAGGCCGGGTCGGTCGGCGATCGCGTAGGCGATGTAACCGGCCAGGACCGCGACCATCAGGCCGATCGCGAGGTTGCCGACCGCGAAGCTCAGAGCGCCGAGGTACTGGAGGAGGCCCCCGGGCGGCAGTTCCCACAGACTGTTGTGCAGCGCGTAGTACGCGGCGTCGGACGTGCCGTCCTCGATGGTGCTCTTGGCGATCTCGTAGCCGCCGAGCAGGAAGCCCAGGGCCATCAGGAGGCCGCCCGCGGCGACGAACGGGATCATGTAGCTGACGCCGGTCAGCAGCGCCTGCTTCAACTGGCCGCCGATGCCGACGCTCGACGCCGCGGAGGACTCGGCGGCCGCATGCGCGTCGCCGGCGACCGTCGCGGCGTTCGGATCGCGGCCCGCGGCGACGGCCTCGGCGATCATCGTGTCGGGTTCGTTGATGGCGCGTTTGACGCCGGAGGCGACCACCGGCTTCCCGACGAAGCGGTCGCGGTTCTTGACGCCGACGTCGGTCGCGAAGATGACGGCGTCCGCGTCGGCGATGGTGGTCGGGGAGAAGGGCGTCGACCCGGTGGATCCCTGGGTCTCGACCTCGAAGTCGACGTCCGCGCGTTCGGCGGCGAGTTTCAGCGCGTCCGCCGCCATGTAGGTGTGAGCGATGCCGGTGGGGCAGGCGGTGATCGCGATGATCTTCGGGCGGGTGGTGGCGGTCGGTGCCGAGGCGGCGGCCGGAACGGCGGCGGGGGTCTTCGCGGGAGCCTTCTTGTCGGCGGTGACGTCGAGGACCAACTCGACGATCGCGTCGGCGTCCGGGGCGTCGCGCAGCGCCTGGACGAACTCGGGACGCACCAGGGCGCGGGCGAGAGAGCTGAGGACCTTCATGTGCTCGCTCGCGGCACCCGCGGGGGCCGCGATGAGGAAGACGATGTCGGCGGGGCCGTCCGGAGCGCCGAAGTCCGCCTTGCGGGCCAGGCGAGCCATCGCGAGCGAGGCGGCGGACACCGACTCGGCGCGCGCGTGGGGGATCGCGATGCCGCCCGGCAGGCCGGTGGGCGACTTCGTCTCGCGGGCGAGTGCGGCGGCGGCGAGCTCGGACGGGTCGGAGGAGCGTCCGGCCGTCGAGACGAGCTCGGCGAGGGTGCCGATGACGGACTCTGCGTCGGGGCCTGCATCGCCGTCGAGCAGGACCAGCTCGGGCGTGATGATCGGTTGGGACATGGTGGTGCCTTCGGGTCGTGGCGGGTGCGGGAGGGGATTCAGGAGAGACGGGTGACGGTGACGCCGTCCTCGTCGAGGACGTCGGGGGTCGGCGGCGTCGTTCCGGGCAGGGAGGCTGCGGCGGAACCGTGCGCGACGGCGCTGCGGAGCAGGTCGGCGGCGGATGCGAGACGGAGGTGGGCGATCAGGTAGCCGGCGAGCGAGGCGTCGCCGGCGCCGACCGTGCTGCGAACGGTGACGGCGGGCGCGGTGGCGAACCAGGTGCCCTCGGGCGTGGTGAGCAGCGCCCCCGACCCGCCGAGGGTGGTGAGGACCGATCCGCCGGTCCGGTCGGCGACGATCCGGGCGACGTCGGCGACCGAGCTCGGGTCGCCCTGCGCCGCGGCGGCCTCCATCGCGTCGCCGTCGCCGCCGGCGATCTCCGCGAGTTCGTGGGCGTTGGGCTTGAGCAGGTCGACGTCGGTCGTGGCGACCGCCGACAGGGGTGCGCCGGAGGTGTCGACGGCCACGCGGCAGCGACGGTCGCCGAGATCGCGGACCAGGTCGGCGTACCAGGTGTCGGGCAGACCCGGGGGCAGCGAGCCGCACAGCGACAGCCAGTCGGCGGTCTCGGCGCGCGCCAGGATCACCGACCGCAGCTCGGCGGCCGCGGCCTCGCCGAGCGCGGCGCCGGCCTCGTTGATCTTGGTGGTGGTGCCGTCGGCCTCGGCGATCGTGATGTTGGTGCGGACCGGAGCGTCGACGGCCACCGCCAGGTGCGGCAGCGACACCGCGGTCAGCGACGCCGGGTAGGGGTCGTCGGCGCGGGCGGGCAGCACCGCGAGCGTCGACGCACCCGCCGCCTGGACCACGCGGGAGACGTTGACGCCCTTGCCTCCCGGCTGATCGATGACGCGGACGGCGCGGTGGACGCCGCCGCGTTCAAGGGTGCCGGGCAGCTCGATGGTGCGGTCCGTGCTGGGGTTGGCGGTGACGGTGAGGATCATGCGATCACGACCTCGATCTGGTGGTCGCGTAGATCCTCCGCGAAGTCGGGGTCGATGCCGCTGTCGGTGACGAGGACGTCGAAGTCCTCCAGGGTTCCGAAGCTCACGAGTTCCTCTCGGTTGATCTTGGTGGAGTCGGCCACGACGACGGTGGTGGCGCAGGCGGCGATCATGGCGCGCTTGGTGGCGGCCTCGTCGGAGTCGGGTGTGGACAGCCCGTGGGCGATCGACAGCGCGTTGGTGCCGACGAAGCCGATCGACGCGCGGACGCGGGAGAGCATCGCGATCGCCTCCGCACCGACCGCAGCTCCGGTCTTCGGGCGCAGTCGACCGCCGGTCAGCAGGACCGTCGCCGAACTGAGCTCGGCGACGATGCCGCCGATCTGCACGCTGTTGGTGATGTACGTGAGGCGGGTGTCGCCGTGGATGGCGAGTGCGAGTTGAAGTGTGGTGGTGCCGGCGTCGATGAGGACTGATCCGCCGTCGGCCGGGAGGAGTCGGGCTGCGGCGGCACCGATCGCAGCCTTCTCCACGCGGCGGGTCTCCTCGCGGACGATCAGGTCGGGCTCGTCGATCACCGCGGCGACGTCGGGACGGACGGCGCCTCCGTGCACGCGGACCAGGTACCCGTTGCGCTGCAGAATCGCCAGGTCGCGGCGCACGGTCTCGCCGGTCACCGCGAACCGGGCGGCGAGGTCGGCGACCGAGACGCGACCGCGCGAACGCACTTCGTTCGCGATCGCGGACTGCCGTTCTTCGGCGTACATCGCGACTCCTTCGAGGCCCGGATCCGGAGGTGTGGATCACAGCGAATGTTGATTTCTGTTGATTTGTTTGGATCTACATCTTTGTTTACATGGGTCCGTGTTGCCACGTCAAGAGGTTCTTGTAATCTGTCTCACATGACCCAGGTGACTTCCGACTTGCAGGCCGACAACCCGTTCGCAGCGCAGACCATCGTCTCCGGCACTCCCGTCGTCGGGGGCCTCGCCTACGGACCCGTGATCCGACCGGGCGAGCGCCCGAGCTTCGACGGCATCGACGCCACGACGATCGCCGAGGACCTCCGCGAGGCGGAGATGGAACGCTTCACCGCCGCTGCCGCCGTCGTCGGTGACCGGCTCGCCGACCGGGCGTCGCACAGCACCGGTGTCGCCGCCGAAGTCCTCACGGCCACCGCGGGTCTGGCGCGCGACCGCGGATGGGCGAGCACGGCGGGCAAGTCCATCAAGGCGGGGGTTCCCGCGCCGCTGGCCGCCATCGCCGCGACCGATCAGTTCGCCGAGATGTTCACCAAGCTGGGCGGCCTGATGGCCGAGCGGGTGACCGACTTGAAGGACGTCCGCGACCGCGTCGTCGCGGAACTCCTCGGTCTTCCGGAGCCCGGCATCCCGAACCCGGAGGTCCCCTCGATCCTGCTCGCCGACGACCTCGCGCCCGCGGACACCGCGGGATTGGATCCGACGCGGGTGATCGGGCTCGGCATGCGGCTCGGCGGGCCGAGCAGCCACACCGCGATCATCGCTCGCCAGCTCGCCATTCCGTGCGTGGTCGCCGCCGCCGACCTCGATGAGATCCCCACGGGGGCACTGGGATACGTCGACGGCGACCGAGGAACAGTCGGAACCGAGCCCGACGCGGACGCCATCGCCGCCGCCGTCGAGCATGCGCGGGAGAAGGCCGAACAGATCGCGGCGTGGCGGGGGCCGGGCCGCACCGCCGACGGGCACGAGGTGCTGATTCTCGCGAACGTCGCCGACGGCGTCTCGGCGCGGGCCGGTGCCGAGGCCCCGGTGCAGGGCGTCGGACTGTTCCGCACCGAACTCGCCTTCCTCGACCGGTCGAACGAGCCGACCGTCGAGGAGCAGGTGGCGCTCTACCGCGAGGTGATCGACGCGTTCCCCGGCCAGAAGGTGGTGATCCGCACCCTGGACGCCGGCTCGGACAAGCCCCTGAAGTTCGTCGCCCACGCCGACGAGCCGAACCCCGCCATGGGTGTCCGTGGCAACCGGATCGTGCAGACCCATCCCGAGATCCGCGACAAGCAGCTCGACGCGCTCGCCGCCGCGGCGCAGGGCGATGGCCGCGCCACGCCGTGGGTCATGGCGCCGATGATCGCGACCGTCGACGAGGCGCGCGAGTTCGCCGGGCAGATCCGCGATCGCGGCCTGATCCCGGGAGTCATGGTGGAGGTGCCGTCGGCGGCCATCATGGCCGACGCGATCCTCGCGGAGGTCGACTTCGTCTCGATCGGCACCAACGACCTCACGCAGTACACGATGGCCGCCGACCGGATGTCGCCCGACCTCGCCACGCTGACCGATCCGTGGCAGCCCGCGGTCCTCGCGCTGATCGCGCGCGTCGGTGACGCCGGACAGCGTCAGGGGAAGCAGGTCGGCGTGTGCGGTGAAGCGGCCGCCGACCCGCTGCTGGCCTGCGTGCTGGTGGGGCTGGGCGTCACGTCGCTGTCGTCGGCACCCGCGGCGTCGGCCGCCGTCGGTCTCAAGCTGAGCGGGGTGACCCTGGAACAGTGCAGGGCCGCGGGTGCGGCGGCGGTTGCCGCCGCGAGTCCCGCGGCCGCTCGAGACGCCGCTCGCGCGGCGCTCGGGGAGTGATGCTCGGTTAGATTCGCCGCATCACGGTGACGACCTTGCCGAGAATGGCGGCGTCGTCACCGGGGATGGGGTCGAAGTGCTCGTTGTGCGGCATCAGCCACACGTGGCCGTCGGTCCGCTTGAACGTCTTGACGGTGGCTTCACCGTCGATCATGGCGGCGACGATGTCGCCGTTGTCGGCGACGTTCTGCTGACGCACCACCACCCAGTCGCCATCGCAGATCGCGGCATCGACCATCGACTCGCCGACGACGCGCAGCATGAACAGTGATCCCTCGCCGACCAGTTCGCGCGGCAGCGGGAAGACCTCCTCCACGGCCTGCTCGGCGAGGATCGGCCCGCCGGCGGCGATCCGACCGAGGACGGGGACGAAGGTCGGGGTGGGCAGGGCGTCACCGTCGACGGCCGCGCCGCCCGACGGGGGCGTGCGCGAGTCGTCGCGCACGTTGACCGCGCGGGGGCGGTGGGGATCGCGCTTGAGAAGGCCTCGGCGCTCCAGGGTGCGGAGTTGATGCGCCACCGACGATGTGGACGTGAGGCCCACCGCCTCGCCGATCTCGCGGATGCTCGGCGGGTAGCCGCGTTCGCGGACGGACTTGCGGATGACCTCCAGAACGTCGCGCTGACGCTGGGTGAGCGACGCCTCGAGCGTGGCGGTCGAGAGCATCGGATCGGGCGTGTCAGTCACCGGTGTGGCCTTTCGTCAGCTGTGTTCGATCGATGACCTGAAGGCTAGTTGAGTAGGTCACAAAACTCAAACAATTGTTCGATGCGTGTCGGCGATTGTCAGACCCATCGTGTTAACTATCGAACAAGAGTTCTTCGAACACTCGATCGAATGGAGACGAGCGATGAGTACCCCCACCGTCACGGCGCCCGCGCCGCGCCGTTTCGTCCGCGAGATGACCATGACCTGCGACCTTCCGGTCGTCGAGACCTCCCGGGTCTGCCGTCCCACCGGTCGTCCCGAACGCCGCGACATCGGCGTTCGTCGGTCATCGATCGCCCATTCGGGGGGCAGGGTCGTTCGAACGGAGGAACGGAGCCGAACGGTTGTTCGTCCGTTCGAACATCGGTGGGTCAGCGTCCTCCTCGTCGCCGGCGTGCTCGCCGCGATGGCCTGGCTGGTGCTCATGATCGACGGCGGGGCGCAGGACGGTGCCGCTCCGGTCACGCCGGCCGCCACGTCCGTGGTCTACGTGCGGTCCGGGGAGTCGCTCACATCGCTGGCCGAGCGGATCGCCCCCGACCTGCCCGTCGACGGGGTGATAGCTCAGGTGCGCGAGCTGAACGGACTCGAGACCTCCGGCCTGGTGGTCGGCCAGCCGTTGATCGTGCCGGACTACCGATAGTCCCTGGCTCCACGGCCGTGTCGGGCTGCCGGGTATTCTCGACCCATGCGCTGCCCGTTCTGCAAGAACGACGACACCAGAGTGGTCGATTCCCGAGTCACCGACGACGGTCAGGCGATTCGTCGCCGCCGGTCGTGCAGTGCGTGCGGGCGTCGCTTCAGTACCGTCGAGTCCGCCGTCCTGACCGTCGTGAAACGCAACGGCCTCACCGAGCCCTTCAGCCGGGAGAAGGTCATGAAGGGCGTGCGGCGTGCGAGCCAGGGGCGGCACGTCGACGAGGACTCGCTGGCGAAACTCGCCTCCCAGGTCGAGGACGCCGTGCGCTCGTCCGGGTCCGCCGAGATCTCCAGCAACGAGGTGGCGATGGCCATCCTCGGTCCGCTGCGCGACCTCGACGAGGTGGCCTACCTCCGGTTCGCGTCGGTGTACCGATCGTTCGAGTCGGCCGACGACTTCCAGCGCGAGATCGACGAACTGCGTCGCGACCGGCGCTGACCGCTCAGAACTTGTCGATCGCCTTGATGATGCGCTGTTCGGACACCGAACCGCTGGTGCCGAGCTGCTGAGCGAACAGGCTGACGCGCAGTTCTTCGAGGCGCCACTGGACCAGTTCGGCCAGATCCGCGTGTCGCGACGCGGGCAACTGGGCTTCGCGACGGTTCCACGCCGCGACCACGCGGTCGATGGAAGCGAGGGCTTCGTTGTCCCGAGCACCCGCGGTGGCCAGTCCTTCCAGACGCAGTCGGGCGGCGGTGAGGTAGCGGGGCAGCGACCGCAGGTGCACCAGCGCGGTGGCACCGATGAACCCGTCGAACACCAGATTCGATGTCTGGTCGGCCACGTCGTCTGCGGCGAGGGTGCCGCTGCGGGCGTCGATCGCCCTGCGCACGGGTGAGTACTCGGCGAGCGCGGCGACGGCGGCGACGAAGTACTCGGGGGCGCGCGACCGGATCACGGGGGAGACCCGGGCGGACAGTTCGGCGAAATCGGTGGGCGTTCGCAGATCGGCCAGGTGCTTCTCGGCGGCGAGCGTGTCGGTGATGGCGCGCGCCGTGCAGTCGGCCAGCAGGGCGTCGATGTCGCGGTACGGGTTCTGACTGAGGGCGAGCTTCGAGGCCGGCGGAAGAGAGTTGGCGAGTCGACGGCTCGGCGGCTGCACTGACCGGCGGAGCAGTTCCGCTGCGGCGGCACGGATTCCCGCGTCGCGCTCGGCGGTGGAGGCGGCCACCGCGGTGCGGACGCCCTGGCCCGGTACGGCGAGGAGCGTCGGGTAGCGGGTGATCTGCTGCCCGGCGACGGTCGCGGTCTCCGACTCGGCGAGGGTGCCGAGACCGTCGGCGGACCAGGTGCGGTGGATCGGGGTCGCCGGGGTGTTTCCGCTGCCGCCGTCGAGGTCGTCGCGGATGGCGGCGAGGCGGTCGCCGCGGGCGATGATCGCACCCTTCGCGTCCACGACTGCGAAATGCATGCGCAGGTGCGCAGGCAGATTGTCGGGTCGGAAGTCGCGCGGCGAGAGGGTGACGCCCGAGATCGTCGACAGTTCGCGCGCGAGACCGGTGAGCAGCGGTTCGGCGCGGGCGGTGAGGCGGCTGAGAGCGAGGTCGGCGTACCGCGCGGCCGGTGACATGGACTTGCGGAGTCCCTTGGGCAGCGATTTCACCAGGGCCGTCGCGAGCTCGGCGCGCATGCCAGGCACCAGCCAGTCGAAGCCGCTGTCGCGGACGTGCTGCAGGAGCGGTCGCGGGATCACGACGGTCACGCCGTCGTCGGGAGCGCCCGGCTCGAAGTGGTAGCGCAGTTCCAGTCGGGTCTCGCCCTGCTGCCAGGCGGCGGGGAAGTCGGCGGCGGAGGGGGCGTCGTCGTCGAGGAACTCCTCGGGTCGCAGATTCAGCAGGGTCGGGTCGGTGCGACCGGCCTTCTTCCACCAGGAGTCGAAGTGGCGGGTGGAGACGACGTTCGCGGGGATCCGCGCGGCGTAGAACTCGAACAGATCGTCGTCGGAGATCCGCAGGTTGCGGCGGCGTGCACGCTGTTCCGTCTCCTCGGCCTCGGCGATCAGCTCGGCGTTGTGCTTGGTGAAGGCGTGACGATTGCGCCATCGGCCCGCGACGAGTGCCTCCTGGATGAAGATCTCCCGCGAGGTCTTGGGATCGATCGGTCCGTAGTTCACGCGGCGCTGCGCGACGAGCGGCACGCCGTACAGG
The DNA here is from genome assembly GCF_001305675.1 of Gordonia phthalatica. Lineage (NCBI taxonomy): Bacteria > Bacillati > Actinomycetota > Actinomycetes > Mycobacteriales > Gordoniaceae > Gordonia > Gordonia phthalatica. The sequence continues at coordinate 1,952,646 of NZ_CP011853.1, forward strand.
CTCACCTTCTCGTGTGCCATCACGGCGCCGCGGCGCGTCGACCAGTGCGGTTCGGAGTATGTGCGGGTGACGAGGTCGCCGGCGATCTCCTCCACCCACAGCGGATCCACCGAGGCGACGGTGTGCGCGAACAGGCGGGAGGTCTCCATCAACTCGGCGGCGACCACGAAGTTCGGCGGCTTGTTCGCGAGGAACGAGCCGGGGAAGATCGAGAACTTGGTGCCGCGGGTGCCGAGGAACTCGCGGGTGTCACCCTGCTTGACGCCGACATTGGTGAGCAGGCCGGACAGCACGCTGCGGTGGATGGCGGCGGGGTCCACCGCGGTCGTGGGTGTCTGCCAGCGGAGGTCGCGCACGGTGCGGGAGAGCTGTCGATGGAGGTCCAGCCACTCCCGGATACGCAGGTAGTGCAGGAACTCGCGACCGCACATCTTGCGGAACTGGTTGCCGGACAGGGCCTTCCGCTGCTCGGCGAGGTACTCCCAGAGCTTCACCTGGCCCAGGAACTCCGATCCGGGGACGGCGTGCCTGCGGTGGGCGGCGGTCGCGGCGTCGCGCTTGTCGGTGGGGAACTCGCGCACGTCCGGCAGGGCGAGCGCGGCGGCGATGACGAGCATGTGGTCCAGGCAGCCGTTGTCGTGCCCGGCCACCAGCATCCGGCCGAGCCGCGGCTCGACGGGCAGGCGCGCCAGTTCCTTGCCGACCTTCGTGAGCCTCGCCGTCGCGGAGTCGGTGTCGGTGACCGCACCCAGCTCGGACAGCAGCATCATGCCGTCGCGGATCGCGCGCGGGTCCGGCGGCTGGACGAACGGGAAGTCGGTCACGTCGCCCAGCCGCAGCGACAGCATCGACAGGATCACCGCGGCGAGGTTGCTGCGCAGGATCTCGGGATCGGTGTACTCGGGGCGGGCGTCGAAATCGTCCTCGGAGTACAGGCGGATGCAGATGCCGGGAGCGACGCGACCGCAGCGACCGGCGCGCTGGCGGGCACTGGCCTGCGACACCCGTTCCACCGGCAGGCGCGTGACCTTGGTGCGCGTGGAGTACCGGGAGATGCGCGCCGTGCCGGTGTCGATCACGTAGCGGATCCCGGGCACGGTCAGCGACGTCTCGGCGACGTTGGTCGCGAGGACGATCCGGCGGCCGTTCGAGGGCGAGAACACCTTCTGCTGCTCGGCGACCGACAGACGCGCGAACAGCGGCACGATGTCGGCGTCGGACCGGCGCTTCAGGGCGTCGGCGGTGTCGCGGATGTCGCGCTCGGTCGGCAGGAAGACCAGGATGTCGCCGCGACCGTGAGACCACAGCTCGCCGACGGCGGCGTCGATCGCCGCGATCTGATCGAGGTCGTCGTGGTCGGAGTCGTCGGTCTCCCGGGGACGGTAGCGGACCTCCACCGGATAGGTGCGTCCCGAGACCTCCAGGATCGGCACGGTCTCGTCGGCCTGGGCGAAGTGCTTCGCGAAGCGGTCGGGCTCGATCGTCGCAGACGTGATGATGAGTTTCAGGTCGGGTCGCCGGGGCAGCAGGCGCTTGAGGTAACCGAGCAGGAAGTCGATGTTGAGGCTGCGTTCGTGCGCCTCGTCGATGATGATCGTGTCGTAGCCGCGGAGCTGCGGATCCCGGCCGATCTCGCGGAGCAGGATGCCGTCGGTCATCACCTTGATCCGGGTGTCCTTGCCGACCTTGTCGGAGAAGCGGACCTGGTAGCCGACGGCGGCACCGAGTTCGGTGCCGAGCTCGTCGGCGATTCGCTTGGCGACCGACGTGGCCGCGATGCGGCGCGGCTGCGTGTGACCGATCGACGTGCGGCCCAGCTCCAGGCAGATCTTCGGCAGCTGGGTGGTCTTGCCCGAGCCCGTCTCACCCGCGATGACCACCACCTGATGTGCGGAGATCGCCGCCGCGATCTCGTCGCGACACTCGCTGACGGGAAGTTCTGGGGGATAGGTGATGGTCAGGGTCGAGATCGACTCGGCCGCGAGAATCGGTTCAGACATGATGACAGTGATTCTACGTCCGGGGAAGAATGGCCTCATGACACCCGAGCCCGAGAACCGTGCGCCCCTACGCCTGTCGACCGTGCTGGAGCCGGTCGGCCCGGCGACCGCCGTCGAACTGTCCGACGACCAGGTGGATCAGCTCGGCGGTGGTCGGCGCGCGGCAGTCGTGGTGACGATCGGGGACCGCAGTGCGCGACTGCGGTTGGCCCGGATGGGCGGAGCCAACCTGATCGGGTTGTCGAAGGCGGCGCGGGCGGAACTCGGTGTGCAGATCGGCGATCGGATCGACGCCGTGATCGCCCTCGACACCGCGGAGCGGTCCGTCGACGTTCCCGCGCAGCTCACGGCTGCGCTCGACGAGGCAGGCGTGCGTCCCGCGTTCGACGGGCTGTCGTACACGCGGCGTAAGGAGCTCGCGAAGGGCGTCGCCGATGCGAAGCGCGCGGACACGGTGGAGCGCCGCATCCGTGCGGCCGTCGAGGAGGCAGGGGCGGCGGCGCGCATCGTGTCGGCCGAGCGGGTGGTCGCGGCACCGCGGTCGACGATCTTCGAGTTGATCGCCGACCCGGCACGACAGCCCGAGTGGGACGGCAACGACAACCTGGCGTCCGCCGACGCCGGCCAGCGGGTGCACGCCGTCGGGGACGTCTTCACCATGCACCTCACCAAGACCGGGGCCGTGCGGGAGAACCGGATCGTCGAGTTCGACGAGGGACGGCTGATCGCCTGGAACCCTTCCGAGGTCGGCGGCGTGCCGCCCGGGCACCTCTGGCGGTGGGAGCTCGTCGACGACGCCGCAGGCACCCGCGTGGTCCACACCTACGACTGGTCCGAGCTGCACGATCCCAAACGCGAGGTCCGGGCGCGGGCGACGACCGCGGACAAGCTGCGGGCGTCGATCGACCGGCTCGCGGCGCTCGCCGAAGGAGGGGCGCGATGACCGCGGACGACGATCGCCCCGAACTGCGCCCGCGGGACCGGATCCGCCGACGGTTGCCGCGCCCCGCGGAGGTCGCGCCGCTGCTGAAGTTCCGCACCCCCGAACTGAACGCTCGGCGCCGTCGACTCGCGTCGGCGCACACGATCGACGATCTCCGGACGATCGCTCGTCGGCGCACCCCGCGAGCCGTGTTCGACTACGTCGACGGCGGCGCCGAGCAGGAGATCAGCATGGCGCGGGCGCGCCGAGCCTTCGACGACCTCGAATTCCATCCGCGCGTGCTCCGCGACGTGAAGGAGGTCGACACGTCGACGACCGTGCTCGACGGTCCGTCGGCGCTGCCGCTGGTCTTCGCGCCCACCGGTTTCACCCGCATGATGAATCACGAGGGCGAGGTGGCGGTGGCCCGCGCCGCGGCCCGCGCAGGCATCCCGTACACGCTGTCGACGATGGGCACCACCGACATGGAGGAGGTGCGCGCTGCTGCGCCGTCGGCACGACACTGGTTCCAGCTGTACCTGTGGAAGGACCGGGCCGCAGGGGAGCAGTTGATCGGCCGGGCGAGTGCGGCCGGCTACGAGGCCCTCATGCTGACCGTCGACACCCCGATCGGCGGCGCTCGCATGCGGGACGTGCGGAACGGTCTGACGATCCCGCCGACGCTCACGGCGAAGTCGTTCGCAGGCATGGTGATCCACCCCGCCTGGTGGATCAGCGTCCTGACCACCGAGCCCCTCGAGTTCGCGGCGCTCAGCACCTTCAGCGGCACCGTCGAGGAGCTCATCGGCAGGATGTTCGATCCGACGGTCACCGTCGACGACCTCGACTGGCTGCGCGACGAATGGCCCCGCAAGCTCGTCGTCAAGGGCATCCAGAGCGTCGAGGACGCGCGGATGGTCGTCGAGCACGGCGCCGACGCGATCGTCCTGTCGAACCACGGCGGACGTCAGCTCGACCGCGCACCGACGCCGCTGGAGCTGCTTCCGCGCGTCGTCGACGAAGTCGGCGATCGCTGCGAGGTCCTCATCGACACCGGTGTCCGCACCGGAGCCGACCTCGTCGCGGCGCGCGCCCTCGGTGCGACGGCCGCGATGGTCGGACGGCCGTACCTCTACGGCCTGATGGCCGCGGGGGAGCCCGGCGTCGACCGGACCCTGGAGATCCTCCGCGTCGAGTACGAGCGCACCCTGCGTCTGCTGGGCCTGCCGTCGACCGCCGCGATCGGCCGGGAACAGGCGTCGCTCCGGTCTCGCTGAATCCGTTCCCGTTAAATCCGTTGCAGGCCGCTGACGTGCGGCGTAGCGTTCGAGTCGTCAACGGGAAGGAGGTGGTCCGAGTAATGGTTTCATTCAGGACTGAGGAGGTGGCCGCCGGCTGACTGACAGATTCTGTCAGGCGACGGTCGCCCACCTGAAGTAGCGGCAGGCCCCGGAATCGGTGACGTTCACCGACCGGGGCCTGTTCGCGTTCTCAGCGAGGGGGAGACGTCTTGACGTCGGGAACCTCGCCGGGCCGGCATCGCCGTCGGACTGCGCAGCGACCTGGACTGCGGTGACCGAGGCGTCCGTCACCGGTAGGACGGAGCCGACAGCCAGTCGTACCGTCGGTGCCGCGTTCGCGTCGAGACGCCACAGCGCAGCCCGGCGAAATGCCGTATCCGCGTAACTCCCCGTCAGAAGCTGTATTCAGAACACCGCTTCTGACGGGGAGTTACGCGGATCCTGTACGAAGCGGCGAGCGCAGCCGAATGCAGAGTGCCCCACCGGAATACCGGTGGGGCACTTGACCTCTGGGCTGCAGAGCTCTCAGGCGCTGGAGCTGCTAGACGCCCGCGGTGGCGAGGGCCTCGGCGGCGGTGATCGCCTGGCCGACGCCGGCGACGATCGACGCGACCTTGAGGGCCTCGAAGACCACCTCGCGCGACTGGCCGCCCTCGCGGACGACGTTCTCGTGCGCGCCGACGCAGTGCTCACAACCGTTGATGGCGGAGACGGCGAGCGACCACAGCTCGAAGTCGACCTTGTCGACGCCGGGGTTGCCGATGATGTTCATCCGCAGGCCCGGACGCAGGTCGTCGTACTTGCCGTCGAGGAAGCCGCGACCGCGGTAGAACACGTTGTTCATGCCCATGATCGACGCGGCGCCGAGAGCGGCGTTGTAGGCCTCGGCCGACAGGGTGTCGGCGGCCTCGTCGGCGATCTCACGCAGCACCGTGGCGTTGCGGGTCGCTGCGGCGGTGGCCAGCAGGGTGCCCCACAGCTGCTGCTCGTTCAGCACGGTGGTGCGGCTGATCGAACCGAGGTTCAGCTTCAGGTCCTTGGCGTACTCGGGAAGAGCGTTCTTCAGGTTGTCGATGCTCATCGATCAGACACCCGCGCTCATGAGCTCGCCGGCGTTGATGGTCGGGTCGCCCTTCTTCCAGTTGCACGCGCACAGCTCATCCGACTGCAGGGCGTCGAGGACGCGCAGGACCTCGTCGACGTTGCGGCCGACCGAACCGGCGGTGACCGACACGAACTGGATCTCGTTGTTCGGGTCGATGATGAAGGTCGCGCGGTCGGCGACACCGTCGGCGTTGAGGACGCCGGTGGCCTCGACGAGCTCACGCTTGAGGTCCGAGAGCATCGGGAAGGGGAGGGCCTTGAGGTCCTCGTGCTGGGCGCGCCACTGGAAGTGGACGAACTCCGAGTCGATCGAGGCGCCCAGGACCTGGGTGTCGCGGTCGGCGAACTCGTCGTTCAGGTTGCCGAAGGCGGCGATCTCGGTGGGGCACACGAAGGTGAAGTCCTTCGGCCAGAAGAAGACGACGCGCCACTTGCCCGCGTAGTCGTCGCTGGTGACCGTGGTGAAGTAGTCCTCCGGCTGCTGCGCGTCGACCTTCGAGAGGTCGCCGCCGATGACAGCGGTGAGGTTGTACGCCGGGAACTGGTCGCCGATGGTCAGAAGAGCCATGGAATTACTCCTTCATAGCGGAATTGTGTTGCGGAAAAGGAAGTTTCGATGCGGAGACGGTCGGTCTCGCGCTGCACAAACCATTCTGCCTGAAACCCAGTGAAAAGCAAATGTGATAGCAGTCGCTATATTGATAGGCATGACCGATCAAAGTTATCAGCCGTCGATCACCGCGCTGCGTGCCTTCGTCGCCATCGCCAAGCACCTGCACTTCGGCTCGGCGGCCGCCGAGCTCGGGGTCAGTCAGCCGTCGCTGTCGCAGGCGCTGTCCGGGCTGGAGTCCGGACTGGGCCTGAAGCTGGTGGAACGCACCACGCGGCGGGTGATGCTCACCGCGGAGGGCCGGCGACTTCTGGGGTCGGCGATCGCCGCGTGCGACGCCGTCGACGACTTCCTGCTCGACGCCGCGGGCGATCTGGACCCGCTGTCGGGCACCGTGCGGCTCGGCTTCATCCCGACGGTCGCGCCGTACATCCTGCCGCGCGTGCTGCGGGGCCTGGGAGAGCAGCGGCCCGATTTGGAACTGCTCGTGGTGGAGGACCAGACCGACCGGCTGCTCGGCCAGCTCCGGGAGGGGACCATCGACGCGGCGATCCTGGCGTTGCCCGCGGGCGCCCCCGGCATCGGCGAGATCCCGATGTACTTCGTGGACTTCGTCCTCGCGGTGCCGACGGGTCACCCGCTCGCGGACAAGACCCGCCTGGCACCGAAGCTGCTCGAGGATCTGCCGCTGCTGCTCCTCGACGAGGGGCACTGCCTGCGCGATCAGGCGCTCGACGTCTGCCAGGCGGCGGGGGTCTCGCCCAATGTTCGACCCACCCGTGCGGCATCCCTGACGACCGCGGTGCAGTGCGTGGAGGGCGGGCTCGGCGTCACCCTGATCCCGCGGACGGCGGTCGCCGTCGAGACCGCGTCCGGGGGCCTCGCGACCGCCGAGTTCGCCCAGCCGCGACCGGGCCGACGGATCGGCCTGGTCTACCGCGAGTCGTCGGGTCGGGGCGAGGCCTACCGTCAGCTGGCGAGCGAGATCGCCGCCCTGGTCGCCGAGAGCGGCGACGTGGAACCGGTGATTCAGACCTCCTGAGAGGTCGCTTCCTGGGAGGTCAGGGCTTCCCACTCGTCGATCAGGCTGGAGTCCACGCCGCGGATCAGATCGCCGAGCTCATCGGTGATGTCCTCGATCTCGTCGGTGACGGCGGACATCGGCAGGCCGCTGTTCAGGGCGCGGTAGCAGTCGGTGAGGTAGCGGAGCACCACGCCCTCGCTGCGGGCCAGACCGAACTCGGAGATGAAGTCGGCGAAGGTCAACGACCGTTCGCGCATGTGCCGCAGCACCGACTTCGGGGACGGCGGGGTGTTGGCCAGCCACGGGTGGCCGCGACGGTAGGTCTCGTAGGCGAAGCCGATCTCCTCGGCCAGCGGCTGCGGCCAGGTGATCTCCTCGAGGCGCTCCATCCGCTCCTCGTACTCGATGCCGTCGGCCTTCATCTCGCCGATCGCCTTGTCGCGCGCCTGTTTCCGCTGCGCCATCAGCACCTGGCGGGGGTCGTCGAGGGTGCATTCGAGGATCGAGATGACGTCGAGCGCGTAGGTGCTCGAGTCGGTGTCGAGGAGCTCGAACGCCGCGACCGCGAACGCCGACAGCGGATTGGTGAGCGCGAAGTTCTCCGGCAGATCGATCGAGAGTTCGACGTGCTTGCCATCGGGGGCGGGTGCGTCGAGTTTGGTGACGATGCCCGTCTCGCGGAGGTCGCGGTACAGCGCGATGGTGTGCTTGATGTGCCGCAGCTGCCGTGACCGCGGTTCGTGGTTGCACTCGAGGAGGTGGCGGAGGGCCGCGAAGCAGTCGCCCGGCCGTTCCAGGACGCTCATCAGCATCGACGTCGTCATCCGGAAGTGCGACTTCAGCTCTTCGTCCGGGGCGTCGACCAGCGCCGTGAAGGTCTGCTCGCCCCAGCTGACGAAACCTTCGGGAGGCTTGCGGCGCACCAGCTTTCGCAGTTTCTTGGGATCGTCGCCCGCCTTGGCGACGGCACGCGCGTTCTCGACGTCGTGTTCGGGTGCCTGGGCCACGACGTAGCCGACGGTGTCGTAGCCCGCCCGGCCGGCGCGGCCGGCGATCTGGTGGAACTCGCGGGCCCGGAGCCTGCGGACGCGATGGCCGTCGTACTTGGTGAGGCCGGCGAACAGCACGGTGCGGATCGGCACGTTGATGCCGACGCCGAGGGTGTCGGTGCCCGCGACCACCTTCAGCAGGCCGGCCTGCGCCAGCCGTTCGACGAGGCGACGGTAGCGGGGGAGCATGCCCGCGTGGTGCACGCCGATCCCCGAGCGCAGGAGCTTCGAGAGGGTGCTGCCGAAACCGGCGCGGAACGTGAAGTCGCCGATCGCCTCGGCGATCGCGGCCTTCTCCTCCTTGGTGCAGATCTTCACCGACAGCAGCGACTGTGCGCGTTCGACGGCCGACTGCTGGGTGAAGTGCACCACGTACACCGGTGCCTGACCGGCGGCGATCAACTCGGCGATCGTCTCGTGGATCGGTGTCATCGCGTACCGGTGCTCCAGCGGCACCGGTCGCTCGGCGCCCGTCACCGGAACCGTGGCGCGTCCAGTGCGACGCGTGAGGTCGTCGACGAAGAAGTCCATGCTGCCGAGCGTCGCCGACATCAGCAGGAACTGCGGCTGGTCGTCGGGATCGGCGTCGGGCGACGGGTCGGGGAGCTCGATCAGCGGGACCTGCCACGCCCAGCCCCGGTCGGACTCGCCGTAGTAGTGGAACTCGTCGGCGACGAGGACCCCGACGTCGGACGACGAACCGTCGCGCAGAGCGATGTTCGCGACGATCTCGGCCGTCGCGCAGATGATCGGCGCCTGAGCGTTGACGGACGCGTCACCGGTCAGCAGGCCGACGTTCTCGGCGCCGAACTGCCTGCACAGGTCGAAGAACTTCTCGCTGACCAGCGCCTTGATCGGCGCCGTGTAATACGAGCGCTTGCCGCGGCACAGGGCGAAGTAGATGGCGCCGGACGCGACGAGTGACTTCCCGGATCCGGTCGGCGTCGCCAGGATGACGTTGCTGCCGGAGACCAGTTCGAGGAGTGCCTCCTCCTGATGCGGATAGAGGTCGATTCCGCGGGACGCCCACCACGTCGTGAAGTTCTCGAAGGCGAGGTCTTCGTCGGTGGTGGGCGTCAGCGGAGCGAGATCGGAGTCGGTCTCCTCGGCGGTGCTCAGTTCAGATCACGTCCTTGATCCTGGTTGGGGTTCTGCTCGTCGGGCTGCTGCTCGTCGGGGCCCGCGTCGAAGCCGCCGAGATCGGCCGCGTGCTCGGCGAGGAACTTCTCGAACTCGGCGCCCAGCTCGTCGCCGGAGGGGACCTCCTGGTCGGCGGCCAGCAGCGAGGCCTGCTCGTTCTTGGCCCGCATGTAGGCGTCGTACTGGTTCTCCAGCGAGTGGACCACCGAGGCGACCTCGGCGTTCGACTCCACTTCGCCGTCGATCTGGGCGCGGACCTGTTCGGCGGCGTTCTCCAACGCGGCCGTCGGCAGGTCGAGCCCGGTGACCTTCGCCATCGTCGTCAGCAGAGCGGCGGACGCGCCGGGGTAATTGGACTGCGACAGGTAATGCGGGACGTGCGCGGAGAGACCCACGGTCCGGTATCCGGCCTCGCCGAGGCGCAGTTCCAGCAGCATCGACGCGCTGGCCGGAAGCTTCATCGGGTTGCCCCAGCGGTTGAGGTCGCCGAGGGCGTCGGTGTCGTTGCCGTGTGCGGTGATCGACGCCGGACGGGTGTGCGGGACGGCCATCGGGATCGAGTTCAGTCCCACCACCTGCGAGACGTGGAAGTGCTCGGCGAGCGCGGTGATCGCCGTGGTGAACTGCTCCCAGCGCAGATCGGGTTCGGGTCCGTCCAGCAGCAGGAACGGCACGCCCGCGTTGTCGCGGACCGCGTGCACGGTGAGCTTGTGCATCTCGATGCCGTCGAAGGTCTCACCGCTGAACGAGATCGTCGGGCGGCGCGAACGGTAGTCGATCAACTCGTCCGAGTTGAACGTCGCGACCAGCTCCGAGTCCAGGGCCTCGCGCAGATGTGTCGCCGCCAGCGCCACCGCGTGGCCCGCATCGGCGTAACCCTCCAGAGCGTGCACCAGCACCGGACCGTCGCCGTCTTCGTTGTGCACGGCCGGGACCGGGAATTCGAGATCGTAGAGCTCGCGTGGGTTCGGGAACCGCTCGTCCATGCTCTCTCCCTTCACTGTGACTGCCTATTGTCCCGCATGGGACTCTCCGGCTACAACACGGTGGCCCGGCGGGTCATTCCCGCACCACCGGTCCCAGATGGCACAGTGGAGACGTGCGTGTCGGTACTGGTGTGAAGAGCGTGGTGACGGTTGCGGCGATGCTGACTGCGGTGACCGCGTGCTCGGTGTCCGGCGACCCGGTCCGCACTCCGGACCTGTCGGCTCGGATCGTCCCGAGCGACGCGTTCCCGTACGGTCCCGGTCTGCCCGTTCAGGATCCGGGGATCGTGTCGGACATCACCTTCCGGCCGGTGCGGCAGAACAACCGACCGGACGACTGCACGCCAGTCGCGGTCGACGCGGCGACGGCCCAGGTCCGCGTGGGCCCCGGCGGTCCGGCAGGCGGCTCGCTGACCGTGCTGGTGGTCCGGGCGGCCGACAGCTTCGACGACTTCGTGGCGCAGGCGACCCGATGCGAGAAGTTCGCACTCGGCGGCACCGTCGGGACCACGGTCGTCACGGCCGTCGGCGACGACGCACCGGACGGTGCTCTCCGCCTCGAGCGGCAGATCATCATGGGCCCGCAGACCGCCGAGTCGACGCCGCCCACGTCGTCGATCACCGAATACGTCGCACAGCGCGGCGACATCCGGGTCTACGTCCAGAACCGCAGGCGGGGGACCGAGGCGCTCAGCGACGCCGAGCTCGCCGCCACCCGAACCCTCTTCGTGACCGCTCGGAAGGCCGCCTTCCGCGCATAGGGCCAGGTGGATCTGTGGATGACGGAGTCCGTCATCCACATCGGCGTCGAGGGGCTTTCCGACCGCTCGCCACGGGTCGACCGTGGTGGCCATGACGAATTCACTGAGCATCCCAGCAGGCGGTCACACCCGAGGCCCCCGTGACCCCGACACCCTTCTCGCCGCCGTCCCGGGCCTCCTCGGCTTCGTGCCCGAACGATCCATCGTCCTCCTGGTCTTCCGGGACGACCGCGCGGTGGCGGCCACCATGCGCCACGACCTCGAACTCACCCGCGCCGGCCTTCCGACGAGCGGCATGAAGCAGCTCTTCGAACGACTCGGCTCGCTCGCCGCCACCTACGACGCCGTCGGCACCGTCGCCGTCATCATCGACGACCGATTCCCGGCCGACGATCCCCGTCATGCCAAGACGGCGGCCGCTGTGAACCGCGCCTTCACGCAGGCGGGTGGACTGTCGGCGGCGTTCGCGATGACGGAGGCGACGGTCGACGCCCGGTGGCACACGGTGTGGCGGCCGACGGGGAAGCGGACGCCCCCGCCGCCGTTCGTCGGCGACGTCCTGGACACCGGAGCGCTCAGCGATCCGAACACGTCGCCGACGGCGCTGGAACGTGCGGTGAGTTCCGGCCGCCGGATCCTGGCGCGCCGGTCGGAGATGGAGACGCTGCTGACGGCGGAGCCGCACTGCGCGGAGCCGGGATGCACGGGGGCGTCGCCGCAGCCGTACGTGCACTCGCCGGACGCCGCCGATGCACGCGGACTGCGACTGACGCTCGCCGTCGTGGATCGATTCGCGGTCGGCGACACGGAACTGACCTGTCAGGAACTGAACGACATCGCCGCGGCGTTGGTCTCGGTGCACGTCCGGGACGCGCTGCTCGGACTGTCGTTGACGGGGATCCGACCTGCCGTCGAAGACCTGTGGCGGATGCTGACGCGACGACTGCGCGGTCCGGCCCGTGCCGCGGCCGCCACTCTGCTCGGTCACCTGCACTACATGGCCGGGGAGGGTGCCTATGCGGGCGTCGCGTTCCGGGTGGCGCACGAGGCGGATCCGGACTACAACCTGGCGAATCTGCTCGACACCGCGCTGATCAACGGGATGCGACCCCGCGACCTGGGCGGGCTCGCCGAGCTGGCCTACGACGTCTCGCGGCGGCTGGGGGCGCAGTTGCCGCCCGCCGTCTACGAGGCCGCAGGCTGATGTCGGCGAGCCCGGTCGGAATCAGCTCTTGCGAACGAAGATCGCGTGCGAGATCTCCGACGAGAGGGTCAGGCCGTCGTGGCCCGGGGTGGTGATGATGACGGCGCGGGGCGCGACGTTCACCGAGATGCGGGCGTTGGGCACCACGCCGGCCTGGCGCAGTTCGGCGATCAGCTCGGGGTCGGACTGCGCGTGTTCGGACATGCGCACGACGACGACGGTGCTGTCGCCCTGGGGCAGGTCCACCAGGCGGACGGCCTCGTCCGAGCCGGCGACCAGGTCCAGACCGAGGAGATCCAGTCCCGGGATCGGGTTGCCGTACGGCGAGGTGGTCGGATTGTCGAGGACCTCGACGATCCGGCGCTCGACGTTCTCGCTCATCACGTGCTCCCACCGGCAGGCCTCATCGTGCACCTGATCCCAGGGCAGTCCGATGACGTCCACCAGCAGGCGCTCGGCGAGGCGGTGCTTGCGCATCACCGAGACGGCCAGCTCGCGGCCCTTCTCGGTGAGTTCGAGATGACGGTCGCCTGCCACCCTCAGCAGGCCGTCACGTTCCATGCGGGCGACGGTCTGCGAAACGGTCGGCCCACTCTGTTCGAGGCGCTCGGCGATGCGAGCACGCAGCGGAATGATCCCCTCCTCTTCGAGGTCGTAGATCGTCCGCAGATACATCTCTGTGGTGTCGACAAGATCGTTCACGGAAGCTTGTGTCCTTTCGTTGCCACCCAGGTTACCTGGAATCGATCCAAGTGGGGGCATGCGATGTCGCGCCCGAGCGGCGTGAAACCGTTAGCGTTGCAGGAAATAACGGCAGACGAAGGCGAGACGATGAGCGCGGCGATCATCTGGAGTGAGCACTTCATGGACTACAAGTGGGCTTACACCCACCCGATGAGTCCGGTTCGACTGGCGTTGACCATGTCGTTGGCGCGGAGTCTCGGCGTCCTCGACGACGTCGAGACGGCCGAACCACTGCCCGTCGACGACACCGTCCTGACCACCGTGCACTCGCAGGGCTACATCGACGCGGTCCGTGCCGTCAGTACCGGTGCCACGTCCATGAACGCACCGGTCCTGGAGCGACTGTTCGGGCTCGGCAGCGCCGACAACCCGATCTTCCAGGGCATGCACGACGCAGGCTCCATGCTCGTCGGCGGCTCCCTCGCCGCGGCACAGGCCATCGCGTCCGGCAGGGTCCGCCGAGCGGTGAACATCGGCGGCGGCATGCACCACGCCATGAAGGGGCACGCGGCCGGCTTCTGCATCTACAACGACTGCTCCATCGCCATCAAATGGCTGCTGGAGAACGGCTACGACCGGATCGCCTACATCGACGTCGACGCCCACCACGGCGACGGGGTGCAGGCCCAGTTCATCGGTGACCCGCGGGTCATGACGATCTCGCTGCACCAGCACCCGGCCACACTGTGGCCGGGAACCGGGTGGGCCACCGAGGTCGGGGAGGGCGATGCGGCGGGCACCGCGGTCAACGTCGGACTCATGCCGGGCCTGGCCGACGGCCTGTGGCTGCGGGCCTTCAACGCCGTGGTGCCGTCGATGATCGCCGCCTTCAAGCCGCAGATCCTGGTGACGCAGATCGGCGTCGACAGCCACCGCGACGACCCGCTGACCGACCTCGCCTTGACCGTCGACGGACACGCCGCAGCGATTCGAGCGCTGCGCGATCTCGCCGACCGCTACTGCGAAGGTCGCTGGCTGTCGGTCGGCGGCGGCGGATACGGCGTGGTCAACGTGGTACCGCGCAGTTGGACGCATCTGATCGCGGCGGCGCTCGACCGCGATGTGGATCCGACGACCGCCGTCGGCGCCGACTGGTTGGCGGGCGCGCAGGACCTGGCGGCCACGGTCCACCCCGACTATCGGCGACCGCCGGAGGCCACTATGGGCGACGGCGGCACCACCGACTTCGTGCCGTGGGACGGGAACAGCGGCGCCGAACCCCCGCCCGGCGTGTCGGAGGCCGCCCAGCGCCAGACGGACAAAGCCATCATCGCCACTCGTCGTGCGGTCTTCCCGCTGCACGGACTGGATCCGGAGGACCCGCGTGACTGAGAACCCCGAGAGCACCGTGAACCCCGAGAGCACCGTGAACCCCGAGAGCACCGAGCAGCAGGCACTGCCGCGCGAGTACCCGCGGCAGTGGACGGCCGACGTCCTGGCCTCCGACGGCGGCGTGGTGCACCTCCGGCCGATCGTGCCCGCCGACGCCGATCTGCTGGTGGCGTTCCACAACGGTCTGAGCGAACGCACCCGGTACATGCGGTACTTCGGTCCGACGCCCACCCTTCCGCCCCGCGAAGTGGTCCGGATGACCACCGTCGACTACCGCAATCGCGTTGCGCTGCTGGCCTTCCTGGGCGACGAGGTGATCGCGATGGGCCTGTACGAGGGTCTGGCCGCGGACGGCAAGCCGGATTCGGCGGAGGTCGCCTTCGTCGTCGCCGACGACCATCAGGGGCGCGGTCTGGGTCCGGTCCTCCTGGAGCACCTGGCCGGGGCCGCGGCGGAGAACGGGTTCACTCGGTTCGAGGCCGAGGTCCTCTCGGAGAACCCGAACATGGTCGCGGTGTTCCGTGACGCCGGCTATCAGATCAACCGTGCCTTCGACGGCAGCACCGTGCACGTGGAGTTCCTGATCGACCCGACCGAGGCGCTGACCTCGGTGCGCAACGCGCGCGAGCGCGCCTCCGAGGCGCGCAGCGTCGCCAACCTGCTGCGTCCGCAGGCGGTCGCAGTGATCGGTGCGTCGACCGACTCCAAGAAGGTCGGCAACGTGATCCTGGCGAACATCCTCGCCGCAGGCTTCACCGGGCCGGTGTTCCCGGTCAACGGTGCGGGCGTCGTTCCGGCGGAGGAGCCCGAACGGGCGGTTCCCGGCCGGAGCGCGCGGCAGCCGCGCAGCAAGAAGCGCGAGGCGCCGCCGTCGGTGCGCGGCATCCGGTCCTACCCGACGGTGCGTGACATCCCCGACCCCGTCGACCTCGCCGTGATCGCGGTGCCCGCCGCGGGGATCGACCAGGTGCTCGACGACTGTCTCGCCAAGGGCGTCCGCACCCTGGTGGTGGTGTCCGCGGGCTTCGGCGAACGCGGGACGGCCGGCCTGGAGAACGAGAAGAGGCTCGCCGAGCAGGTGCGTCAGCACGGGATGCGACTGGTGGGGCCGAACGCGCTCGGCGTGGTGAACAACCATCACGAGATCGCACTCAACGCATCCCTCGCCCCGCGGATCCCCGGCGCCGGACGCGTCGGCTTCTTCTGCCAGTCGGGCGCCCTCGGCATCGCGATCCTCGACACCGCCGCGCATCGCCAGCTCGGCCTCTCGACCTTCGTCTCGGCGGGCAACCGCGCCGACGTCTCCGGCAACGACGTGCTCCAGTACTGGGACACCGATGACGACACCGACGTGGTCCTCCTGTATCTGGAGAGCTTCGGCAACCCCCGCAAGTTCGGTCGCATCGCGCGCCGCGTGGCGTCGAAGAAGCCGATCGTGGCGATCAAGTCGGGCAGCGGCGCCATGTCGCCGACACACGTGCAGCGCACCGGTCCGGTCCGCGACGACCGGATCGCGCAGATGGTGCTGGAACAGGCCGGGGTGATCCAGGTCGAGACCATCGCCGAACTCTTCGACTGCGCGACCGTGCTGGCCTACCAGCCGCTGCCGACGGGTCCGCGCACCGCGATCGTCGGGAACTCGTCGGTGATCGCCTCCCTCGCCGCCAACACGGCGCGCACATCGGGCCTGACCGTCGTGTCGTCGGTGGACCTCGGTCCGGCGGTGAGCCGACAGGAGCTGACCGCGGCCGTCGCCGCGGTGATGACCGATGACGAGATCGACGCGGTGATCGTGGTCTTCGTTCCGCCGGTCGCCGTCGACTCCGCCGACTACGCCCTCGGCCTCATGGAGGCGACCCGCCCGGCCGCCGGCGGTGACGTCCCGGTGAAGCCCGTCGTCACGACCTTCCTCGCGGTGGAGGGCGTCCCCGACGGGCTGTCCAGGACGGGTGCCGACGGCCTACCGGTCCGCGGGTCGATCCCGTCGTACCCGACGCCGGAACGAGCGGCCAGCGCCCTGGCTCAGGCGTGGCGTTACGCGCAGTGGCGTGCGCGCCCGGACTCGCAGCCCGCAGCGATCCCGAACGTGCACCCCGAGGACGTCCGCAGCTTCGTCCGCGAAGTGATGGTGGAGGGGGAGAACCGGGTGCTCAGTGCTCGCGAGGGCGCGTACGTGCTCGAGCAGTACGGCATCGGCGTGGTGCCCTTCCGCGACGTCAACACCATGCACGAGGCGTCGGCCGCGGCCCGCGAGCTGGGGTTCCCGGTGGTCGTGAAGTCGACGTCGCCCGACTGGGTCGGCCGCGTGGACCGCGAGGGCGCCCGACTCGACCTGTCCGATGCGACGGCCGTGATCAACGCCTTCAACGAGTTGCAGGCGCTCACCGGCGAGTCCGCGCTGCAGGTGCAGCGGATGGCGGCGAAGGGCGTCGGGCTGTACATCGGCGTCACGGACACGCCGTCGTACGGTCCGCTGATCTCGTTCGGGCTGTCGGGCCGGTTGTTCGAGGCGCTCGGCGACCGCAGTCACCGCTCCATCCCGCTCACCGAGCACGATGCCCGTGAGCTCGTCGACGAACCCAGCGTGCAGGTGCTGCTCGGGGAGGACGGTACCGACCCGGCACGGCTGGTGGATCTGCTGCAGCGGGTGTCGGCGTTGATCGACGACGTCCCGGAGATCCGCGAACTGCGCCTGGACCCGATCCTGACCTCGCCGGAGGGAATCGCGGTGCTCGGGTCGCAGATAGAAGTGGGCCCGGTGCCTACTCTCGCAGACACCGGGCCCCGGCGGTTGGGCTGATCTGGAGGGGGATCGTTCAGCCCGACCGCCCAGCTCTCAGCGGTCAGCTGGCATAGGCGCGCAGCTTCTCGGCGCGATCACCCTGCCGCAGCTTGCCCATCACCTCGCGCTCGATCTGACGCACGCGCTCGCGCGACAGACCGAATGCCCGGCCGATCTGGTCGAGCGTCCGCGGCTGGCCGTCGTCGAGGCCGTAGCGCATCGTGATGACCTGCATCTCGCGCTCGTCGAGCGTCGAGAGCACCGTCCGGATGTCCGAGTGCAGCAGGTTCGCGATGACGACGGTCTCGGCCGAGGTGGCCTCGGCGTCCTCGATGAAGTCGCCGAGCGGCGCCTCCTCGTCGTTGCCGACCGGCATGTCCAGGCTCACCGGGTCGCGGCTATGATCCATCAGATCGGCGATCTTGGCGGCCGGGATGCCCGACTCCAGCGAGATCTCCTCGTCGGTGGCCTCGCGGCCCAACTGCTGGTGCAGCTCGCGGCGGATGCGGGCGATCTTGTTGACCTGCTCCACGAGGTGGACGGGGAGTCGGATGGTCCGGCTCTGGTCGGCCATGCCGCGGCTGATCGCCTGGCGGATCCACCAGGTGGCATAGGTCGAGAACTTGTATCCCTTGGCGTAGTCGAACTTCTCGACCGCGCGGATCAAGCCGAGGTTGCCCTCCTGGATCAGATCGAGCAGCGGCATGCCGCGGCCCGTGTACCGCTTCGCGAGCGACACGACCAGACGCAGGTTGGCCTCGAGGAGGTGAGCGCGGGCCTGCTCGCCCTGGCGGACCAGAATCGCGTAGTCGCGCTTCTTGGCAGGCGACAGACGCTTCTTGGTGGCCAGGAGGTGTTTCGCATAGAGCCCGGCCTCGATGGCCTTGGAGAGGTCCACCTCCTGCTCGGCGTTCAGCAGCGCGGTGCGGCCGATCCCGTTGAGATACACGCGAACGAGGTCGGCGGACGGCGACTGAGCATCAAGATCCGCCTCGGTCAGCGCGGGGCGAGTACGGGTGGATCGTGCTTCGGACGGGCGGGCAATCGTCGAGTGAGCCATGCGACCTCCTGGAGATGCGATTCATCGTGCGTTCACCAGGTCCAACGCCGTCGGTTCCGGAAAGGTTCCCGAAGTTGCTGAGAAGTCGCTAAGGATACCGGATCTTCGGCGTCAGGCCAGATGACTGTGACAACGTCACAGCGCGCGGATCTGTTCCCGACGGTCCCGGACGGTGCACTCAGGCGGTGGTCGGTCTCGGGGTCAGGACCACCGGGCCGTCGTCGGTGATCGCGATGGTGTGCTCCGAGTGCGCGGTGTTGCTGCCGTCGGCCGAGCGGATGGTCCAGCCGTCGGGGTCGTAGACGATCTCGTCGGTCCCGATGGCCCACCAGGGTTCCAACGCCAGCACCAGCCCGGGCTTCAGCACGAGCCCCTGACCGCGACGACCGAGGTTCGGCACGTGCGGATCCTCGTGCATGGTGCGCCCGAGTCCGTGGCCGCCGAAACCGGTGTTGACGCGGTAGCCGTCGGAGAGCGCGACGGCGCCGATCGCGAAGCCGATGTCGCCGAGCGTTCCGCCCGGGACGGCGGCGGCGATGCCGGCGTCGAGGGCTCGACGAGTCGAGTCGATGAGGCGGGCATCGGGATCGCCGGGACGGGAGGCGACGTCGTCGTCGAAGCCCACCTGCACGGTGGTCGCCGAGTCGGCGACCCAGCCGTCGATCGAGACCGCGAAGTCGAGCGTCAGGACGTCGCCCTTCGCGAGCGTGTGGGGACGCGGGAGTCCGTGCAGCACACCGTCGTTCACCGACAGGCAGATCACGTTCCGGAACGGTCCGTCGCCGAACGACGGGGCGTAGTCCCAGTAGCAGCTCTCGGCGCCGCGGGCCTTCACCATCGCGCGGGCCCGGTGCTCCAGATCCATCACGTTCACGCCCGGCTCCGCCATCGCCGAGAGTTCGGTGAGCACGTCGGCGACGAAGCGTCCGGTGACGGCGATCTGCTCGATCTGGGCGGGTGTCTTGAGTTCGATGGCGGATCCTCTGCGTCGTGGGCTTCCTGATCGACGGGCGAAGGCGCGGTCGAAGGCGCTACGCAGTCCCATCGTCGTCCTTCTGTTCGTCGTTCCTCGGGTCGGCGTCGTTCTTCGCGTCGGTGCGGGGCTCGGTGGGGATCTCCTCATCCGTGCTGTCCTCCACGTCCAGATCCAGGACGGGGTGGTCGGAGTCGTCGTCGAACCCCGGCGTCCGCGGCGTCTCGGGCTCGACGGTCAGCGACGGCTGCACCGGGTGGGCGCTGCCGTAGTGGTACAGCGGAACCTCGCCGCGCGGACGCGGGGCTCGGTCGTTGGCCTTCAGGACCGCGATCCACGGAATCGGAATGGAGGCGACGATGATGGCGACCGCGATCCATCCGTTCTGGGTGACCCCGTAGACGATCGACGCGATGATCAACGCGGGGATGCGAATGCTCATCATGATGAAGTAGCGGCGTTTTCGGGCGCGGAACGCGGCGTCACGGTCGGGTTCGGCGCTGGTGATCAGAAATTCGTCGGCGTCCCCGTCGTGTTCTCGTCGCTCGTCCATGCCTTCGATTCTGGCACGCTGGGTGGCGATGGCTTCTGTCACAATGGTCGTCATGGCTACACAGACGATCGAACGTCCGGACATCGACGAACGGACACAGAAGGACGACGACGCCCCGAAGTTCTTCCACTACGTGAAGAAGGACAAGATGGCCGAGAGCGCCGTCATGGGCACGCACGTCGTCGCGCTCTGCGGTGAGGTCTTCCCGGTCACCAAGGCGGCCAAGCCCGGTTCGCCGGTGTGCCCCAAGTGCAAGAAGATCTACGAGAAGCTGAAGAAGTAGTCGCTACGACCGCGGGTCGTCGCTGTGCGACGCCCCGTGGCCGTTCAGCGCCCGATTCCGGAGCGTGTCGGTGAGTTCGATGGTCTGCGTCGAGACCCAGTTCCGGACCACTCCGCCCTGCCCGTGCGACGGCCACAGCTCCTCGGCCGCGGCGTTGAACTCGGCGCCGAGGACGATCGCGAAGCCGAGGAAGTACGTGAACAGCAGGAACGCGATCGGGGTCGCCAGCGCGCCGTAGGTGTAGCCGGCGTTGGTGAGCGCCGTCAGATAGAACCGCAGGACGTACGTGGCGAGCCAGAAGAACACGCCCGCGAGCAGTGCTCCGGGCATCAGGCGGTGCCAGGGGAGCGGGTACGGCAGCGCGAACCGGTACAGGGCCACCAGGGCACCGATCAGCAGCACCCCGACGAATGGGAAGTATCCCCAGTCCACGAGGTCGGAGATCGCCGGATCCCAGGCGTCGGGCAGGACCCGCCGCAGGTAGGTGGGTCCCAGCGCCACCAGGGGCAGCACCAGCACGCACGCGATCAGGAAGAACAGGTAGATGATCAGCGCGAAGATGCGCTGCCAGACGGGGTTGCGGATCTGGTGCTGACCGTGTGCGTGGACGATCGACGACACGAAGCACGACATCGCCGACGAGCCCGCCCACAGCGACAGCACGAAGCCCAGGGAGATGACGGCGACGCGTCCGCGACCCAGCACGTTGTCGACCGTCGGGACGATCAGGTCGTCGACCACGTTCGGCGTGAACGCGCGCTCGGAGAACGAGATGATCCGGTGCGTGATGATGTCGACGGTGTCCGGCCCGAACCAGCCACCGATGTAGCCGAGGCTGCCGAGCACTCCGAGGAGCAGCGGCGGCAGTGACAGGGCCTGCCAGAACGCGGCCTGGGCCGCCCACCCGATGATCGAGTCGTCCCACGCCTTGACGATGGTGCGCCACGCGAGTCGCGGCACGCCGTGGATCACCTCACGCGGGCTCGGCCTGCCGTGCGGCAGGCCGTCCCGGTCATGGTCCGCGGCATCCTCGGGCGCGGTCGGCTCATCGGTGTCGATGGGTACCAGCATGGCCGATGAGCCGCCGAGGCCGTGCGCTGGGCCGTTGTCCGGCGTGGCGCAGGGGGTAGACTCGGGGAGGTTTTTCTTCAGGAGGGTGCACGTACGCGGTGACCAGCACGCAGATCGATAACGGGGTGGGAACGGTCGATGACGAGACCGCGAAGCGAGTCGGAACCGGTGCGCCGCTGCGCGCCTGGCAGCGCCGCGCACTCACCAAATACCTGACCCGCAGGCCCACCGACTTCCTCGCGGTGGCGACGCCGGGAGCAGGCAAGACGACGTTCGGGCTGCGGGTGGCCTCCGAACTGCTCTCCGATCGCACGGTGGAGCGCATCACCGTGGTCGCGCCGACCGAGCACCTCAAGCACCAGTGGGCGCAGGCGGCCGCACGCACCGGCATCGCGCTGGACTCCAACTTCTCGAATTCGACGGGCGCCACGAGCTCGGACTTCGACGGCGTCGTCCTGACCTACGCGCAGGTGGCGGCTCATCCGTCACGGCACCGCGTGCGCACCGAGAACTACCGCACGCTGGTGATCCTCGACGAGATCCATCACGGTGGCGACGCGAAGTCCTGGGGTGACGGCATCCGCGAGGCCTTCAGCGACGCCACGCGGCGCCTGTCCCTGACCGGTACGCCGTTCCGGTCCGACGACTCGCCGATTCCGTTCGTCACCTACGAGCCGGAGCCCGGCGGAGGTCAGCGGTCCAAGGCCGATCACTCCTACGGCTACGCCGACGCCCTGCGCGACGGCGTCGTCCGGCCGGTCGTGTTCCTGGCCTACTCGGGCGAGGCCAGCTGGCGCACCAGCGCCGGCGAGGAGTTCACCGCGCGGTTGGGCGAACCGCTGTCGGCGGAGCAGACCTCCCGAGCCTGGCGCACGGCCCTCGACCCGCACGGCGACTGGATCCCCGCGGTCCTCAGCGCCGCCCACCGGCGCCTGCTGAAGCTGCGGGACTCCGGCGTCCCGGACGCCGGCGGCCTGGTGATCGCCACCGATCAGCAGACCGCTCGCGACTACGCCGAGCTGTTGCAGGCGATGACCGGCAAGAAACCGACCCTGGTCCTGTCCGACGACCCCAAGTCGTCGTCGCGCATCGCGGAGTTCTCCGCGAGCGACGACGAGTGGATGGTGGCGGTCCGCATGGTGTCGGAGGGCGTCGACGTGCCGCGCCTGTCGGTCGGCGTGTACGCGACCAACGCATCGACCCCGCTGTACTTCGCGCAGGCGATCGGACGCTTCGTGCGATCGCGTCGCCCGGGGGAGACCGCCAGCGTCTTCCTCCCCTCGGTGCCGGTGCTCCTGGATCTGGCCAGCAAGCTGGAAGCGCAGCGCGACCACGTCCTGGGCAAGCCGCACCGCGAATCCGAGGGCTTGGAGGACGGTCTGCTGGCCGATGCGAACAAGCGCAAGGACGAGCCGGGTGAGGATGAGAAGGCCTTCGAGTCGCTGCACGCGGACGCCGAACTCGACCAGGTGATCTACGACGGCGCCTCGTTCGGCACCACCACCTTCGTGGGATCCGACGAGGAGTCCGACTACCTCGGGCTGCCCGGCCTGCTGGACGCCGACCAGGTTCGGACGCTCCTGCAGCAGCGTCAGGCCGATCAGGTGACGCGTCGGACGGCCGCGGCGAAGGCGCGTCCGGCCGACGATGAGCAGGCCAAGGCCGCGCCGAACGCCGCCGAACGGCAGACCGGCGAGGACCTGCACGCCCTCCGCAAGGAGCTCAACACCCTCGTCGCACTGCACCACCATCGGACGGGCAAGCCGCACGGTCAGGTCCACAACGAACTGCGCACCCGTCTCGGCGGTCCGCCGACCGCGATGGCGACCGCCGACCAGCTCCGCGAACGGATCAAAGCCCTGCGGACCTGGTGAGGTCGGCAGGGCTTCGGATCGCTCGTCGTGTGCGTGGGGGTCGGAGGATTACCCGATCACGGCACCGATCTCGGCGAGGCGCGCCTCGTGATCGTTGTAGTGGTGGCGGCAGAACAGTAGTTCTCCACCAGCCGGGAGTGTAGCTCGCACCTGTGCGGCAGCGCTGCAGCGGTCGCAACGATCAGCGGCGGTCAGCGGTGTCCGTTCGGGTGCGGTCGTGGCGGTGTTGCTCATGTCGTCCTCCGTCCCATTGCCGGCGAACCGTGAATCGGTTCGTCGTCCTTCACTCTGTCAGACGTTTATCGGCCCTGAAATGTTCCCGCGCCGATACCGTGTGTCGCAAATCAATTTCATTCGGACGGCCGAACGCGTGCTCCGACCACCCGCAATGCCAACATCGCGTAGAAGTCCGCGATCTCGTCGGGACTGAGCGGACCGCTGAGGGAGTACCAGCGGGCGATGTCGATGCCCATCGACAACAGTGCCGTGGTGGTGGTGTGCGGATCGTCGATGTCGAAGTCGCCGGAGGCGATGCCCGCGTCGACGACGGCGCGGACCCGACGGGTGATCTCGGTGCGCAGCAATCCGATCTCCCGGCGGTGCTCGGGCTCCAGGGCCGCCAGTTCGTAGTTCACGATCCGAGCGGTGGTGTGCCCACGGGCGTGCCATTCGGCGAAGCCGCGCATCACGGCGCTCAGTCGGTCGACGGGGGAGGCGTCCGGATCGTCGTTGACGTCGAGGTTGCCGATGGTCTTCAGGTGGCCGGCGCGGGAGAGCTCGAACAGGAGCTCCTCCTTCGACCGGTAGTGGACGTAGACGGCGGCGGGGCTCATCCCGGCGGCGCCCGCGATGTCGCGCGTCGTCGTGCCGTGGAAGCCGCGGTCGGCGAAGGCCTGCGCCGCGGCGTCGAGCAGGCGACGGCGGGTCTCCGCCGACCGCTCGGTGGCCGATCCGGTCTTCCGCGGCTCTATGCTCACAGTGACGCCCTTCTCATTCACCCCGAAGGGTTGACGTAGGTCTCGATGTCGTGCAATGTGGATCGTAACAGCTAAGCAAGCGCTTAGTCATCATAACGCTGGGTCATGTGCAGCGCCGAGTCACAGTACGAGGAGATTCCGTGGTAGAGATCGATCCCCGCCGTTTCCAGGGCCAGACGGCCATCGTCACGGGCGCCAGCCGCGGCATCGGCTTCGCCATCGCCGAACGCCTCGTCGCCGAGGGCGCCAAGGTCACCATCACCGCACGCAAGCAGGAGGCGCTCGACGACGCCGTCGAGAAGCTCGGCGGAAGCGATGTGGCGCTCGCCGTCGCGGGACGCGCCGACGATCCCGAGCACCAGGCCGACGCCGTCGCCAAGACGATCGAAGCGTTCGGCAGCGCCGACCTCCTGGTCAACAACACCGGCATCAACCCGGTGTACGGGCCGCTGATGGAGATGGACCCCGAGGCCGCGCGCAAGATCATGGACGTCAACGTGGTGTCCGCGCTGCGCTGGGCGCAGGCCGTCCACGCGGCGTGGCAGGCCGAGCACGGCGGCGCCATCGTCAACGTCGCGTCCATCGCAGGCCTGCGCCCCGCGCCGGGCATCGCGTTCTACGGCGTCTCGAAGGCCGCGGTCATTCACCTCACCGAGGAGCTCGCCTGGGAACTGGGGCCGAACATCCGGGTCAACGCCGTCGCCCCCGCCGTGGTGAAGACCCGCTTCGCGACCGCCCTCTATGAGGGCCGCGAAGAGCAGGTCTCGGCCGCCTACCCGCTCAAGCGCCTCGGCGAGCCCGACGACATCGGCTCGGTGGTGGCCTTCCTGCTGTCGCAGGACGCGGGCTGGATGACCGGACAGACCCTCGTAGTCGACGGCGGCGTCCTCCTGGGCGGTGGCGTCTAGTGGGCGCGCACCAGCCCGTCGCCTTCGATCCCGCGGGTAAGTTCGATCCCGCGGGCAAGACGGTCGTCGTCACCGGTGCAGGTAACGGCATCGGGGCCGGACTCGCCGCGGCGATGGCGGCCCGCGGCGCGCGCGTCGTCGTCGCCGACCTCGACGCCGAGGGAGTGACCCGCACCGTCGCGACCATCGTCGACGCGGGCGGAACCGCTCATCCGGCTCCCGGTGACGCCGCATCTCAGGAGGGCGTCGACGTCCTCATCGCCACCGCGCGTGAGGCCTATGGACCGATCGACGCCTGGTTCGCGAATGCGGGTGTCGATCGCGGTCGCGGCCTGGAGGCCACCGACGCCGACTGGGATCTGTCCTGGAACGTCAACGTCCTGGCTCACGTCCATGCGGCCCGACGTCTGATCCCCGAGTGGATCGAACGCGGCGGCGGCCGGTTCGTCGTCACCGCGTCGGCCGCGGGGCTGCTGACCATGCTCGGTGCTCCGGCCTATTCGGTCACCAAGCACGGTGCCGTCGCCTTCGCCGAATGGCTGTCGGCCACCTACCGGCACCGGGGGATCGTCGTGCAGGCCATCTGCCCGCAGGGCGTCCAGACGCGCATGCTGCAGCAGTCCGGGCCGCTCGAAGAACTCCTCAGTCACGACGTCGCCCTCACCGTCGAGGACGTCGCGGCCACCGTCGAGAAGGCGCTCGACGGCGACGACTTCCTGATCCTCCCGCATCCCGAGGTGGCCGGCTACTACCAGACGCGCGCCGCGCAGACCGACCGCTGGCTCGCGGGCATGAACAAGCTGCAGCAGCGGCTCGACGCCGCCGACTGACGACGCACCCCGGATATCCCAGACGGCCTGCAGTCGTCGCCGCCCCGCAATACGGTCGGAGGCGGACTGCGGCACACCGACCCCACCACCGAGAAGACCTCTCGAATCCCTTGAAGGAGAACACCTTATGACCACTCAGCGCGTTGCGATCGTCACCGGAGCCGCCCGCGGCATCGGCGCCCAGGTCGCCCACCGGCTCGCCGACGACGGCCACGCCGTCGCCGTCTTCGATCTCGACGAGGCGGCCTGCCAGGCCGTCGCCGACGACATCAACGCCAAGGGCGGCAAGGCGATCGGCGTCGGCGTCGACGTCTCCGACGAGGTGAAGGTGGAGGCCGGTGTCAGTCGCGTCGCCGCAGAACTGGGCGCCCCGACCATCCTGGTGAACAACGCGGGCATCATCCGCGACAACCTCATCTTCAAGATGACGGTCGCCGACTGGGACGCCGTCATGGCCGTCCACCTGCGCGGGGCCTTCCTGATGTCGCGCGAGGTGCAGCAGTACCAGACCAAGGAGAACTGGGGCCGCATCGTGAACCTGTCGAGCACCTCGGCGCTCGGCAACCGCGGCCAGGCCAACTACTCGGCCGCCAAGGCAGGCATGCAGGGCTTCACCAAGACCCTCGCGCTGGAGCTGGGCCGTTACGGCGTCACCGCCAACGCGATCGCCCCCGGGTTCATCGCCACCGACATGACGGCCGCCACCGCCGAGCGAATGGGCGTCACCTTCGACGACTTCAAGGCCGCCGTCGCCAAGGAGACCCCGGTCCGTCGTGTCGGCGAGCCCGCCGACATCGCCCACGCGGTCAGCTTCTTCGCCAGCGAGGGCGCGGGCTACGTGTCCGGCCAGGTCCTGTACGTCGCCGGCGGACCGAAGGACTAGCACCGATGAGCGAGGTCAACGGCAAGCAGCTCACGGGCGCCGACGAACTCATCGCGGCGGTCGGAACACATCTCGGCTACTCGGACTGGGTGGAGGTGACCCAGGAGAAGGTGAACCTCTTCGCCGACGCCACCGGCGACCACCAGTGGATCCACGTGGATCCCGAGCGGGCGGCGGCGGGACCGTACGGCGGCACCATCGCCCACGGCTACCTGACGCTCTCGCTGATCCCGGTCCTCCGGCACTCGGCGTGGACGCCGGGCCCGGTGCAGATGGGCATCAACTACGGCGCCAACAAGGTCCGCTTCCCGGCACCGGTGCCGGTCGGATCCAGGGTCCGGGCAGGCTTCGAACTCGCCGCGGTCAACGTCGGCGCGTCCGGCCACCAGGTGATCGAGACCGTGACGATCGAGGTGGAGGGCGGACAGAAGCCCGTCTGCATCGCCGAGACCGTGACCGTCCTGGTGTTCTGATGGCTGCCGAGAACTCACCGCGACAGCATCCCGGCCTCGACCTCGACGTGTTGACGCCGTGGTTCACCGAGCACGTCGGCCCGATCACGGGACAGTTGAACGCCGAACTGATCGCGGGCGGCAAGTCGAATCTGACGTATCGCCTGTCGGACGACGCGAATCGGTGGATCCTGCGTCGACCGCCGGTCGGGAAGCTGCTCGCGACCGCGCACGACATGGGTCGCGAGTACACGATGATGTCGGCGCTGGCCGACACCGACGTGCCGGTCCCGACCATGTACGCGAAGGGTGACGCCGATCTGCTCGGCGCTCCGTTCTACGTGATGGAGGCCGTCGAGGGCACGCCTTACCGGAAGGCCTCCGAGCTGGCCCCGCTCGGCGCCGACCGCACCCGCGTCATCGCGGAGCGACTGGTCGACACCCTCGCCGTGCTGCACAGCGTGGAGCCGACTGCGGTGGGTCTCGGCGACTTCGGACACCCCGAGGGCTTCCTCGCCCGCCAGGTGGCGCGGTGGCGCAAGCAGTTCGACGCTGCGCACACGCGCGACCTGCCCGCGATGGAACTCCTCCACGCCCAGCTCGCCGACAGCGTGCCGCCGGAGTCGGCGGCAGGCATCGTGCACGGCGATTACCGGCTCGACAACGTGCTCGTCGACGGTGACGGCCAGCCGCGAGCCGTCCTCGACTGGGAGCTCTCGACGATCGGCGACTCGCTCACCGACCTCGCCCTGATGTGCGTCTACCACCGCATGGGCGCGATGGGCGGCGGCGTCACCGACGTCGCTCTGGCCCCCGGCTTCCCGTCCGAGGACGAGGTCATCGCCCGCTACGCGAAGGCGTCCGGCCGCGACCTGTCGAACTTCGGCTTCTACGTCGGCTACAGCTGCTTCAAGCTGGCAGGCATCGTCGAGGGTATCCACTACCGCTACGTCAACGGGCAGACCGTCGGAGACGGCTTCGCCACCATCGGACAGGCCGTCGAGCCGCTGCTGCAGGCCGGACTCGCCGCTGTAAAGGAGAACTGAGATGGAATTCGAATTCGACGCCAAGACCCTCGAGCTCCGGGACAACCTGCTGGAGTTCATGGACCAGTACGTCTACCCGGCCGAGGCGGTCTTCGACGAGCAGCTCGCCGCACTCGACGACCCGTGGGACTGGGACTCCACCCCGGTGCTCGGCGAACTCCGTGCGGAGGCGCGTCGTCGCGGCCTGTGGAACCTGTTCCTGCCCGGTGAGCACGGCGCCGGCCTCACCAACCTCCAGTACGCGCCCCTCGCGGAGATCACCGGCCGCAGCGGCAACCTGGCGCCCGCCGCGCTCAACTGCTCGGCTCCGGACACCGGGAACATGGAGGTGCTCTCGGCCTTCGCGAACGCCGACCAGCAGGCGAAGTGGTTGACGCCGCTGCTGAACGGCGAGATCCGGTCGTCGTTCGCGATGACCGAACCCGATGTGGCGAGCTCGGACGCCACCAACATCGAACTGTCGATCGTCCGCGACGGCGACGACTACGTCATCAACGGGCGCAAGTGGTGGATCACCGGCGCGATGAGTCCCAACGCCAAGATCTTCATCGTGATGGGCAAGACTGATCCCTCGCAGGAACGGCACCGCCAGCAGTCGATGATCCTCGTCGAACGCGACACCCCCGGCCTCGAGGTGGTCCGCGGGATGCACGTCTTCGGCTACGACGACCACGAGCACGGCGGCCACGCCGAACTCCGGTTCACCGACGTCCGTGTCCCGGCCACCAACCTGATCGGCAACGAGGGCGACGGCTTCGCCATCGCGCAGGGTCGACTCGGCCCCGGTCGCATCCACCACTGCATGCGGTCCATCGGCATGGCCGAGCGCGCCCTGGAGCTGATGTGTGCGCGCGCCGCGAGCCGCGTGGCCTTCGGTAAGCCGCTGTCGGATCAGGGCGTCATCCGCGACTGGATCGCGGAGTCGCGCGTCCGAATCGAACAGCTCCGACTGCTGGTGCTCAAGACCGCGTGGCTGATGGACACCAAGGGCAACAGGGGAGCGCACACCGAGATCCAGGCCATCAAGATCGCGACCCCGGCGACCGTCGAATGGATCCTCGACAAGGCGATCCAGACGCACGGTGCGGGCGGTCTGTCGCAGGACTTCCCGCTCGCGCAGTTCCAGGCCGGCATCCGCACCCTGCGGTTCGCCGACGGTCCGGACGAGGTGCACAAGAACTCCCTCGCGCGCGCCGAACTGCGTCGCCGCGCGTGAAACTGCTGGTCGCGGGCCGCGGCGAGATCGCGCTGCGGATCATCCGAACCGCACGCGAGATCGGCGTCGCGACCGTCGCGGTCTACGCGTCCGATGACGCGGCGACGGCGCCGGTCCGCGCCGCTGACGAGACCGTCGCCCTCCCGGGCGACGGTCCAGCGGCGTATCTGGACATCGCAGCGGTGATCGACGCGGCCCGTCGCACCGGGGCCGACGCGATCCACCCCGGCTACGGCTTCCTGTCGGAGAACGCCGACTTCGCGGAGGCCTGCGCCGCCGCGGGCATCGTGTTCGCAGGGCCGTCGCCGGCGGTCCTGCGGCGGTTCGGCGACAAGCAGGCGGCCCGGTTCGCGGCGGTCGCCGGCGGACTCGACGTGCTCGCGTCGACCGACGGCCCCGCGGACCTCGCGTCGATCGAGACTTTCGCGTCCGAGTGCCCCGAGGGCGTGATGCTCAAGGCCGTCGCCGGGGGCGGCGGCCGGGGGATCCGCCCGGTGCGAGCCGGGGAGGACCTCGCGGCGGCCCATCGTTCCGCGGTCGCCGAGGCCGAGCTCGGATTCGGCGACGGCCGGGTGTTCGCCGAGGAGCTCTTCACCCGCGGGCGGCACATCGAAGTCCAGGTGATCGGCGACGGCGTCGACGCCGTCGCGATCGGCGATCGGGACTGCAGCGTGCAGCGGCGACGCCAGAAGATGATCGAGATCGCCCCGGCACCGGACCTCTCCGACGAGGTGCGATCCCGGCTCCGCGCCGGTGCCGCACGACTGTGCGCCGCCTCGGGATACCGCGGCCTCGCCACCGTCGAGTTCCTGGTGCGCGACGACCGCGCGGTGTTTCTGGAGGTGAACCCGCGGATCCAGGTGGAGCACACCGTCACCGAGGAGGTGACCGGCGTCGACCTGGTCGCGGTCTCGCTGATCCTCGCCGACGGTGGAAGCCTCGCCGACTGCGACCTGCCCGCGGCCGACGCGAACCCCGCGGGGTTCGCCGTCCAGGCGCGTGTGACCCTCCGGACGGCGGGCCGACTGACGGCCTTCGTTCCGCCGACCGGCCCCGGCGTCCGCGTCGACACGTTCGGGGAACCGGATCTGGAGACCTCGCTGCGGTACGACCCGCTGCTCGCGAAGGTGATCGTCCGTGCGCCGCGCCTGACCGCCGCGCTCGCGAAGGCGGATCGGGCGCTGAGCGACTTCGTGATCGAGGGCGTCGACACCGATGCTCCGCTGCTGCGGGCGATCCTCGCCGACGACGAGTTCCTCGCCGGCCCCGTCGACACCGGTTTCCTGGATCGGCGCGTCGGAGACCTGGAACCGGCGGCCGTCCTGAACGAAGCCGCCGCGGGCGACGTGCTCGCGCCGCTCACCGCGACGGTCGTGGAGATCGCCGCCGAGGGTGCGGTGATCCCGGCCGGTGCACCGCTGGCTGTCCTCGAGGCGATGAAGATGCAGCACGAGGTGCTCGCCGAGACCGCGATGCACGTCGACCGCGTCCTCGTCGCCGCCGGACGCACCGTGACCGCGGGCGGTCTGCTGATGACCTGTCGTCCGGCCGGTTCCGACGAGACCGTCGACGCAGCGCACACGGTCGACCTGGACCGCCTCCGCGACGACCTCGCCGAGGTCGACGAGCGGCACCGCCTCACCCGCGACGAAGCGCGCCCGGACGCCGTCGCCAAACGGCGCCGAATCGGTCGGCGGACGGCGCGGGAGAACATCGACGACCTCGTCGACGACGGCAGCTTCGTCGAATACGGGTCGCTGGTGATCGCCGCGCAGAAGGCCCGTCGCCCGCTGGACGACCTGATCGCGCGGACGCCAGCGGACGGCCTGGTCGGGGGAGTGGCAACGGTCCGCGGTGCAGCGGCGGTCGTGATGTCGTACGACTACACCGTCCTCGCCGGTACCCAGGGCTGGCGCAACCACGCCAAGACCGACCGGATGCTGGAGATCGCGCTCCGCAGGGAACTGCCGGTGGTCTTCTTCACCGAGGGCGGCGGCGGTCGTCCCGGCGACACCGACCTCGACATCATCGCCGGTCTCGACGTCCCGACCTTCCGTGCGATGGCCCGCATCCGCGACCACGCACCGTCGATCGCCGTCGTCTCCGGACGCTGCTTCGCCGGAAACGCCGCCCTCGCCGGCGCGTGCGACCTCATCGTCGCGACCCCCGACGCCAACATCGGCATGGGCGGCCCCGCGATGATCTCCGGCGGCGGCCTCGGCGAGTTCCCACCCGAGGCGATCGGTCCGATCGACGTCCAACGCGCCAACGGCGTCGTCGACCTGGTGGCCGACGACGAGGCGCACGCGGTCGACCTGGTGCGGAGGCTCCTCGGGTACTTCCAGGGCCCGGCGGCCGACTGGACGGCTCCGGACCCGCGCCTCGCACGGCACGCGGTGCCCGAGAACCGGCTGCGCGCTTACGATGTGCGCGCCGCGATCGACGCCGTCGCCGATGTCGACTCGGTGCTGGAACTCCGCCCGGACTACGCGCCGGGCATCGTCACCGGCTTCCTCCGCGTGGAGGGGCGGCCGTTCGGCTTCGTCGCCAACAGCGGCCTGCACCTCGGAGGCGCCATCGACGCCGCGGGCGCCGACAAGCTCGGTGACTTCCTGGAGCTCTGCCAGCTGCGCGGTGTGCCGGTCGTGTCCTTCTGCGACACCCCGGGTTTCATGGTGGGGCCGGACGCCGAGGAGCAGGCGACGGTGCGCCGGTTCTCCCGGCTGTTCTCGATCGGCGCTCGACTGACGGTCCCGCTGGGCGCGGTGGTCCTCCGCAAGGGCTACGGTCTCGGCGCGATGGCGATGACCGGCGGCAGCTTCCGGGCCCCGCAATTCACCGTCGCCTGGCCGACCGGCGAGATCGGCGGCATGGGTCTCGAAGGCGCCGTCCGGCTCGGGTTCTCCAAGGAACTGGCGGCCGCTCCGGACGACGACGCGCGCGCCGAGCTCTACGACCAGCTGGTCGCGTCGATGTACGAGCGCGGCCGCGGTCTGTCCGCAGCGATGACCTTCGAGCTCGACGACGTCATCGACCCCGCGGACACCCGGAGGTGGATCGCGACGCTGTGACCCCCGGGCCGAGCGGGTCGGCATCGATGGCGCGATCACCTCGAAAGGTGGCGGATACGCCTATTGTTCGTCGTGTCGGGCACTCAGACCGTTGGTCAGGTCAGAGCAACTGGCACAACCGACTTGGAGGATCCGATGTCCAATCAGTCCGCACCGATCACGCCCTATCTGGAACCCGCCGCACAGCAACTGGTCGAGGCCACCGACCCGCATCCACGCATCTACGAACTCCCGCCGGAGGAGGGACGAGCGCTCCTTCAGGATCTGCAGAGCGACGCGTCGGTCGCGCGGCCCGAGGTCGACGAGGAGTGGGTGGACGTCGACACCGGTGAGTGGGGCGTGGTCCGGACACGGATCGTCAAGCCGAAGGGTGCTACCGGGACGTTGCCCGTGGTCTTTTACATCCATGGCGCCGGGTGGGTCTTCGGCGACGAGAACACCCATGATCGGCTGTTCCGCGAACTGACCGTCGGGGCGGACGCTGCCGGCGTCTTTCCCGTGTACCACCTCGCTCCGGAGAACCGCTATCCGACGCAGGTCGAGCAGAACTACGCGGTCGGCCGGTGGCTGCTGGAGCACGGTGCCGAGTACGGCCTCGACACCTCGCGAGTCGCGGTCGTCGGCGAGTCGGTCGGCGGTTGCATGTCGACGGTGTTCGCGTTGATGAACGCCGAGCGCGGTGGTCTGGATCTCAAGGCCCAGATCCTGCTGTACCCCGTGACCGGCCCGGACTTCGACACCCCGTCGTACCAGCAGTTCGCCGAACACTACTACCTGACACGCGACGGCATGAAGTGGTTCTGGGACGCCTACACGACTGACGAGCGTGAGCGGGCCGAGCCCTATGCGTCACCGCTCCGTGCGACGCTCGACCAGCTGCGGCAGCTGCCGCCCGCGCTCGTCATCACCGCGGAGGCCGATGTGCTGCGGGACGGCGGCGAACTCTACGCCAACCGGCTCCGCGAAGCCGGTGTCGAGGTCACCGCTCTCCGCGTGAGCGGAACGGTCCACGATTTCCTTCTGCTCGACAGTCTCCGCGACACGCAGGCCGCGAACTTCGCCCGCGCGGTCTCGGTGGACGCGCTTCGTGCCGCCCTCCACGGCGATCAGCGGTAAGCGCAGCCGACGTACAGTCGGGGGACGGCGAGCGAAGGAGAACTGATGGCGCGCAACGGCTCAGCGCAGGATCGCGGCTCCGGCGCCGTCGTCCCTCGGACTGTCGGTGAGATCGGCCTCGTGCAGTACCGCGACTGCCAGGAGTCGGCGATCCACGGTCTCGCCGACATCTTCCGCGTGGCGTCCGACTATGCCTCAGCGATCGAGAACCCGGCCTCGATCCGCGTCAGCACCTGGAGCATCGCCGACGCGGCCTCGGGCCCCGCGGTGGTCTGCACCTCTGACACACAGCCGGAGAGCGAGCACCGGATCGATCACGTGATCCTGCCGCCGAGTCTGCGCGTCCCCGAGCTCATGGAAGCGGATGAGCGGCTCAGCGCCTGGATCCGCGACCAGCGAGCCGGGGGCACCGTGCCGTGCGCCGTCTGTGCCGGCGTCTTCGTCCTGGCCGAGACGGGCCTGCTGGACGGCAGATCGGCGACGACGCACTGGGCATTCGCCGACGAACTCGCCGCGAAGTTCCCCGCGATCTCCGTGGACGCCGACCGCATGGTGATCGACGACGTGGACATCGTCACCGCCGCGGGCATCCTCGCGTGGGTGGACCTGGGCCTGACGCTGGTGGAACGGTATCTGGGACCCGCCATCATGCTTCGGACCGCGCGGTTCATCCTTGCCGACCCTCCGCGTCGAACACAGGCGACGTACCGAGAGTTCAACCCGAACCTCCGCCACGGCGACACCGAGGTGCTCGTCGCGCAGCACCACGTCCACACCCACTACGCGGAACCGATGCCGCTCAACCGGCTCGCCGAGCTCGCCGGAATCGCTCCCAGGACCCTGCAGCGTCGATTCAAGAGCGCGACGACGATGGCACCGACCGAATACATTCAGGCGGTGCGCCTGGCGAAGGCACGCGAAGAACTCGAACTGACCACGCGATCCGTGGAGCAGATCGCCCGTGGCGTCGGCTACGAGGACGTGTCGACGTTCCGGCGGATCTTCAAGCGGACGACGAACCTCACACCCGGGCAGTATCGGGAGAAGTTCGGCGTCTGACGAAGGACCTGGTCCGAACCTCGTTCCTAGTCCAGGTAGTCGCGGAGCACCTGGGAGCGGCTCGGGTGGCGGAGCTTGCTCATCGTCTTCGACTCGATCTGCCGGATGCGCTCGCGCGTCACGCCGTAGACCTGACCGATCTCGTCCAGGGTGCGCGGCTGCCCGTCGGTGAGGCCGAAGCGCAGGCGCACGACGCCCGCCTCACGCTCGGAGAGCGTGTCGAGCACGTCCTGCAGCTGATCCTGCAGCAGCGTGAAGCTGACGGCGTCGACGGCCACGACGGCCTCGGAGTCCTCGATGAAGTCGCCGAGCTGGCTGTCGCCCTCGTCGCCGATGGTCTGGTCCAGGGAGATCGGCTCACGGGCGTACTGCTGGATCTCCAGTACCTTCTCCGGCGTGATGTCCATCTCCTTGGCGAGCTCTTCCGGAGTCGGCTCGCGGCCGAGGTCCTGGAGCAGTTCGCGCTGGATGCGGCCGAGCTTGTTGATGACCTCCACCATGTGCACCGGGATGCGGATGGTGCGAGCCTGGTCGGCCATCGCGCGGGTGATGGCCTGGCGGATCCACCACGTGGCGTAGGTCGAGAACTTGTAGCCCTTGGTGTAGTCGAACTTCTCGACGGCGCGGATCAGACCCAGGTTGCCCTCCTGGATCAGATCGAGGAACGCCATGCCGCGGCCGGTGTAGCGCTTGGCCAGCGAGACGACCAGTCGGAGGTTCGCTTCGAGGAGGTGGTTCTTGGCGCGGTTGCCGTCGCGGGAGATCCACGACAGATCGCGACGCTGAGCGACCGACAGCTTCTCGCCGGACTCCATCACGCGACGCAGGCGCTCAGTGGCGAACAGGCCGGCCTCGATGCGCTTGGCGAGCTCGACCTCCTCCTCGGCATTCAGGAGGGCGACCTTACCGATCTGCTTGAGGTAGGCGCGGACCGAGTCGGCCGAGGCCGTGAGCTCGGCGTCCTTGCGGGCCTGCCGGAGCGCCTCGGACTCCTCTTCGTCCCAGACGAAGTCGGGCTTGCTCTCGGCGTCCTTCTTCTTGGTGGTGCGCGTCGACTTGGTGGCCTTGCGTGCGGTCTTCTTGGCCGCAGGCTTCACATCGTCGTCATCATCGTCATCGTCTTCGATGACCAGATCCTCGTCGGCGAGATCGATCTGCGAATCGTCGACGTCGTCGAGGCCCTCGCCCTGCTCGTTCTCGTCGACGTCGACCGACGGATCGGCGGCCTTGGTTCCCGCACGCTTGGCCGCGGTCTTCTTCGCTGCCGTCTTCTTGGCCGCGGTCTTCTTCGCAGCGGTCTTCTTGGCTGCCGTCTTCTTGGCCGCGGTCTTCTTCGCTGCAGCCTTCTTAGCGGGTGCCTTCTTGGCCGGCGCCTTCTTGGCGGGGGCCTTCTTGGCTGCTACCGGCTCATCTCCGGTGGCTTCAACTGCTGCGTCGGTGGACTTGGTGGTTGCCACTTACAACCTTTCGACAGAATCACGGGCGGCACGGCGAGGCACGTCCCGAGGGGACGCGTCGGCGTGGGCGAAGGGGCTTGAGGGCTTCGGTGCGGGGACCGATAGGCACCATTGTAACGACAAGGTTGCCGAGAACACATGCACCTACCGCTTCTCGACGCGCAGAAGTGCCCCGAATCCAGCGGAAATCAGAACGACAGGCCCTCGTCGACCGCGATCGCCGCCCCCACGATTCCGGCGGTGTTGCGCAGTTTCGCGGCGACGACCGGCGTCTCGTTGGTCAAGAGCGGGATCCACTGATCGCCCTTGCGGCTGATGCCGCCGCCGACGATGAAGAGTGCGGGGGAGAAGATCGCCTCGTAGTGCGTCAGCACCTTCGAGACCTTCTTGGTCCACTTGGCAAGCGACCAGCCCTTGTCCTCCCGGACTTTCGCGGACGCCTGATGTTCGGCCTCCTTGCCGTCGACCTCCAGGTGGCCGAACTCCGTGTTCGGCACCAGGGTGCCGTTGTAGATCAGGGCCGAACCGATCCCGGTGCCGAAGGTGAGCAGGATGACGGTGCCCTCGGTGATCTCCGCGCCGCCGCCGAACCGCTGCTCGGCGATGCCTGCCGCGTCGGCGTCGTTCAGCACCGACACCCGGCGGCCGCCGAGACGCTCGCTGAACAACGTGTTCAGGTCGGTTCCCTTCCACGTGCCGTCGATGTTCGCTGCCGACCGCATGACGCCGTCGCGCACCACGCCGGGGACGGTGAGACCGACGGGACCGGTCCACCCGAAGTGGTCGACGATCTGGGCGGCGGTGTCGGCGACCGCGGCGGGTGTCGCCGGCTGCGGGGTGGGGATCCGGTGACGATCACCGACGAACTCGCCGGTGCGGAGGTCGACGATCGCGCCCTTGACTCCGGAACCGCCGATGTCGATGCCGAAGCCGAGATGTGATGAAGGACTGGGGGAATGGTCGGAGGCCAACACAGTGACCTGTGCGTTGGGCATCGGTCCGCCTTTCTCGGCAGGTGGAAGCGCTGACGACGATCCGGGGTGGACGGTCACACTAGACTCTAGGCGTGAGGTCTCCCGGATATTCTGTTGTGCCCACCGAACTCGCCGACATCGCCCGTCGCGTCGCCGAACGCGCCGCCGAGCACGTTCGCGGTCGACGCGGTGAACTGTTCGCCCCCACCGGCACCCGTGCGGTCGACGACGCGGTCTCGGCCAAATCGACGCCGACCGACCCGGTGACGGTCGCGGACACCGAGACCGAGGCCCTGGTCCGCGAACTGCTGCGTCAGGAGCGCCCGGACGACGAGATCCTCGGGGAGGAGGCCGGCGGCTCGGTCGCGGTGCCGAACGGGGTGCGCTGGGTGGTGGACCCGATCGACGGGACCGTCAACTTCCTGTACGGCATCCCCGCCTATGCGGTGTCCGTCGCCGCCCAGGTGGACGGCCGCTCGGTGGCCGGCGCGGTGGTCGACGTCGCGCGCGGGGTCACGTACTGGGCGGCGGTCGGCGAGGGCGCGTGGGCGGCGGGACTCGGTGCCGCGGACGCCGACCCCGTGCGGTTGTCGTGCAATCCGATCACCGATGTCGGTCTCGCGCTCGTCGCCACCGGCTTCGCGTACTCCCGCGAGCGTCGCGTCCGACAGGGCGCACTGATCGGTCGGCTGCTGCCGGAGGTCCGCGACATCCGGCGCGTCGGCGCCGCCGCCATCGACCTGTGCATGGTGGCCTCGGGCGCGGTGGACGCGCACGTGGAGCACGGGCTGAGCCCGTGGGACTGGGCGGCCGGCGGACTGATCGCGGCCGAGGCCGGTGCGCGCGTGGTCCTGCCCCCGGCCGACTCCCGGTCGGCGGACGGACACGCCACCATCGCGGCGGCTCCGGGCATCGCCGACCAGTTCATCGCGACGCTGGACCGGATCGGCGCCTGCGCGGCCCTGCCGGACTAGGCGGTAACGCGACCGATGCCCGGCTAGCAGGGCTGGTTGTGCACGGACTCGATCAGGGACCGGTCGATCGCGGTCTTCGGGTTCTTCGGGTCCACCGAGCGGAGTGCTTCGAGCGCGGCCTGCGTGTCCTGGCTCGGGCGGGTGCTGGTGTGGTACTCGCCGAGGACCAGGTCGACGTCGGTGCCCTTGCGGCCGTCGTTGACCAGCTGGGCGCAGGGAGCGGCGAGCCAGACGGCGGCCGCGGCGGCCTGCCCGGCCTGACCGAACCGGATCTGGGCGACGCAGTGCAGGTTGCGGTCGGTGTAGATCGTGTCGTCACCGTAGGCGGGTTCGCCGGGGACGAATCCCTCGGTCACCAGGTCGTCGCTGACGCTGCGGGCCGACCCGCGCTCGGCGGCGGCGTTCAACACGGAGACCCGGAAGGTCGTCAGGCCCGCGGGGGCCACGCTCAGCATGTCGGTCTCGCTGACCGGCTTCAGTTCGACGGGAGCCGGTGCACCGGGTTTCGCCGACGGCGATGCGACGGGCATGTTGCAGTCGGTCGGGCGGGCTTCGTCACCGCCGCCGGTCAGGACCACGGTCCAGGTGGTGATGGCGGCGACGGCCAAGACCGCGACGACGATCAGTGCGGGCACCATCCGGCGACGCCGGAACGGGCGGCCCTTCACATCGGTCGTGTAGCCGGTGGCGATCTTCGAGACCACGACGCGCAAGCACCTTCTTCCGGTTTCGGGAGTCTGAACCACGGGATCGGAACCACTGTAAACGTCGATCGACGACTGCGCCGGTAAGGTGCGCGGCGCGCCGACATAAGTCGAGTTCGGTGCCTCTGACCGGCGCAATCACGGTGGGGTTGACTTCTGGTATCGGTCCACCTAGAATTCGGGCGCCCAACATCATCACTTGGTGATGCGAGGGGTTGGAGACCTCCACCACAAGTGTGTTCTCCCATAGCAATCCGCAACGACACCTACAGAACCCAGGTTAGGCACATTATGGCAACCGATTACGACGCTCCGCGTCGCAGCAACGATGACGACATCGCCCCGGATTCGCTGGAGGAGCTGAAGGCTCGTCGCAATGAAGCGAAAGCCGCTGCGGTCGACGTCGACGAGGGCGATACCGCTGAATCGTTCGAGCTGCCGGGTGCGGATCTGTCGGGCGAAGAGCTCTCGGTCCGTGTGGTTCCGAAGCAGGACGACGAGTTCACGTGCTCGAGCTGCTTCCTCGTCTACCACCGCAATCGCCTGGCCGAACAGCACGGCAACCAGATGATCTGCGTCGACTGCGCTTAGGCCCGGTGTTCGCTGAGACTAGCCCTAAGGACGCCGCGCCGAGCCTCAGCTCTGCGCGGCGTTCTTCGTCTCCGCGTCACGGCCTGCGTCGCCCAGACCGAGGGCGGCGAGCACCTGTTCGGGGTGCCGAGTGGACAGCAGCCAGTACGGCGTCGGATCGTCGGGGTCGTCGAGGACCACCAGGACCATGGTCTTGACCCATGCGCGGTGGATGACATACGCCGCCGGGTCGAGCTGCCTGCCCATGGCCGCGCTGCGCTGACTGGCGGCGATGACGGCACCGCGCGAGATGACGTCCGCGGGGAGGGTGGCCTTGCCGGCGTGGAGATCGCCGTCGGCGTCGACGCGCAGGGGAGTGCGGCCCATCGAGTAGAGCAGCCACCCCAGGAGGAGTGCGAGAACCGGGTAGGCGCCGTAACTCCAGGTCTGACGGTAGGCGGCCAGGTTGACCTCGTAGCCGAGGAGTCCGACGACGACCAGGGAGGCGATCCACCACCACCACGGGACGGTGAGACGTTCATGGAAGCGGTCCGGTCGCGACGAGGACGAGGGCTGCGGGGCTGCTTGAGTCACGTCCTCAGCCTAGTGCGGACGCGGCCTAGTAGTCTGCGGGGGTGACCTCGCCTGTGACGCCTGATACGTATCCGCCGCTGCGGATTCGACGTTTGGATCCCGACCTGCCGCTCCCGGTGCGCGCGCACCCGGACGATGCCGGAATCGACCTGTACGCGGCCATCGATCTGGTCCTGGCCCCCGGCAGACGCCAGGTGGTCGGCACCGGAATCGCCATCGCGCTGCCGGTCGGCACCGTCGGCCTCATCCATCCGCGGTCCGGCCTCGCGGCGCGAGCGGGTCTGTCGATCGTCAACACACCCGGCACCATCGACGCCGGCTACCGCGGCGAGATCAAGATCTGTCTGATCAACCTGGATCCCGAGGCGCCGATCACCATCGCCCGCGGTGACCGGATCGCGCAGCTGCTGGTGCAGCGCGTGGAATTGTCACCGGTGGTGGAGGTGGACGAACTCGACGACACCGAGCGCGGCGCCGGCGGCTACGGGTCCAGCGGCGGCCATGCGAGCCTGAACTCTTAAAGGGGGACCACAGAGATGACTGCAGAGAAGTATTCGATCGGCGACAACGCCGGACCGTACGACATCGCCGATC
The DNA here is from genome assembly GCF_001305675.1 of Gordonia phthalatica. NCBI lineage: Bacteria > Bacillati > Actinomycetota > Actinomycetes > Mycobacteriales > Gordoniaceae > Gordonia > Gordonia phthalatica. Next base: position 1,992,844 of record NZ_CP011853.1, read on the forward strand.
TGGCGACGCCGCCCGCCGAACTCGCCAACTCGCACCTCGACCTCGGTTCCGTGCTGATGCCGGTCGTGGAGGGCGGACAGGTGACCGTCGAGATGTCGGCGACGCACGAGCCCGAGGCCGTCTACCTGGTGACACCGGTCGGCCGGATCGGCATGCACGCGTTCGCGGCTCCGCGGACCGGTGGCCAGTGGCGCGAGGTGGTTCGGGAACTGGCCGAGTCGCTCCGTGCGGACGGCGCGCAGACCTCCATCGAGGACGGCCACTGGGGGCGCGAGATCATCGCCCGGGTCCCCGGCGGCAGCCACCGCTTCATCGGCGTCGACGGACCCCGCTGGATGATCCGCTGCGTCGCCAGCGGCCCCGACGAGTCGGAGACGCAGTTGGCGCAGTTGGCGCGGGCCGTGCTGGCCGAGACCGTGGTGCGACGCGGCACCGAGCCGTTCCCGCCGCGGGACCTGCTGCCGATCGTGCTGCCGCAGGTGCTCGCCGAGCAGGTGTTGGCCGCCCAGCAGCAGATGGCGGCCGACACCGCCGCCGAGGCCGGGGTGGATGCCGAGACCGGTGCCTTCCCGTCCCAGCCGCTGTCGGAGGCTCCCGGCGCGGCCGCGGCGGACGAACCAGCGACCCCCGAGGACGTGATCCCGGGCGGTGCCGTCGCGCAGAGCGCGTCGGCCACCATCTACACCGATGACGTCGAACCGGAACCTGTTCCCGACGCCGAGGTCGAGCCGCACGTCGACGGCGCGCCGCAGGTGGAGGAGGAGAAGCCGGCCCCGTCGAAGGGATCGGCGATGTCACGCTTCCGCAGGCGTCGCCGCTGAGGCCTCGCGCCACGCGGTCAGGCAGGCCCCGCCGAGCAGGTGCTCGGCGGGGCCGAACTCGGTGAGCGGGACCTCGCGCAGGGCTCCGCGCGGAACGGCGGCGACCCACTCGCGGCCGACGTCGATCGGGTGCAGCGGATCGTCGGGTGCCGCGGCCACTCCGAGCGGAACCCGGAGTCCGGCGATGGCGTCGAGGGTCGGTGCCGTGTATGTCGAGGCAGTCCGCAACTGCGCCAGCAGTCCGTGATCGGCGAGCGAGCGCCACGAGCGGGACAGTTCCGCCGCCAACCACGGCGGACTGCTCGCGGTCATCTGTGCGATGGTCGGTTCCAGCCCGTCGCGCTCGACGGCGTCGGCGGTGATCCGGGCGGACAGGGCGGCCAGCGAGTCGCCCACCGGACCGCTCCACGGGGGGAGCGCGGCGAAGACGCCCGCGCACCGCGACGCGTACGCGGACCGCAGGGCCCAGTCCACGGCGATGGCCGCGCCGATCGAGACCCCGCCCACGAGGATCTCGTCCGCCTCGGCGGCGACGGCGTCGAGCCTGGTCCAGTAGCCGCTGACCAGGTCGGCGGTCGGCTCCAAGGCCACCAGCCGGGCGCCGTGTTCGGCGGCCGCAGGCCCGAAGGCGCGGGCCACGAAGTCGGCGTCGGAGCCTGTGCCGGGCATCACCACGAGGACGGTCATCCCTCGATCATGCCCCGGTAGTATGGTGGGCTTGCAAGTGAGTTCCTATAGCGATGCCCCGGAGGATTGGGATGGCTGACTCGGGTCTGCTCAAACGGCTCGGACGGATGCTGACCGAAGATCTCGATGAGATCGAAGACGATCGGATCCAACGGGAATGTCGTGCGCCCGGCGCACAACGTGCGGTCGACTGCGTCCGCGGTGACGAGGCGACGATGGTCGGCGAACTGCGCTCGGTTCAGACCTGTTCCCGCAGCACCAAGGCGGGCGTCTCCGCGGAGTTCTTCGACGGCACCGACACCGTCGTCCTGAAATGGATGGGACGCAATCGCATCCCGGGCATCGAGCCGGGCCGCCGGGTCACGGTCCGCGGCCGCGTCGCCGAAGTCGACGGCGCGAAGCTCATGTACAACCCGTACTACGAACTCCACGCCGCCGACGAGTGACCGCTGCCGGTCCCGCTACTTAGCGAGGACGCCGAACGTCTCGTAGTGGATGCGATCCTCGGGGACGTTCTTGTCGAGCAGCGCGCTGCGGATGGCGCCCAGGAATCCGGATGGTCCGCAGAGCAGCGCGACGGTGTCGGGAGCGATCTCCACCTGATCGATGTTCATCAACCCGATGTGGGTGGCGTCGTCGGTGGCCAGACCGCGCTCGTACCACTGCACCAGTTCCGCCGACGGCAGCTGGTCGACCAGGTCGGCCAGGTCACCGCGGTGCGGTTGACGGCTGCGCGAGCGATCGGCGTGCAGCACCGTGACCGGGCGGGTGTCACCCGTCGAGACCAGGTGGTTCAGCAGGCCGATGACCGGGGTGCAGCCGATGCCCGCCGAGGCGAGCAGCAGCGGGTCGTCGCCCTCGGGGAGCGTCAGGTCGCCGAACGGGGTGCTGACGCGGATCACGTCGCCCTCGAAGACGTTCTCGTGCAGGTGACTGGACACCTCGCCGTCGAGCTTCACGCTGATGTGCCATTCGGGATCCGCGGTGGAACCGGTGAGGCTGTACTGGCGGATCTGGTGGGCGCCGTCCTCCATCTCGGCCTGGATCGAGATGTACTGCCCCGGAACGAAGGCGCCGAGCGGTGCGCCGTCGACTCCGGTGAGGGTGAACGACACGGCATCCGGGGAGACCAGGGTCCGGGCGCTGACGCGGGCCTGCTGCCAGACGTCGCCGACATCGACGCCGGCGTCGGCGTACAGCTCGGCTTCGCGGTTGATCAGCACGTCGGCCATCTCCCAGTACAGTTCGTCCCAGGCGGCGGCGACCTCCGGGGTCACCGCCTCGCCGAGCACGTCGACGATCGCCGCGAACAGGTGCTCGTGCACGATCGGGTACTGGTCGGGGACGATGCCGAGCGAGGCGTGCTTGTGCGCGATCCGGTCGATGATGAAGCGCAACTGCTTCGGGTCGGCCTCCAACTGGAGTCGAGCGAACGCGGCGATCGCGCCCGCGAGCACCTGCGGCTGTCCGCCGGAGACCTGATTGGTCCGGTTGAACATGTCGCGGAGGAGTTCGGGCCGGGCGGTGAACATCCGGTCGTAGAACTTGGGTGTGATCTCCGGCAGCGCGCCTTCGACGACGGGAAGGGTGGCTGCGAGCACCTTCTTGGTGTCGGACGAGATCATCGACTTCTCCTCACTACTTCGTTTCACTGCTGATCATTACGGCCGCCGAAGGCGCACGACTGCGTCCGGCGGGGGATTGCGAGGTCGTCGTCTGCGGCGACCGGTGGGCCGGGCAGCAGCGTCAGGAGCTGCGCGCCCGTCGGATCGGCGATCAGGTCTTCGACCGTCAGCCGATCGAGGCTGGTGTAGAAGGCGTCCTGGGCGGCTGCCAGGGCGGTGCGCAGTCGGCACGCCGCACGCAGGGGGCACGGGGTGGCGCCCTCGCATTCGACGATCTCGTCGTCGCCCTCGAGGTGGCGGGCCAGCCAGCCGACACCGGCTTGCGGGCCCAGCTCGGTGATGACGAGGCCGCCGGAACGCCCGCGGCGGGAGTTGACCACACCGAGTTCGGCGAGCCTGCTGACGACCTTCGCCACGTGGGTGTAGCTCAGGTGGAGGTCGTCGGCGAGCTGCCGCGAGGTGTGGGTGTTCTCCGGGTCGGCCGCGAGTGCCATGACGATGCGGAGGCCGATGTCGGTGAACCGTGTCAACTGCATGAAACGATCACAGCATAATTGGAACTATGGATTCCAATTAATGTGTCAGACCTCTCATGACCTGCGAAAACAGGGAAATTCGCCTGACGGAACGGGACAAAAGTCCCTGTTCTACTACTGGATGTAGTAGTTAAATGGGCGCCTTGATCGTCTGGTGCAATTCGTCCTCGGACTCCTCCGGGGCGATGAAGACGAGCTCGTCTCCGCCCTCGAGCGGGTCGTCGGATTGGGGGACGATCACGCGGCGGCCGCGGATGATCGCGACGAGTGCCACGTCGCGCGGCAGCTTCAGCCGTCGGACGGCCTTGCCCGCAAGGGGAGTGTCGTCCGGGAGGGTCAGTTCGACGAGGTTCGCCTGGCCCTGACGGAAGGTCATCAGACGGACCAGGTCGCCGACCGTCACCGCCTCCTCGACGAGTGAGGCGAGCATGCGGGGCGTCGACACCGCGACGTCGATGCCCCAGTCCTCGTTGAACAGCCATTCGTTGCGGGGGTCGTTGACGCGCGCCACGACGCGGCTGACGGCGAACTCGGTGGTGGCGAGCAGGCTGACGACCAGGTTGGCCTTGTCGTCACCGGTCGCCGCGATCATCACGTCGAAGGTCTGCAGGCCGGCGGCCTCCAGATCGGACAGCTCGCAGGCGTCCGCGTGCACCCAGTTGGCGCCGGGGACGGCGACCGGGTCGATGTGCGTCCGGTTCTTCTCGAACAGGGTCACGTCGTGCTCGTTGACGAGGAGTTCACGGGCGATGGCCCGACCGACGGCGCCTGCTCCGGCGATGGCGACTTTCACGATCACTCCCGAGGCATCTCGGCGCCGGCGATGGCGCGCGCGTGGGCGGCATTGTTCCCCAGGACGGCGACGTACAGGACGTCCTCATCCTGGATCACCGTTCGTTGATCCGGGAGCACGATCTGGCCCATCCGGGACAGGAAGGCGACGCGGGCGCCGGTCAGCTCCTGGAAGTGTGCGGCGTCGGATCCGATCCACGACTCGTGGAACTCGATGACGGCCATCACCAGTTCGCCCGACGGGTCGTGCCACACCGGGGTGCTCGACGTCTCGCCGAGCGCCGCGACGAACCGCTGCGTGGTCCAGGGGACGGTGGCGACGGTCGGGATGCCGAGGCGCTCGAAGACGGCGGCGCGCTTGGCGTCGTAGATGCGGGCGACGACGCGATCGACGTCGAACGTCTCGCGGGCCACGCGCGCGGCGATGATGTTGGAGTTGTCGCCGGACGAGACCGCCGCGAAGGCGTCGCAGTCTCTGATCCCGGCCTCGCTGAGGACGTCGCGGTCGAAGCCGACGCCGGTGACGGTCCGGCCGACGAACTCGTCGCCGAGCCGCCGGAAGGCCGTCTCGTCGCGGTCGATCACGACCACGTCGTGACCGAGGTTCGACATGGCCCTCGCCAGTGCAGACCCGACTCGGCCGCAACCCATGATGATGACGCGCACGGTGTTCGACGTTACTGCAGGACGGGCAGTAATCGCACCCCGGTGGTGGGGCGGGGGTCTGTGGTCTTAGTGTTGCTGAGTGTCCACGATGTCGAAGGTGTCGGTCGCGACCAAGAGGCTCCTGCTCGGAAGGCCCTTCCGCAGTGATCGCCTCGGTCATACGCTCCTGCCGAAACGAATCGCGCTCCCGGTGTTCGCCTCCGACGCGATGTCGTCGGTCGCCTACGCGCCCCAGGAGATCTTCCTGGTGCTCTCCATCGCCGGCATCAGCGCCTACACCCTCGCACCCTGGGTCGCCGTGGCCGTCGCCGTGGTCATGGTGGTGGTGGTCGCGAGCTATCGGCAGAACGTCCACGCGTACCCGTCCGGCGGCGGCGACTACGAGGTCGCGACCGTCAACCTCGGCTCCAACGCCGGTCTCACGGTCGCGTCGGCCCTGCTCGTCGACTACGTCCTGACCGTCGCGGTGTCGGTGACCTCGGCCGCGGAGAACATCGGCTCCGCGATCCCGCTGGTGCACTCCAACAAGGTGTGGTTCTGCGTCATCGGCATCGCGCTCCTGGCGGCGGTGAACCTGCGCGGCATCAAGGAGTCCGGTGCCGTCCTGGCGCTGCCGACCTATGCGTTCATCGTCGGCGTCCTGCTCATGCTGGGCTGGGGAGCGGTGCAGATCTTCGTGCTCGGCGACTCGGTCGAGGCCGAGACCTCCGGGTACGGCATCGTCGCCGAGCATCCCGACATGATGGGGCTGGCGATGGCCTTCCTCGTCGCGCGATCGTTCTCGTCCGGCTGTGCGGCCCTGACCGGTGTGGAGGCCATCAGCAACGGCGTGCCGGCGTTCCGGAAGCCGAAGTCGCGCAACGCGGCGACGACCCTGCTCCTGCTCGGCTCGTTCTCGATCGCGCTCCTGCTCGGCATCGTGATGCTGGCGCAGAAGATCGGCGCCAAGTACGTGATGAACCCGGTGCAGGATCTGACCGGGCTGCCCGACGGGTACCAGCAGAAGTCGATCCTGGCGCAGCTGGCGGAGGCCGTCTTCCGCGGCTTCCCGCCCGGATTCTACTTCATCGCCGTCGTCACCGCCCTCATCCTGTTGCTCGCCGCCAACACCGCGTTCAACGGCTTCCCGGTGCTGGGCTCGGTCCTGGCGCAGGACCGCTACCTGCCGCGCCAGCTCCACACCCGCGGCGACCGCCTGGCCTTCTCCAACGGCATCGTCTTCCTCGCCCTGGCCGCGAGCGCCTTCGTCATCGCCTTCGGCGCCGAGGTCACCTCGCTGATCCAGCTGTACATCGTCGGCGTGTTCGTCTCCTTCACCCTCAGCCAGACGGGCATGGTCCGGCACTGGACCCGGCACCTGAAGACCGAGACCGACCCCGACGCGCGGAACCGCATGCAGCGCTCTCGCGTCATCAACGCCATCGGCATGGTGATGACCGGCACGGTCCTGATCGTCGTGCTGATCACCAAGTTCACCGCCGGCGCGTGGATGGCGATCCTCGCGATGGTCGGCCTGTTCATCATCATGAAGCTGATCCACCGGCACTACACCGCCATCGAGCAGGAGTTGGAGCTCGACGACGCCGACCTCGACGACGAGGTGCTGCCGAGCCGCAGCCACGCCGTCGTCCTCGTGTCGACGCTGCACCTGCCGACCCGCCGCGCCGTGCGCTACGCCCGGGCCACCCGCCCCGACGACCTCGAGGCCATCACCGTCAACGTCGACGACCGCGACACCCGGATCCTGGTGAGCGAATGGGAGGAGAGCGACATCACGGTGCCGCTCAAGGTCCTCGCCTCGCCGTACCGGGAGATCACCCGGCCCATCATCAACTACGTGCGACGGCTCCGCCGCGAGTCGCCGCGCGACGTCATCACCGTCTTCATCCCCGAGTACGTGGTCGGCCACTGGTGGGAGCAGATCCTGCACAACCAGTCCGCGTTCCGACTCAAGACGCGGCTGCTCTTCGAGCCCGGTGTCATGGTGACATCGGTCCCGTGGCAGCTGAACTCGTCGGAGAGCCGGGCGCGCCGCGCCGAGCTCAAGTACAACGCCCCCGGCACGCTGCGCCGCGGGTTCACCGCCGCGGCGGCGGCGCAGGCGGCGAAGGACCGGCAGGCGGCGCAGAAGAAGAACAACCAGAACAGTCCGCAGCAGAAGGGCGACGACGCGCGATGACCGGAACCGATGGCCTCGTGGAACTCGAGGTGACCGGCTATGCCAACGGCGGCGCGGGGATCGCTCGATCGGGTGGGCGCGTCGTCTTCGTCGACGGCGCGCTGCCCGGTGAGACGGTGCTCGCCGCCATCACCGACGACAAGCATGCGGCGTATGCCCGGGCGTATGCCGAGAAGATCGTCGTCGCGTCGGAGCATCGGGTGGAGTCGGCGTGTCCGGCGGCCGCCGCGGGCGCGGGCTGCTGCGACCTCAGCCATGTGACCGGTGAGCACGCGCGGGAGCTCGGCGCCTCGGCCCTCGCGGACGTGCTGCGTCGGATCGGCGGGTTCTCGCTCGACGAGCTGCCGGCACCCGCTGTCGAGGCTCTGGCACCGGAGTCGACCGGATGGCGCATCCGGACCCGCCTCGCCGTGGGTCGGGACGGTCGTGCCGGACTCCGCGGTCGACGGTCCTCGACGATCATCACCGAGCCGTGCGCGGCACCGGTCGCGGGCCTCCTCGACGACGTCGATGCGCTCGGCGCGAAGCCGGGCACCGAGCTCGTGCTCATGTCGGGAGCGGACGGCGACCGCCACGCGGGGGAGCTGGAGGTCCTCGCGACCGGCGGAGGACGCAGCGGGAACCAGCGCGGCGGTCGTCGCCGCAACGCCCAGCGGTCCCGGGGTGCGCGCAGCGGCCCGCGCGCGCTCCGCAATCTGGAGGGCGACGACCTCGTCACCCATCGGGTCGGCGACCGGTCGTGGGAGGTGCCGGTCACGGGATTCTGGCAGGCGCACCGCAACGCGCCGAAGACCTATGTGGACGCCGCGGTCACCATGCTGGCGGGTGTCGGCGTCACCGGACGGGTGCACGCCTGGGACCTCTACGGCGGCGCAGGCGTGTTCACCGCGTCGATCCTCGATCGCGGACCCGCCCACGGCTTCGAGGTGACCGGCGTCGATCTCGTCGACACCGATCCGGGCGCCCTCGCGGCCGCCGAGGTGACCCTGGCCGACGACGCGGTCCGCATCCATCGCGGAGCCGTCGCCTCCACGCTGCCCGGACTGGAGCACGCGCAGATCGTCGTGAGCGACCCGCCGCGGTCGGGTTCCGGTCTGGCCGTCGTGGACGCGATCGCCGCCGCAGGCCCCGACGCGGTGGTCCACGTCGGGTGCGACGCGGCGTCGTTCGCACGTGATCTCGGTCGCTTCGCCGCGAGCGGATACCGTGTCCGAGCTTGGCGGGCGTTCGACGCCTTCCCGATGACACACCACATCGAGGCCATCGCCGTGCTCACTCGCTGAGCGGGAGTCCGTAGACTGGACACATTGCGCGGTCGCTCGGGCCGCAGCCGTGTGAAGGAGGACGACGGATGGGTGTTCTGGATCGAGTGGACTCACCGGCGGACGTACGCGCCTGCTCGCAGGAGGAGCTGGCCGAACTCGCGGACGACATCCGGGGATTCCTGATCCAGAAGGTCGCCGCGACCGGCGGCCACCTCGGCCCCAACCTCGGCGTCGTCGAACTGACCCTCGCCCTGCATCGGGTCTTCGACTCGCCGACCGATCCCATCCTGTTCGACACCGGCCACCAGTGCTACGTCCACAAGATCGTCACCGGCCGCAAGGACCGCTTCGACACCCTCCGTCAGGAGAACGGGCTGTCCGGCTACCAGGACCGCGGCGAGAGCCCGCACGACTGGATCGAGTCGTCCCACGCGTCGGCGGCCCTCTCCAACGCGGACGGTCTCAGCAAGGCCTTCGAGATCCGCGGCGAGGATCGGACCGTGGTCGCGGTGGTCGGCGACGGCGCCCTCACCGGCGGCATGTGCTGGGAGGCCCTCAACAACATCGCCGACGGCGACCGTCCGGTCGTCATCGTCGTCAATGACAACGGACGGTCGTACGCGCCGACCATCGGCGGCCTCGCGCGCAATCTGTCCGCGCTGCGCCTGCAGCCGGGCTACGAACGCTTCCTCGAGTCCGGCCGCCGCACCCTCAAGAGCATGCCCATCGTCGGCGACGCCGCCTACGCCGTCCTGCACGGCATGAAGAGCGGCGTCAAGGACCTCGTCTCCCCGCAAGCCATGTTCGCCGACCTCGGCATCAAGTACGTCGGCCCCGTGGACGGTCACGACCTCGTCGAGATGGAGGGCGCCCTGCGTCGCGCGAAGGCCTTCGGCGGTCCGGTGATCGTGCACGCGGTCACCCACAAGGGCCACGGCTACGCGCCTGCGGAGAACGACATCGCCGAGCAGATGCACGCCACGGGCAAGATCGATCCCGCCACCGGCAAGGCCCTCGCCGAGTCGCCCGAGGATTGGACCTCCGTGTTCTCCGCCGCCCTCGTGGAGGAGGGACGTCGCCGTCCCGAGGTGGTTGCGATCACGGCTGCCATGCCCGGACCGACCGGCCTCGCGCCGTTCGGTGAGAAGTACCCGAAGCGGATGTTCGACGTCGGCATCGCCGAGCAGCACGGCATGGCGTCGGCCGCCGGCCTGGCGCTGGGCGGCATGCACCCCGTGCTCGCCATCTACTCCACGTTCCTCAACCGGGCCTTCGACCAGCTCCTGATGGACGTGGCGCTGCTGAAGCTGCCGGTCACCCTGGTCCTCGACCGCTCGGGCATCACCGGTCCCGACGGCCCCAGCCACAACGGCATGTGGGATCTGTCGCTGCTGAACATCGTCCCCGGCATGCGGGTGGCCGCCCCGCGCGATGCGCTCCGCATCCGCGAGGAGTTGAGCGAGGCGCTCGACGTGGCCGACGGCCCCAGCGCGGTCCGGTTCGGCAAGGGCAGCGTGCCGCAGGACATCGCGGCCGTGCGACGGCTCGACGACGGCGTCGACGTCCTCGTCGAGAACGAGGAGTCGATGGGCGGCGTGCTCATCGTCGCCGTCGGATCGATGGCTCAGGTCGGCATCGACACCGCCGCACTCCTGCGCGGTCACGGCGTCGGCGCGACCGTCGTCGACCCGCGGTGGGTGCTGCCCGTGCCCGACTCGATCGTCGACCTGGCTCGTGCGCACTCCGCGGTCGTGACGATCGAGGATAACGGTGTCGCCGGCGGCGTCGGCAGCGCCGTCGAGTATGCGCTCGAGCAGGCCGACGTCGACGTCCCCGTGCACCGCCACGGGGTGCCGCAGGACTTCATCGCGCACGCCTCGCGCGACGCGATCCTCACCGAGTGCGGTCTCACACCGCAGGCCATCGCCGACGCGATCGTCGGCGGGCCGTCGCGGGTCTCGCTCGTCGGCCCCGAGGAACCGGTGGAACTGGACCTGTCTGAGGTATCGAGCTAGAGGGGTATCGAGCTAGAGGGGTTTCGAGCTAGAGGGGTTTCGAGCTAGAGGGCCGCGTCGATGGGCGCGGCAGTCAGTTCGCGCTGCCACGGTCGGGCACCGTGCTCGGACAGCCAGCCGTCGACGGTCTGACCGTCGGCGAGGCCGTCCCAGCAGAGGTTCCGCACCAGATCGGGGGCGAGGAGGTTCTCCTGCGGCAGGCCGATCTCCTCGGCGAGGTCGTGCACGACGGGCCGCACGGCGGCGGCGCGGGCGGCGGCCTCCGGGTTGCGCTGCTCCCACCGGTTGTACGCGGGCGGACCCACGTGCGGCGCCTTCTTCGGCGGCAGGTCGGAGTCGGGGAGGTCTTGAGCGCGGGCGATCGCGCGCATCCACTTGTCGGCCTGGCGCCGTTGACGGGGGCCGCCGAACACCGGCAGCTTCGTCAGGGCGTGCGTGTCCGACGGATTGGCGGTCGCGGCGGTCACGATCGCCGAGTCGGGCAGAACGCGACCCGGCGCGATGTCCCGGCGCTGCGCGATCTCCTCCCGTGCCGTCCACAGTTCCCGGACCACCGCGAGCTGGCGGGCCGTGCGGAGGTTGTGGATCTGCGAGGTGCGGCGCCAACGGTCGACGCGCGGTGCGGCTGGCGGTCGTGCCAGGACTGCATCGAACTCCTGTGACGCCCACTCGTCGCGGCCGCGGTCACTCAGTTCCGCGGCCATCGCGTCGCGGAGCTCGACGAGGACTTCGACGTCGAGTGCCGCGTAGTTCAACCAGTCGGCGGGCAGGGGCCGACGCGACCAGTCGGCGGCGCCGTGCCCCTTCGCCAGACCCAGATGCAGGAACTCGGCGACCATGGCCGCCAGGTTGACCTTCGGATAGTTGAGGAGCCGACCGGCGAGCTCGGTGTCGAAGAGCGACGCCGCGCGGAACCCGAGTTCGCGGAGGCAGGGGAGATCCTGATCGGCGGCGTGCAGGATCCACTCGGGCCCGTCGAGCGCGTCGATGACCGGTGCGAGAGCCTCCGGGTGCTCGATCGGATCGATGAGGAAACTGCCCGAACCGGTGCGTTTGATCTGCACCAGGTAGGCGCGCTGCGAATAGCGGTAGCCGCTGGCGCGCTCGGTGTCGAGCGCGACCGGCCCGGTTCCGGAGGCCAGCAGGGCGGCGGCCTCGGCGAACTCGGCGGGGCTGGTGAGGACCGGAGGGACGCCGTCGCGAGGCGTCGCGAGCGGAACCGTCTCGGGCGCCCGGGTGTCGTCCGGCGACTCCGTCACGAGGGCTGAACCGAACCGAGCGAGGTGACGCCGGCGGGCGGCAGACCGGCCGCCGAAGCCAGGACCTCGCAGAAGGCCTCCAGGTGAGCGCTCAGATCCGAGCTGGTCGCCGTCCACGACGCACGCAATTCGAGTTGGTGTGCCTGGGGCGGTCCCGCGATGTCGCCGTAGCGGACCGACGTGGTCGCCGTGACGGTTCCGCCGAGCGCGAGGACGGCGGGGACGTCGCTGCCCAGCGGCGGCTGCGACTCGGTGGCTCCGTCCGGAACGCCGAGCGCTTCGGCCAGCCAGGTCCACGCGACCTGCGGCAGCAGGGGATCGGAGGCCAGGGCGGCCTCGACCTCGGCCTGGATGAACGCGACGAGGCGGAACGTGCCGTTCCAGGCCTCGTGTCCCGCCGGGTCGTACAGCAGGACGAGGCGCCCGAAGGCACTGCCCGCCGAGTCGACGGCGACGAGCGCCGGATCATCGATCTCGGGCGGACTCACCTCGACGCCGAGGGCGTAACTGTACGGCGCCAGTCTTTGCGGGGGACGGATCGAACCGATCTCGATCTCGCGGCGCACGACGGCGTCGTGAAGCGAGGCCACCGCGTCGCGGAATTCGGCCGGCTCGCTCGGAGCTCCAGATGTGGTCACGGCGCCAGATTAAGCCGCGAAATCACTCGGATGGCGGAGGCGCGCCGCAATTCGGCCGGCCCTGCGCCGGATGGCTTATACCCTCTCCAAAGTGGCACAGTTGTGGGCATGACTTCGATTCGAGGCCGACGTTCGCCGTCCCGGATGCCATTGATCGCCGCCGCCACCGGCGCCACCCCGTCACGCCGTCCCGTCTGGTTCATGCGACAGGCCGGCCGATCCCTGCCCGAGTACCGAGAGATCCGTGCCGGACGCGGGATGCTCGAGTCCTGCTTCGAGGCCGAGCTGGTCGCCGAGATCACCATGCAGCCGGTCCGCAGGCACGACACCGACGCGGCGATCCTGTTCTCCGACATCGTCGTTCCGCTGCGCGCGGCGGGTATCGACCTCGACATCGTCGCCGGTACCGGCCCGGTGATCGCCTCGCCGATTCGCACGGCCGCCGACGTCGCGGGAATGCCGCGACTGGACCCCTCCTCGGTCGGCGCGGTCACGTCGGCCATCGGCATGATCATCGACGAACTGCCGGACGAGAAGGCGCTGATCGGTTTCGCCGGCGCCCCGTTCACCCTGGCGTCCTACCTGATCGAGGGTGGACCGAGTCGGACCTACGAGCGCACCAAGGCGATGATGCTCGCCGAGCCCGACCTGTGGCACTCGTTCATGGGGCGGATCGCCGACATCACCATCGCGTTCCTGCGCGCCCAGCTCGACGCAGGCGTCGACGCGCTGCAGCTGTTCGACTCGTGGGCCGGTGCGCTCTCGAAGGCGCAGTACGACGAGTACGTGGCACCGCACTCGGCGCGCGTGATGGCCGAGGTCGCCGAATACGGAGTGCCGCGCATCCACTTCGGAGTCGGCACCGGTGAACTGCTGAACTCCATGACCGACGTCGGGGTCGAGGTGATCGGCGTCGACTGGCGGATCCCGCTCGACGAGGCCGCGGACCGCGTCGGCCACCGCGTCGCGATCCAGGGCAACCTGGATCCGACCGTCCTCCTCGCGGGCGACGACGCCGTCCTGGAACGCGAGATCGACAAGGTGGTCGCCGCCGGGGAGCGGGCGATCGCCGCCGGAACGCCGGGGCACATCTTCAACCTCGGGCACGGCGTCATGCCGAACACCGACGCGGGCGCGGTGACCCGGGCCGTCGAACTGATCCACGCGCTGTGAGCGCCGTCGACGCACCGCGGATCGCCGTCGTCGGCGCCGGAGTCTCCGGGCTCACGGCCGCGTTCCGGTTGCGTCGACGACTGGGAGTCGACGCGGTGATCGACGTCTACGACGCCGCCGAGCAGCCGGGTGGCCTCCTGTGCACGCGCACCGTCGGCGGAGCCGCCGTCGACGTGGGCGCCGAGGCCTTCATCGTCCGCAGGCCCGAGGCTCGCGACCTGGTCGCTGAGCTCGGCTTGGCCGACCGCGTCGTCGCGCCGGGCGGGATGCGACCGGCGATCTGGGCCGACGGCGGACTCCACCCGCTGCCGAGTCCGGCGATGATGGGCATCCCGCGCGGGCCCGAGCCCATGGTCGGTCTCGCCTCCGACGACGACCTACAGCGGATGGCGGCCGAGCCGGACCGGCCGCTGACCTGGTCGCCGGACGACGATCCGTCGGTCGGCGACCTCGTGGCCGACCGCTTCGGCCCGTCCGTGGTGGCACGCGGCGTGGATCCGATGCTGGGCGGCGTCTACTCGGCGCTCTCGAGCAGTCTCGGCCTGCGCGAGGCCATCCCGGCGCTCGCCCGTGCCTTCGACGATGGCGCCCCATCGCTGACGGCCGCGGTCGGCCGCGTGCTCGACGCCGGCGCGGTCGCCACCGGACCGGTCTTCGGCGCGCTGCGTGGCGGCTACCGCGAACTCGTCGATGCGCTCGTCGCCGCCGGGGGAGCGAACCTCCATCTGGGGACGCCCGTCATCGACCTGGAGGGCGGCCCTGGTCGCTACACGCTGCTACTCGACTCCTCGGTGGGTCCGAAGCCTGTCGACTACGACGCGGTGATCCTCGCGGTGCCGATCTGGATGGCCGCACGGCTGCTCGGCACGGTCGCGCCCGAGGCCGCGGCCGTGTTCGAGACCGTGGAACCGGCCGGATCAGCCGTCGTCGCCGTCGCCGTCCCCGCGTCCACCCCGTTGCCCGAGCACTCCGGCGTCCTCGTCGCCACCGACGCCGACCTGCACCTCAAGGCGATCACCCTCAGCAGCCAGAAGTGGCCGCACCTGCGCGATGGCGACGTCCACACGCTCCGGACCTCCTTCGGGCGGCTCGGCGATTCGGTGACGGCGTCGGACGACGAGCTTGTCACGCTGGCGAGCGAGGATCTGGCCACCGTCTTCGCGGCCGCCGGGGTCCCGGCGCCGGTGGTGGAGGATGCGGTGGTGCAGCGCTGGCCGGGTGGGATCCCGCACTACGGGCCGGGGCACCTGGCCCGTGTCCGGGCTGCGCTGGCCCTGCTTCCGGCGGGCGTCGGGGTCGCCGGATCCGGGTACAACGGGGTCGGAGTGCCCGCCTGCATCGGGACTGCCGGCGCAGCAGTGGGAAAGGTCACCGCGACCCTCACCACCTGACGGTCCGTCGGGTACGCGGCGGTGGCACGATGGGGGTTATGAGTCGTCTCGATTACGCCCAGTTGAATGCCACAGTTCGCTACCTGATGTTCTCGGTCTTCAAGGTCCGCGCGGGTCAGCTTCCCGAGAACCGCGACGAGGTCGCCGCCGACCTGGAGCGCTTCCTCGGTGAGGTGGAGGCCAAGGGCGTCGTCGTCCGCGGCATCTACGACGTCGCAGGCCTCCGCGCCGACGCTGACTTCATGTTCTGGTGGCACGCCGAGACCATCGAGCAGCTGCAGGACGCGTTCTCGTCGTTCCAGCGGACCACCATCCTCGGCCGCGTCTCCGACCCGTTCTGGAGCAGCGCCGCCCTGCACCGGCCGGCCGAGTTCAACAAGAGCCACGTCCCGGCGTTCATCGCCGGCGAGGACCCGGGCGCCTACGTCTGCGTGTACCCGTTCGTCCGCTCGTACGACTGGTACCTGCTGCCCGACGAGGACCGCCGCAAGATGCTCGCCGACCACGGCATGCTGGCGCGTCCGTACAAGGACGTCCGGGCCAACACCGTTCCGGCGTTCGCGCTCGGCGACTACGAGTGGATCCTCGCCTTCGAGGGCCCCGAGCTGGACCGGATCGTCGACCTGATGCGCGACCTGCGCGCCACCGAGGCACGACTGCACGTCCGCCACGAGATCCCGTTCTTCACCGGACCGCGGGTGGAGCCGGCGAAGCTGGCGAACGCGCTGCCGTGACGGCGGCCGCTACTGCTGCGGTTCGCCCTCGAATCGAAGGCTGATCGAGTTGATGCAGTAGCGCAGATCGGTGGGGGTGTCGTACCCCTCACCGGCGAAGACATGACCGAGGTGGCTCTGGCAGTTGGCGCAGAGCACCTCGGTCCTTCGCATTCCGAGGGAGTCGTCGACGCGTTCGATCACGTTGTCGCCGGCGAGCGGGGAGAAGAACGACGGCCACCCGCAATGCGAGTGGAACTTGGTCGTGCTGCGGAACAGCTCGGCGCCGCACGCGCGGCAACGGTAGACGCCCTCGGCCGTCGAATCGGTGTACTCACCGGTGAACGGCCGCTCGGTGCCCGCCTTGCGCAGCACCTGGAACTCCTGCGGCGTGAGGCGCTCGCGCCACTGCTCGTCGGTGAGGTCGCTGAGATCCGACGGATCCTCGACTGGCTGGGACTCGACTGGCTGGGATTCGGTCATACCGTCGAGGGTAGCGCTCAGGCGGTGGTCGCCGCCGTGGGACGTTCCGCGGTCGGTCCGCCGTCGACCTTGCGGAGATCGAGGAAGCGGAACAGCAGGACGCAGAAGACGGCGATCATCAGCAGGGACCAGCCCAGCGGCACCTTGTTGTACTCCAGGTAGCGACCGAACGGCTCCCACTTGTTGGAGGCGAAGACGTCGAAGGTCATGCAGCCGTAGACGCCGAGCCACGCGGGCCAGTTGCGCATCGTCGAACCGGGGAGGAAGACGGTCATCAGCAGCGGGAACAGCAGCATGGAGTAGTAGCCCTGTCCCAGCGAGCCCACCAGGAACGTGGTGCACAGCAGCACGCCGGACGACGTCGCCAGCCACAGCAGCTCATCGGTGCGGCGGTAGTGCCTGTACAGGAACCACAGCGAGAAGACCGCCATCGCGGTGAACGCGATGCGTAGCAGCCACGACAGCCACGAGTCGATGCCGAAGTACAGGGCGTTGCCGGTGATGGAGCTGTTGTAGTAGTCGCGGGACTCGCCGAGGTAGGGGACGGTCCGACGGATGAAGTCCATCGGATCCGCGGACAGCGGCCAGGCGAGGGCGTTGAGCACGGCGGGGATGCCGATCGCGGTGATCAGGATCTTCCACTGACGGTTCAGCAGCACCAGCAGCAGGATCGGCGCCAGGACGGGCTTCACGGCCAGGGTGAGGCCGATGAACACGCCGGCCCACAGGTCGTGGCGGCCGAGCATCAGCATCATGAACGCGAGGAGGCCCAGCAGCACGAAGCCGTTGAAGTTGGTGAAGATGAGCGTGTGCGCGACGGTCTCGGTGCTGAAGAAGAAGAACAGCACGGCTGGGAAGACCCACGAGTCGTAGGTGAACCCGAACATGCGGGTCAACAGGTAGGCGCACAGGATCAGGACCGCGACGCTCACGCCGATGAAGATCCATCGGTAGGTCTGCGGGTCCAGGATCGCCAGCGGCGACATCAGCAGGGTGCCCGACGGCGGGTACAGGTAGTGCGGATCGACGGTCGAGTAGTTCTCGTTGTAGACCGGATTCCGGTTCAGGAACGCCAGCGCGGCGTTGTAGACCGGGGTGAAGTCGTCGGTCCGATGACCGTTGACGCCCAGGATCACCGAGCGCTGGAAGATCATCATGATCGAGATCGGCCACAGGATCAGCGAGATGATCCGGCTCGGTTCGACGCGCGGAAACAGGGAGCGCTCAACAACGTTCACTCGCGTGACCATACTGCATTCTCCGATACTCCCTGATCCTGACACGTCGCGACGGCGAGATGTTCCGCAGGCATCAGACCGGGCACGAGCGTTGTGTCGGCTTTCCGAGGGGCTTGGGGCCGAGGTAGTCACCGATGAGCCCGGTCGCGCAGCGCGAGTGCGCGGCCACCGAGTAACCCAGGCCGTCCCAGGAGACGGTGGTCGGCTCGGTGTTGGCGGCCAGGAACAGCGGCGTCAGGTTGTTCGCCGCGTCGGCTCCGTTGATCGGATCGTTCTTGCCGACCAGGATCAGCGGCGCCACCGAGAAGCTGTCCGGCGCGGCCGGCGTGTCGGTGACGCCCCACCCGTCGCAGCGCACCAGGTCGAGTGCCGTCGTGACACCGGTCAGGGGGTTGCGACCGGACCAGTCCCGCGCCAGCCCGGCGATCTGGTCGGAGCCGGGGCGACCGCGGAGGTCGTTGCAGCGGGCCACCACCTGGCCGTCGTCGAGACGCAGGATGCGGCCCAGGTCGGCGAGCGTCTTCAGTGCCGCGGTGTCGCCGCGATCGGCGTCGGCGAGGGCCGATCCGAGGGCCTTGAGGCCGTCGGGCGACGTGTCGTCGACGGCGAGTGCGGTGGTGACGGCGAGGAGGACTTCGGTGTCGGAGAGGGCGCCGTCAGTGGGGGTGGCGCCCGCGGTCATCAGTCGGCCCAGGACGGCGGGACCGTCGGCCCCGATCGCGCAGCCGGCGCCGGCGCAGCGGCGGAGGAATGCTCCGAGGGCGGCCTGCAGACCGGCGGCGCGGGTCGCGGCGGCATCCTTGGCGTTGACGTTGTAGCCGACGGGGGAGTCCAGGATCAGGCGACCCACGTGGTCGGGGTGGGCGGCCGCGTAGGCCAGCGCCACCGACGATCCGCTGCCGACGCCGAGGAGGGCGAGCCGGTCGACGTCCCACCGGTCCCGCAACTGCTCGAGGTCGGTGGCGGCGGACGCTGCGGAGTAGTCGAGCTGGTCGGGGGTGAGGGTGTCGTTGCACTGGTCGGCGGCGCCGCGCGCACTGTCGGCGAGGCCGTCGACACGCGCGGGGAGGTCGCGCTTGCCGTCGGCGCCGTTGGTCCGGTACGCGGCGCGCTGCCGGGTGGTCATGCAGTCGATGACGCCGGAGGTGCCGGTTCCGCGGTGGTCCACGGCCACCACCGGTCGTGCGTCGAGGAGCGAACGGCCGTCGCCGTCGGCGAAGAGCAGGAGGGTGCGGGAGCTCGGCAGGTCGTCGCCGGAGGTCAGGACGAGGGGGACGGCGTCGTCCGGGGTGGCGGACGTGCGGGCACGGACCACTCCGATGCGGATGGTGTTGCTGGTGCTGTTGTCGGCGTTGACGGGGACGTCGTAGGTGGCGCAGTCGAGCTTCACGCCGTTCGGGACGGTGGTCTTGTACTTGTCGGCGATCTTGGCGGCGCACGGCTTCCAGTTGAGGTGCGACTTCGGTGCCGAGAGGCCGGGCTGTGCGGCAGTCGTGGGACCGGAGTGATCGCCGACGTCGCCGCGCACGATGTCCGGACCGGTGTCCGGTCCGACGGCGCACCCGGTGAGGAGTGCGAGGACGGCGATCAGCGCGACGATCGGGGCACCGGCCGCGGCGACTGGGGATCGGTGTCCGGCTGAGTGCATGCCCGCGAGCCTAGTCGGTGGACGCCGGCGGTCGCGGGACGGCACGCTCCCACAACTGGAACTGGAAGCCGTCGTCGTTGGCGAGTTGGTGGCGCAGTCGCATCCGGTTCGGTCCGTCCGGCTCGGCGCCGTGGGAGATCCGCGGCGCGGCGCCGCCGGTCAGGATGGGACTGACGGTGAGCGCCAGCTCGTCGAGCAGGTCGGCGGCGGCCACCGCGGCGAGGAACCGGGGGCCGCCTTCGCACAGGATCCTGGTGAGCCCGCGCTCGGCGAGCTGGTCGAGGAGGCGTCGGGGGTCGACGTCGTCGTCGCCGCAGTCGAGGAGGGTCGCGCCGGCGTCGACGAGTCGAGTGCGGGCGGCAGCTGGGGCGTTCGTGCAGGTCGCGACCACGACAGCGGGATCGGTCAGGGTCGTGTACTCGGCGGGGATGGTGAGGCTGCGTGACACCAGGACCAGCAGCGGGACACGAGACTGGCCGCGGGCGGACCGTGCGGCGGTGTCGTCGGTGGCGACCGTCGGCGGGTGGTAACCCTCGTTGACCGCCGTCTGTGCACCGACGACGATCACATCCGCGAGGCTGCGTTGCAGGTGGAAGATCCGGTGGTCGTCGGGGCCGCCGAGCGCGCCGGACTTGCCGTCTGCGGTGGCGGCGCCGTCGATGCTCGCGATCATGTTCGCGCGGATCACGGGCCGGTCGGAGGGCGGGAAGGCGTACGCCCGAGTCAGCTGGTCCGCTGTGACATCAGTCGCTTTCTGCATGAGGAACATGAGTCCATCATGCGGGTCCTCGTTACCCTTGACTGATGCTGGCACGACTTAGCGATCGGAACCCGGTCCTGGCACCCGACCAACTCATCGACGACATGGTGCCGCCGAGGATGTTCGACGAGGTGAGCTTCGACTCCTACATTCCCGACCCGAACGAGCCCAGCCAGACCGATGCGGTCAACGCCTGCCGTCGATTCGTGGAGCGGGCGTCGAAGATTCGGACCGGCGGCAAGCGGAGCTTCTTCCGCAAGTCGACGCCGCCGCAGGGCATCGGCGTGTACCTCGACGGCGGGTTCGGTGTCGGCAAGACGCATCTCCTCGCGTCCGTGTACCACTCCATGCCCGAGCCCAAGGCGTTCGCGACCTTCGGCGAGGTCACCAACGTGGTCGGAGCCATGGGCTACGTCGACGCGCTCGAGCGCCTGTCGGGTCACAGTGTCCTCTGCATCGATGAGTTCGAGCTCGACGATCCGGGCGACACCATGGTCGTCTCGCGTCTGCTGACTGAGCTCGTCGCGCGCGGCGTCTCCATCGTCGCGACGTCGAACACGCTCCCCGGCCAGCTCGGTGAGGGTCGTTTCGCCGCCCAGGACTTCCTACGCGAGATCCAGAAGCTGTCGGCGATCTTCGAGACTCTCCGCGTCGACGGTCCCGACTACCGCCACCGCGATCTGCCGCCGGCTCCCGAGCCGTCGACCAATGCCGAGCTCGAGGCGTTCGCCGAGAACACCGTCGGTGCGACCCTCGACGAGTTCGACGATCTCGTCGAGCACCTCGCCAAGATGCACCCGTCCAAGTACAAGGCGCTGGTCGAGGGCATCTCGCTGGTCTGCGTCAAGAACGTGCATCCGGCGCCCGATCAGGCTGTCGCGCTGCGGCTGGTGGCGCTCACCGACCGCCTGTACGACGCCGAGATCCCGGTCAGCATCTCGGGCGTCAAGTTGGACGAGATCTTCACCCCGGAGATGGTGGCGGGTGGTTACCGCAAGAAGTACCTGCGCGCGGTGTCCCGGTTGCTTGCGCTGAGTCGATTCGCGGGAGCGACCGACTGACATGCAGGGGCCGCTGATCCTGTTGTCCCTGGGCGCGGGTGCACTCACCGAGTATCTGCCCGCCGTTCAGGGAGAGCAGTACGTCCGGATCGGGTACATCGACGAGGCGCAGCGACACCTGCTCGACCAGCCCTTCACCGGGCCGGAGCGTGAGCGTCTGGTCCGGTTCGGCTACCACGTGGTGAACATCGACCTGCGGAAGAACGGCTTCGAGGACGATCTTGCGGGCGTCGACGCCGTCTACCTCAGCGGCGGCGACACCTTCGCACTGATGAGCGGTTTGCGCCGCAGCGGTGCCGACACGATCATCGCCGACCGAGTCCGCGACGGCATGCCCTATGTCGGTCTGAGCGCGGGCGCCGTCGTCGCCGGCCCCGACATCGAACCGGCGGCCCTGATGGACGATCCGGGCATGGGGCTGGATCTGGCTGACTTCCGCGGCCTCGGCCTCACCGACACGGTCGTCATCCCGCACGCCGACGGCCAGTTGCCGCCGTACCCGTCGGAACTGATCGACCGCACTCTCAACGAGTACGGCGACCGCTTCACCCTCCTGCCGCTCTACGACGACCAGGCGCTCATCGTCGACGACGAGGGCTCCCGCGTCGTGGACTCGACCGAGCCGGCCTAGCTGTGATGTCCTAGGAGACCTCGCGTCCGAGCACGAAGTCGTGCTCGATCGCACCGTTCATGTCGAACGTCTTCGTCCCGATCCGGGTGAAGCCCATCTTGGCGTAGAACTTCTGGGCGCGCTGATTCCCGGAGTGCACCCCCAGCCACGCGTACGACGAGCCGTGCGCGGCCGCCGCGTGGATCGCTGCCGTCATCAGCGCGTGGGCGGGCTTCTGCGCGTTGTGGGCGGCGTGGTGGTGGGGGAGGATGTACATCTTCGAGATCTCCGTGACGGCGCCGTTCGACATCGCCTTCGGTCCGCCCGATGCGGCGAGCACCGCGGCGCGGACGTCGTCGATCGTCGGCACCTCGTGGATCAGCAGCGAATAGCCGATGATCGGACCGTCGGCTCCGTCTCGGATGACGAGTACCTGCTTCACCGGGTCCTCGATGTGCTCGACGAAGCGAGCCGTGGACAGTTGCTGCCCGATGTGCGCGGCAATGTTCTCCGGCGTCGAGTGCGGCGGGCAGGCGAGCGGGAAGGTGACGGCTGCGACGTCGGCGATCGCAGCGGCCTGCGACGTGTCGGTGACGGTCTCGATGACGAGAACGGAGTCGGGGCTGGAAGCGGAGTCGGTATCGGAAATACTGGTCGCAGTCACCGTTCTATTCTTCCCGCAGTCGCTATCGTTGCGCTAGCAACCGACAGTCAGGATTCCCGTGGTACCTCTGCTCGTCTCACTGTTCCAGTCCAGGCGCGATCCCGCTCTCACCGTGCAGCGACTGTTCGAACAGATCCAAGCAGACTGGGGCGAGGCCCTGGACGAAGAGTTCGACTCGATGCGCCCGGAGACGCCCGAGGAGACCGCCGGGCCGAAGAAGCTCGTCGAGGCGATGGGGTTCCGGTTCGACGATCGGCGGGTGGTCGTCGCAGCCTTCGGCATCCCCTTCGGGTTCGACCCGGAGGTCGCAGCGGAGGCGAGCCCCCACTGGGATCAGGGGCTGCACCTGCCGGACATCGACGGGCCGTCGTACACCGTGACCGTGCTGCCGAACCCCGACGCTGGCGATGACGAGGACGAGTTCTACACCGCCGACGACCGCGACGTCCTCGGCGAGGCGATCCTGATCTCCCGCGTGGTCGCGTCGATTCAGGCGTGCACGGACACGGTGACCGCGGTGTTCGCGCATCCGTCGGACATGCTGATTCCGCCTGACGTGTATCGCGAGTCCGCGTTGAACGCCGCGCCCGGGCTGCCGCTGACGACGTGGGTCGACTTCCTGGTCGCGGACGAGAGCGGCACGACGTCGGGCGAGACGATCGGCATGACCGACCTGAGGCTGTACGACATCGAGATCCCCGAGAGCCGGATGCCCGCGGAGGCGGTGGTGCGGGTCCTCGCCGACACGGCAGTCCTGCAGTACGAGGAGGGCCCGATCATCGAGGACGGCATGACGCTCGAGAGCGAGTACGGCGACTTCCAGGCCGCGATCGTGCCGTCGAAGTACGATCCCGACTTCTGGGTGCTCCAGCTGACGGCGCCGGTCCTGGCCAATCGGGCGCAGCGTCGGGCCGCAGCGAGGCGAGCGAAAAGACGATGACCCAGATCACTCGATCGCGCGTAGCCTGGAGCATTGCACGATGTCGACGAGTGAATCGAGCGTTCATTGATGTCTTCAGCAGCTGAGTCGTTCGTCGCACCTGATCCGCGTCGCTGGAAGGCACTGGTCTTCATCTGTCTGGCGCAGCTGATGGTGGTGCTCGACGGCACCGTGGTCAACATCGCGCTGCCGAATGCGAAAGCGGATCTCGGCATCAGCGACGCCAACCAGCAATGGGTCATCACCGCCTACGCCCTGGCGTTCGGCGGTCTCCTCCTGTTCGGCGGTCGTATCTCGGACCTGTGGGGTCGACGGCGCGCCCTCATCATCGGTCTGGTCGGCTTCGCTGCTGCCTCCGCGATCGGCGGCGCCGCGGTCAACCAGGGGATGCTGTTCGGCGCCCGCACGCTGCAGGGTGCCTTCGGTGCACTGTTGGCACCGGCGGCGCTGTCGTTGCTGACGGTGATGTTCACGACGCCCGCCGACCGCGCCAAGGCGTTCGGCATCTTCGGAGCGATCGCCGGTGGCGGCGCTGCGCTCGGGCTGCTCCTCGGCGGACTGCTGACGCAGGCGCTCGACTGGCGCTGGACGATGTACATCAATGTCGTGATCGCGGCGGCCGCGCTGCTCGGAGCAGTCTTCGAGATCAAGGAGCCGCCCAAGCTCGGCGACCACGTCGTGAAGCTCGACATCCTCGGTGCCGTCCTCGCCGGCGCGGGACTCGCACTGGTGGTCTACGGCTTCAGCCGCGCCGCCGAAGAGGGCTGGGGCGACACGGGCACCATTGTGTGCCTCATCGCGGCGGTCGTGTTTCTGGCGGCGTTCGTCGCCTGGCAGCTGCGCACGTCGCATCCGCTGCTCCCGCTGCGCGTCGTGGTCGACCGTGCGCGCGGTGGCGCCTACCTGAGCGTCGGACTCTCGACGATCGCGATGTTCGGGTCGTTCCTGTTCCTGACGCTCTACATGCAGGATGCGCACCACTATTCGCCGCTGAGCGCCGGTGTCGCGTTCCTGCCCATGGTGCTCGGCATGCTGATCGGCTCCACCCAGATCGCGACTCGACTCATCACCCGCGTTCCGCCGCGCTTCCTGATCGTGCCGGGCGTGCTCGTCGGGGCGGTCGGCATGCTGCTGCTCAGCCGGGTGTCCGCTGAGTCGACCCACTACTGGTCGGCGATCTTCCCGGGTCTGCTGCTCCTCGGCGCCGGCATGGGAACGGTCTTCATGACGACCATCAACCTGGCGACGTACGGTGTCGAGTCGCGCGACGCCGGTGTGGCGTCGGCCATGGTGAACACGTCGCAGCAGGTCGGCGGCGCAGTCGGTACCGCGCTGCTGAACACGATCGCGGCGAACGCCGCGGCCCGCTACGTCACCGACCATGTCGGTGCCGTCCGCGGCCCCGCCGATGTCGCGACGATGAAGATCGCCGCGCTCGTCCACGGCGAGACGATCGGCTTCTACGTCGCCGCGGGGATCCTCGCTCTCGTCGCGGTCGTCGCCGGGACGCTGATCAACGTGCCCGAGCCGATCGGCGTGGAGCGTGAACCTGTGCCGATCGAGTAGCTCCGGCGCGCAGCGCTGTAGCGTCATTGAGATCGACTCATCCCGCAGAACTTGCCATCACGACGTGTCCAGATTTCCGGCGTGTCGCAACCCCTTGCTGGTCGAGTAGCTCGGGCGCGCAGCGCCGTTGCGTGATCGAGATCTGGCCTCCCGCAGAACCTGCCACCACGGCGTGTCGGATTCTTTCGGCGTGTCGCAACCCCTTGCTGATCGCGTAGCTCCGGCGCGCAGCGCCGCTGCGTCATCGAGATCGACCCTCCCAGGGAAACCTGCCATCACGGCGTGTCGGGTTTCCTCGGCGTGTCGTTGTCCGGCAGGTCAGCCCTCTATTCTCCGCATCCGAAAATGTCAGACCCCCTCACTACAATCGAATGTGAGTTCGATGACGGATTCGGAGGGTGTCATGGCAACGACAGCAGCAGAACGAACCGGTTCGACTCGTTCGTCGGTGGTGGTGACCGACGACGCGATCCAGGTGCGGATCCCGCGTCCGGACACGGCGGGACCGCAGTCGCCGGGCGCGGCCAAACTCGCGTTCGCCGCCCGGGCGGACTCCTTCCAAGGCCTGGTGCTGTGGCATCGGTACGAGGCCATCTATGCATTGTTGGTGGCGCGGATGGCGCAGGCCGACGCGAACGGTGCGAATACCGAGTACACGCGGGTCTACGACCCGCTGTGCCAGGTCGCCGCCTCGTACGCGGTCGTCGCCGGGGTGCGGCAGAAGTCGGCGGAGCACTTCGTCGAAGCCGCCCAGGCGTGCTTCGAGAAGATTCCGGCCGTGGGGCGTCTGCTGCGCGACGGACTGATCACCCCGGCGTGGTTCACCCGGGTCGTCGAACAGACCTCGCTGGTCATCGACCCGGAGTTGATGGCGTTCCTTGATGCGGAGATCGCTCACCGCCTCTCCACCCTCGGCGGGTTGACGGCCAAGCGGGTGGAGGACGCGGTGAAGGCGATCGTCGCCGAACACGACCCGGACGCGGTGATGCTGACCCGCGAGGAGGTAAAAGCGCAGAGGAACGTGATCGTGAACCCCCTCAACGAGGGCATGTCGGAGGTCATCGTCACCACCACCGCCGAGGACGCCATCCTCATCAAAGACGCCCTCGACGCGGTGATCGCCGGAGTCTGCCCGTTCGACGGCCGTTCTCGTGGGCAACTGCGCTCCGATGCCGCGGCCGCCCGCCTGACCGGTGCCCCGTTCGTCTGCCAGTGCGGCCGCGACGACTGCGCCGCCGAACTGTCCGACGAGGCTCTTGCCGCCCGCTGCGCCCGCGTCGTCCTGCACGTGGTCGCCCGCAAGGACACCCTCGACGGCACCTCGACGCTCCCGGCGCTGCTGGACGGCTACGGTCCGATCTCCGCCGACCATGCGCGTGAGCTGGCCGCGCGTCCGGACGCGGTTCGTCGGGAGTTGAACCTGGACGAGTTGCTGGATCATCAGGCCCAGCCCGGCAATCCGTATCGGCCGACGGCCGCCCTGGACACCGCGGCGCGCGCCGTCCACGGGACGTGCTCGTGGATCGGGTGCGATCGCCCCGCCTGGAAGTGCGACCTGGATCATTTGACCGAGTTCAATCACGCCGACCCCGCCGCGGGCGGCGCGACCTGTGCGTGCAACCTGAACCCGAAGTGCAAGTTCCATCACGGTTTGAAAACCCACGCGTCGGGCTGGCTCGATGATCAGATCGTCGGTGCGGACGGGGTGATCTGGACTGAGATCACGACTCCGGAAGGGCTGACGGTGCGGAAGCAGGCCGCCAACGGCTGGCTGATCCCCGAGTTGGGTTTGATGCCGTGCAGCCATGGTGCGGCGACACGCCCGGGTTCCGGACACGCCGAGAGTGCACCGGAACCGGAGCGGGCCAGGACTCGGTTGGAGGCCAAGCATCAGTACCGGATGCAGCGCCGGGCGGCGAACCGCCGCGCTCGTGAGGCCGCGATCGCCGCGATGGAGGCCGCCGACGGCCAACCCCCGTTCTGACTGTCGCTCACTGCCGAACTCTGTTCCAATGGGGAGGACAGCTACGCCAACGTGAGGAGCCGTCCCGTGTCGTTCCAGATCGTCACCCTGTTCCAATCCGCAGACGATCCCGACGTGACCGTCGACAGACTCGTCGACCAGATCCGAGACGACTGGTCCGAGCATCTCAACCTCGATCCCGCCGACATCAGACCGGACGACGACGCAGTGCCCGGGAAGGCGCTCACCGTTCGCTTCGGTCCGAAGCGGATCGGCGTCTTTCAGATGACCGGTCCATTCGAGTTCGACATCACCGCGCTCGTCGAGCAGAGTCGGCTGCTGGTGAACGGCGCTCCCGACACCGACGGGCCGTACATCGTCGTCTCAGTGGTGCCCGACGATGACGTCATCGACTCGCTCAACGAGGACGAGCTCGTCGAGCACAGTGAGCGAGACACCGGGGAGGAGGTCGAGGACGCCCTGCTGATCGGATTCGTTGTGGCGTCGCTGATCGCCTGTACCCACACGATCGATGCGGCGCTCTTCCACGCGGGCACGAACCTCGTGTCGGCGAACATCGTCCGCGAGACGACCATCGACTTCGCCCCGGTGCTTCCCGTGCTCCTGTGGGCCGAGTTCGGCGTGGGACCGCACCCCGACCTCGCCGACGAGTTCGGGGGCTACACCAATGGCTTGGACTCGCTCGGCCTCCGCGACATCGTCGTGCCGCGGTCCGGTGCAGACGGTCAGGCGACCGTCGAGCTGCTCATCGGGGTGGCGTTGAAAGAGTGCGCCGATCTGGCGCCGATCGACGCCGGCACCGTCCTGCAGACCGATATCGGTGCTTTCTCGGTCGGGTACGGCGCGCATCCGGACGAACCGGAGCGTCCCGACCTGATGGTCCTGACGCCGACCGGTTAGCGCTTCCTCTTGAACCAGCGACGCTTCTTCGGCTCCTCGACGGGGGCGTCGTCGTCGACCGGCGGCTCGAAGACCGGGAACTCCTGGCCGGGAAATTCCAGCGACAGCACGATCTTGTCGGTTTCCACCTGCGACGGTGCGTGGCGGACCACCACCTCCACCTCGTCCGTCTCGCCGATGCTGTGGCCGTCGCCGATGACGGGACCGTTCTCGAGTTGGTAGATCGACGTGTTGATGATCCGGCCGAAGGTGTCCTCCGCGGACTCGCGCGACGCGACGATCTCCACGTCCATCAGGCCCAGCATGTCCAGGCCCCGTGTGTGGCCGGTCATGATGCCATCGGGCCGGGGAGCGACATTGAGGGCCACCCACGCGGGCAGCATCGGCTGGGGCAGCGTCTCGATGGCGAGATCCCGGAACAGCGCCGGCAGGATCACATGATTCGCGCTGCCGAAGTAGACCGCGACGATCGTCTCGGTGAGGGCAACCGCCGAGGCGATGACCTTCGACATCAGTACTGCGTCGGCGATGGCCTCCACGTGCGTCTGCGCAGCGCCTGCGCGGACGACGGTCACGATGGTGTGTGCGCGGTAGTCGGAGGGAGCCGGGACGTCGTTGGGCCACAGGCGGCTGTACGCGGCGATCTCGCCGAGGTCGTCGCCGACCGGCTCGGCGAACGCCATCAACGAGATGACCTGATCTCCGTACGACAGCGACAGGGGCGCGTCGGCCTTCTTCGACGGCTCGACCCGCAGGAGAGCGGAGTCCAGGTCGGGGAAGTCGGTCAGCATCTGCGTGACGAGACGGTCTCCGTCGAGGGTGGGATCGAGGTGGCTCTGGAACAGCATCGCGAGACTGGGCACGACCACAATCCTGCCATGCGCCGAACCGGTGGATGAAAGTGAAGAAGCCCGCCAGATGACCGGCGGGCTTCTTCGAGGTGCGCGATACAAGGATTGAACTTGTGACCTCTTCCGTGTCAGGGAAGCGCTCTCCCACTGAGCTAATCGCGCAGGTATTGAGTTGTGGAACTTCGGTGGAGGTGGCGACGGGAATCGAACCCGTGTGCACGGCTTTGCAGGCCGTTGCCTCACCACTCGGCCACGCCACCGGGGTTTTCCGAGCGGATGACGGGATTCGAACCCGCGACCCTCACCTTGGCAAGGTGATGCGCTACCAGCTGCGCTACATCCGCATGCCGGTGAACACGTCTTGTGGACGCTGTCGCTCACCGGCGACAACAAACATTAACGTCCACCGAAGTGGAATTGCAAACCGGGGGACATATTGCGTCCGGAAACCCCCTGTGAAGTGCGAAGATTCGACGTTCGACGCGGATCGACGGGGTTGCGTCCAGGTGAACGGTCCGCCCACCGCTGCGCCAGTCGGGAGGTGCGAGGGGGAGTGGGCGCACAACGCGAGCGAGGCCCGGACGTATCCGGGCCTCGCTTGCGTTCATGGTGCGCGATACAAGGATTGAACTTGTGACCTCTTCCGTGTCAGGGAAGCGCTCTCCCACTGAGCTAATCGCGCAGGTATTGAATTGTCGTGGAGGTGGCGACGGGAATCGAACCCGTGTGCACGGCTTTGCAGGCCGTTGCCTCACCACTCGGCCACGCCACCGGGAGTGCTACAGAGCGGATGACGGGATTCGAACCCGCGACCCTCACCTTGGCAAGGTGATGCGCTACCAGCTGCGCTACATCCGCGTGCTTGTGAGCTGCCTTGTGGGCGTTGCTCACCAGCGAGAAGAACATTAGCGGCACAGCGTCGCAGAACACAAATCGGCAGGTCGGGGAGTTACAGGGGTGTAGTTCAGCTGCTTACCGGACTCCGATTCAGGAGTTCTGTGAGTGGAATCCAGTGGTCGAGGCTCGGCCTCGAGATGTGGCGAGTGCTCGGAGTGCGCGGGTGCCGTCGACCGAAGCGCAGCTGCGTTCGACGCCTGATCGAGGTTGCGGCCGGCGTCGCGAACCGCCGCAAATCTGGCCGCCGGGGGTGATTTGGTTGAACAGATGGTCAGTGTGTAATCTGACTTCTCGTGCGACAGCAGTCACTCTGCTGCGCAACAACTTCATACGGTCCCGTGGCTCAGTGGAAGAGCGTCCCGTTCACACCGGGAAGGTCGCTGGTTCGATCCCAGCCGGGACCACAAGATAACTACCAGGTCAGAGGCCCTTTCCGTTCAATCGGAGAGGGCCTCTCCTGTATCCGTGGACACGGTTTGGACACGCTCTAGTTCCGCGGCCCTCTGGGAGGCCAGCCGCGTGGCCACGGCCTCCAGGTCGTCCTCGAATAGGTCGGCGTACGTGTCCAGCGTCATCGACGCCTTGGCGTGGCCGAGCATCCGCTGGACCGCCTTGACGTTCGCCCCGGCCGAGATCGCCAAGGACGCGGCCGAATGGCGTAGGTCATGGGTAGTGACGGTGGGGAACTCCGGCGTGGTGGCGTGGCCGGTGAGGGCCGCCTCCTTGGCCCGGGTCTTGACGTTCCGCTCCACGACGGCCTCCACCGCCGGGGCCAGGGTCCGGTAGCGCCAGTTCGACGGCGTGACCACCGTCCCGCGCTCCGAGGTGAACACCGGATCCTCCCGCCCCTTACCGCGGACATGGTCGGCCATCACCTCGTCCAGGAACTCCGGATAGGGGACTGTCCGCCGCTCGTGGGTCTTGGGGGCCTTGTACCGCGCCGATCCGGCCTCGGTGACCGCCCGCTCCACGGTGATCTTCCGCCGCGCCAGGTCCACGTCCTGGGCCTGGAGTCCGGCCGCCTCACCGATCCGGAGGCCTGTGTACGCCAGGAACAGGACGAGATCTCGGCCGCGGTCCCCGGCCTCGGTGGCCAGTTCGTCCACCTGGGCGTGGGAGAGGTACCCGCGCGCCCGGTGGAGCCGCTTGGGGGCCGACACGTCGGCCGCTGGGTTGGTCGCCAGGTTCCCGTCCGCCACGCCCAAGGCCAAGATCTGCCGGAGGACGCCGAGGGCCGCCTCCACCATGACCGCCGAGCGGTCCGCGCCGATCATCTCGGAGACCCAGGCCTCCACGTGGCTCCGCTTGATCTTGCCCACCGGCGTGGAGGACCACCGCGGCTCCACGTCGTGGGAGTACACCGAGAGACGGTTCCTCTTGGTCTTGGCGGCCTTGGCGTCCAGGGACTTCTTCCACGACTCGGCCAGTGTGCCGACCGTGACCCGGCCCGCCGACGACTGGACGAATCCACCAGTGGACTTGGACACCTCGGTGGAGTGCATGAACGCGGTGGCGTCCCGCTTGGTGGTGAACCCGCGCTTACGCGTGGTCTGGCCGTTGGGGAGCCGGTAGCGGACCTCATACCGAGATCCGGCCTTGGTGTCGTACTTACTGATCGTTGCCATGCCTGGCAGCATAACCGTGGACACAGACATCGGGACGCGCATAACAATTCGGTAACGGTGCGATATGGCCTCTACCTGGGCATTGTGGACAACACTGTGGATAACTATGTCCACCAGCGTGTTTGTCTAGCGACCTGCGGATATAGGCCCTCGGTGTTGACGGGCGCCGTCAACACGGTTGACGGTCCGCGTCAACGTCGGTGCCCATTGGCAGACCTCGGACACGTTGGCACACAACCGATCTCGGTCTAACTTGGTGGACGTACACCGCACGGATACCTACCGGACATATGAAGCCCCACCAGGGGCGACCGTGAGGGGGCCGCGCATAGGCCCCGCTGGAGTACACCGATGGCTCACAAGCCCACCCTGAACACCCCCGAGGCCGCCGAGTACGTCAATTCGACGGTGGCCACCCTCAACTCCTGGCGATACCTCGGCCGCGGCCCCGCGTACATCAAGCTCGGCCGCCGCGTGGTCTACCGCGTGGCCGATCTGGACGCCTGGATGGACGCCAACACCGTCACGCCGAGCGCGTGACCCTGTCTGACACCAACCCGAGAGATCAAACTCCCTCTGTCAGACAGGATTCATCAACGTGACAACCATCCTCATCATCACCGTGGCCGCCATGGCCTGGCCGACCGGCTACGGCCTCGGCGTCATCCTCCGCCCGGAGGTGAGCGCGTGACCAAGGTGACTCTGGCCCACCCCGACAACCCCGGCGAGTCCGCGGACGTGTCCGGCGTCGTCGCCAAGGAGATCGAGTTCCACAAGGCCCAGACCAAGCGCGCCAAAGACGAGTTCCGCAAGCACAAGGCCAGCGTCTACGAGACCGAGAAGCTCCGCGACGAGGCGCGCGAACGGATCAAGGCCGAGAAGGCCCAGAAGAAGGCCGAGGCCGCCGGTATCGCCTCGGTCCGGGACCGGCTCATGTCGGTGGACGCGTTCATGGACGCCGAGGCACCGGACGCGCTGGTCAAGGATGTCCTGGACGGTGGCGGCCTCTCCATGCTCATCGGGCACCGAGGCACCTACAAGACCGCCATCGCGCTGGCCATGTCGCTGTGCATCGCGTGCGGCATCCCGTGGGGTGCTCACCGCACCGAGCGCGGCCGGGTCCTGTACCTGGTCGGTGAGGGTGGCGGCCGAGCGTTCGGTATCCGCCTGGAGGCCTGGCTCTCACACCACGGGATCACCCGCGACGAGATCCGCCCGTGGTTCATGGGCCTCAACGGTGCCGCGCCGTTCATGTCGGCCGCGTGGGACGAGCTGGTGGCCTACGCCAAGGAGTTCGGCCCGTCGCTCATCGTCGTGGACACGCTGGCGCGCCACCAGCTCGGCCTGGAGGAGAACAGCAACTCTGACGCGTCCGAGGCTGTGAACAAGGCCGACCACCTCCGAGCCCAGACCGGCGCGGCCGTCATGGTCCTCCATCACCCGCCCAAGGGTGGGACCAGCGGCCGCGGAGCCGGTGCCTGGGAGGGTGGCGCGGACTCGGTGTTCCACCTGGAGAAGGACGCGCCGGTGGACGGCCAGGTGGAGATGACCACGACGAAACAGAAGCACCGGCCGGAGACGGGACGATGGGCGTTCCGCATCGAACAGGTGGAGGTCCGGGAGAACGGCACCTGGCCCACCTCCATGGTCCCGGTCCACGCCGATCCGTTCGTGGTGGACGCGGCCGCCGAGGAGGCCAAGGCCGCCAAGGAGACCGCGCTCCAGGCCGAGGTTCTGGAGTACCTCCGAGGCCGCCAGGACGCGGACATGTCCCCGAACAAGACCGAGTTCCGCAAGCACTTCGAGGAGACCAAGCGACGGGAGGCGGCCCTGGGCGCGCTGGAGAAGCTCAAGCTCCGCGGGGAGGTCGAGTTCGTTCCAGGCAAGGGGCGCGCCGAGATCATCCGCGCCGTCACCGACGCCAAGATCCTCCCCTTCCAGGCATCGGCGGAGGGAGTCGATGCCTAGCTATCCGCGCTCTATCCGCGCAAACCATCCGCGCAACCGACGCGGACCTTAGCGCGGATAGATCACCCGTCTCACCAGCACAAACAACCCTATCCGCGTATCCACGCTTATCCGCACAACATCCGCGCAACTATCCGCGCTATCCGCGCGGGGTCTGTAAGACCCCGAGTGGTGGATAACAACGGTGGTGGATGACCAACCAGAAGGACAACCCCGTGAAGAACACCTACAACAACGTCATCCCGGCAGCATTGGGGACCACTGCCTACGTCCGGCGGACGGACGTAGCAGTTTCGTCCACCCACACCGTGGTGGCCTGGGCCTCGGTGAACGGCGGACCCATGGAGGCATTGATCGACGTGAACGGGACCGGTGAACTGACACCCGTTTCAGAGCTTCGGCAGACCACCGAGGACCTGTTCATCGACACGCCCGACGAGGACTGAACCATGACCACCTCCACCGACCCGATGACCCCGGCGGACTCCCACCAACAGATGGAGTTCAACGTGGCAGATCCCAACCGGGCCGCGGCCCGTATCGCGGCCAACCTCGCCAACGGCACCGTGCCTCGGGAGACATCCCGCTCGGGCCTCGGTGACCAGCTCGGCGTCGGCCGACCCCGACGACGGCGCGGCCGGTCCGAACAGTCCAAGGCCTTGGCCGAGCAGGTGATGGACCAGTGAGCGCCGAGCCTGCCCTCCCGTCGATCCCTGGCGTGGACCCCAAGCGCCGACACCGGGGAGATCCAGCGGCCGAGGAGGTCCTCGCCATCCGGGAGTGGGCCGAGGAGCTGGCCTCCATCGCGGACGCGTGGCTGGCTGGCCGGGAGGCTCTCCGAGCACGCCAGGCCGAGGAGGCCGAGGCCCGTGAGTACCGGGCAGCAACCGAACTATCAAG
Source organism: Gordonia phthalatica (assembly GCF_001305675.1). NCBI lineage: Bacteria > Bacillati > Actinomycetota > Actinomycetes > Mycobacteriales > Gordoniaceae > Gordonia > Gordonia phthalatica. Next base: position 2,026,699 of record NZ_CP011853.1, read on the forward strand.
GAGCACACCGTGACCGAGATCAACCGACAGGCCTACCGCGACGCCATGGCCTACCTCTACTGCAAGATCCGCAACGACCAGGAGGGCATGGCCACCGTGGCCGCGGGCATGGACCCCGGTCCCACCCTGGACGCCATGGCCGACATGAGCCTGGGTATCGCGTCCATCGCCACCGAGGGCCAGCCCACCCTCTGGCTCAACGTGGTGAGGGACCAGCTCGACGCGCTGCTGGATGAGCTGGAGCGTGGTGGCCTTGCTTAGGCCATGCACGTCGTGCGGTGAGCCTCACGACGGCGCTGGCCGGTGCTCGGACTGCCGTCGTGAGGCCGACACGGCACGAACAAGGACCAGAGACTCCTCACGTGCTCATCAAGGGACCGCCCGGTGGACCCGGCTCTCGGCTCGGCTCCGCCGGTCCTCACCGTTCTGTGAGCGGTGTGGCTCCACCCGGAGCCTGGAGGTGGACCACGTCCTCCCCGTCGTGGAGTTCCCCGAGCTGGTCTACTGCCTGGAGAACCTCCGGGTCCTCTGCCGCCGGTGCAACCGCTCCCGTGGTCATCGGTGGACCCGTGAGGAGGCCGTGGTGGTCCTGGAGCGCCTGGAGAGCGCCTATCGACGCCGACCCACCCTGACCCTCCGGGAGGCCGTGAACGTCGCTCTCCGGGCCGCTGAGGGTGGGGAGGGACCCCATGCCGGACCCGGCCAGCCTCCGCCGGTTAGCCGCGAAACGCGTTACACACCCCCATGGGGTATAGCGACCAGGCAAAACGTAGACGCGTCTCATATAGTGGGACGCACAGACCAGGAGGTGAGAGCGTGAAGGCTGGACCCAAGGCCGCGGTGGACCCGACGCCGCTCCCGTTCCGACCGCGCAAGACCGGCGCGGCTCGGCTGGCCGCGTTCTGCCAGAAGTTCATCAAGACGCCGAAGGGCACCGGCGCGCTCAAGCCGATGAAGCTCCGGCCGTGGCAGATCGACCTAGTCGGCTCGGTCCTGGACGCCGAGGTCCAGCCCCGGACCGCTGGGTGGATGTTGCCGCGTGGACAGGGCAAGAGCACGCTCATGGCGGCCTGGGGAGTCTACGAACTGTTCACCGGCCCCGAGGGTGCCAACATCTGCGTGGTCGCCGTGGACGAGCGCCAGGCCGGGATCGTGTTCGGCATCGCGCGCCGCATGGTGGAGTTGGACCCCGAGCTGGCCAGCCGGTGCCAGGTGTTCAAGGAGCGCCTGGTCATTCCCGGCCGTAACGCCGAGTTCTCTTGTCTCCCAGCAGAACCCAAGCGCCTGGAGGGCCTGGACTACACCCTGGCCATCCTGGATGAGGGTGGCGTGGTCACCCGCGACACTTATGAGGTCCTCACCCTCGCCCAGGGCAAGCGGGAGCGGTCCTCCCTGGTGGTCATCGGCACGCCGGGACCCAACCCTCACGACAACGTCCTGGCCGATCTACGGACCTACGCCGCCGAGCACCCCGACGACAGCACGATGGTCTGGCGGGAGTTCTCCGCCGATGAGTTCATTGACCACCCTGTGGACTGCCGTCACTGCTGGGCCTTGGCCAACCCCGCGCTCGGGGACTACCTCCATGAGGACGCCATCGTGGCGCTCCTGCCTCCGAAGACCCGTGAGGCGACGTTCCGGCGCGCTCGGCTCTGCCAGTTCGCCACCGAGGAGGACGGCGCGTTCCTGCCTCGGGGACTCTGGGATGGCCTCTCCACCGGCGTCGGGGTCCCCGATGGCGTGGACGTGGTCCTGGCGCTGGACGGATCGTTCTCCGACGACACCACCGCGATCTTGGTCGGCACCGTGAGCCAAGAACCTCACTTCGATGTCGTGGCGACCTGGGAGCGACCGACCGGCGACGAGAGTTACCGCGTGCCGGTGGCCGAGGTGGAGCAGATGATCCGGGACTCCTGCAAGCGCTGGAAGGTCACCGAGATCATCGCGGACCCGTTCCGCTGGACTCGGACCCTCCAGGCCTTGGAAGCCGAGAGCCTCCCGGTGGTGGAGTTCCCTCACTCCCCGTCACGCCTCACCGCGGCCACCGGGGACCTCTACAGCGCGGCCACCAACTCCCGGATGACCCACTCGGGAGATCCACGCCTGGCGGCCCACATCGCCGCCGCGGTCATCCAGGAGGACGGCCGAGGGATGAGGTTGGCCAAGGCCTCCCGCAAGCGCAACGCCCGCAAGATCGACCTGGCCGCGTGCCTGGTCATGGCCCACTCCCGAGCGACGTGGCGGGCCACCCGTAAACCCAAGCGTCGCCGTGTCAGATCGTTTGCAGCATAAGGAGACTCACACCGTGAACGAACCCACCAACATCGAACTGGACCAGGCCCTCAACGTCCGAGCGCCCGCGCTCCATCGCCTCGGCCAGTACTACGCCGGGGAGCAACCTCTGGCGTACCTGTCCCCGGAGGCCCGTAAGTCCATCGGCCAGCGGTTCGACCGGATCGCGGTCAACCTCCCGCGGCTGGCCGTCTCGGCCATCGCGGAGCGCCTCCGGGTCACCGGATTCACCGACGCCCAGGGCAAGCGGGACGCCACCCTCTGGGACGCCTGGGTCCGCTCGGATCTGGACCAGACCTCTCCCTCGGCCCACCGTGAGGCTCTGGCGCTCGGTGAGGCCGCGGTCATCGTCTGGGCACGCCCGGACGGCAAGGCCTCGGTGTCCATCGAGTCCGGCCGCCAGGTCGCAGTTTTCCGGGACGCCGGTACCCGTGAGGTACTCGCCGCGGTCAAGCGGTGGACCGAGCTCCGCCCGGACGGCACCGAGGGAGCCACGCGGTGGGTGGTGTACCGGCCGGACCGCATTGAGCACCTCATCGGGGACGGCGCGCAGATCACCGCGGCCACGGTGGTCCAGACCGTGGACAACCCGATCATGGCCGTCCCCGTCGTCCCGCTCACCAACGCCGACCGTCCGCTGGACATGTTCGGGGTCTCGGAGTTCTCCGACTTGGTCCCGGTGGTGGACGGGATCAACAAGCTGACCGCGGACATGATGACCGCCTCGGAGTACGGCGCGCGTCCCCGACGATGGGCCACCGGCCTGGAGCTGGCCGAGGAGCCGCGTCTGGACGACAACGGGGACCCTGTCCTGGATGAGGACGGGGAGCCCATCGTGGACGTGGTGAACCCCGTCTCCGAGACCGACCGGATGATGGTCAACGAGGCCGCAGAGGGCAAGTTCGGCCAGCTCCCCGGCGCGGATCTCACCGGGTATGACGTGGCCATGCGGTCCTTGCTCCAGCAGGCCAGCGCGGTGAGCGGCCTCCCCGGCCACTACCTCGGCCTCAACTCCACGGTCCCGGCGTCGGCCGACGCCATCCGGGCCGCGGAGGCCGCGCTCACCGCGCGCGCCGAGGCCCGCCAGGCCGTGTTCGGCCGAGCCTGGGAACAGGTCGGCCGCCTCATCCTGGCCGTGGAGAACGGCGGAGAGGTCACCGACTACTCGCCGCGCGTCCAGTGGGCCGACCCCGCCACCCGCTCGGCGGCCCAGGAGGCCGACGCCGTCGTGAAGCTCTATCAGGCAGGCGTGCTGACTCTGGAGGAGGCACGGACCCGCCTCGGGATCGACAACCCCGACCAGGGACCCACCCAGGCACCGGCCGCCGGACCGACTCCGGCAACTGAGAGCGCAAACGTGACCGAGGAGGCCGCCGCGTGAACACCGACGACGACAAGACCACCGACCAGACCGAGGACCAGGGTCCCGACACCACCGCCGAGGCACCAGAAACCCCGGCCGAGGACCAGGAAAACCCAGGTCAGAGCCCCGAAAACGTCACTGTGACGGAACAGTCCGAGGCCTCGGATACCGAGGAACAGGCCGATGAGGACACCTCGGAGCCCGCCGAGGACGCCGACACGTTCCCCCGCGCGTACGTGGAGGAGCTCCGCAAGGAGTCGGCCGGGTACCGGACCCGCGTCAAGGACCTGGAGACCAAGCTCCACCGGCTCCAGGTGGAGCAGACCGGCGCGCTGGCCGACCCGGCAGACCTGGAGTTCGACGCGGCCCACCTGGAGAGCCCCGAGGCCCTCCAGGCCGCTATTGAGGAGCTCCTGGCCGCCAAGCCTCACCTCAAGGCGCGCCGGTTCGCGCCGGACGCCGCCGCCCAGGGAGCCAAGGCCTCGGCCTCCAGCGGGGTGGATCTGCTCGGGATCTTGCGCCAGAACGCCTAGACAGAGCCACCCAACGGTCCCCGTCCTCATTGCCGAGGACGGGGACCGTCTCATATAGTGAGACGTAACGCCCAGGTGGCGAGATTCTCACCGCAGAGCGGGCCAGGTGCTCCAGACGCGGAAACCGTTCCGTCCCTTCATATCTGGAGACATTCCCATGACTGAAACCACTGCAACCAACGGCGCACTCCTCAAGGAACAGGTCGCCAGCCTCCTGGTCCAACCTCTGGAGGCCGCCTCGGTGGTCCTGGCCGCCGGACCCAAGATCTTCGACTCCTCGGAGCCGCTGCGTATCCCGCGGGTGACCGCCGGTGCCTCGGTCGGCTGGGTCGGTGAGTCCGAGCTCATCCCCGCCGGAGACGTGGAGTTCGATGAGATCAACCTCATGCCCTCCACGCTCAAGTCGATCAAAACCCTCATCAGGTTCTCGAACGAACTGGCCCGCCAGAGCGTCGTCGGCCTGGACGCCGTTCTCCGCCAGCGCTTGGTCACCGACGTGGCCAACAAGCTGGACGACGCGCTCCTGGGTGGCGACGGCGCGGCCAACACCGTCACCGGCCTCATCAACCAGACCGGCGTCTCCACCGGCGTCCTGGACGTGACCGAGCCGGACTCGCTCCTGGACGCGCTGGCCGTCGCCGCCTCGCATGAGATCGCGCCGACCCACTGGATGATCTCCGGTGCCGACTTCTACGCCTTGAGCAAGATCAAGGACGCCGATGGCCGCTACCTCATCACGCCGGACCTCACGGCCGAGGGCAAGCGCACCCTGTTCGGCGTCCCGGTCATCGTCACCAACAAGCTGGCCACCGGCAAGGCCATGCTGGTGGACATGAGCAACGTGGCCGTGGTCCGCGACCTCCAGCCGAGCGTCACGGTCCTCTCGGAGCGTTACGCCGACTACGACGAGCAGGCCATCCGCGTGGTCACCCGCTACGATCTCGGCCTCCTGCACCCGGAGGCCGTCACGGTCCTCACCGCGGCCTGATCGGCCCATGAACTGGCCTCGGCCGGAGGTTGTCACGTTCCTCCGGCCGGGGCCTTTCCACTAGGAACAGGAGGCCGAGATGGCCGTCACCAACACTGATCTGGTCAAGTGGCTCGGGGCCGACACCACCGACACCGCGCTCATGGCCCAGGCCACCCAGGCCGTCACCATGGCCTTGGCCATGTGCGACGCCTACACCCGCGGAGCTCACCTCAAGGCCGATGGGTCCACCCGTCCCGGCGTGGACGCCGTGGTCCTCATGGCCTCGGCGCGCATGTTGGCCAACCCCGAGGGACTCAAGTACGCCACCGGCGTCGTGAGCTTCTCCGACGCGTTCAACGGGTTCACCCTGGCCGAGCTGGCCGTCCTCAACCGATACCGCCGGAGGGCCGCGTAATGCCTCGGCTACTTCTCCGGGACTCGGTCACCCTCAAGATCGGTGGAGGTCGGGACGAGAATGACGACCCGATCCCGACCCAGAACGTCCCCGTCCGGGCCGCGGTCATCCCGATCTCCGGCACCGAACAGGCCCAGCGCGGCCGGTCCACGTCGCTCACCACCTACCGGCTGGTGGTGGCCGACGCGCGCATTGAGCAAGTCACCACGGTCATCTGGCGGACCAAGACCTACACCCTGGAAGGTCTGCCCATGCCGTACCGCGTCGGCGGCCGACACCATCATTACGAGGTCCTCATGTCGCTTGGCCAAGGGTGAGATGATGTAGGCACAACTGAATCGGAGGCCGGAAGGTCTCGCCACGCTGACAAGGCCCGGACCTCATCGAGATCCGGGCCTTTGTCGTGGACACGTTCTGGACACACATTGTGTCCAAACGGGTCCAAAACCGTCTAACTCGGTCCAAGTGTTTGGCCAGGTCAGAGTACATATCGCCAGGTCCGCGCGGTGGCGTTTTCCCGTTCACACCGGGAAGGTCGCTGGTTCGATCCCAGCCGGGACCACAACGGAAAGGCCCGCAGGCGACTGCGGGCCTTTCCTCGTATTGATGGCCGGCTTGTATTCGTGGCCGGTTCGAATTCATGCGGCGGTTCAATAGTGAGCGCTGGGACCCTGCGGTCACGATCGCAGGGTCCCAGCGCTCACAGCAGTCCGGAGATTTGCTCGACCGGACTGTCAAAGGCCGGCGGAACGGGTTACGCGCCGATGCTCCGCGCGAGCTGCGGCCACGACTTGTGCAGCTGATCCTGCCAGTAGTGCCAGGAGTGCGAGCCCGCCGCGGGCCGGTCGACGGTGGCCGGGATGTGGAGGTCTGCGAGCTTGGATGCGAGCATCTCGGTGCAGACGCGAGTGGCGGCCTCGATGGTGCCGCCGACGACGATCTGATCACTCAGTGTGTCCGGGTCCGGGGTGTAGGCTGGCGTGTCGTACTTTCCGGGCACGCCGGTCGCTGCACTCAGGTAGAGCGACAGGCCCTTCAACTTCGCGGCGTTGACGATCGGATCGTGCTCCTTCCACTGACCGCCCTCGTACGGTCCCCACATGTTCTCGGGGTCGGCGCCGCCGCGGCTCTTGACGACCATGCGGATGTACATCATGCCCATGTCCGACGACGAGCTCGCGCAGCCGCTGTACGAGCCGACTGACTTGTAGAGGCCCTTGTGCTCGATGGCGAGGTTCAGGACCGACGTCGCCGACGAGGAGATGCCCGCGATCGAATTCTTGCCGTTCGTCTTGTACGTGGAGTCGACGACCGACGGAAGCTCCTTGCCGAGGAAGGTCGACCACTTGTTGACGCCGAGCTTCTTGTCGGCGTTCACCCAGTCCGTGTAATAGGTGTAGGCGCCCTGCATCGGCGTGATGACGTAGACGTTCTTGTTCGCGAAGAACTTCTTGATGTCGGTCTTGGCCTGCCAGCTGGCGGAGTCCTCGCCGCCTCCGGCGCCGTTGAGCAGGTAGAGCACACCCGCCGGTTTGTCGCGGTTCTTCGGCAGCAGGACCGACAGCGGGATATTGCGATTCATGGACGCGGAATGGACCACGATGTCCGCACTCTGTGCTCCGGTTGAGGTGGAGGAGACCAAGCTGGTTCCCGGTGCGGCCGAGGTGACGGCAGGGGACGCGGTGGAGGCGAGTAGGGCCGTTCCGGCAGCGATGGACACGGCTGCGGCGACGAGCCGACGAGGCGAACGAATCACGATGTTGTCAATTCCTTGGTGGTTTAACTGGCCCGGCAAGGGGAGTGGATCAAGTGTGCCGATGCCGACATATCGTGACATGTCGGTGATGTGAAGTACATTCGCGATCGTCGTTTGACACGGGACACACGGGTAGTTGGCACAAACAGAGGACACGGGGTCGAGGAGTGCTGTCCGGCTATTCCGGGGGAGACACCCCGTACAGCCGCGCGAACTCACCGCCGGCGGCGAGTAGTTCGTCGGCAGTTCCGTGCTCGATGATCCGGCCGTCCGCGAGCACGGCGATGCTGTCGGCGGTCGCGAGAGTGGAGTAGCGGTGCGTCACGATCAGGGTCGTCGTGCGATGCCGGAGCGCTTCCAAGCCGCGGCCGATGACCAGCTCTGTGCGGGGGTCGGCGGCGCTGGTGGCCTCGTCGAGAATGAGGATGTCCGGATCACCGGCGAGGGCGCGTGCCACAGTCAGCAACTGCTTCTCGCCGGCGCTGATGATGTCGTTGTCGCCGGAGACGTCGGTGTCGCGGCCGTTCGGGAGTCCGGCTAAGAGCAGGTCGATCATCCAGCTGTCTGGGACCCGCCCCTCCTTGGTGCCGAAGTCGACGTTCTCTCCCGCGGTCCCGCTGAACAGCCACGGGTCCTGGGTCACGACGGCGAGCTGCGCGCGCACCCGGCCCCGGGCCATGTCGGCGATGTCTTCGCCGTCGATCGTGATGACACCGGCCGACGGCTCGACGAATCGCTGCAGCAGGCTGGTGATCGTGGTCTTGCCGGAGCCCGTCGCACCGACCAGCGCGGTGGTGCGCCCGGCGGCCAACTCCAGGTCGACGCCCATCAAGACGAGCTTGTCGTCGTACCCGAAGTGCACGTCGTCGAAGACGATGCGCGGAGGCATGCGGTGGCGCCCGGGTGATGCCACCACGGGGTCGTCGACCGCGGGTCCGTCCTCCTCAGACTCGCCGAGGAATGCACGGACGCGCCCGAACGAGATGAACCCGGACTGGAGTCGGGGGAGAGTGCTGGTCAGCTCGGAGATCGGGGACGACAACTGCTGTGCGTACATGACGACCGCCTGCAGGACGCCGAGCGTGACCGCGCCCTCGAGCATTCGGAGGGCACCGAGCACTGCGATGACTACGAACACGATCGCATTGAGAAACGTGAGGGTCGGCGTCAGTGTGGCGCTCCACGTCTGTCCGGTCTGACCGGCACGTTGCAAGCGGTCGTTCAACTCGTCGAACTCGGCGGCCGTCTGCCGATCGCCGTCGTAGGCGGCGATCATGTCGCGGGCGCTGTAGACGTCCTCGACATGCGCCGTGATCGCGGCGGTCGTCTTCCACTGCCGCTCCATGTGAGGTTTCGCGAGGCGCAGCACGACGATCGCGAGGACCGTGGTGACGGGGATCGTCGCAAAGATGATGAGCGCGAAGAACGGCGAGATGACGAGCAGCATGGTCGCGACAGCGAGGATCGTCAGGATCAGAACGGGCAACTGGACGAAGATCGGGCCGATCACCGACGAGAAGTTGTCGACGTCGACGGTCATCGCGTTCAGCACCTCGCCGCGGCGCCGCCCTTCGAGCGCCGCGACGGGAAGCCGGTGGATCTTGTTCTCGACTCTCTCGCGGATGCGTCGGATTGCCCGCTGAACTGCGGTGTTGACGAGTAATCCGCCGCAGATCCGACTGGAGGTGAGGACGACGAGCGCGACACCCACGACGGCGGCGACCGCCCACAGGCTGTGCCAGTCGATTCCGACACCCGCGTGTGCGCCCAAGCGGTCGGCGATGTCGCCGAGGTCGCCGGCACCGTGGGCCAGCTTGGTGCCGACCACGCCCGAGAAGATGATGTCGGTCATCCGCGCCAGCAGCAGCGGAATGACGACCGACGTCGCCGCAGCGATCAGTGCAAGCACCAATGCGAATGTGAGACGCCGATCGGAACCGAGGAACGCGCGGACCTCGCGCACCGCTTGAACGACGTTCATCGCGTACCAGCCGGGGTCGACGCGGTCGGAGCCTGGGCGTCGGCGAACTCGCGGTACACGGCGCAGCGCTGCACCAGCTGTTCGTGCGTGCCGATGTCGACGATGGTCCGACCGTCCAGAACGGCGATCCGTTCAGCGGACCGAACGTTCTCGATCTGCTGGTCGGCGATCAGAATGGTCGCGTCGGGAAGTGTCTCGCGGACACCGCGGAGCACCGCGTCGGCGGTGCTCCGGTCCATCGCCGAGAAGGCCGCGTCCAGGCAGAGGACACGCGGATTGCGGACCAGAGCCCGTGCGATGGCGAGACGCTGCCGCTGACCGCCGGAGAAGTTGGCTCCCCCCTGAGCGACCTCCGCGTCGAGCCCGCCGCGGTCGACCACGGTCTCTGCCACCTGCGTCGCTTCGAGTGCTCGCCACAATGCGGCGTCGTCCGCCTCAGAGGCACCGAGTCGCAGATTCGAGGCGACGGTGCCCGCGACCAACGCGCGACCCTGCCCGACGTGTGCGACGGCCGCGCGCAAGTCGGCGAGCGGCCAGTCTCGCGTCGACAGCGCGCCCACGTCGACCGTCCCGGACGACGGGTCCAGGAGTCGCGGGACCAGGGAGATGAGGGACGACTTGCCGCTCGAGGTGCTGCCGATGATCGCCGACATCGATCCCGCACGACAGTGGAACGTCGCGAAAGCGACTGCCGGATGCTCGGCGCCCGGGTACTGCACGGACACGTCCCGGAACGAGAGTGGCAGGCGTCCGGCGCGGGCCAGGCGCCCCTCGTCGGGGAGGCCCGACGGCTTCTCGAGGACCTCGTTGAGGCGGTCGGCGCTGACCCGGGCCCGCGGGAAGACCGCGGCCAGGGTGATGAAGAGGGTGATGCCGACGACGATCTGGCTGAGGTACCCGGTGAACGCCGTCAGCCCGCCGATCGTGAGCTGCCCGTCCTCGATGAGACGGGCACCGAACAGGCTGGTCGCGACGATCGCCACGTTGGAGATCAAGAGGACGCCGGGCAGCAGCATCAACTGGATCGCGCCCACCCTTCGGGCGACGTCGGTGAGGTCGCGGTTGGCGTCGTCGAATCGCGCGCTCGCAGTGTGCTCCCGTCGGAAGGCGCGGATGATCCGGGTTCCGCCGAGTTGCTCGCGCAAGACGCGGTTCACGGTGTCGACGGCGATCTGCAGCTTCGACACGAGGGGAGTGACGAAGTTCACGAAGACGCCGACACCGATCCCGAGCACGATCGCCGTGACCACGATCACCGGAGCCAGGTCGACGGAGACCTGCAGGGACAGGATGACGGCACCGACGGTGATGATCGGCGCCGTGACCGCGACGCTGGTGGTCAGGAAGATGGCCTGGGTGACGACACCCGTGTCGAGGGACGTCCGGGTCAGCATCGTCGGGGTGCCGAGCTCCTGGTAGGCGGCGGTGGAGAAGTCGGTGGCACGCCGGTACACGCGACTGCGGAGGTCTGCGGCGGCGCGTGTGGACAGCGCCGAGCCCAGGGCGATCGCCGCGAGCGAGGCCACCAGGCCGCCGATCGCGACACCGAGCATCACCGATCCCATCCGCTCGATGTACGGGATGTCGCCGGCGATGACGCCGTTGTCGACGATCGCTGCGTTGAGCGTCGGCTGCGCGAGACTGGCCGCCATCGCGACCACCTGGGCGACCACCACGCCGACGAGCAGCTTCACGCGACCGCGGAGTGCGATACCGCCCAGTCGACGCAGCGAGCGGCTCTTCGGCCGGCGGTCGGCAGGGTGCTTCACGGCGTCGAACTCCCTTCAGACGCTGTCGTGCGAGCGACCGACACGGCGTCGGTACGTCGAGGATCGCGGAGACGGAACTCCACGGATGGAATGAACCGGTCCTCAGTCAGGATATTAGGGGTCCCGCACCGGTCACGTCGCCGGTCGGCCATGTCGTTCAAGCCGTATCATCACCGAGTGAAGATCAGCGGAGCGACGACGCGCTCGGTGACATGGTCGATGGTGGTTCTCGCGGCAGTGGGTGCTCTCCTGATCGTGGCGTGGCAGATCTGGGTGGTTCCGATCAACCATCCGGTCTACGGCTTGTTCAACATGAACATCGACACCCGCGTGTACCGCGGCGGTGCGATCGCCGTGTGGGACGGCCATCCCCTCTACAACCTGCCGGTGTACAAGGTGTGGCAGTTCACCTACACGCCCTTCGCCGCGATCATCCTTGTACCGCTCGCATGGATGCCCGAGCACACCGCGCAGTTCGTCTGGAACATCGGCAACGTCATGTGCCTGCTGGCCCTGGTCGGGGTGTCGCTGCGTTCGCTGCGATTCCGGATCGACGGTCGGTTCATCGCCTTCACCGTTCTGTTCGCGATCACGGTGATCGGCCTGGAACCGGTCCACACCACCTTCTGGAACGGGCAGATCAACCTGGTCCTGGCGCTGATGGTGATCGGCGACCAGATGCGGCGCAGTGAACGGCTGCGCGGCATCGGCATCGGCCTCGCTGCCGGAATCAAGCTCACACCGATCTTCTTCACCGCGTACCTCATCATCACGAAGCAGTGGCGCGCTGCGGTCACCGCCGTCACCGTCTTCATCGGAACGATCCTGATCGGTCTCTTCGTGCTCCGCACCGAGGCCTGGAACTTCTGGACGACGACCCTCACCGAGACCGGTCGGATCGGCCCGCTCGACCACCCCGCCAACCAGTCGCTGAACGGGTTCTTCGCACGCCTGGTCCCGATGGGGTTGGGGCACACACCGAGTTGGTTGTGGATCCCGACAGGCCTCGTCGTGGGCCTGCTCGGGCTGTGGGCGGCCTTCGCCGCGCACAAGGCGGGGCAGGAGCTCCTCGCCCTCACGATCACCGGCATGACCTCGTGCGCGGTGTCGCCGTTCTCGTGGGGACACCACTGGGTGTGGGTGGTGCCGCTGCTGCTGATCGCCGTGACGTACTGCGTCGAGCGGACCGACCGTCGTCGTCCGCTCACGTGGCTCTGGTGGGCGGCTCCGGTCGCCGTCATCGGGTTGACGTTCACCTGGTGGCATCGCGTCGTGACCGTGACGCCGAGCGGACACGAACGCCTCCGATTCACCTTCGGGGTGTTCCGGTTCATCCGGGCGCCGGAGGGCCCGGAGTGGGAACTGCCGTTCCGCTTGATCGGCAGCGGCGCCTACATCCTTCTCCTTCTGTTGGTGATCGCCGTGACGCTGTGGGTGTGCGACGGATGGCGCGCGATACGATTCAACGCGAACAGCACTCCGTCCACACCGGTGACCGAAGTGCAGTGAGTCGACCGTGACCACGGTCGGCGCAAACCACCCGTCGACATCGAATCGAGGAGCCACCGCCGTGCCCGACAACGTCGCGTCCGCTGAAAGAGTCCGCCTGCCCGAGACCATCCGGGTTCCGGCGGGCACTACCGCGGGCGCCGCGATGCGGGATGCCGATCTGCCCGACGGTGTGGAACTGCCGAACAAGGGCCCGCAGGCCATCGTCGTCGTGCGCGAGGCCGACGGCACGCTCCGCGACCTCTCGTGGGCGCCGTCCGTCGACACGCACGTCACTCCGGTCCCCGCCGACTCCGACGAGGGTCGCAGCGTGATCCGTCACTCGTGCGCGCACGTCCTGGCGCAGGCCGTCCAGGATCTGAACCCGACGGCGCACCTGGGCATCGGTCCGCCCATCACCGACGGCTTCTACTACGACTTCCAGGTCGAGGATCCCTTCACGCCCGAGGACCTCAAGGCCCTCGAGAAGCAGATGAAGAAGATCATCAAGTCGGGCCAGCGGTTCTCGCGCCGCGTCTACGAGTCCAAGGACGAGGCGCGCGGCGAACTCGCCAACGAGCCGTTCAAGCTCGAGCTGATCGACGACAAGGGTGCGGCCGACGACGACGAGATCATGGAGGTCGGCGGCGCCGAACTCACGGCCTACGACAACCTGAACCCGCGGACCGGCGAGCGGATCTGGGGCGACCTCTGCCGCGGTCCGCACGTGCCGACCACCAAGTACATCTCCGCGTTCAAGCTGACCCGCAGTTCCGCCGCCTACTGGCGCGGCGACCAGAGCCTGGCCGGCCTGCAGCGCGTGTACGGCACCGCGTGGGAGTCCACCGAGGCGATGGACCTCTACCTGGACCGGCTCGCCGAGGCCGAGAAGCGCGACCACCGACGCCTGGGCACCGAGCTCGACCTCTTCAGCTTCCCGGACGAGCTCGGGTCGGGCCTGCCGGTCTTCCACCCCAAGGGCGGCATCATCCGCAAGGAGATGGAGGACTACTCCCGCGAGCAGCACGCCGCCGCCGGGTACGAGTTCGTCAACACCCCGCACGTCACCAAGGGGCATCTGTTCGAGGTCTCCAAGCACCTCGACTGGTACGCCGACGGCATGTTCCCTCCGATGCATCTCGACGCCGAGTACAACGAGGACGGCACGGTCCGCAAGCCCGGCCAGGACTACTACGTCAAGCCGATGAACTGCCCGATGCACAACCTGATCTACCGGTCGCGCGGGCGCAGCTACCGCGAACTGCCGCTGCGGCTGTTCGAGTTCGGCTCGGTGTATCGCTACGAGAAGTCGGGCGTCGTCCACGGATTGACCCGCGCCCGCGGCTTCACGCAGGACGACGCGCACATCTACTGCACGCAGGAGCAGGTGGTCGAGGAGCTGACCGGCACCCTCAACTTCGTCCTGCAGCTGCTCAAGGACTACGGCCTCGACGACTTCTACCTGGAGCTCTCGACCAAGGACCCGGAGAAGTACGTCGGCTCCGACGAGGTGTGGGAGGAGGCGACCGAGACCCTCCGCAAGGTCGGCGAGGCGTCGGGCCTGGAGCTCGTGCCGGACCCCGCCGGTGCCGCGTTCTACGGCCCGAAGATCTCCGTGCAGGTCAAGGACGCGCTCGGTCGCACCTGGCAGATGTCCACCCTGCAGCTGGACTTCTTCGAGCCCGAGCTGTTCGAGCTCGAGTACACCGCGAACGACGGCACCAAGAAGCGCCCGGTGATGATCCACCGCGCACTGTTCGGGTCCATCGAGCGGTTCTTCGGCGTGCTGACCGAGCACTACGCGGGCGCGTTCCCGGTGTGGCTGTCGCCGGTCCAGGTGGTGGGCATCCCGGTCGCCGAGGCCTTCGCCCCGCACCTGCAGACCGTCGTCGGACGCCTCAAGAACCGCCGCGTGCGCGCCGAGGTCGACTACTCCGACGACCGCATGCAGAAGAAGATCCGCAACCACACCACCGCCAAGGTGCCGTTCATGCTGCTCGCCGGCGAGCGCGACGTGGAGGCCGGCGCGGTCAGCTTCCGCTTCCGCGACGGCACCCAGCTCAACGGCGTGCCGGTCGACGAGGCCATCGTCGCCATCGACGAGTGGGAGGAGTCGCGCCGCAACGACTCGCCGACCGCCGAGACCATGCAGCAGTTCCTGGACGCGGCCCGGAAGCGCCGATGACGGATCCGGATCACCTGCAGCGGCTGTGGACGCCGCACCGCATGAGCTACATCACCGCCGCCGCGCCGAAGAAGCCGGTCGACGGCGGTGAGCTCAGCGGGCACCCGTTCCTCGACATCCCCCGGATGTCCGACGAGGACGGTCTGATCGTCGCGCGCGGCGAGTCGGTGTACGCGGTGCTGAACCTGTACCCGTACAACCCGGGCCACACGATGGTGGTGCCGTACCGCCAGGTGGCGGACCTGGAGGATCTGACTCGCGCCGAGAGCGACGAGCTGATGGCGTTCACGCAGCGGATCATCCGGACCATCAAGGCCGTGTCGCGGCCCGACGCGTTCAACGTCGGCCTCAACCTCGGCGCTGCGGCGGGCGGCTCGCTGTCGGAGCACATCCACCAACACATCGTGCCGCGGTGGACCGGTGATGCGAACTTCATCACCGTCGTCGGCGACACCAAGGTGCTTCCGCAGCTCCTCCAGCAGACGCGCGGCCTGCTGGCGCAGGCGTGGAACGAACTCCACTAAAGGACCTCACATGCTCAGCATTCTCGGACGCGCCTCGGTCTCCAAGGTCACCGCGCCGATCGGCAAGGCGCTGATCAAGACCGGTCTGACCCCGGACGTCATGACGATCGTCGGCACCGTCGTGACCGTCGGCGCGTCGATCGCCCTGTTCTCGCAGGGCTACCTGTTCGCCGGCGCCCTGGTCACGTGGGCGTTCGTCATGTTCGACATGCTCGACGGCGCCATGGCCCGGGCCCGCGGCGGCGGCACGCGATTCGGCTCGGTGCTCGACGCCACCTGCGACCGCATCGCCGACGGCGCGATCTTCGGCGCGCTGGCGTGGTGGGCTGCCTTCGTGGAGCCCCACAAGCCGCTCGTGATCGCCACCCTGATCTGCCTGGTGACCTCGCAGGTGATCTCGTACGCCAAGGCGCGCGCCGAGGCGGCGGGCCTGTACGGCGACGGCGGTCTCATCGAGCGCCCCGACCGGCTGATCATCGTCCTGGTGGGAG
The DNA here is from genome assembly GCF_001305675.1 of Gordonia phthalatica. Classification (NCBI taxonomy): domain Bacteria; kingdom Bacillati; phylum Actinomycetota; class Actinomycetes; order Mycobacteriales; family Gordoniaceae; genus Gordonia; species Gordonia phthalatica. Next base: position 2,042,466 of record NZ_CP011853.1, read on the forward strand.
CGGGCTTCACCGACTTCCCGGGGCTGCACTGGAGCTGGGCGATCCACGTCGCGATGTGGATTCTCGCCGTCGCCTCCGTCATCACCGTGGGGCAGCGGATGTGGTCGGTCTACACCTCGCCGGGTGCCCGCGACCTGATCCCGACGGTGAAGAAGCCGGGCGACGACGGCCCCGCAGACGACGCCGACGAGTCGACGAACGAGGGCTGAACCGGTGCTGGGAAAGCTCACCGACTACGCCGCCGACCTCGGCTACCGCGCCGGGTGGGCGGCGGTTCGCTACGCGCCCGAGCAGCTGGCACGGGGCCTCTTCGACGTCGTCGGCACCGCGGCGGGACGCCGCAATGGGGGACCGGACCAGCTCCGGAAGAACTTGGCGCGCGTCATCGGCACCGCTCCCGAGGACGTGCCGTCCGGGCTCGTCGAAGAGGCCATGCGGTCGTACGCGCGGTACTGGCGGGAGGCCTTCCGTCTGCCGACCACCGATCCCGCGGAGATCGTCGCGAGCGTCCGGATGTCGGACCACGACCGGCAGGTGGTCGACGACGTCTGCACGTCCGGCCGGGGTGTCGTCATGGCTCTGCCGCACTCCGGTAACTGGGACGTCTGCGGCGTCTGGCTGGTGGCCCACTACGGCCGGTTCGCGACAGTCGCCGAACGGCTCAAACCCGAGTCGCTGTTCGACCAGTTCGTCGAGTACCGCGAATCTCTCGGATTCGAAGTCTTCCCGCTGACGGGTGGCGAACAACCGCCGTTCCAACTGCTCGCCGAGCGACTCCGGGACGGCGGCATCGTCTGCCTGATGGGCGACCGGGACCTCTCGCACAGCGGAGTCCCCGTCGACCTGTTCGGCGAACGCACCCGGATGCCCGCGGGACCGGCGAAACTCGCGATCGATACCGGTGCGCACCTGCTGGCGGTGCATCACAGCTATGTCGACGAGAACACCTCGCTGCTGCGGTGCGGCACCCTCATCGACACCTCGGGCGGCGTCCAGGCGGCCACGCAGGCGCTCGCCGACGCCTTCGCCGAGGGCATCGCGTCGGCACCCGCCGACTGGCACATGCTGCAACCGCTGTGGGAGAGCGACTGGTCGCAGGCTCGTCGCGAGCGGCTGGGCGTCGATGGGAACACAGCGGACGACGACCCGGCCGACAGCGGGCAGGGCTAGGCCGCCATGAAGATCGGCATGATCTGCCCGTACTCGTTCGACGTCCCCGGCGGCGTCCAGGCGCACGTCATCGAGTTGGCCGAGGTGTTCATCCGTCGCGGTCACGAGGTCCGCGTCCTGGCACCGGCCGGTCCCGACGTGCGGATGCCCGACTACTTCGATTCGGCGGGGCCTGCGCTCGGCATCCCGTACAACGGTTCCGTCTCGCGAGTGACGTTCTCGCCCAAGGCGTATCACCGGCTCCGGCATTGGATCGAGGTCAACGAGTTCGACGTCCTGCACGTCCACGAGCCCAACGCGCCGAGCCTGTCGATGCTGTCGCTGATGGTTGCGACCGGACCCATCGTCACCACCTTCCACACCGCCACCACCAAATCCCTGTGGCTGACCGTCTTCGACTCGATGCTGCGCCAGTACCGCGAGCGGATCTCGGGGAAGATCGCCGTCTCCGAACTCGCACGGCGCTGGCAGATGGAGTCGCTCGGCAACGACGCCGTCGAGATCCCCAACGGCATCGACGTCGCGTCGTTCGCGAACGTGGAACCGCTCGACGGCTATCCGCGGCCCGGCCGCACCGTGATGTTCCTCGGGCGGTACGACGAGCCGCGCAAGGGCATCGACATCCTGATGCGGGCACTGCCGCAGATCGTCGAGGAGTTCCCCGACGTCACCGTCCTGGTGGTCGGCGGCGGCGACGAGAAGGCGCTCCGCCGTCGCGCGAAGGATCTCGCCGGCCACCTGCACCTCCTCGGCATGGTCGACGACGAGACGAAGGCGCGGGCGCTCGCCAGCGCCGACGTCTACGTGGCACCCAACCTCGGCGGGGAGAGCTTCGGCATCGTCCTCGTGGAGGCGATGGCAGCGGGCGCGGCGGTGGTGGCCAGCGACCTGGTCGCCTTCCAGCGGGTCCTCGACGGCGGCACCGCCGGACGCGTCGTCGAGACCGGCTCGCCGACCGCGCTCGCCGACGCCGTCATCGACCTCCTCGACGATGACGACGCCCGTCGGGCGCTCATCGCGCGCGGTCGAGCGCGCGCGGACCTGTACGACTGGTCGCGTGTCGCCGATCAGATCCAACGCGTCTACGACACGGTCACACTGGGCGCGGGCCCGGTCGTGGTGTCGGACTGAGGGAGACGACATGACGGTTCTCGCCGTGGTCGGCATCGTCGTCGGCGCCCTGGCAGGCGCCGGACTCCTGTGGCTCGCCATCCTGTCCGCGACGCGCGCCACCCGACTCGATCGCCTCAACGTGCGCGTCGACCTGGCTTACGAGTCCCTGGTGTCGGCATTGGAACGTCGTGCCGTCGTCGCGCGGACGATCGCCGCAGCCGATCCGGCGGCCGACGGTGCGCAGGCTCTCGCCGACGCAGCGACCAGTGCCGAAGCGGCCCCGCGCGCCGACCGGGAAGCCGCCGAGAACGAGTTGTCGGTGGCCCTCGCGCGGGCGTCGAGCGTGAACCGGGCACCCGCGCTCGTCGCGGAACTCGCCGACGCACAGACCCGGGTGACCATGGCACGGCGCTTCTACAACGACGCCGTCCGTGACGTGCGAGCACTCGGCGGGCGCCGCATGGTCCGCTGGCTCCGGCTGGGAGGCCATTCCACATTGCCCCAATACTTCGAGATCACAGAGCGGGTCAGCGGAACCCTCTGAACACCGGCAAGGGCCGATCGGGTTTACTTGGTGGGTCATTCGATACCACGAATAGGGAGATCAATCAGTGTCCACTGAGGCTCAGAATGCGGCTCAGAACGCACCGGCGACCGGTACCGCCCGCGTCAAGCGCGGCATGGCCGAAATGCTCAAGGGCGGCGTCATCATGGACGTGGTCACCCCGGAGCAGGCCAAGATCGCAGAGGATGCGGGCGCCGTCGCCGTCATGGCGCTCGAGCGCGTGCCCGCCGACATCCGCGCCCAGGGCGGCGTGTCGCGCATGAGCGACCCGGACATGATCGACGGCATCATCGAGGCCGTCTCGATCCCGGTCATGGCCAAGGCCCGCATCGGTCACTTCGTCGAGGCGCAGATCCTGCAGAGCCTCGGCGTCGACTACATCGACGAGTCGGAGGTCCTCACCCCGGCCGACTACGAGAACCACATCGACAAGTTCTCGTTCACCGTGCCGTTCGTCTGCGGCGCCACCAACCTCGGCGAAGCGCTGCGTCGCATCAACGAGGGTGCCGCGATGATCCGCTCGAAGGGCGAGGCCGGCACCGGCGACGTCTCGAACGCCACCACCCACATGCGCAAGATCCGCCAGCAGCTGCGTCGTCTCAGCTCGCTGCCCGAGGACGAGCTGTACGTGGCCGCCAAGGAGCTGCAGGCTCCGTACGACCTCGTCGTCGAGGTCGCCAAGGCGGGTAAGCTCCCCGTCACGCTGTTCACCGCGGGCGGCATCGCCACCCCGGCCGACGCCGCGATGATGATGCAGCTGGGCGCCGAGGGCGTCTTCGTCGGTTCTGGCATCTTCAAGTCCGGCAACCCGGAGCAGCGTGCCGCCGCGATCGTCAAGGCCACCACCTTCTTCGACGACCCCGATCAGCTCGCGCAGATCTCCCGCGGCCTCGGCGAGGCGATGGTCGGCATCAACGTCGACGACATCCCGCAGCCGCACCGGCTCGCCGAGCGCGGCTGGTAACAGCAACCCCCACGCTCATGCCGTATTTCCGTCCCGTATTCCGGGACGGAAGTACGGCATAAGCTGTCTCCGGGCGGTAGCCGCCCCGAGCGGATGACTGGGGAGGGCCTCGATCAGATACGCATCACGCGCATTGTGGCTGGTAGCAGCAGTGCTGAACGCCGCCTGGATCACCCATCTCCTGACCGGGCCGATCGACTCGTATTCCCTGGGTTGCGGCAAGACCTTCACGCTGGAGCGCTACGGCGGTGTGGCTGCCGACGCGACCTGCGAGACGTCGGTCTTCGACGCCTTGGACACGTCGATCTCGACCGGGATGATCGTCCTGCTCGTTGCGCCGGCCATCGTCGCCGCGCTGGTGAATCGGCTCTGGATGTCGGTGATCGCCGTCGCCGCGATCGTTCCCTCGATCGCGATCGGCCTGCTGCACTGGTCCGACTACTGGAGTCTGCTGGTCGCCGGCGGAGTTCCGATCCTGTGCATCTCGCTCATTCCGTTGGCGTTCCACCTGGGCCGCCGCTCCTACCTGAGTCGGCAGGCCGGGCGAGGCGACGCGCACCAGCACACGACTTCGCTGTTCGACGAGAACGGTCAGAACCGACTGTTCCGCGCCTAGCGCCTGGTCAGAAACCGAGTTCGGCGGCGACCGCGCGGGCCTGTTTGGCGGTGTTCTTGGGGACTTCCACGACCCATGCCGTGTCGTCCGCGAAGAGAACCGCGACGCGGGTCGACGTGACACCTCCGCCGACGGACATCGCACGAACCCGACTGCGCGGGACCCGCGCGACGACGTCCTTCGGCTTCAACGTGATGGCGCCGACCATGGACACCAGGACGATGTCGTCTGCGGTGACGGCCAGGAGGCCCACCCGGCCGAATGCGGGAGTGCTGTTCGTGGCGTTACGGCCGGACGCCTCCGCCACTGCGATGCCGAGGCTGCCGAGGGGGAGGATCTTGGCCGTCGAGCCCTTGCTCAGGACCCGGACTGCAGCGCGCTGCGGAGATCCGAGGAGGGTGGACGCATCGGTGGCCATGGTGGAACTCCGTTCACGGGGTGGGCGGTCGCACTGGTCGGACCATCGGTTGCACGGTCGCACCATCCCATCATGGATGTCCGATGCTCGGGGTGCCGATGGGCTTCTTCCTGGAAACGCTTCACAGCACTGAAAATCCGACGCACGCCAGGAAGGTCGGACCACGGGACCGTCGGCAGCGCGCGCCAAAGTACACTTGATTCGATATTGGTGTACGAGATGTCTGGCCAGACCCGCGAACCTCAGGTTCGCGGAGACGGCGGGGCTGGGGGAACGTCGAGCCTCCACGTCTGACATTCGATGGCAGGGAGCACGATGACCGAAGCGAAGATTCTGCGCGATGAAGCGGTGACCGGCCGCGACGAGGTGGCAGGCCTCGCCGTCGACTGGGCGGTGTTCTGTCACGTGGGTCGCGTTCGTGAGGCCAATGAGGACGGAGCGCTCGCGATTCCCGGTCGCTACATCGTCGCCGACGGCATGGGCGGACACGACAGCGGCGAACTCGCCAGCGAAGCCGCCCTGCTGACCCTCTCGGAGGTGCCGATCGGGGAGAACGCCGCGGACGCGCGCGCCCACATCACCGAGCTCCTGGAGACCGCCCAGGAACGGATCGGCGAGCTGGGTACGGAGACGGGCCGTCGAGCCGGCACCACGGCGACGGGCATCGTCCTGACGACGGACGAAGGCGTCCCGCACTGGGTCGCCTTCAACATCGGCGACTCGCGCACCTACCTCTTCTCTGCGGGCGAGCTCCGCCAGGTGAGCATCGACCACTCGCAGGTCCAGGAACTGGTGACCGCCGGCTATCTGACACCGGAACAGGCGCGGGTCGACTCCCGCCGCAACGTGATCACTCGAGCACTCGGCGCCGGCATGGCCACGCCGGTGGCCGACTACTTCAGCTTCGAAGCCAAGCCCGGCGACACCATCCTCCTGTGCTCGGACGGCCTCGACGGCGAGCTGACCGACGACGAGATCGCAGTGATCCTGGAGGCCTCACCCGACAACGAGGTGGCGGCCGCCGCCCTCATCGAGGCCGCGCTCGAGTCCGGTGCACACGACAACGTCACCGTGGCGATCGTGTCCGTCGAAGCACTGTCCGACGGCGACGAGAGCGCCGACGAGCCCGAGGCCTGATCAGCGTTGCCGCCCGAGATGTCGACGACGTTCGCCGAGTTCTGCGGTGAACGCTTCCCGGTGCTCTCCGGGCACCCGTTCTACATCGGGCGCGAAGCCACCCTCACGGTCGACGACAACCCGTACCTGCACCGCCGGTTCCTCGTCCTGCACGACGAGAACGGCATGTGGTGGCTCACCAACCTCGGCACCCATCTGTCCGCGACGGTGACGTCGGCGGACCTCGGTTTCAGTGCGACGCTGGGCCCCGGCGCACGCATGCCGCTGGTGTTCGGGCGCACCAGCATCGTCTTCACCGCGGGCCCCACCACGTACGAGGTCCAGGTGCAGGCAGGCTCGCCGAACGTGTCGGCGCCGACCGTCGAGCACCTGGTCGGCGGCGACACCACGCGCGGCGTCCCGAACTTCACCGACAGCCAGCGGCTGGCGATCCTGGTCCTCGCCGAGGCGATCCTCAAACGTGACGGCACCGGCGCCAGCGCCATCCCGAGTTCGGCCAAGGCCGCGGCTCGGCTGGGTTGGTCGCTGACGAAGTTCAATCGCAAACTCGACAACGTCTGCGACAAACTCGACATGATCGGTGTCAGCGGAATGCGCGCCGGCGGCGGCAAGCTCGCGACCAACCGGCGGCTCCGGCTGGTGGAGTACGCGCTCTCCACCCGACTGATCAGTCGTGGGGACTTGGGGCTCCTCGATGAGGAGTACGCGCGCAATCAGGGCTCTGACCTGCAGTGATGGCATGGGGAGTTCTCCCCATCGACGGACTCACAGGAAGGTCATAGCGTTCTCTTCAACAGCAGCGGAACACCGAGTTCCAGCGCCGAAGAAGGGATACCGAAGATGACCGTCACCGCTATCGCCCCCGCCACCACTGCCCGCACCGCAGCCGTCGGCGGCCCGCGTTCGGCATCGGCCGTCGACCGTCGTCGGCGCGAGGCGCTGGCCCGTCTCAGTGCACGTGTGATGCCGCTTCCCGGGCAGCCGGTGCGGACGGCTCCCGCGCAGCTGACGGTGGTCCGCGACGAGCCCGAGGCCCCCAAGCTGCCGCAGCCGACGCTGACCGAGCGCGAGGTGGAGGTCCTGCGCACCTGGCTGCTGCTGGACTCCAAGCCCGCCGTCGCCGAGGCGCTGTTCATCTCGCTGGGCACCGTCAACACGCACCTGACCCGCATCCGTGCCAAGTACGCGGAGCTCGGTCGCGCCGCGTCGACCAAGGCCTCGCTGGTGGCCCGCGCGATTCAGGACGACATCATCGACATCGACGAACTCTGACACGGACCGAGCACTGCTGCGAGAAGCCCGCCTCGAAAGAGGCGGGCTTCTCGCGTCGGGGCATCTAGCCGGTGAAGTGTTCGTCGGTGAGCATCGGGATGTCGAAGCAGACCTCGGGGACGCCGAAGGCGTCGATCAGCTCCCGGGCATGGGGCCGCAGGTCGCCGCACAGCTCGTTGACACCGCGCCGGATCGCCTTGGCGCGCTCGACGCTGACATGACGGTGCATCAGGAACCAGCCGAGGTCCTCCTCGAGCAGCGAGTAGACGAACAGGTTGCGGACCTTCTTCAGGACGTCACGCGTCTCGCGGTCCTCCACCCGGCCGATCACCTCGACGAAGCTCTCCAGCACGATCCGCTCGATGTGCGCCTCGCCGACCTTGATCAGGTGATCCTGCGTATCGGTGAAGACCTCCAGGGCCTCCGCATCGTCATCGTCCTGGGCGCGGCGCATACGGGCCGCCGCGGTCCGGGTCAGGTGCTCCTCCCGGTTGCGCAGCAGGCGGAGCTGCGTGCCGGGGTGGGTGAGGGCGCTGTTCTCGGGATCCTCGTCGGAGTCGTCGAGCAGCGTCTGCACCACCTGGCGGGCCGCGGTCTTCTCCAGCGCGATGCTCTTGGCCATGTTCGCGACGAAGCGCACCCACCCGGCGGCGTCCAGGCCCTGCACGTCGTCGGCGTACGAGGTGAGGGCCTCCTTGGCGACCAACTGCGTGAGGACCAGGTTGTCGCCCTCGAAGGTGGTGAACACGTCGATGTCGCCGCGCAGCAGGGGCAGCAGGTTCTCCGACATGTAGCCGGCACCACCGCAGGCCTCGCGGGCCTCGGAAATGGCCGTCTGCGCCAGGGCCGTGTGGCCTGCCTTGATGGCCGCAGCCTTGGTCTCGAGCTGGCGGAGATCCTTCGGGTCGACCGTCGCCGGGTCGGCGGTCTGCAGCTCGTGCAGTTCCGCGGTCACCTCGTTCTGGGCCACCGCGAACGCGTACGCCCGCGCGACGAGGGGGAGCAGCCGACGCTGATGGGTGCGATAGTCCAGCAGCAGGAGCTCGCCGTCGCCCCCGGGAGCCTGGAACTGGCGGCGCTGGAGGGCGTATCGGACGGCCAGGGCCAGCCCGAAACGGCCGGCGGCACCGGCCGACGCGCCGACGGTGACCCGCCCGCGGACCAGGGTGCCGAGCATGGTGAAGAACCGGCGGTTGTCGGACTCGATGGGGCTCGAATAGGTACCGTCCTCGGCGACGTCCGCGTACCGATTCAGCAGATTGGCGCGGGGGATCCGCACGCGATCGAACAGGATGCGGCCGTTGTCGACGCCGGGCAGGCCGCCCTTGTAGCCACAGTCGGAGGTGGTGACGCCGGGGAGGTCGTCGCCGTTCTCGTCGCGGATCGGAACGACGAAGCAGTGCACGCCGCGGCTCGCCGCCTCCTCGCCGGGCGCACCGGTGACCAGCTGGGCGAAGACCGCCGCGTACCGGGCGTGCTCGGCCGCCCCGCCGATGTAGTCTTTGCGGGACCCCGGAGTCGGGGAGTGGATCTCGAACTCGCCGCTGTCGGGGAGATAGGTGGCGGTGGTCTCCAACTGTTGCACGTTGGATCCGTGGCCGGTCTCGGTCATGGCGAAGCAGCCCAGGACGTCGAGGTCGATCAAGCCCTTCACGTACTGGTCGTGGTGCGCCTGCGTGCCGAGGTTCTCGACGGCGCCCCCGAACAGCCCCCACTGGACACCGGCCTTGACCATCAGCGACAGATCGCCGTAGCCGAGGGTCTCGATCGCGGTGACCGCGCTGCCGACGTCACCGGTCCCGCCGTGCTCGGGGCGGAATCCCGACGCCGGGAAGCCGAGGGGCACCATGTCCTTCATCTGGCCGAGCATGCGAGTCCGGTACTCGTCGAGCGTCAGTCCGGTCTGGGGGAGCAGTCGCTGCTCGGTGATCTGGCGGCGCACCACGTCGCGCGTCGGCCCCCACCTCCCGTCGAGAACTGATCGAAGTTGCAGTGTCAGGGCATTCGCAGTGATCTCGGCGGTCATGGTTTTCGACCCTACCTGTGAGTCGACTGTTCGGCTCGATGCGATAATCGGCGACGTGGCGAACATTGAAGACATCCTGGCCGTCGAGCGGATCGACAACGACATCTACCGCGGTGGATCGTTCCCCAGTCACCTGCGACGCACCTTCGGGGGACAGGTGGCCGGGCAGGCGCTGGTCTCGGCGACCCGGACCGTCGACGAGAAGTTCGCGGTGCACTCACTCCACGGCTACTTCCTGCGGCCAGGCAAGCCGGACATGCCCGCCGTGTTCCTGGTGGACCGGATCCGCGACGGCCGTTCGTTCGTCACGCGCCGCGTGACGGGAGTGCAGGACGGCGAGGCGATCTTCTCGATGTCGGCGTCGTTCCACATCACCGACGACCACGGCATCGAACATCAGGACACGATGCCGCCCGCACCCGATCCCGAAACCCTCTCGGACCGCACCGACTCGGCGACGCCCGCGCAGAAGATGCTGCTCGCCGAGTGGGAGAACTTCGACATCCGGATCGTCGATCAGGAGAACACGGCCAAGCTGCCGGGGTTGGCCGCGCAGCAGCGCGTCTGGTTCAAGTACCGCAAACCGCTGCCCGACGATCACCTGCTGCACGTGTGCACTCTCGCGTACATGAGCGACATGACGCTCCTGGGCTCGTCGTCGGTGATCCACCGCGACGTCAAGACGCAGAACGCTTCGCTCGACCACGCGATGTGGTTCCTGCGTCCCTTCCGCACCGACGACTGGCTGCTGTACGACCAGACCTCGCCGTCGGCGGGCGGTGGTCGGTCGTTGACGCAGGGCCGGATCTTCGACCGCAGCGGTCGCATGGTCGCCGCCGTCACCCAGGAGGGCCTGACCCGCAGCGGTGTGCCCGAGTCCGCCGCGTCGATCATGAGGCCGGTGGAGTGAGCGCCGCGGGAAGCGACCGGAGAATCGGCGTCCTGGCCCTCCAGGGCGACGTCCGCGAACACGTCGCGGCGTTGAACGCGTGCGGTGCGGAGGCCGTCCCGGTCCGGCGTCGCGCCGAACTCGACGCGGTCGACGGCCTGGTGATCCCGGGCGGGGAGTCCACCGCGATGAGCCGACTGCTGGGCGTGTTCGACCTGTACGAGCCCCTGGTGGGTCGGTTGCGTGAGGGACTGCCCGCCTACGGATCGTGCGCGGGCATGATCCTGCTCGCGTCGACGATCCTCGACACCCGGGACGACGCCCGACACCTGGATGCGCTCGACATCACGGTGCGGCGCAACGCTTTCGGCCGTCAGGTGGAGTCCTTCGAGACCGACCTCGCGTTCGCGGGCATCACCGATCTCCCGGACGCCGACCCCATGCGCGCCGTCTTCATCCGTGCGCCGTGGGTGGAGCGCACCGGGCCCGGCGTCGAGGTCCTCGCGTCCGTCCAGGACGGTCCCGCCGCGGGACGCGTCGTCGCGGTCCGGCAGGGCAACGTGATGGCGACGTCGTTCCATCCCGAGGTCACCGGCGACGTGCGGGTGCACCAGTTCTTCGTCGATATGGTCGGCGCAGCGTAGAATTTCCGGGTGCGCTGGACGGCTCTCCGTGCTGTCCGGTCGCCTCAACAGTTCAGAAGGGAACCACAATGAGCGGCCACTCCAAATGGGCCACTACCAAGCACAAGAAGGCTGCCATCGATGCCAAGCGCGGCAAGATGTTCGCCAAGCTGATCAAGAACATCGAGGTGGCAGCCCGCACGGGTGGTGGAGATCCGGCCGGAAACCCCACGCTGTTCGATGCGATTCAGAAGGCGAAGAAGTCGTCCGTCCCCAACGACAACATCGAGCGCGCGCGCAAGCGCGGCGGCGGTGAAGAAGGCGGCGGTGCCGACTGGCAGACCATCATGTACGAGGGGTACGGACCCAACGGAGTCGCCATTCTCATCGAGTGCCTCACCGACAACCGCAACCGCGCCGCCACCGACGTCCGCGTCGCGATGACCCGCAACGGCGGCAACATGGCCGATCCGGGCTCGGTGTCGTACCTGTTCACGCGCAAGGGTGTCGTGACCCTGGAGAAGGGTGACCAGACCGAGGACGACATCCTGATGGCCGTGCTCGACGCGGGCGCCGAAGAGGTCACCGACCTCGGTGAGTCCTTCGAGATCGTCAGCGAGGCCCACGACCTGATCGCCGTCCGCACCGCACTGCAGGAGGCCGGCATCGACTACGACTCCGCGGAGCCCGACTTCCGCGCATCGGTCTCGGTCCCGGTCGACGCCGACGGCGCGCGCAAGGTGATGCGGCTGGTCGACGCCCTCGAGGACTCGGACGACGTCCAGAACGTCTACAGCAACGTCGACATCAGCGACGAGGTCCTCGCCGAGCTCGACAACGACTGATCCTGACGTCGTCGACAAGGAGCCCGGCCCCGGCAACGGAGTCGGGCTCCTGCCGTTGCGAGGGCCGTCGCTGTGTCGATGCCCGTCGGGTCGGATCGCATGCGTTACAATCTCGAACAAGTGTTCTGTTCGGGCTTGCTGAGGCTCGGCGGGGATCGAGAGGTGAGCGGGAGTGCGAGTACTGGGCATCGACCCCGGCCTGACCCGGTGCGGCATCGCGCTCGTGGAGGCGGGGCAGGGGCGGAAGGTCACGGCCCTCGACGTCGATGTGATCCGCACACCCGCCGACATGGCGTTGGAGAAGCGACTTCTCGGCGTCTACCGGGCCGCGGTGCAGTGGTTCGACACGCATCACCCCGACGTGGTGGCCATCGAACGGGTCTTCGCACAACGCCAGGTCAGCACCGCGATGGGCGTCGCGCAGGCGTCCGGCGTGATCGCACTCGCGGCGGCCGAGCGGGATCTTCCCGTCGGCTTCTACACGCCCAGCGAGGTCAAAGCCGCGGTCACCGGATCCGGTCGCGCCGACAAGGCGCAGGTCACCGCGATGGTCACGCGCATCCTCGGGATGCAGACCCCGCCCAAGCCCGCCGACGCCGCGGACGCTCTGGCCCTCGCCATCTGCCACAGCTGGCGCGGGCCGGTGAACCGTCGCATGGAGGAGGCCGCCGAACGTGCGCGCGAGGCGCAGAACCGCCACCGCGCGCGGCTCAAGGCCGCCCAGGAGGAAGCCCGGATGATCACGGGCGGAAAGGCTGCATTGTGATCGCGTCGGTGTCCGGCGAAGTCATTCACATCGCACTCGACCACGCGGTGGTCGAGTGCGCCGGAGTCGGCTACCGGGTCCTGGCGACCCCGCCGACCCTCGGAACCCTGCGGCGCGGCGAGCACGTGCGCCTGCTGACCGCGATGATGGTCCGCGAGGACTCGATGACCCTGTACGGGTTCACCGACCCCGATGCCCGCGACCTGTTCGGGTTGCTGCAGACCGTCACCGGTGTGGGCCCACGGTTGGCGATGGCGACCCTCGCGGTCCTGGAGCCGGACAGTCTGCGTCGCGCCCTCGCCGACTCCGACGCCAAGGCGCTCACCGCCGTGCCCGGCATCGGCAAGCGCGTCGCCGAACGTCTTGTCGTGGAGCTGCGGGACAAGGTGACGGCGGTTCCCGGCGGAGTGCCCGCTGCGGGCGTCGCGGCACCGGCCGGCGTCGGCGCACAGGTGGCCGAGGCGCTCGTCGGACTCGGCTTCACCGAAGGCGCCGCGGAGAAGGCCGTCGCCGCCGTCCTCGCCGACAACGCCGACGCCGACTCGTCGACGCTGCTGCGCGCCGCCCTCAGCTCGCTCGGACCGCGTCGATGATGGACGAGGTAGACGACCGCGACTTCATGAGCGCATCCGTCGTCGACGGCGACCGCGACCTGGACGCAGGCCTGCGGCCGAGCAGCCTCGGTGACTTCATCGGTCAGCCGCGCGTCCGCGAACAGTTGGAGCTGGTCCTGCACGCGGCCCGTGCCCGCGGCCGCACCCCCGACCACATCCTCCTGTCCGGCCCGCCCGGTCTGGGCAAGACGTCCCTGGCGATGATCATCGCGAGCGAGATGGGCGCCGCCATCCGCATCACCTCCGGCCCCGCGCTGGAACGGGCAGGCGACTTGGCCGCCATGCTCTCGAACCTGGTCGAGGGCGATGTACTGTTCATCGACGAGATCCACCGCATCGCTCGCCCCGCGGAGGAGATGCTGTACCTGGCGATGGAGGACTTCCGCGTCGACGTCGTCGTCGGTAAGGGCCCCGGCGCCACGTCCATCCCGCTCGAAGTGGCGCCCTTCACCCTGGTCGGGGCCACCACGCGTTCCGGTGCCCTCACCGGCCCGCTCCGCGATCGCTTCGGCTTCACCGCCCACATGGAGTTCTACGAGACCGACGAACTGGTCCGGGTGCTCCAGCGGTCGGCGGGCATCCTCGGCATCCCGATCGACGCCGACGCCGCGACCGAGGTCGCCGGACGATCCCGCGGAACGCCGCGCATCGCCAACCGGCTCCTGCGCCGCGTCCGCGACTTCGCCGAGGTCCGCGGCAACGGCCACGTCGACCTCGCGGCGGCCCGTGCCGCCCTCAAGGTGTACGACGTCGACGACCTCGGACTCGACCGGCTCGACCGGGCGGTCCTCGGCGCGTTGGTCCGCGGCTTCGGCGGGGGACCGGTCGGCGTGTCGACTCTGGCGGTGGCCGTCGGTGAGGAGCCGGCGACCGTCGAGGAGGTGTGCGAGCCGTTCCTGGTCCGTGCGGGCATGATCGCCCGCACACCGCGCGGCCGCGTCGCCACCGCCGGCGCCTGGCATCACCTCGGGCTGCAACCGCCTGCCGGGGCCATCGACCAGGTCCACGGCGTCCGCGCCCGCGAAGACGACGCGGGCACCCTGTTCAACTGAGCCCCTCGTTCAACTGACGCCGTCGTTCAACTGACCCCGTCCGCACCGCGATCGCGCCGGAGATGTGTGCCTTCGGCGTGTCGGCGGACACGTTTCACCGGTTCGCGACGACCTGTACGTGGGGTCTGGCCCTCGGGCCTGGCACACTGGTCCCCATGCAATCGTCGTTGATCCTCCCGTTGATGCTCGCCGCCATGGCGGCCTTCATGTTCTTCAGCATCCGCAATCAGAAGAAGCGTGCCGCCGCCGTGACCGAGATGCAGAGCTCGCTCACCGCCGGTGCCCGGGTGCAGTTGCACGCCGGCCTGTTCGGCACCGTCGTCGATGCGGACCGCGAGGACATCGTCACCATCGAGATCGCCCCGGGTGTCGTCACCGAGTGGAACCGCATGGCCATCCGCGAGGTCGTCAGCCCGGATGCGGACGCGCCGTCCATCGAGTCGATCGACGACGCCGCGGGCGATGTCACAGGATCCGACGCCTCCGACACCGTGTCGCTCGACAAAGAGCAGAACGAAGAGAAGTAGAACAAACGCGTGACTAAACCCAATCTGCGTGGCGGGGCCGGTCGGCTCCGCCGTGAGGCTCCGCCGTGGCAGCCGCTCACGATCTTCTTCGTGATCCTCGGCATCATCTACGGTCTGGTCTTCTTCACCGGAGGCGGGAGCCCCACCCCGAAGCTCGGCATCGATCTCCAGGGCGGCACCCGCGTCGTCCTGACCGCGCGCACCGACAACGGCAGCGCGCCGTCGGCTTCGCAGCTCGACCAGGCCCGCCAGATCATCGACCAGCGCGTCAACGGTCTCGGCGTCGGCGGCTCCGAAGTCGTCGTCAACGGCAACACCATTGTCATCACCGTTCCGGGCGACGACGGTAAGCAAGCCCGCGACCTCGGTCAGACGGCTCGCCTGTACATCCGCCCCGTGGTGGAGCAGCAGCCCGCGCAGCCGCAGAAGAAGGACCCGAACGCCAAGGACGTCGTCAACATGACGCCGCAGGAGCAGTCCGCGGCCGTCGATGCCGCCCGCAAGGCGCGTCAGGCGCCCGCGAACGCCGACGAGGCCACCCTCGCCAAGCTGCGCGCCGAGATGGCCAAGGTCAACTGCTCGCCCGAGTACAGCGATCCGCTGGTCGGTTACGACAAGCCGAACGAGTACCTCGTCGCCTGCGGCAAGGACGACGGCATGGTGTACCTGCTCAAGCCCATGCTGATCGACGGCCGGGACATCGGGCAGGCCAAGTCCGGTCAGAACCAGACCGGCGCCTGGACCGTCAACGTCGACTTCAAGGGCGACGCACAGAAGACGTGGGCCGACTTCACCGGCAAGAATGTCGGCGTCCAGACCGCGGTCACCCTCGACACGCGCGTCCTCAGCGCACCGTCGATCAACCAGCAGATCCTCGGCACCACCGAGATCAGCGGCAAGTTCACCCAGTCGGAGGCCGAGGCGCTCGCCAACGCCCTGAAGTACGGTTCGCTGCCGCTGTCGTTCGCGATGTCCGACGCGCAGACGGTGTCGGCCACCCTGGGTCTGCAGTCGCTGAACGCCGGTCTCATCGCCGGTCTCGTCGGCCTGATCCTGGTCCTCATCTACTCGCTGCTCTACTACCGGGCGATGGGCTTCCTGTCGGTGCTGTCGCTGATCTGGGCCGGTGCCATGGTTTACGGCATCATCGTCCTGCTCGGCCGGTGGATCGGGTTCACCCTGGACCTGTCCGGCATCGCCGGTCTGATCATCGGCATCGGCATGACGGCCGACTCGTTCGTCGTCTACTTCGAACGCATCAAGGATGAGATGCGCGAGGGCAGAACGGTCAGATCGTCGGTCACCCGCGGCTGGCAGAGCGCCCGCCGCACGGTGTGGACCGGTAACGCGGTCAGCTTCATCTGTGCGGCCATCATCTACCTGCTGGCCGTCGGCGCCGTCCGCGGCTTCGCGTTCACCCTGGGTCTGACCACCCTGATCGACATCATGATCGTGTTCATGGTGACCCACCCGATGGTCGTTCTGGCCAGCCGGAACTCCTTCCTGTCGCGCCCGGCCGTCAACGGCCTCGGCGCGGTCTCGGAAGTGGCCCGTGAGCGTCGGAAGGCGCAGGCCGCGGCACGCTCGGCCGCCGGTGTCAGCGTCGACGCGTCCGAAGGAGGCAACCAGTGAGCGAACCGACGATCGACGACAAGAAGGCGACGACCGAATGGTCCGACGCCGACTACGTCGCCGACAATAACCACTCGTTCCTGTCGCGCCTGTACTCGGGCACCGGCGCCTTCGACGTGATCGGCAAGCGCCGCATGTGGTACGTGATCTCGGGCGTGATGATGGTGATCTGCATCCTCTCGATCGCGATCCGCGGATTCACGTTCGGCATCGACTTCGAGGGCGGCACGCAGATCTCGATGCCTGCCCGCGGGTCCATCACCACCTCGGACGTCTCGCGTGTCTTCGAAGACACCCTCCACCGGGCGCCGGAGACCGTTCAGGCCGCGGGTGCGGGCGACGCGGCGACGTTCCAGATCCGCACCGAGACCCTGTCTCGGGAGGAGACCGGCAACCTGCTGCACGCTCTGGGCACGGCCTTCCAGCCGGAGGTGATGCCGGGCGACGTCAGCTCGTCGGACGTCAGCTCCACCTGGGGTCAGGAGATCACCAGGAAGATGCTGATCGCCCTGGTCGTCTTCCTGATCGTCGCGTTCATCTACATCGCGATCAGATTCGACAAGGAGATGTCGGTGGCCGCGATGGCCTCCCTCGTCTTCGACCTCGTGGTGACCGCGGGCATCTACTCGCTCGTCGGCTGGGAGATGACGCCGGCCACCGTGATCGGCCTGTTGACGATCCTCGGCTTCTCCGTCTACGACACCGTCGTCGTCTTCGACAAGGTGGAGGAGAACACCAGATCCGTCCTGGTGACGACGCGTCGCACCTACGCGGAGCAGACCAACCTGGCGGTGAACCAGACGCTGATGCGCTCTATCAACACCACGGTCATCTCGGTGCTGCCGATCATCGCGCTGATGGTGGTCGCGGTGTGGATGCTGGGCGTCGGCACGTTGAAGGACCTCGCGCTGATTCAGCTGGTCGGTGTCGTGGTCGGTACCTATTCGTCGGTCTTCCTCGCTTCGCCGTGGTTGGTGTCGATGAAGGAACGGAACAAGGACATCAAACGCCATAACGCGAAGGTGATGGCACGTCGGGAGAGGGCCTCAGCATGATTCACCCGCGGCTGCGCCGTGCCGCAGCGATCATCGCGGCCGGTTCGGCCGCGGGTGCACTCCTCGTCGCCTGCGGGAGCGAGGACCGCGCGGACGTCGACTACATCGTCGACGCCCGCGTGGCGTCGTACAACGTCAACACCGTCGAGGGACACGCCGACGGTGCGATCATGGCCCTGTCCCGGGTGCTGCCCGGCTTCGCGATCGTCGGTCCGGACGGTCAGATCATGGCCGATCGCGACGTGGGTCGCGTGACCGAGGAGTCCGGCCGGTCGCTGACGCTGCGGTACGAGTTCGACAAGGCCGCCGTCTACTCCGACGGCAAGCCGATGACCTGCGATGCCCTCTTCCTCGCGGCGACGGCGATGAGCGGGACCACCAAGGGGTTCGACGCCGCGACCCATGCCGGATACGAGGACATCGAGCGGGTGGACTGCAAACCCGGCGACAAGGTCGCGACGGTGGTCTTCAAACGCGGCCGCGACTACGGCCAGTGGCGTGAACTCTTCGGCGCGGGCACGCTCCTGCCGCCGCAGGTCGTCGCCCAAGCGGCAGGCGTGCCCAACGTCGTCGACCCGATCCGCTCGGGCGACAAGAAGGCGATCGCCGCGATCGCGAAGGCCTGGAACACCGGTTTCGCACTGAAGCCGGGTGCGCCCGTCGACCAGAAGAAGTTCCCGTCGGCCGGCCCGTACCGCATCGACTCCTACACCGTCGACGGCGGCCTGAAACTCCTCGCCAACGACAAGTGGTGGGGTGCGGCGCCGACGTCCGACGAGATCACCGTGTGGCCGCGCGGCACCAACGGTGAATCGGCGCTCGACGGGTCGCGCGCCACGGTCATCGATACCGGTGAGCTGGCTCTCGCCGACAAGCTGAGCGGCGCGGAATCGGCCACGGTGCCGACCGACCGCACCACCGAACGCGAACCCGCACCGCTGGCCGTCACCCAGCTGGTCTTCGCGAGCAAGGGGATCGGCGCCGATCGCACGATCCGCCGGGCTCTGGCGTCGTGCATGCCGCGCGATGTCCTTGCCCGCCGCTTCGGCGCGAACGGGGTCACCTGGAACCTGCGCTCGGCGTCGCCCGCCGACCCGCTCGGACCGTCGCTGAACGTCCAGTACGGTCGCCGCTACCCGCGGACCGACCTCGCGCGCGCCAAGCGCCTGCTCGCCGATCGGGCCGACGCGAAGAAGACGCCGCCCACCGTGCGCATCGGCTACCTGGCGAAGTCCACCGAGAACGCGGCGATCGTCAAGACGATCGGCGACAGCTGTCGGCCCGCGGGGCTGACCGTCGAGGACGCGTCGTCGCCCGAATCCACCGTCGCCGGTCTGGGCGTCGAGTTCGACGCCGTCTTGATGTCGGACGGCAGCTTCGCCGCGTCGAGCACCGCCTCCGGTTTCCCGGAAGTGTTCTCCCTCGCCTCCGGGGATCCGCTGAACCTGTCGGGATTCGGGAGCAAGCAGGTCACCGACGCGATCGGCGAACTGGCCGGTACCGTCAGCGACAGCGCGCGCCTTCCGCTGCTGCGCACCATCGAGACCGCCGCGTGGGACGAACTGCCGACGATTCCGCTGTTCGGCACGGTCCGGGCACGGGAATCGAACAAGGTGACCGGCGTGGTCCCGGGTCTCGGCTCGTCGGGCACCGGCTGGAACATGGATCGCTGGGGCACTGCGTGATCACTGACGAGGCACAGTGCCTTCGGCGGGCGCAGGACGCCGTCGCCCGGCACGCCCGGCTGGTGCCGGACTTCCCGTCGCCGGGGATCGCGTTCAAGGACTTGACGCCGGTCCTCGCCGATCCCGACGGATTCGACGCCGTCATCGACGCCCTGGCGAGCGCCTGCACGGGCGCGGAACTGGTGGCCGGCGTCGACGCTCGCGGCTTCCTCCTCGGCGGCGCCGTGGCACGACAGCTCGGCGTCGGCGTGATTGCGGTCCGCAAGGGCGGCAAGCTGCCACCACCGGTGATCGGCGTCGACTACGACCTCGAATACGGCACCGCGCGACTGGAGATCCCCGCCGAGGGCATCCCGCTTGCCGGGCGTCGGGTGGTCGTGATCGACGACGTCCTCGCCACCGGTGGGACGGCCGTCGCCGCGGCTCGACTGCTGACTCAGGCCGGCGCCACCGTCGACGCGATCGCGGTGGTGATGGAACTCCAGGGACTGCCCGGCCGTCGATTCATCGCCGACGGCGTCGGTCCTGCCGTTCGGGTGCATGCCATCAGCCTCGGCTGAGTACGATCGCCCTATGAGCGATCCCGACACCAAGCGACCGGACGACGTCTCTCCGCTGAGTTCGCGCCGCGTCCGTGCGCGCCTGGCACGGCGGATGACCGCACCGCCCCGCAGCGGGATCGCACCCGTTCTCGAACCGCTGGTCTCGCTGCACCGCGAGGTGTACCCGAAGGCCGACGTCGCAGTCCTGCAGCAGGCCTACGCGGTCGCCGATCATCAGCACACCGGACAGTTCCGAAAGTCGGGCGACCCCTACATCACCCATCCGCTCGCGGTCGCGACGATCCTCGCCGACCTCGGCATGGACACCACTACCCTCGTCGCCGCACTCCTGCACGACACAGTCGAGGACACCGGCTACTCGCTCGAGCAGTTGGAGAAGGACTTCGGGTCGGAGGTCGCTCACCTCGTCGACGGCGTCACCAAGCTCGACAAGGTGGTCCTCGGCAGCGCCGCCGAAGCCGAGACGATCCGCAAGATGATCATCGCGATGGCTCGCGACCCGCGCGTCCTGGTGATCAAGGTGGCCGACCGCCTCCACAACATGCGCACCATGCGCTTCCTGCCGCCGGAGAAGCAGGCCCGCAAGGCCCGCGAGACGCTGGAGGTGATCGCCCCGCTGGCGCACCGACTCGGCATGGCCACGGTCAAGTGGGAGCTCGAGGACCTCTCGTTCGCGATCCTGCACCCCAAGAAGTACGAGGAGATCGTCCGGCTGGTCGCCGACCGGGCTCCCAGCCGCGACACCTACCTGGCGCGTGTGCGGTCGGACCTCAACAATGCGCTCAGCGGCTCCCGGATCACTGCGACCGTCGAGGGACGTCCGAAGCATTATTGGTCGATCTATCAGAAGATGATCGTCAAGGGGAAGGAGTTCGACGACATCCACGACCTGGTCGGCATGCGCATCCTGTGCGACGAGGTCCGCGACTGCTACGCGGCGATCGGTGTCGTCCACTCGCTGTGGCAGCCGATGGCCGGGCGGTTCAAGGACTACATCGCGCAGCCGAGCTTCGGCGTCTACCAGTCGCTGCATACCACGGTGATCGGCCCGGAGGGCAAGCCGCTGGAGGTGCAGATCCGCACGGTCGAGATGCACCGGACCGCGGAGTTCGGCATCGCCGCCCACTGGCGCTACAAGGAGGGGCGGAAGGGCAAGGGGCGCAAGGCCACCGACCTCGCCGAGGTCGACGACATGGCCTGGATGCGCCAACTGCTGGCGTGGCAGCGCGAGGCTGCGGACCCGGGGGAGTTCCTGGAGTCCCTCCGCTACGACCTCGCAGTCAAGGAGATCTTCGTCTTCACCCCGAAGGGCGACGTCATCACGCTGCCCACCGGATCCACGCCCATCGACTTCGCGTACGCCGTTCACACCGAGGTGGGCCACCGCTGCATCGGAGCCCGCGTCAACGGCCGTCTCGTGGCGCTGGAACGCGCCCTGGAGAACGGCGAGGTGGTGGAGGTCTTCACCTCCAAGGCCGAGACCGCCGGACCGAGCAAGGACTGGGAGAACTTCGTCGTCTCCCCGCGCGCCAAGGCCAAGATCCGGCAGTGGTTCGCGAAGGAACGTCGCGAGGAGACGCTCGAATCCGGCAAGGACGCGATCGTCAAGGAGGTCCGCCGCGGCGGACTCCCCGTGCACCGACTGCTGTCGGGGGAGTCGATCACGGCACTGGCCAAGGAGTTCGGCTTCGCGGACGTCGACGCGCTGTACACGGCAGTCGGCGCGGGGCACATCCCTGCCGGTCGCGTGGTGCATCGCCTGGTCGCGATGCTCGGCGGCGTCGATGCGGCCGAGGAGGAGATCGCGGCACGTGCCACCCCGTCGACGACGGCGCGGCGTCGGCAGACCGGGGACAGCGGCGTCGTCGTCGAGGGCGTCGACAACGTCCTGGTGAAGCTCGCCAAGTGCTGCACCCCGGTGCCGGGCGACGAGATCCTGGGCTTCATCACTCGCGGCGGCGGCGTCAGCGTCCACCGCTCCGACTGCACCAACGCCGACGATCTCCGGTCGCAGCCCGAGCGGCTGCTGCCGGTCAGCTGGGCGCCGAATCCGTCGTCGGTGTTTCTGGTCGCGATCCAGGTGGAGGCCCTCGACCGGCATCGCCTTCTGTCCGATGTGACGCGGGTGCTCGCCGACGAGCGGGTCAACATCCTGTCGGCGACGCTCACCACCAATCGCGATCGCGTGGCCGTGAGCAAGTTCACCTTCGAGATGGGCGACCCCAAGCACCTCGGCCACGTGTTGAACGTGGTCCGCAATGTGGAAGGCGTCTACGACGTCTATCGGGTGACATCGGCGGCCTGAGGCCCTGACACAACAGGCCTTGCCACAACGACAGCGGGGACACAACGACAGCGGGGCGGAACCGATCTCTCGGTCCGCCCCGCTGTCGTGTATCTGAGCCGACGTCAGTCCTCGCTGACCGACGCCTTCTTGATCTCGAGGGGAGTCTTCGGCGTGCCGTCCTCCGCGGAGCCGCGGGGACCCGGGTCGATGCCGCCGGCGACCACCTTGTCGATCACCTTCATGCCCTCGGGCGAGACCTTGCCGACGACGGCGAGGTTCGGCTGCAGTTCGGTGTCCTTGGTGACGATGAAGAACTGCGAGCTGCCGGTGTTGAACAGCTGCTGCTGCGCATTGTTGCGGTTCGCGATCGCGACCGTGCCGCGCGGGTACACAACGGTTCCCTGCATGCCCATCTCCACCATCTGCGGGCTGACGGGGGTTCCCTCCTTGAGGTCGGTGGGATCCTCGTCGGGGCTGCTCCAGCCCGGACCGCCCGAGCTGGTCAGGGTCGGATCGCCGCACTGCAGAACGAACACGCCGTTGCCCTGCGCCAGCCGATGACACTTCGTGTTGTCGTAGAACTTGTTGTCCGACAACGAGATCACGGCATTCACATTGCACGGCGCGGAGGCCCGATCGAGGGCGATCGGAACGTTCCCGAGGTTGGTGTCGAGCGTCCAGTCCACCGTTCCGGTGTTCAGCGTGCGGTCGCCGGGCTTCGGCGCGGTGCGGCCGAGCTTGGCGCCCTCCTTCAGCCTGGCGATGTACTTCTCGGCATCCGCGCGCTGTTCCGGCGTGATCTCGTTCGGTTTCGCGGCGTCGAGCTGCTTCTGGTAGTCGGCGGCGGCCTTGCCGAGATCGTGGTCGGCCTTGACGTACTCGCAGGTGGTGTGGCGCTCGTTGTCCCAGTGGCGGTAGTAGAAGTATCCGCCGACCGCCACGGCGGCCAGGACCGCGACACTGCACACCGAGATCAGGGCGAGCTTTCGCTGTCGGGCCGCCCGACGCTCGCTCTCAAGCCGTTCTTCCAGCTTGCGGCGGGCGGCTTCGCGACGCTCTTCGTTGGACGACACGCTGGTGGAACCTCCTGTATGGCGTGTGGGGCGGGTAGCTGTCGCTACAGCGGGCCCCATGCTATCGCAGGCGCCTGGAAGGTCGATGAGACAATGGGTTCCAACGTGTCGTCCGGGAATCGCGCCGGGCGCGAACGAGGAGGTGCGCCCCGTGCTGATCGCCGGATTCCCCGCGGGCATGTTCCAGACCAACTGCTATCTGGTGGCGGAGGACCGCGGCAGCGACGCGGTCATCATCGACCCCGGCCAAGACGCCGCACCGCGCGTGCGGGAGGCTCTCGCCGAATACGACCTGACGCCGGTGGCGATCTTCCTGACGCACGGGCACCTCGACCACACGTGGAATGCCACCGAGCTGGCCGACGAGTACTCGATCCCCGTCTACATCCACGCGGACGACCGCCCGATGCTCACCGACCCCGGCATGGGTCTGGGGAGCGCGCTGTCGTCGATGATCGGCGACATGACGTTCACGGAGCCGGAGAAGGTCATCGAGTTCGTCGACGGCGAGGACGTCGACGCCGCCGGGATCCGCTGGGGCGTCGATCATGCGCCCGGCCATTCGCGCGGCAGTGTGCTCTTGACACCGGACTCCGCGGAGGTCTGCTTCGCGGGAGACGTACTGTTCAATGGTTCCATCGGGCGCACCGACCTGCCCGGTGGCAGTCACCAGCAGCTGCTGGAGTCGATCGCCGCGAAGCTGATGACGCGCGACGACGACCTCGTGATCCTGCCGGGTCACGGACCACAGACCACCATCGGCGCCGAGCGGGCGGGCAATCCGTTCCTGCTCGACCTGCCGGGTGCAGACAAGAAAGGACGATTCGGACTGTGAGTGGAGAGTTTGCGGCGCCGAAAGGCATTCCCGACTATTTCCCGCCGGCCTCGGCCGACTTCCTCGCCGTCCGGAACGCTCTGACCGGAGCCGCGCACCGTGCGGGATACGGGCACATCGAGCTGCCGATCTTCGAAGACACCGCGTTGTTCGCGCGCGGCGTCGGCGAGTCGACGGACGTCGTCAGCAAGGAGATGTACACCTTCGCCGACCGGGGCGGTCGTACGGTGACGCTGCGTCCGGAGGGGACCGCCGGTGTGATGCGCTCGGTGATCCAGCACGGCTTGGACCGCGGCCAGCTGCCGGTGAAGGTCTGTTACGCCGGGCCGTTCTTCCGCTATGAGCGTCCGCAGGCCGGTCGCTACCGCCAGTTGCAGCAGGTCGGCATCGAGGCCATCGGCGTCGACGATCCGGCGCTCGACGCCGAGGTCATCGCCGTCGCGGACGAGGGTTACAAGAGCCTCGGGCTCAGCGGCTACCGGCTGGAGCTGACCTCGCTGGGCGACAACACCTGCCGGCCCCAGTACCGGGAGGCGCTGCAGGAGTTCCTGTTCGGGCTCGACCTCGATGAACCGATCCGCGAGCGGGCGAAGATCAATCCCTTGCGCGTCCTCGACGACAAGCGGCCCGAGATCAAGGAGATGACCGCCGACGCGCCGTTGATGCTCGATCACCTGAGCGACACCGCGCGCGAGCACTTCGACCTGGTCCGCACGAACCTCGACCGCCTGGGCGTCGAGTACGTCATCAATCCGCGCCTGGTCCGCGGGCTCGACTACTACACCAAGACGACGTTCGAGTTCGTCCACGACGGGCTCGGCGCGCAGTCGGGCATCGGCGGCGGCGGCCGGTACGACGGTCTGATGAAGCAGATCGGCGGCAAGCAGGACCTGTCGGGCATCGGCTTCGGCATCGGCGTCGACCGCACCGTCCTGGCACTCGAGGCCGAGGGCGTCTCGGTCGCGGGGGAGGGACGCGTGCAGGTCTACGGCGTCCCGCTCGGCGCTGCCGCCAAGAGCGAGCTCGTCTACCTCGCCGGGCAGCTCCGCGCCGCAGGCGTCAGCGTCGACCTCGCCTACGGCGACCGCGGCCTCAAGGGTGCGATGAAGGCCGCCGACCGCTCCGGCGCCCGCGTCGCACTCGTCCTCGGCGACCGCGAACTCGACGAGCGCACGATCGAGCTCAAGGACCTGTCGAACGGCGAACAGCGCAAGATCGCGCTCGACGACGTCGTCGCGGAGATCCGAGCCCTGCTCGCTCCCTGACGTTCGCTCACTTCGACCGCGTTCGCTTACTGACACGGCGCTCGCTCACCTCCGGAGGTGAGCGAGCGTCGTTGGCGTACGCGGATGCACGGTTCCGACAGATCTGTGGATAACGCGTGTGCGTATTTGTCCGAATCGCGATGCAATGGGGGCATGGGAGAGACACTGTGGCCACTCGACCGATACGGCATCGTTCACCGCGCGACCGCGCTCGCGGCCGGGATCTCTGAACGACGCCTCGCAGCGGCGGTGCATTCGGGTGAACTCATCGTCGTCGCGCGCGGCATGGCGATCCCAGCGCACCTACTCGTCGGTCGGATCGACGCCGGTCGAATCATCTACCGATATCGGTGTATCGCGGCGGCCATCGGCGCCGGCCGTCCCGTACTCAGCCACGAGTCGGCCGCCGTCGTCCACGGCATGCAGTTGCTCTACCCCGAGCAGCGGTACGTGCACGTGACGAACGGCAGGGACGGCGGTGGATCCACGCGCTCGCAGCGGATCATCCACTCGGGTCTGCTCGACGATGACGACGTCGTCGAGGTCGGCGGCCTGCTCGTGACCAGCCTTGAACGCACGGCTCTCGACCTGGCACTGAAGACGCAGAACCTGCCGCAGGCTCTCGCCGCCTTCGACACCGCCCTCCGAAACGGTGGGGACGCCGAAGACTTCGAGCGTCGCCTCCGTGCGAGTCGTCACGGGATCGCCCTCGCCCGCCACGCATTCGCCTTCGCGGACGGCGATTCGGAGTCGCCCGGTGAATCGTGGAGTCGCGCGCAGATGATCGAGGCCGACCATCCGCTTCCCGAGCTGCAGGTCGAGTACACGCTCGAGTCGGGACGGACGGCCCGATGCGACTTCGGCAGGGACGGACTCTTCGTCGGCGAGTTCGACGGCATGATCAAGTACCAGCGCGAGATGCGCGACGGCGAGGACGTCGAAGACGTCGTGATCCGTGAGAAGCTGCGCGAAGACCAACTGCGAGACCTCGGCCTCGATGTCGGCCGTTGGATCTGGGACGACCTCAGGGCCAAGACGATGATCCCGAAACTCGAGAAGCGGTACGACCGCCTCGGGATCCGCTACTGAGTTCGCCAACTTCAGCCGTGTTCGCTCACCAAAATGACGCTCGCTCACCTCCGGAGGTGAGCGAGCGTCGTTGAAGTGAGCGGATGTCGCTCAGATGAGCGGACTAGAGGTCGTTGGTCGCGAAGGTGTCGCAGCGGCGGGGGTCGCCCTTGTCGTAGCCGATCTGGAACCAGCGGACGCGCTGCTTCGCGGAGCCGTGAGTCCAGCTCTCCGGATTGGAGCCTGCACCCTGGATGGTGTCGTCGCCGATGGCCTTCGCGGACTGGATGACGGACTGGATCTGCTCGTCGGTGAGCGGCTTGAGCATGGCGTCCGGGCCCTTGTCAGCGTGGTACGCCCAGACGCCGGCGAGGCAGTCGGCCTGCAACTCGATGCGGACCGAACCCGCGTTGCCCATGCGCTGGCCCTTGGCGAGGACACCGGTCAGATTCTCGACGTGGTGGCCGAACTCGTGCGCGACGACGTACTCCTGGGCGAGCGGTCCGTCGGAGCCGCCCATTCGCTTCAGATCGGCGAAGAACGACGGGTCGAAGTAGGCCGTCTGATCCCCGGGGCAGTAGAACGGTCCCATCGCCGACGACGCGGCGCCGCAGGCCGTGTTGACGTTACCGCTGAAGATGATGGTCGCGGGCTGGGTGTATCCCTGCATCTGCTTGGACCACACCTTGTTCAAGCTGATCGTGGTCGCCTTGATCCGGCAGGCGTCGTCGGTGTTGGCCATCTCGACGGTGCAGCTGTCGAGGTGCTTCTGCATCTCCTCGTTGTTGGACCCGGAGTTGGATCCGGCCACCTGCTGGTTCGACGAGCCCCCGCCCCCTCCGAGGATGTCGCCGGGATTGATCCCGAACAGGAGTGCGACGATCGCCACGATGATGCCGGCGCCGCCGCCGAGCGCCATGCGCCCACCGCCGAAACCGCCGCCCCCTCCAGAACCGCCCGCACTGACATTCCCACCCTCGAGTGGTCCGCTCCCTTGAAACGTCATGCGCATACAGTAGCCGCGACCTGTCCCGTCGACCGTGACATCGATGCGCTTGTCGCTTTGTCTGCGGCGATCCGTAGAATTGACCGGAACAGCGTGAACCCTGGCAGCTTTGTGCTGCGCAGAAGGAAGGAACCCAGTGCTCCGCACTCATTTCGCCGGATCGTTGCGTCGCGAAGACGCGTCGCAGACCGTCACCGTCGTCGGATGGGTGGCGCGTCGGCGCGACCACGGCGGGGTCGTGTTCATCGATCTCCGGGACTCGTCCGGCCTGGTGCAGGTCGTCTTCCGTGACGAGAAGGTCGCCGAGGCGGCTCACCACCTGCGCGCCGAGTACTGCGTCCAGATCAGCGGCGAGGTCGACGTGCGTCCCGAGGGCAGCGAGAACCCCTCGCTGGCGTCCGGTGCCATCGAGGTCAACGCGCGGGAACTGGTGGTGCTGAACGAGTCGGCGCCGCTGCCCTTCC
Source organism: Gordonia phthalatica (assembly GCF_001305675.1). Taxonomy (NCBI): domain Bacteria; kingdom Bacillati; phylum Actinomycetota; class Actinomycetes; order Mycobacteriales; family Gordoniaceae; genus Gordonia; species Gordonia phthalatica. Next base: position 2,069,996 of record NZ_CP011853.1, read on the forward strand.
AGCTCGACGAGCAGCCGGGCGAGGAGGCGCGTCTGCGCCACCGCTACCTGGACCTGCGCCGGGAGGGGCCGGCGAAGGCCATCCGCCTGCGCTCCCAGGTCAGCGCCGCCGCTCGCGGAGTCCTCGGCGGGCACGACTTCGTCGAGATCGAGACCCCCACGCTGACCCGGTCCACGCCGGAGGGCGCCCGCGACTTCCTGGTCCCCGCACGCCTGCAGCCGGGATCGTTCTACGCGCTGCCGCAGAGCCCGCAGCTCTTCAAGCAGCTGCTGATGGTCGCGGGCATGGAGCGGTACTACCAGATCGCCCGCTGCTACCGCGACGAGGACTTCCGCGCCGACCGGCAGCCGGAGTTCACCCAGCTCGACATCGAGATGAGCTTCGTCGACGAGGACGACGTGATCGCCCTCGCCGAGGAGATCCTGGTCGCGTTGTGGAAGCTGATCGGCGTCGAGCTCACCACCCCGATCCCGCGCATGACCTACGCCGACGCCATGCGTCGCTACGGCAGCGACAAGCCCGACCTGCGCTTCGACATCGAACTCGTCGAGTGCACCGACTACTTCGCCGAGACGCCGTTCCGCGTGTTCAAGGCCCCGTACGTCGGCGCCGTCGTCATGCCCGGCGGAGCGTCGCAGCCGCGTCGCCAGCTCGACGCCTGGCAGGAGTGGGCCAAGCAGCGCGGTGCGCGCGGCCTCGCCTACGTCCTGGTCCAGGAGGACGGGACCCTCACTGGACCGGTCGCCAAGAACATCTCCGACGCCGAGCGCGAAGGCCTCGCCGCCCACGTCGGCGCGAAGCCGGGCGACTGCGTCTTCTTCGCCGCCGGCGCGGTCAAGAGCTCGCGCGCACTCCTCGGCGCTGCTCGCGGCGCGATCGCCGAGAAGCTCGACCTCATCAAGGACGGCGACTGGGCGTTCACCTGGGTCGTCGACGCCCCGCTGTTCGAGCCCGCCGACGACGCGACGGCCGCGGGTGACGTCGCCGTCGGCGCGGGTGCCTGGACCGCCGTCCACCACGCCTTCACCTCCCCGAAGCCCGAATCGCTCGACACCCTCGAGACCAACCCGGGCGACGCCCTCGCATACGCCTACGACATCGTGTGCAACGGCAACGAGATCGGCGGCGGCTCCATCCGCATCCACCGCCGCGACGTCCAGGAACGTGTCTTCAAGATCATGGGCATCAGCGAGGAAGACGCGCAGGAGAAGTTCGGCTTCCTGCTCGACGCCTTCTCGTACGGTGCGCCGCCCCACGGCGGCATCGCATTCGGCTGGGACCGCATCACCGCGCTCCTGGCGGGCGAGCCGTCGATCCGCGAGGTCATCGCGTTCCCGAAGTCGGGCGGCGGCATCGATCCGCTGACCGACGCGCCCGCTCCGATCACCCCGGAGCAGCGCAAGGAGACGGGAATCGACGCGAAGCCGCAGAAGCCCTCCGCCGAGGCGAAGGCACCGGCGGACGACTGAGGGAACCATGACCGCAATCGCTGACGAACGCATCTCGTCAGTCCTCGAGACCGCCGAGGGAGTCCTGTCCAAGCGGGCGGGATCCTCGGTGCAACTCGACGAACCCGAGGACCTCGGCGGCACCGGACGATCCACCGTCATCCGTGCCCGTGTGCTCGACAACCCCGTCTCGCTGGACCGGACGGTGGTCGTCAAGGCGTTCGACGATCAGACCGCGCCCTCGCAGGTGCTGCGGGAGATCGCGTCGTACCGCTACGCGACCGCGCTGCCGACCAAGTCGCGACCGGGCCCGCAACTGCTGGCCTCCGACTTCGAGGAGCGGCTCCTGGTCCTCACCGACCTCGGTCACGGCAGGCCCATGGTCGAATTGCTCGGGTCCACCGACATCGACGAGGTGGAACGCGGCGTCAGCGCCTGGGGCCAGGCCCTGGGGCGGATGCATGCGGCCACCCTCGGCGGCGAGGACGACTTCGACACGCTGATGCGCGTCAGCGGCAAGACGAAGGGCGGCAAGGGTCGCGTCACCGTCGCGGGCGGCGGCATCGGCGACGAGGCCGCGGCATCCGTGCGGGCCCACGCCGCCATGCTCGCGGAGATCGATGTCGACCTGCCCGCGAACTCCCGCGAGATCCTCGACAACGGCCTGAAACTGTTCGCGAGCGGGGACTTCCGCACGTTCAGCCCCGCCGACGTCGGTCCGGGCAACATCCTGATCAACGGCGACGGCGTCCAGTTCATGGATTACGAGTGGGGCGAGTTCCGCGACGCCACCCTCGACGTCGCCTACGCGCTCGCGACCTTCCCCGCACTGCTCTCCACGGATGTCGTGATGGACCGCCCGCGCCTCGAACGCGCGCTGGTCCACGCCTGGCGCGGCGAGGTGAAGCCGCTCTGGCCGTCGATCAACGATCGCAAACTGGCGCGCCGGATCTTCACCGCCCGCGCCCTCTGGGTCTGGCTCTCGACGTACTGGATGATCCAGGGCGACGCGACCGGTCACGACTGGGCGCTGCACACGACGGACGCGCGCGTGGTCCTGGCCCGGTGGGCCGACCTCGCGGACGCCGGCGAACTGGCGGGCGTCGACGAGGCCTTCGTCGACGGCGCCGACCGAGTTCAAGAGGCGCTGCGGATCTACTGGTTCGGATGACCGGCGTGGAGGACGGGCTCTTCGACACCGACGACGGCGGCGCCGAGGGCGCAGTACCGGAGAAGGGGACGCCGAGACCGCCCCTCGCGGTCCGGATGCGTCCGCAGTCACTCGACGAGATCGTCGGGCAGCAGCACCTGCTCGGCGAGCGCGCCCCGCTGCGCAGACTGATCGCCGGTTCCGGTGCGGCGTCCGTGCTGCTCTACGGTCCGCCCGGCACAGGCAAGACGACGATGGCGTCACTCATCAGCCAGGCGACCGGCGGTCGTTTCGAGGCGCTGTCCGCGCTGTCGTCGGGTGTGAAGGAGGTCCGGGTCGTCATCGACCTGGCCCGCCGCCGACTGGCGCAGGGGCAGCAGACGGTCCTGTTCATCGACGAGGTCCACCGGTTCTCCAAGACACAGCAGGACGCGCTGCTCGACGCCGTCGAGAACCGGATCGTGCTGCTGGTGGCCGCCACCACCGAGAATCCGTCGTTCTCCGTGGTCGCCCCGCTCCTGTCCCGATCGTTGGTGCTGCACCTGCAGTCCCTGACCGACGACGACATCAAGGCCGTGCTGCGCCGCGCCGTCGCCGACCCGCGCGGCCTGGACGGTGCGGTCACCGTGTCCGACGACGCGCTCGACCACCTGGTGGCCGTCGCGGGCGGCGACGCCCGCCGAGCCCTGACGGCACTCGAGGCCAGTGCCGACGCGGTCGAGGCCGGCGGCGAGGTGGCGGTGGCCGACGTGGAGGCGGCCATCGACCGCGCCGCGGTCCGCTACGACCGCGCAGGCGACCAGCACTACGACGTCACCAGCGCCTTCATCAAATCCATCCGCGGTTCGGACGTCGACGCCGCCGTCCACTACCTGGCCCGGATGATCTCGGCGGGGGAGGACCCGCGGTTCATCGCCCGCAGACTGATGATCCATGCGAGCGAGGACATCGGCATGGCCGACCCCACCGCCCTGCAGGCGGCGGTCGCCGCCGCCCAGGTGGTGCAGCTGGTGGGCATGCCCGAAGCCAAGCTGGCGCTCGCACAGGCGACCATCCACCTCGCGACGGCGCCCAAGTCCGGTGCGGTGACCTCGGCGCTCGGCAGGGCGATGTCGGACGTCTCCGCGGGCAAGGCCGGCGCCGTCCCGCCGCCGCTGCGCGACGGGCACTACGCGGGGGCGAAGAAACTCGGCAACGCCCAGGGCTACCGCTTCCCGCACGACGACCCGGACGGCGTTCTGGCGCAACAGTATCCGCCCGACGTCCTGGTCGGCGTCGACTACTACGAGCCGACCGACCACGGTTTCGAGCGGGAACTGCAACCGCGCGTCGGGCGGCTGCGGTCCATCGTCCGCGGCCTCACGTCGCGGAACCGATCCCGCAGGTAGACCGCTCCCACAGTCCCCGCGCGTGCGGGGCGTAAACTCGACTGCTGACTATCACCGACCTCGACAAAGGACATCGCCGCAGTGCAGACGCATGAAATCCGGAAGCGTTTCCTGGATCACTTCATCCGGGCGGGGCACACCGAGGTGCCCAGCGCCTCGCTGATCCTCGACGATCCGAACCTGCTGTTCGTCAACGCGGGCATGGTGCCTTTCAAGCCGTACTTCCTCGGCGACCAGACACCGCCGTTCGAGCGGGCGACCAGCGTGCAGAAGTGCGTGCGCACCCTCGACATCGAAGAGGTGGGCATCACCACCCGCCACAACACGTTCTTCCAGATGGCGGGCAACTTCTCGTTCGGCGACTACTTCAAGCGCGAGGCCATCACCTTCGCGTGGAAGCTGCTGACCGACTCCGTCGAGGACGGCGGCTACGGGATGGATCCGACCAAGCTGTGGCCGACCGTCTACCTGGACGACGACGAGGCCGAGAGCATCTGGCGCGACGAGATCGGCGTGCCCGCCGAACGCATCCAGCGGCGCGGCATGGCCGACAACTACTGGTCGATGGGTGTCCCCGGCCCCTGCGGTCCGTGCTCGGAGATCTTCTACGACCGCGGCCCGGAGTACGGCGTCGAGGGCGGGCCGGAGGCCGACGAGGACCGATACATCGAGATCTGGAACCTCGTGTTCATGCAGAACGAGCGTGGCGAGGGCACCACCAAGGACGACTACGAGATCCTCGGCCCGCTGCCGAAGAAGAACATCGACACGGGCATGGGCATCGAGCGCGTCGCCTGCCTGCTGCAGGGCGTCGACAACGTCTACGAGACCGACCTGATGAAGCCGATCATCGACCTCACGGCCGAGATCGCCGGCCGCGGCTACGCGGCGGGCAACCACGACGACGACGTCCGGTTCCGCGTCGTCGCCGACCACGCGCGCACCGCCGTCATGCTGATCGGCGACGGCGTGGTGCCGTCCAACGACGGCCGCGGCTACGTCCTGCGCCGCCTGCTGCGCCGCATCGTGCGCTCCGTCCGTCTTCTCGGTGGACACCAGGCGATGGAGCGGGTCATCACCGCGGTCATCGATCTGATGACCCCGTCGTACCCCGAGCTCGCCGAGCAGCGCGCCCACATCCTGTCGGTCGCCGTCGCCGAGGAGACCACCTTCTCGCGGACCCTGGAGTCCGGTTCCAAGCTGTTCTCCGAGGCCGCCGACGCCACCAAGCAGGCCGGCAGCACGTCGATCAGCGGCACCGACGCCTTCACCCTCCACGACACCTACGGGTTCCCGATCGACCTCACGCTGGAGATGGCGTCCGAGGCCGGCCTGTCCGTCGATCGCGACGGTTTCGCCGAGCTGATGAACGAGCAGCGCCAGCGCGCCAAGGCTGATGCCCGCGCCCGCAAGTCGGCGCACGCCGACCACCACGTGTACCGCGAGTTCCTCGATCGTGGACCCACCGAGTTCACCGGCTTCACCGAGCTGGTGTCCGAGGCTCGGGTCTTGGGCCTGGTGTCCGACGGCGAGCGCGTCCGGTCGGCCGCACCCGGCGCCGAACTGGAACTGATCCTGGATCGCAGCCCGCTGTACGCCGAGTCCGGCGGCCAGATGGCCGACCACGGCACCATCACCACCAGCGACGGTGTGCGTCTTCGCGTCAACGACGTCCAGAAGGTGGGCAAGAAGGTCTGGCTGCACAAGGTGGTCGTCGACGAGGGCGAGATCGTCGAGGGCGACCAGGTCCTCGCAGCAGTCGACGCCGGCTGGCGTCACGGTGCGACGCAGGGCCACTCGGGCACTCACATGATCCACGCCGCCCTCCGCCAGGTCCTCGGACCCACCGCCACCCAGGCCGGTTCGCTGAACCGCCCCGGCTATCTGCGCTTCGACTTCCATTCCGGCACCGGTCTCACCGAGTCCCAGCGCACCGAGATCGAGCAGATCGCCAACGAGGCCGTGGAGGCCAACTACACGGTCAACACCTTCGAGACCGACCTCACCAAGGCCAAGGCCATGGGCGCCATGGCGCTGTTCGGCGAGAACTACGGTGACCAGGTGCGCGTCGTCGAGATCGGCGGACCGTTCTCGATGGAGCTGTGCGGCGGCACCCACGTCGCGAGCTCGGCGCAGATCGGCCCGATCACGGTGATCGGCGAGTCGTCCGTCGGCTCCGGCACTCGGCGCGTCGAGGCCTACGTCGGCATGGACTCGTTCCGCTACCTCTCGCGCGAGCGGGCCCTGATGGCAGGACTCGCCGCATCGCTGAAGGTGCCGTCCGAAGACGTTCCCGACCGCGTCGAGCAGCTGGTCCACAAGCTGAAGGAGGCGGAGAAGGCCGTCGAGTCGCTGCGCGCCGAGCAGGCGCGCGCGGCCGTCGCCGGGCTGATCGACGAGGGCGTCACCGTGGGCGACACCCTGGTGGTGGCGGCACGGGTGGGCGACGGCGTCGACGCCAACGGTCTGCGCAGCCTGGTGACCGATCTGCGCGGTCGCGTCGCCGATCGCAACGCGGTGATCGCGCTGTTCTCCGCAGGCGACGGCAAGGTCCCGTTCGCCGTCGGCACCACCGATGCGGCCCGCGGCGCAGGCATCAAGGCCGGCGACCTGGTCCGCGAGGTGGCCCCGCTGGTCTCCGGCCGGGGCGGCGGCAAGCCCGACCTGGCCCAGGGCTCGGGGACCGACGCCGCGGGCATCGACGGCGCGCTGGCGCGTCTGCGCGAGGTCATCGGCGCACGGTGATCACCCCGCGCGGACGGCACATCGCCGTCGACGTCGGCAGTGTCCGTGTCGGGGTGGCCGTGTGCGACCCCGATGGGATCCTCGCCACGCCGGTCGAGACCATCCGCCGAGCCAAGGACGGCTCGGACATCGCCCGGCTCATCGAGATCATCACCGAGTACGAGGCGATCGGCGTCGTCATCGGACTGCCCCGCACTCTTCGCGGCGAGGAGGGGCCTGCGGTGCGTGCCGCGCGCTACTTCGGTCGGCAGCTGACATCCGAGTTCGACGGTGTCTCGATCGAGTTCTACGACGAGCGGCTCACCACTGTGACTGCGACCCAAGCGTTGCGTGCGTCAGGAGTGAAAGCGAAAGACGCGCGTGCCGTCGTGGATCAGGCGGCCGCGGTCGCTATCCTTCAGGGATGGCTGGACGCGCAGCGATGAGCCACGCCCCGACGAGGAGGAGTTTCCCACGTGTCTGATCAGGACGACCCGCGCAGTGAAAGCGCCGGTGACCGCCAGCCCCGAGAGGGCGACGAGCGCCGCCGCTATTTCACGGAGTCGATGGGATTCGGACAATCGGGCAATCGACATCGTCGCCGTCGTGCACCCGGCGATCCGACGACGACCGGCAGCATCCCGATCGTGCGCACCGGCGATTCCCTGCCCGATCCGACGATCGAGTATCGGACGCCCGAACGCCCGGCGGGGGAGCCGTCCCCGTACTTCCAGGTGCAGTACCGGCCGTCCGAGGTGGAGGGTCTGAGCTTCACCGAGCCGCGCACCTCGCCGTATGCGAGTGAGCCGCCTACCGTGGTCAATCCGCCCGTGCGACACCAGCAGCCTCCGGCGCAGCAGCCTCCCGCCGCCGCGAGTGAGCCGACCGGTCTGTTCGACATCCTCGACGCGACCCAGGAGGAGTCCGCGCGGCCCGCCCCCGCTGCTGCGACCCCGGCCCCCGCCGCTCCGGCTCCGATCCCGTCTCCGGAACCGAGTCCGGCACCGGTGGCCGCCGGGATCACCGATCCGAACCTGGGTGCGCCGGTCCCGACGCCCGCGCGCGTCGAGTCGGCCGCGGAGCCCGCGCACGCGGCGCCGGCCCGGGTCACTGCCGCCCCCGACTACCTCGACGATGAGACCGATGACGACGTCGACCGGCCGATGCCCGCACGGAAGAGGAATCGCAAGGTCCTCCTGACGTTGCTGATCCTGGCCGTCGTGGTGGTCCTGGTGCTCTCGGGCATCGCGTTGAAGGCGCTCGGCGTCTTCGATTCGTCGAAGGACTACGACAGCACCACCGGACACGGTGCGGCGCTGGTCCACGTGGCGAGCGACTCGTCGATCCGCGACATCGGGGACACGCTCGCCGATGCCGGCGTGGTCGGCAGTCGCAAGGCGTTCGTCGACGCCACCGGCACTGAGACCGTGGCGGCCGGCTTCTACAAGCTGCCCAAGGGCATCTCCGCGGCTACGGCGGTGCAGAAGATGCAGGGGCCGGAGAACCGCGTCGGGTCCATCTCGCTCCCGGAGGGCCGACAGCTCGACTCGAAGAAGGGCGCCGACGGCAAGACGACGCCGGGCGTCTTCGAGATGATCGCCACGGCGACGTCGGTCAAGACCGACGACGGGACGTACGGCGTCACCGTCAAGCAGTTGACGGAAGCCGCAAGCGATGCCAGTGCCGACGAGCTCGGCATCCCGGCCTGGGCTCGCGAGACCTTCGACAAGCTGGGTGGCGACCACCGTCGTATCGAAGGGCTGATCGCCGCGGGCTCCTGGGAGAACATCGATCCGCGTGAGGACGCCACCCAGATCCTGCGGTCGTTGATCACCGCGTCCGCCGACCGGTTCACCGCGTGGGGGATCGAGTCGGACACCAACACCGGTCTGACCCCGTACCAGACGCTCGTCACCGCCTCCATCGTGGAGCGGGAGGCGTTTGACGCCGCCGATTTCCCGAAGGTGGCTCGCGTCATCCTCAACCGCCTGAAGGTGGACCAGCGTCTGGAGATGGACTCGACGGCCAACTACACGGCCGACATCCAGAACATCGACCTGGGTGGTGCCGCGTACAAGGACGAGAACGCCTGGAACACCTACCAGCACAAGGGACTGCCGATCACGCCGATCGGGACCGTGGGAGAGCGCGCGCTGAACGCGACCATCGACCCGGCGAACGGCGACTGGCTGTACTTCGTGACGGTCGACAAGGACGGCAAGACGCTCTTCTCGAAGACCTTCGAGCAGCACAAGAAGAACCGGCAGGTGGCGTGCAAGAACAAACTCCTGGTCACCGGCTGCTGATGACGGGGACGGCACGCAGAGCCGCGGTGCTGGGATCACCGGTCGCGCACTCCAAGTCTCCCGCCCTGCACCGGGCCGCGTACGCGGCGCTCGGACTGGAGGGCTGGACGTACGACGCCCTCGACACCGACGCCGACCAGCTGCCGGATCGCGTCGGGAACGCCGGATCGGAGTGGATCGGTTTCTCGGTCACGATGCCGTGCAAGTTCGCCGCCCTGGCGTTCGCCGATGAGCGGACCCGACGCGCGGAACTGGTCGGATCGGCCAACACCCTGGTCCGGATCGACGGCGGGTGGCGCGCCGACTGCACCGACATCGACGGCATGACCGGAGCGCTGGTCGAGGTCGGGGTGCCCGCGACCGCCGACCGCGCGGTCGTCATCGGGGCGGGCGGCACCGCGCGTCCGACGATCGCCGCGCTCGCCGACGCCGGGATCACCGAGGTCGCGGTGGTGGCGCGCAGCGCGGACCGGGCGCGGGGCGTGCTCGATCTGGCGGGTGAGTTCGGCATCACCGCCCGGGTCATCGGCTTCGAGTCCGGGACGGTGCTGCGTGACGCGTGCACCGAGGCCGACGTGACGGTCTCGACCGTTCCCGCGCCCGCGGCAGCGGTGCTCGCACCGTCGGTGTCGGCGGCCGCCCGATTCGTCGACGTCATCTACGACCCCTGGCCCACGCCGCTCGCCGCGGCGGTGGCGGAGGCCGGCGGAACCGTCGTCGGCGGTCTGGTGATGCTGCTGAATCAGGCGTACAGCCAGGTGGAGCAGTTCACCGGTCTCCCGGCGCCGAAAGCGGCGATGGCCGCGGCCGTTGGACTCTGATCAACGGCTCTGACCAGCAGTTCCGCAGATCTGTGGACAACTGTTTTGCCGTCCTCGGCCTCGATGGCGGAGCGTTGACGGCATGTCGCCGGTCCTGCTCGTCGTCGCCATCGCACTGATCGCCGGGTGGCTGCTTGCCGTCGCCGTGATCGATCAGCGCACCGGACGGATTCCGAACCGACTGGTGCTGCCCGCCGTCGCGGGCACCGCGGTCGTCGCCCTCCTCGTCCCGGCGGTCGGTCTCTCGGCCTGCGTCCTGGCCGTCCCGTACCTCGCGGCGTTCGCCTGCGGCACCGTCGGCGGGGGAGACGTGAAGTTGGCGGTGCCCTGCGGCGGCCTCCTCGCCGATCCGGTGACCGCGGTGCTCGCGGCACTCCTGGCGGCGGTCGGGACGCTGCTGGTGTCGCTCGCCACGAAGCGGTCTCGACATCCGCACGGACCGGCTCTCACCATCACCACTGTGTTACTAATGATGCTCAAGTGACTAATGATGCGTACGGCTCATGTCTCGACCGGAGGACCGACCACACCATGACCATGACCCGACGTGCGTTTCTGACCGGAACGGTGGCGCTCGGCGCCGCGGGCCTGACGACCGGCCTCGCATCCGGGCACGCGTCGGCGCTGGGTTCCTCCGACCTGCCGCCGAGCGCTGCGGACACCGACTTCGGAACGCTGCTCGACTACTCGGCAGGAGTGCCGGCGGCGCCCGCGATCGCCGCGGCCGGATACGCCGGAGTCATCCGGTATGTCTCCGATCGACGTCCGGACGCCGAGTGGATGCGCGGGAAGCCGTTCACGAAGGCGGAGGCCGACGCCCTCCGAACCGCCGGCCGGTCCATCGTCTCGTGCTACCAGTTCGGTCGTGCGGACACCGCGGACTGGCTCGGCGGCTATGCCGCAGGCGTCGAGCACGCGCGACGCGGAGACGCGATCCATCGAGCCGCCGGAGGGCCGCCGACGGCACCGATCTACGCCTCCATCGACGACGATCCGTCGCCGATCCAGATCTACACCCAGGTGCTTCCGTATCTCTTCGGGTGGCGGTCGGTGATCGGCGCGGCCCGCGTCGGCGTGTACGCGAACGCTCCGACCATCCAGACGGCGTCGTCGCTCGGGGCGGCGTCCTGGTTCTGGCAGCACAACTGGGGCACCCCGACCGGGTACCGTCACCCGGCTGCTCACCTGCAACAACTCCGAGGTCAGCAGGTCGTCGACGGTGTCCTGGTGGACCTCAACGCGATCCGACAGGCCTCGTACGGGCAGTGGTGACCGACGCCGCCGTCCCTGCCTGTGCTCTTCGCCGCGCCTTCTGGAACAATTGTTCCTTGTGTTGCGCTGGATAACTGCCGGAGAATCCCATGGCCCGGCCCTGGTGGCCCTTGTCGAGGGCATGGTCGCCGGAGTGGAGATCACCTCGTCCGAAATCGCTGAGCAATTGGCTCGGCGTCGTCTCGGCTACGGCCGCGGCGCCCGCATGAAGTTCGAGGCCGACAAGGTCACGATGATCGGCGGCGTCCGACACGGCCTGACGATGGGCGGCCCCGTCGCCGTCGAGATCGGGAACACCGAGTGGCCCAAGTGGGAACAGGTGATGTCGGCTGACCCCGTCGACCCAGAGGAACTCGAAGGCAGCGCCCGTAACGCGGCGCTCACCCGGCCGCGACCCGGGCACGCCGACTACTCCGGCATGCTCAAGTACGGGTTCGACGACGCCCGGCCGGTCCTCGAGCGCGCGAGCGCCCGCGAGACCGCGGCGCGCGTCACCGCGGGCACCGTCGCCCGGAACTTCCTGCGTCAGGTCTTCGGCATCGAGGTGGTGTCGCACGTCATCTCGATCGGCGCCAGCGATCCGTACACCGGTCCCGCACCCGAGTACAGCGACCTGGCGGCGATCGACGCCAGTCCGGTCCGGGCCTTCGGGAAGGACGCGGAGCGGTCGATGATCGACGAGATCGAGGCGGCCAAGCGCGACGGCGACACCCTCGGCGGCGTCGTCGAGGTGATCGTCACCGGCGTTCCGGTCGGACTGGGCTCGCACGTCAGCGGCGAGGCACGCCTGGACGCCCGTCTGGCGGGCGCTCTGATGGGCATTCAGGCCATCAAGGGCGTCGAGGTGGGCGACGGCTTCGAGACCGCCCGCAGGCGCGGCAGCCAGGCCCACGACGAGATGGTGCCGGGCGCGGACGGAGTCCTGCGCTCCACCAACCGCGCGGGCGGCCTGGAGGGCGGCATGACCAACGGCGAGAGCATTCGCGTGCGCGCTGCGATGAAACCGATCTCGACCGTGCCGCGTGCGCTGGCGACCATCGACATGACGACCGGCGAACCCGCGAGCGCGATCCACCAGCGCAGCGACGTGTGCGCGGTCCCGGCCGCCGGCGTCGTCGCCGAATCGATGGTGGCGCTCGTGGTGGCCCAGGCGGCCCTGGAGAAGTTCGGCGGCGACTCGGTGTCCGAGACCGCAGCCAACCTCCGCGGCTACCTCGACGCCATCGCGGCTCGCCCGGCTCACCCCGCGCCGTGACGGCAGGCAGCCGACCCGTCGCAGTACTGGTCGGCCCGATGGGTGCGGGCAAGTCGACCGTCGGGGCGGCGCTGGCCCGGTCCTGCGGCGTCGACCTGTGCGACACCGACGAGGAGATCGTCGACCGATCCGGTCGGAGCGTCCCCGCGATCTTCCAGGAGGACGGCGAGGCGGGGTTCCGCACGCTGGAAGCCGAGGTGGTCGCCGACGTGGTCGCGACGCACTCCGGTGTGGTCTCGCTGGGCGGCGGCGCGGTGATGACCCCGGCGGTGCGCGAGGCGCTCGTCGGCCACACCGTCGTGTACCTCCGGATCGGCGCCGAGGCGGGGTTCGCGCGTGTCGCGCACTCGGATCGCCCGCTGCTGGCGGCACCGAATCCCGCAGAACGGTACGCCGAGGTGCTGGCCGACCGTGAAGAGACGTATCGCGCCGTCGCGTCCCTCGTCGTGGACGCGGACCGCGATCCCCAGGTCGTCGTCGACGACATCCTGGCTCGCCTCGCGAGCCGGACCGAGTCCGAACAGGAGTGAGGACAGTGACAGTGACGGGAGTGAGCAGGCATGACTGATCCGGTGAAGGTGGCGGTCCGGGCCGCGAGTCCGTACGAGGTGACCATCGGGCGAGGGTTGCTCGACGACGTCGCGGAAGCCGCGAAGGGTGCGGACCACCTCACGATCATCTACCAGCCGACGCTCAAGGCGACCGCCGAGCAGATCCGGGACTACTTGGAGGAGAAGGGCTTCGACGCCCACCGCCTCGAGATCCCAGACGCCGAAGAGGGCAAGGACCTGTCGGTCGCGGCCTTCTGCTGGGACGTCTTCGGGCGCATCGGCATGGGCCGCCAGGACAAGGTCATCAGCCTCGGCGGAGGCGCGGCGACCGACCTGGCGGGCTTCGCCGCGGCCACCTGGATGCGCGGTGTCGGCGTCATTCACATCCCGACGACGCTGCTGGCGATGGTCGACGCGGCCGTCGGCGGCAAGACCGGCATCAACACCGACGCAGGTAAGAACCTGGTCGGTTCCTTCCATGAGCCGGACGCCGTTCTGGTGGATCTCGCGACCCTGGAGACGGTTCCGCGCAACGAGATCGTGTCGGGTCTGGCCGAGGTCATCAAGACCGGGTTCATCGCCGATCCGGAGATCCTCGACATCATCGAGGCGGATCCGGAGGCGGCGCTCGACGCCTCGGGCACCGTGCTCCCGGAGCTGATCCGTCGCTCCGTGCAGGTCAAGGCCGACGTGGTGTCGGCGGACCTGAAGGAGTCGTCGCTGCGCGAGATCCTGAACTACGGTCACACGCTCGGTCACGCCGTGGAGCGCCGGGAGCAGTACAAGTGGCGCCACGGTGCGGCCATCTCCGTCGGCATGGTCTTCGCCGCGGAGCTGGCGCGACTGGCGGGTCGGCTCGACGACGCCACCGCCGATCGTCACCGCAGCATCCTGGAGCTGGTCGGCCTCCCGACCACCTATGACGAGGACGCGTTCCCCGACCTGCTGAAGTTCATGGCGGGCGACAAGAAGAACCGTTCCGGCATGCTGCGCTTCGTGGTGCTCGACGGTCTCGGCAAGCCGGGCCGCCTCGAGGGCCCCGATCCGTCACTCGTCGCCGCGGCCTACTCGGCGATCGGTGCCAGTGCTCCCAAGGGCGGCGGAGCGATCATGCTCTGACCCCGCAGTCCGCGGGATGAAACACGTCGGGCCGGGAACCGTTGAGGTTCCCGGCCCGACGTGGTCAGAGTGTGAGTGGAACTATGCCGTGGCGAGCTGCTGGGTCTGCGCTTCGGCGGCCTCTTCCGCGGCGAGCTCAGCCTTGCGCTGGTCGCGGCGGACGAAGAAGCGGCCGCCGCTGACGCCGAAGAACGCGGGCAGGTAGGTGATGAGCGTGATGAACGAGACGCCGGCGGTCATCTCGATCCAGAACGCGGCCTGGCCGACGCCGTTGAGCCAGAAGGTGCCGAGGATCCAGCACACGAGGCAGGACACGACGGCGGCGAAGACGCCGACCTTCAACCAGCGGATGGTGAGATCCTCGTAGTCGTCGGGGTCCGGATGCGCCCGCGCGTCGCGGATGCCGTCGAGACCGCCCCAGATGAGGGCGACCAGGATCACGGCGATGACCGAGAGCCACCGTCCGATCGGAGAGGACAGGGGTGCATTGATCACGACGACACCCAGAATGATTCGGGCCGCGATGTGCACAATCGACATCACGACGCCCCGCAGTAGCCACGAACTCATGGGAGCACCATACCGGGGAGGAACATGTTCAACAACGCTGACATGCAGAAAGACGACGCGACGATGCCTCTGAACCACCCGACAGCCGCCCGCCGGAGCCGCCTGAGCGCGGCGTTGGACGCGCTTCCAGACGCCGACCGAGTGGACGCGATTCTGGTATCGAACCTGGTCAACGTGCGTTACCTCACAGGATTCACCGGAAGTAACGGGGCCGTCATCGTGTGGGCGAGCGGCGGTGAACCCGGCGACGACACGATTGCGACCGACGGGCGCTACACCTCGCAGGTGGCGGAGCAGACCCCGGACCTGCCCGCGGTCATCGAACGCGACGTGGCGACGGCGCTCTTCCGTCTCGCCGACGCCGCGCGGTCCTCGAGTGGCGGCGGGTCGCTGCGTCTGGGGGTCGAGGCCCAGGCGATGACGATCGCCGCGTTCGCCGGACTCCGCGGCCTGGCCGCGGAGCACGACGTGACGCTTGTGCCGCTGTCGGACACGGTGGAACGACTCCGCGAGGTGAAGGACGCGATCGAAGTGGAGTCCATCACGTCCGCCTGTGCGATCGGGGACGCGGCGTTGTCCGCCCTCATCGACCGAGGTGGCGTCGCACCCGGGCGCACCGAACGGCAGGTGGCGCGCGACCTGGAGTGGGAGATGTTCGCGCGGGGCGCCGATGCGATCGCCTTCGAGACGATCGTGGCGACGGGTGCGAACTCGGCGGTCCCGCACCATCGGCCCACCGATGCGGTTCTGCAGGTCGGAGACCTGGTCAAGATGGATTTCGGCGCCGTCAGCGGGGGATACCACTCGGACATGACGCGGACCTTCGTGCTCGGTGAACCGGCCGCGTGGCAACGGGAGATCTACGACATCGTCGAGGCCGCTCAGCGTGCGGGCCGGGAGGCCCTCGCGGTCGGTGCGGACCTCGCCGCGGTGGACGCCGCGGCCCGCGACGTGATCGTCGATGCGGGGTACGGCGAGTACTACGTGCACGGCCTCGGTCACGGTGTGGGCCTGGAGATCCACGAGCGTCCGGGCATCGGAGCCGCTGCGAGCGGTACACTGCCTGACGGCGCAACGGTCACCGTCGAGCCGGGGATCTATCTTCCCGGACGCGGTGGCGTGCGGATTGAAGACACCCTGGTCGTCACCGATGCGGCTCCGCGCCTGCTGACGACCACCCCCAAGGCGCTCCGCGTCTTGTAGACACCGACTTCCCGAGGAGAACACAGATGGCGTCGACCGCCGACTTCAAGAACGGCCTCGTCCTCAAGATGGATGGCAACCAGCTCTGGCAGATCCTGGAGTTCCAGCACGTGAAGCCGGGCAAGGGCCCCGCATTCGTGCGCACCAAGATCAAGAACGTCGTGTCGGGCAAGATCGTCGACAAGACCTTCAACGCCGGCGTCAAGGTCGAGACCGCGACCGTCGACCGTCGCGACATGACCTACCTGTACAACGACGGCACCGACTACGTGTTCATGGACGCGGAGACCTTCGACCAGATCACGATCGTTCCCGAACTGATCGGCGAGGGCGCACGCTTCCTCCTGGAGAACATGACCGTCCAGGTCTCGATGCACGAGGGTGCGCCGCTGCAGGTGGAGCTCCCCGTCTCGGTCGAGCTCGTCGTCAAGCACACCGATCCGGGCCTGCAGGGCGACCGCTCCACCGGCGGCAACAAGCCCGCCACCCTGGAGACCGACGCCGAGGTCCAGGTCCCGCTGTTCATCAACACCGGTGACACCCTCAAGATCGACACCCGCGACGGCAGTTACCTCAGCCGCGTCAACAACTGACCCTCCCGTCAGCCACCAGTCGACCCGATCCCTGAAGGCCCCAGAGAAGCACGTGAAGAAGCCCGGTACTCGCCATAAGGCGCGCAAGCGCGCGGTGGACCTCCTGTTCGAGGCGGAAGCCAAGAACATCAAGGCCACCACGCTGATCGCCGAACGGCGCGAGATCTATCCCACCGACGACAGCGTCGGCACGATGTACGAGTACACCGTCCACGTCGTCGAGGGTGTCACCGCAGACGCCGCCCAGGTCGACGCGGTGATCTCCTCGCACCTCGAGAACTGGAAGCTGCATCGCCTCCCGGCGGTCGACCGCGCCATCCTGCGGTTGGCTGTCTGGGAGCTGCTCTACGCGAACGACGTCGACATCGACGTGGTGCTCGACGAGGCCGTCGAGCTCGCCAAGGAGCTCTCCACCGACGAGTCGCCGTCGTTCGTGAACGGCGTCCTCGGGAAGGTCGCCGAACTGGCACCTCAGGTTCGGGCGGCCGCCGCGGCGGAGTAGACTCTCCCGCGGAACAAAAAAGAACATCGAAGATTTTCCTTTAACGACCCGTCCAGTGAGGCGGAGAAGGAGGTCGACTTGGCATCGCCGGTCGATGGTGCGCGCCCACAGCGCGTGTTGCTTGACGCGTCTGACGTCAGCCGCACGGTGGCGCGCATGGCCCATCAAGTCATCGAGAAGACCGCATTGGACGGTGACGACGCGCAGCGCGTCGTCCTGATCGGCATTCCGACTCGCGGCACCTCCCTCGCTCTCCGACTCGCCGGCCGCATCGCCGAGTTCTCCGGCGTCGATGTTCCGACCGGTTACCTCGACATCACCCTGTATCGCGACGATCTCCGCGACAAGCCGCACCGCCCGCTGGAACGGACTCTGGTCCCCGAAGGCGGCGTCGACGGCGCGCTGGTGATCCTGGTCGACGACGTCCTCTTCTCCGGCCGCACGGTGCGCGCGGCCCTCGACGCGCTCCGCGACCTCGGACGCCCCGCCGCCGTGCAGCTGGCGGTCCTGGTCGATCGCGGCCACCGCGAACTCCCGCTCCGCGCCGACTACGTCGGCAAGAACGTCCCGACGTCCCGCGACGAGGACGTTCAGGTGCACCTCGACGAGCACGACGGGATCGACGAGGTGGTCCTCCGATGAAGCACCTGCTCTCGGCCGCCGACCTGACGCGCGACGACGCGATCGACATCCTCGACGAGGCGCAGCGCTTCGAGCAGGCCCTCGCAGGCCGCGAGGTCCGCAAGCTCCCCACGCTCCGCGGCCGCACCGTGATGACGGTCTTCTACGAGAACTCCACCCGCACCCGCGTCTCCTTCGAGGTCGCCGCCAAGTGGATGAGCGCCGACGCGATCAACATCAGCGCCTCCAGCTCGTCGGTCAACAAGGGGGAGTCGCTCCGCGACACCGCGAAGACCCTCCGCGCCATCGGCGCCGACGCCCTGATCCTGCGCCACCCGGCCTCCGGTGCGGCCGCCCAGATCGCCCGATGGACCAACGACGGCACCGACGTCACCGGCCTGCCGACCACGGGCCCGTCGGTGATCAACGCGGGAGACGGCACCCACGAGCATCCGACTCAGGCGCTGCTCGACGCCTTCACCATCCGCCAGCGACTCGGCGGCCTCGACGGTCGACGGATCGGCATCGTCGGCGACATCCTGCACTCGCGCGTCGCGCGGTCCAATGCGATCCTGCTGTCGACCCTCGGCGCCGAAGTGGTGCTCATCGCGCCGCCGACGCTGCTCCCGACCGGGGTGAGCACCTGGCCGGTTCGCATCGCCACCGACCTGGACGCCGAACTCCCGGCGCTCGACGCGATCATGATGCTCCGCGTGCAGGCCGAACGCATGACCGGCGGCTTCTTCCCGAGCACCCGCGAGTACTCGGTCCGCTACGGCCTGTCCGACGCCCGCCTCGCGATGCTCCGCGACGACGCGGTGATCCTGCACCCGGGTCCGATGCTGCGCGGCATGGAGATCGGTTACAAGGTCGCCGACGCACCGCAGGCCACCGTCCTGGAACAGGTGCGCAACGGCGTTCACGTGCGCATGGCCGTTCTCTTCCGCCTCATCGCGGGTGCCGAGGGCACCTCGGCACCCGTCCATCACGCCCCGCCGGAGACCCATCCGGCCGAGGCTCGCCCGACAGAAACTCAAGGAGAGCAGTAGTGCCCGTCACCGAATCGGTCCTGATCAGCAATGTCCGGCCCTACGGTGACGGTGATCCGGTCGATGTCGTCGTTCTCGACGGCGAGATCGCCGAGATCGGCACCGGGCTCACCGCCCCCGAGGGCGCCGAGACCGTCGACGGCCGCGGAGGCGTGCTGCTGCCGGGATTCGTCGACCTGCACACCCACCTGCGGGAGCCGGGCCGCGAGGACACCGAGACCGTCGAATCCGGATCCCGTGCCGCCGCCCGCGGCGGGTACACCGCGGTCTTCGCGATGGCGAACACGGCGCCGGTCGCCGACAACGCCGCCATCACCGACCACGTGTGGCGCATGGGACAGGAGGTCGGCCTCGTCGACGTCCACCCGGTCGGCGCCGTCACGGTCGGCCTCAAGGGAGAGAACCTCGCCGAGATGGGCATGATGGCCGACGGCGTCGCGAAGGTGAAGCTCTTCAGCGACGACGGCAAGTGCGTCCACGACCCGGTCATCATGAAGCGCGCCCTCGAATACGCCAAGGGCCTCGGCGTCCTGATCTCGCAGCACTCGGAGGACCCGCGCCTCACCGTCGGCGCCGTCGCGCACGACGGACCCACCGCGGCGCGGCTGGGCCTCGCCGGATGGCCGCGCGCCGCCGAGGAGTCGATCGTCGCCCGGGACGCGCTCCTGGCCCGCGACGCCGGCGCCCGCGTGCACATCGCACACGCCTCCACCGCGGGCACCGTCGAACTCCTCAAGTGGGCGCGCGGACAGGGGATCGACATCACCGCCGAGGTGACCCCGCACCACCTGCTGCTGGACGACTCCCGACTGGAGACCTACGACGGTGTCAACCGCGTGAACCCGCCGCTGCGCGAGGAGAGCGACAAGATGGCGCTCCGCACCGCGCTCGCCGAGGGCGTCATCGACTGCGTGGCCACTGACCACGCACCGCACGCGTCCCAGGAGAAGTGCTGCGAGTTCTCGCAGGCCCGCCCCGGCATGCTCGGACTGGAGACGGCGGTCTCGATCGTCGTCGAGACCCTGGTGAATCCGGGACTGCTGGACTGGCGCGGCGTGGCCCGCGTCATGAGCGAGCGACCCGCGCAGATCGTCGGCCTCGACGACCAGGGCCGCCCGATCGCCGTCGGCGAACCCGCCAACCTGACGATCATCGACCCTCACAGCACGTGGACCGTGGACGGTGAGGGCCTCGCCAGCCGCTCCTCGAATACGCCGTTCAACGCGATGACCCTGCCGGGCGTCGTCCTGGCGACGGTGCTCCGCGGCCGGGTGACCGCCCGACGAACCGAACCGTCTGATCTCGAGGCGATGGGGGCGTGGGCGTGAGCAGCTGGGGATTCAACCTGATCATCGCGCTGGGTGCGTTCATCGTCTGGCTGATCCTCGTGACCGCGGTGGTGCGCGGCTGGCGCAACCGCGGACGACGACAGGAGGCGGTCGTCGGTGCCATGCCGACCGCCCCGTCGGACCTCGGCGAAGCGCTGCGCGGACCGCACACCGGCCTGTACCTCGGCAGCACGCTGGCGCCGAGCTGGCAGAACCGCATCGCGGTCGGCGACGTCGGCGACCGTGCAACCGCGACGATCACCGGGTACGCCGCAGGCATCGAGATCGCACGGACGGGAGCGTCGACGATCTGGATTCCCGAGGAGTCCATCGTCGCGGTGCGCACGGAGAACGGGATCGCGGGCAAGGCGATGGGTCGCGACGGCGTCCTGGTCGTCCGCTGGGCCCTCCCGTCGGGTACGCAGATCGACTCGGGACTGCGCGGCGACGACCGGACCACCTACGCGGAGTGGACGCAGGCCTACTCCGAGATCACCGAGAAAGCCTTCCGCGAGCTGGAGCTCGCAGATGAGAACAGAACTAGCACCGGAAAGACCGATGAGAAGGGCAACAAATGAGTAGAGCGGTAATGGTGCTGGAGAACGGCCAGGTCTTCACGGGCCAGGCATTCGGCGCGACGGGCCAGACCCTCGGGGAAGCGGTGTTCTGCACTGCGATGACCGGGTACCAGGAGGCACTGACCGACCCGAGTTACCACCGGCAGATCCTCGTGGCCACCGCGCCGCAGATCGGCAACACCGGCTGGAACACCGAGGACAGCGAGAGCCTGCTGGGCAAGCGCTCCGCCGTCCGCTGGTCGGCCGACTTCATCGACCACAAGGATCCGGGACAGATCTGGGTCGCGGGCTACGCGGTCCGCAACCCAACCCGACGCGTCTCCAACTGGCGCGCGGGCTCGTCCCTGGAGGACGAGATGATCGGCCAGAACATCGTCGGCATCGCGGGCATCGACACCCGCGCCGTGGTCCGCGTCCTCCGCGAGAGCGGCGCCATGCGCGCAGGAATCTTCTCCGGTGACGCCCTCGGCACCGTCGACGAGATGGTCGAGACCGTCCGGTCGCAGCCGTCGATGGCCGGCGCCGACCTCGCCGCCGAGGTCAGCACCACCGAGACCTACGTGGTCGAGGCCGCGGGCGGAGAGGCCAAGTTCACCGTCGCCGCCCTGGACCTCGGTATCAAGGCCAACACCCCGCGCATGCTCGCCGCCCGCGGCGTCGAGGTCCACGTGCTGCCCAGCACCGCCACCTACGACGACATCCGCGCCATCGGCGCCGACGGCTTCTTCCTCTCGAACGGCCCCGGCGACCCGATCACCACCGACCGCGTCGTCGGACTGACCAGCGAGGTCATCGACGCCGGCCTGCCGACCTTCGGCATCTGCTTCGGCAACCAGATCATGGGCCGCGCCTTCGGCCGCAGCACCTACAAGCTGAAGTTCGGCCACCGCGGCATCAACATCCCGGTCCTCGACACCACCACCGGTCGTGTCGCGATCACCGCGCAGAACCACGGTTTCGCTCTTGAAGGCGAGGCCGGCGAGGAGTTCGACACCGACCTCGGCCGCGCCCGCGTCTCGCACGTCTGCGCCAACGACGGCGTCGTCGAAGGCGTGGAACTGCTGTCCGGGAAGGCCTTCTCGGTCCAGTACCACCCCGAAGCGGCCTCCGGGCCGCACGACGCCGCCAACCTCTTCGACAAGTTCGTCGCCACCATGGAAGGGAACCTCGCCTGATGCCCCGCCGTACAGATCTCTCCCACGTCCTGGTGATCGGCTCCGGGCCGATCGTCATCGGCCAGGCCTGCGAGTTCGACTATTCGGGCACCCAGGCCTGCCGCGTCCTCAAGGCCGAAGGCCTGCGCGTCTCGCTGGTCAACTCCAACCCGGCCACCATCATGACCGACCCGGAGTTCGCCGACGCTACCTACATCGAGCCGATCACCCCGGAGTACATCGAGAAGGTGATCCAGGCCGAGGCCGCCGCAGGTCACCCGATCGACGCCGTCCTCGCGACCCTCGGCGGACAGACCGCGCTCAACGCGGCCGTCGGTCTCCACGACCAGGGCATCCTCGCCAAGTACGACATCGAGCTGATCGGCGCCGACTTCGACGCCATCCAGCGCGGTGAGGACCGCCAGATGTTCAAGGACATCGTCGACAAGGTCGGCGGCGAGAGCGCCCGTTCCAAGGTCTGCCACACCATGGAGGAGGTCCACGCCACCGTCGCCGAACTCGGCTACCCGGTGGTCGTGCGCCCGTCGTTCACCATGGGCGGACTCGGCTCCGGCATGGCCTACGACGAGGACGACCTCGAGCGCATCGCCGGCGGCGGCCTCGCCGCGTCGCCCACCGCGAATGTCCTCATCGAGGAGTCCATCCTCGGGTGGAAGGAGTTCGAGCTGGAGCTGATGCGCGACAACAAGGACAACGTCGTCGTCATCTGCTCCATCGAGAACGTCGACCCGGTCGGCGTCCACACCGGCGACTCGATCACCGTCGCCCCGGCCATGACCCTGACCGACCGCGAGTACCAGGTGATGCGCGATCTCTCGATCGCCATCATCCGCGAGGTCGGCGTCGACACCGGCGGCTGCAACATCCAGTTCGCGACCAATCCGCGCACCGGCAGGATGACGGTCATCGAGATGAACCCGCGCGTGTCGCGGTCGTCGGCTCTCGCGTCCAAGGCGACCGGCTACCCGATCGCGAAGATGGCCGCCAAGCTGGCCATCGGCTACTCGCTCGACGAGATCACCAACGACATCACCAAGGAGACGCCGGCGGCGTTCGAACCCGCGCTCGACTACGTGGTCGTCAAGGCACCGCGCTTCGCGTTCGAGAAGTTCCCCGGCGCCGACGACACCCTCACCACCACCATGAAGTCGGTCGGCGAGGCCATGAGCCTGGGCCGCAGCTACGCCGAGGCCTTCGGCAAGGTGATGCGATCGCTGGAGACCAAGGCCGCGGGCTTCTGGACCGAACCCGACCGCGAGGACCCGGCGACGGTCGACGTCGACGCGCTCCTCAAGGAGGTGTCCGTCGCCAAGGACGGCCGCATGTACAAGATCATGCTTCTGCTGGAGGCCGGCGCCACCATCGAGCAGATCTACGACGCGACCGCCATCGACCCGTGGTTCCTCGCCGAGATCGACGGCATCCGCGCCATCGGTCACGAGGTCCGCGACGCCGAGACCCTTGACGAGGAGCTCCTGCGCGTCGCCAAGAGCAACGGACTGTCCGACCGGCAGATCGCAGCCCTGCGCGGCACCGACGAGGACGCGATCCGCGCCCGCCGCATCGAGCTGGCCGTCCATCCCGTCTACAAGACCGTCGACACCTGCGCCGCCGAGTTCGAGGCCAAGACGCCATACCACTACAGCAGCTACGAGCTCGACCCCGCCGCCACCAGCGAGGTGGCGCCGCAGACCGAGCGTCCCAAGGTGCTGATCCTCGGTTCGGGCCCCAACCGCATCGGTCAGGGCATCGAGTTCGACTACTCGTGCGTCCACGCGGCCCTGACGCTGTCGGAGGCCGGGTACGAGACCGTCATGGTCAACTGCAACCCGGAGACCGTCTCGACGGACTACGACACCGCGGACCGCCTGTACTTCGAGCCGTTGACCTTCGAAGACGTTCTCGAGGTGTACCGCGCGGAGACCCTCTCCGGCACCGTCGCCGGCGTCATCGTCCAGCTCGGCGGGCAGACGCCGCTCGGCCTGGCCGCCCGCCTGGAGGCCGTCGGCGTCCCGATCGTCGGCACCAGCCCGGCCGCCATCGACCTCGCCGAGGACCGCGGCGAGTTCGGCAAGGTCCTCACCGCCGCGAACCTGCCCGCACCGAAGTTCGGCACCGCCACCACGTTCGAGGGCGCCCGCGACATCGCCTCCGACATCGGCTACCCGGTGCTGGTGCGTCCGTCGTACGTCCTCGGCGGTCGCGGCATGCAGATCGTGTACGACGAGCAGGGACTCGCCGACTACATCGCGCACGCCACCGAGATCTCCGACGACCGCCCCGTCCTCGTCGACCGCTTCCTGGAAGGCGCCGTCGAGATCGACGTGGACGCCCTGTGCGACGGCACCGACGTCTTCATCGGCGGAATCATGGAGCACATCGAGGAGGCGGGCATCCACTCCGGCGACTCGGCGTGCGCCCTGCCGCCGATCACCCTCGGCTCCGATGTCATCGAGCGGGTCCGCACCTCCACGACCGCCCTCGCCAAGGGGCTCGGGGTCCGCGGCCTGATGAACGTCCAGTACGCGCTCGCGAACGACGTTCTGTACGTCCTCGAAGCGAATCCGCGCGCCAGCCGCACCGTGCCCTTCGTCTCGAAGGCCACCTCGGTGTCGCTCGCGAAGGCCTGCGCCCGGGTCATGCTCGGCCGCACCATCGCGGAGCTGCGCAGCGAGGGCCTGCTGCCCGCCGAGGGCGACGGCTCGACGACACCCGCCACTGCGCCGGTCGCCGTCAAGGAGGCGGTCCTGCCGTTCAACCGCTTCCGGTTGGCCGACGGCAAGGGCGTCGACACCCTGCTGAGCCCGGAGATGAAGTCGACCGGTGAGGTGATGGGCCTGGACGCCGACTTCGGTCGCGCCTTCGCCAAGTCGCAGGCCGGTGCGGGCGGCGCGCTGCCCCTGAAGGGCTCCGTCTTCGTGTCGGTCGCCGACCGCGACAAGGCGTCGATCATCTCGCCCGTGAAGCGGCTCGCGGACCTCGGGTTCCGCGTCCTCGCCACCGGCGGCACCGCTGACGTGCTGCGCCGCAACGGGATCGAGGTCGAGACGGTCCGCAAGTACTTCGAGGCCAAGGAAGGGGAGCGGACGGTCATCGACGCGATCCGCGGCCGTGAGGTGGACCTGATCATCAACACCCCGTTCGGCACTGCCGCACCGCGCGTCGACGGCTACGAGATCCGGGCGGCCGCCATCGCGGCGACCGTGCCGTTCATCACCACGGTCCAGGGAGCGGGCGCCGCCATCCAGGGCATCGAGGCCGCGTTGAACGCGACCATGGGCGTCCGGTCCCTGCAGCGCTGGCACTCCGAGCTCAAGGCCGCCCAGTGACGGACGCCTCGGTGCCCGACGACTCGGTGACGGACGCGACCTTCGCGAGCCGGTACCGGGCCGTCGTCGCCGACCGCGGTCGGCTGTGCGCAGGCATCGATCCGCACGCGGCGCTGCTGGAGCAGTGGGGTCTCCCGGTGTCCGTCGACGGCCTGCGGGCCTTCGCGGACGCCGCGGTGACCGCGCTCGGACCCACGGCGGCGGTCATCAAACCGCAGGTCGCGTTCTTCGAGGTCTTCGGGTCGGCCGGCTTCGCGGTCCTCGAAGACGTCATCGCCCGCGGTCGGGAGGCCGGCGCCCTGGTGCTGGCCGACGCCAAGCGCGGCGACATCGGCTCCACCATGGCCGCTTACACCGGCGCCTGGCTCGACGACGCCTCGCCGCTCTGCTCGGATGCGGTGACGGTGTCGCCCTACCTGGGCTTCGGCTCCCTGGACCCGGCGGTTGCCAAGGCCAAGGAGACCGGTCGGGGAGTGTTCACCCTGGCCCGCACGTCCAACCCCGAGGGCGGGGCGCTGCAGACCGCCGACACCGGCGGACGGACGGTCGCGCAGTCGATCGTCGACGCCGCCGCCGAGGTCAACGGCGACGGCTCCGGGACCGTCGGTGTCGTCGTCGGAGCGACGCGCGAGCACGGTCTGGACCTGTCGGCCCTGGCCGGCCCGGTCCTCTCGCCGGGGCTCGGTGCGCAGGGCGCGACGGCGGCCGATCTGGCCCGCATCTTCGACGGCAGCGACCTGTCGTGGCTGCTGCCCGCGGCCAGCCGCAGCATCTTGAAGGCCGGTCCGGACGTCACGGCGCTCGTCGCCGCCGTCGAGGCGACGCGCGACGAGATCGAGGCCGCGTTGTAGACCGGGCTCCACGTCGACGTCTCCCGCCGGGCACCGCGTGTGCCTGCGGGAGACGTCGTGCGTCAGACCTCCTGAATCCGCTTCCGGAACGCGTCGATCGCCGGCCAGGTGTGCGCTTCGGCGACAGCACCGGTCAGCAACCCCAGGTGACTGGTCTCGACGGTGTGGAACTCTGTGTGCACCGAGTCGGCGAACAGCGTGAGACCGTGCTTCGCGGCACCGTGACTGACGATCGCGTCACGGTGTGAGCCGACCATGAACACCGGTGCGGTGATGGACGCGATGTCGACGGTGTCGGCTCCGAAGTGGAGCGTGCCGCGCGAGATCTCGTCCCGCAGGATCAGGTTCACCAGCATCTGTTCGCTGACCCGTCCCGGATACCCGGGGAGGGAGTTCTGGAAGCGGTCGATCACCTGCATCCGGATCAGGGCCTCGGTATCGCGCAGATTCTGCAGGATGTACTTCGGCTTGAGCAGCTCACGATCCAAGGCGGTGGCCTTGTACACCAGGCGGACGGCCGGTGCCGGAATCCCGCCGAGAGCCCGCATCAGGTAGGTGATCGGACGGCCGCCGGTGGGGCGCAGCAGGGCGCGGACCAGGGGATACGGCTCGACCTTCTTGTAGTCCAGCGGGGTGCCGACGGTGATCACCGAACGGATCGGCAGCTCCCGGTGGGCGCCGGCCGTGAGCAGCGACAGCGTGCCGCCGAGGCTCCATCCCATCAGGTCGACCGCGTCGGGCGCCGACCGGAAGTCGTCGACCACATCGGTGATGGCGCGCGGCACGATCCGATCGAAGTAGTCCTCGAAGCCCATGTGCCGGTCGCTGTACGAGACGTCGCCCAGGTCGATGACGTAGGGGATGGTCCCGGTGCTCAAGAGGAACTCGACGACGGAATTCGCCGGCTCGGCGCCGGGCGCGAGGTCGTAGCAGTGCGCGGGAACCGCCAGCGGGGGAACCAGCAGGACAGGCACCTGACCGGAGGCACGGGCCGCCTCGAGCTGTTCCACCGTGCCGTAGCGAACCAGCCGGGCATGCGCCCGTTCGGAGAGGACGGTGCTCTCCGTGGTGGTCTTGGGTGCCAGATCATCGGTCAAGACCCGCGCCAGGGTCCGGAGATCGCTCAACATGCAGCGGAGGGTACCTTGTTCGACGGGCCCGCCGATAACAGCGTGGCGCGCCGGTCCGGATGACCCGTCCGACAGCCGGTAGCGGGTAGCGTTCGTGCTGGTCCGATTGCATGGGACACGGCACAGAGCGCTAGGCTGGAGCCGATTCGCTCGTAGGGGGCCTGCCCCCGAGGCGGAAAAACACGAGATGTTCGTATAGCGTCGCGTGGACAAACCGAACTGTAGACACGAAAGACGGAGGAACCGTGGCTCTTCCCCAGTTGACCGATGAGCAGCGCGCAGCAGCACTCGAGAAGGCGGCTGCCGCTCGCCGTGTTCGCGCCGAGCTCAAGAACCGTTTGAAGAGCGGCGGCACCAACCTGCAGCAGGTGCTGGCCGACGCCGAGAACGACGAGATCCTCGGCAAGATGAAGGTCTCGGCGCTCCTCGAGGCACTGCCGAAGGTCGGCAAGGTCAAGGCGCAGGAGATCATGACCGAGCTGGAGATCGCTCCGACTCGTCGTGTGCGCGGCCTGGGCGACCGTCAGCGCAAGGCTCTGCTCGAGAAGTTCAGCGCCTGAGAGTGACTCGGGAACAAACCCGACGGAGGGGCCGACTGGTTGTACTGGTCGGCCCCTCGGCCGTCGGAAAATCGACCGTCGTCGCACGTTTGCGCGACCTGGTGCCCGACCTGTGGTTCAGCGTCTCGGCCACCACGCGCGATCCGCGACCCGGTGAGGTCGATGGACGCGACTATCACTTCGTGAGCCGCGACCGGTTCGACTCGATGATCGATCAGGACGAGCTCCTGGAGTGGGCCGACATCCACGGCGGGCTGCAGCGATCGGGTACGCCCGCCGCCCCGGTCCGGGAGGCGCTGGACGCCGGGTCGCCCGTACTGCTGGAGGTGGACCTGGTCGGCTCGCGGAACGTGGTGACCGCGATGCCGGAGGCCGTCACGGTCTTCCTGGCCCCGCCGAGCTGGGACGTCCTGGTGCAGCGACTGACCGGTCGCGGCACCGAATCCGCGGCTGCGATCGAGCGTCGACTCGAGACCGCGCGCACCGAAATGGCGGCGCGCGACGAGTTCCAACACGTCGTCGTGAACGACGATGTCGACGCAGCCGCACAACAATTGGTAAACTTGCTGGTTGGGCCGCCTTCGCATGAGACAGCCCAGGCCGAGACTTCGCAGGAGAGTTGAGTGAGCACTCAGACCGAGATCGATAACAACGACGTCGTGGACGAGCCCGTGTACGACACGCCGCTGGGTATCACCAATCCGCCGATCGACGAACTGCTTGAGCGCACGTCGTCGAAGTACGCCCTGGTGATCTACGCAGCCAAGCGCGCACGCCAGATCAACGACTACTACAACCAGCTCGCGGACGGCATCCTCGAGTACGTCGGCCCCCTGGTGGAGCCGGGCGTGCAGGAGAAGCCGCTGTCGATCGCGATGCGTGAGATCCACTCGGACCTCCTCGAGCACACCGAAGGCGAGTAGGCACCAACGGTGTCCACAGCGCACATCGTCATCGGTGTGGGCGGCGGGATCGCGGCATACAAGGTGTGCTCGGTCATCCGCCACTACACCGAGGCGGGGCACGACGTCCGCGTGATGCCGACGCGCAACGCCCTGAACTTCGTCGGTGCCGCCACCTTCGAGGCCCTGTCCGGGAATCCTGTCACCACCGAGGTCTTCGACGACGTCGACCAGGTGGCGCACGTCGCCCTCGGGCGGCAGGCCGACCTGGTGGTCATCGCGCCGGCGACCGCCGACCTGCTCGCGCGTGCCGCGAGCGGTCGTGCCGACGACCTGCTGACCGCGACGCTGCTCACGGTCAGCTGTCCGGTGCTGCTCGTTCCCGCGATGCACACCGAGATGTGGGAGCATCCCGCGACCGTCGCCAACGTCGCCACCTTGCGCAGCCGCGGCGTCACGGTGATGACGCCTGCCGTCGGTCGTCTCACCGGCGCCGACACCGGTGCCGGCCGGATGCCCGAACCGACGGAGATCGCCGCGCTCGGCGACCTGTTGCTGGATCGTCCCGACGCCCTGCCGTACGACCTGTCCGGCGTTCGGATGGTCATCAGTGCGGGCGGAACCCGCGAGGCGCTCGATCCGGTCCGCTATCTCGGCAATCACAGTTCCGGGAAGCAGGGCTACGCCCTCGCCCGCGCAGCTTCGCAGCGCGGCGCCGACGTGACCCTGGTGTCCGGTGCGACGTCGAACCCCGGCGACCCGGCGTCCGTGCGGATCGTGAACGTCGACTCGGCGCGCGAGATGCAGCGCGAGATGAGCGAGCGCGCCGTCGACGCCGACGTGGTCATCATGGCGGCGGCCGTGGCCGACTTCCGGCCCGTCTCCGTGGCCGACGCCAAGATCAAGAAGGGCGACGACGGCCCCGCGCCGATCGTGCTCGACACCAACCCCGACATCCTGGCCGGCCTGGTGCGCGACCGCACCGACGGCAAGATCGCGTCGGACACGGTCATCGTCGGATTCGCCGCCGAGACCGGCGACGAGCACGGCGGCGTCCTGGACCACGGCCGCGCCAAGCTGCGCCGCAAGGGCTGTGACCTGCTGATCGTCAACGCCGTCGGCGGCGGGAAGGCCTTCGGAACCGAAGACAACACCGGCTGGGTGCTGTCCGCCGACGGTCGCGAGACCGGCCTGCCGTTCGGATCAAAGACGTTGATGGCGAGCAGAATCCTTGACGAAGTCGCCCAACTCGTGCCAGATGGACGAGTGCACCCGGCCGATTGACCGGTGCGGCGACACATTTACCGACCATTCCGCGGGGGAGAAACCCCGTTCCCGCCCCAACCTGATCCATCGCGGATCAATCACGAGAGGAACCGATGAGCGCCTCAGCGTCCCGTCTATTCACGAGCGAATCCGTCACCGAGGGTCACCCCGACAAGATCTGTGACGCGATCAGCGACTCGATTCTCGACGCGATGCTGGCGAAGGATCCCCACGCGAAGGTGGCCGTCGAGACCCTGGTCACGACCGGACAGGTCCACGTGGCCGGCGAGGTCAACACCACGGCCTATGTCGACATCCCGACCATCGTCCGCGAGAAGATCCTCGAGATCGGTTACGACTCGTCGACCAAGGGCTTCGACGGCGCGTCGTGCGGCGTCAACATCGCCATCGGCGCACAGTCGCCGGAGATCGCGCAGGGCCTGACCGATTCGCACGAGAAGCGCACCGGTGAGGGCGACGACGACATCGACGCCCAGGGTGCAGGCGACCAGGGCCTCATGTTCGGCTACGCCTCCGACGAGACGCCCGAGCTGATGCCGCTGCCGATCGCGCTGGCGCACCGCCTGTCGCGCCGCTTGACACAGGTCCGCAAGGACGGCATCCTCCCGTACCTGCGGCCCGACGGCAAGACACAGGTCACCATCGAGTACGCGGGGGACACCCCGGTCCGTCTTGACACGGTCGTCGTCTCCACGCAGCACGCCGCCGACATCGACATCGACGGCATGCTGGCCCCCGACATCCGCAAGCACGTCCTGGAGCCCGTCTTCGACGAGCTGCGCCTGCCGGTGAAGCTCGACACCTCCGATCCGCGGCTGCTGGTGAATCCGACCGGCAGCTTCGTGCTCGGCGGCCCGATGGGCGACGCCGGCCTCACCGGCCGCAAGATCATCGTCGACACCTACGGCGGCATGGCCCGCCACGGCGGCGGTGCCTTCTCCGGCAAGGATCCGTCGAAGGTGGACCGCAGCGCCGCGTACGCGATGCGCTGGGTCGCGAAGAACGCGGTCGCCGCAGGCTTCGCCAGCCGCATCGAGGTCCAGGTGGCCTACGCGATCGGCAAGGCGGCGCCCGTCGGCCTGTTCGTCGAGACGTTCGGCACCGAGAAGGTGGATCCGGGAACCATCCAGAAGGCCATCTCGGAGGTCTTCGACTTGCGGCCCGGCGCCATCATCCGCGATCTGGACCTGCTGCAGCCGATCTACGCGCCGACCGCCGCGTACGGCCACTTCGGCCGCACCGACGTCGACCTTCCGTGGGAGCGCACCGACCGCGTCGACGCCCTGCGCAAGGCCGCGGGCCTGTAGTAGCCAGAGTTTCATCAGCGGTGTTCGACGTGACTGCGGGTTGGTCACGTCGAACACCGTTGGTTTCTGCGTATCTCGGCGTGTCCGCTTCGTCGGCGTGTCGCCACACCGTGCGAGCATCGGGCAGGAGTTCGCGGTGTTCGAGCCGCCGGTCGACAGGCTGACGTCACCGTCGAAGCCCCTCTCACAGAAACTGTGCATCGCGGCGTGTCGTGATGTTCGGCGTGTCGCGCAGTCGATATATCCGGCATCACCGACTGATGGTTGATCACCGACGAGGCCTCGCCAGAGGGCAGGGAGTCGAAGCCCACTAGGAGCGTCGAGCTGGCCGTCCGCGGCATTCATCGACTGCAACAGGCTGACTCTTCATCAGCAGTGTCTTCATCAGCGGTGTTTGACGTGACCACCGGCTGGTCACGTCGAACACTGTGGTTTCTGTGCATCCCGGCGTGTTGCGTTCGTCGGCGTGTCGAAACCCAGCAACGAAACGCAAGCAGCGCAGCACACGTCGGTGCCGCGATGCGAACCCACTGCGAACCCGAACCACCACCACTCAGTACCCAGAACCAAGCGCCAGTCCGAGCGGCGGCTGCCCGTCGGAGGCCGCCATCCCTGGAGGATTGGGATCCACCTGCCTCGGGGCGCGGGATCCGCATTTCGATCGCATCGTCGGTCACCACCACCGTCGAGCGGGTCGAGCCGGTTCGGTCAGCTGTTTGTGTTGCCATGACACCCTCAGGATCTGTTATCGAACCCGCAGTCGATCACAGTGAGAGGGGCTGACAATTCCGGCCGACGGACGACCGGTTCGGGGAGGCGACCTGATCGTGGTCGATCGCGCTGACTCGCTTACCCTTCTGATGTGACTGTCGAGGACCGGCCGGCGGCGAAGCCTGCGCGCAACGAACGGGTCGCGGCCGCGCACCGACCCGTCGCGCGGGTGCTTCCGATGCTCGGTCTGGCCCACCTCGACCACACCTTCGACTACCTCGTCGACACTAAGATGGACGCCGACGCGCAGCCGGGGGTGCGGGTGCGCGTCCGCTTCTCCGGGCGGCTGGTCGACGGCTACCTCCTGGAACGGATCGACGACAGCGATCACCGCGGCAAGCTCTCGTGGCTCGACCGGGTGGTGTCGCCGGAACAGGTCCTGACCGCGGAGATGGCAGCACTCTGCCGCGCCGTCGCCGACCGGTACGCGGGCACGATGACCGACGTCCTCCGCTCCGCCGTCCCGCCGCGGCACGCCCGCGTGGAGAAGGAGGACTGCAGCCAGGACGTCCTGCCCGCGGTGGCCGCGCCCGGGCAGACCGGTTGGGACGTCTATGACTCGGCCGAACGATTCATCGACGAACTCCGCGACGGGGGACGACCGCGCGCGGGTTGGCAGGCACTGCCGGGCGAGGACGTCGCCGCGCGGCTCGCGGAACTCGCCGCGATCGCGGCGGCCGCGGGTCGCGGCGTCGTGATAGTCGTGCCGGACCAACGCGACCTGGATCGACTGGAGGCGGCGTGCGCTCCGCTGCTCGGCGACCAGTGCGTCACCCTCGCCGCCGGACTGGGGCCGACCGCGCGGTATCGCCGTTGGCTGTCGGTGCTGCGCGGGCGCGCGAGCGTCGTGATCGGCACCCGGAGCGCCGTGTTCGCGCCGGTCCGGGACGTCGGCCTCATCGTCGTCTTCGACGACGGCGACGACAGCCTCGACGAGCCGCGCTCACCGTATCCGCATCCCCGCGAAGTGGGCGTGCTCCGCGCGCACGCCGCGGGCGCGGCACTGATGGTCGGCGGCTTCTCGCGGACCGCGGAGGTGCAGGCCCTCGTGGAATCCGGGTGGGCGTTCGACATCGTCGCACCGCGCACGACGGTCCGGGAACGCATGCCCCGCATCGACGGGATCTCCGACGAGGACCGGCGCATCGCTGGCGATCCGCTGGCCCGATCAGCTCGGATCCCCGGCATCGCGTTCGACGCCGCCCGCCGCGCACTGGCCGCCGACCAGGCGGTCCTGTTCAGCGTGCCGCGGCGCGGGTACCTGCCGTCCGTGTCGTGCGCGCGCTGCCGGACCCATGCGCGCTGCCGCGCCTGCAACGGACCGCTGCAGATGAACGACCGCGGAGACTTGGCCTGTCGCTGGTGCGGACGCCCCGAGAACCGCTTCGTCTGCCCGGTGTGCGCAGGCACGACGGTCCGCGCGCTGATGGTGGGCGACAAGCGGACCGCCGAAGAGCTCGGCAGGGCCTTCCGCGGCGTCCCGGTCATCACGTCGGCGGGGGAGAAGATCGTCGACGAGATCCCGGCGGGTCCCCGCGTCGTCATCGCGACGCCCGGCGCCGCACCGCACGCGCCCGGCGGCTACGGCGCCGCCGTCCTGCTCGACACCTGGGCCCAGCTCGACCGCGAGGACCTCCGCGCCGCGGAGGAGGCCGTCCGCGCGTGGATGGCGGTGGCGACGCTGGTCCGCCCGCGCGGGGAGGGCGGCCGCGTGGTCGTCGTCGCGGACGCTGCCGTCGCCGCCGTCCAGGCGCTGATCCGTTGGGACCCGGTGGGTTTCGCATCCGTGGAACTCGCCAGTCGGGTGGAGCTCGGCTTCCCTCCCGCGGTGACCATGGCCTCCGTAGACGGTCCGCCGGACGCCGTCGCCGCCTTCTTGGACCTGCTCGCGATGCCGGCCGGCGCCGAGGCGCTGGGACCGGTTCCGCTGCCCGCCGGGGTGCGTCGCCCGGCCGGTCTGGACGACTCGGGGGCCGTCGACCGCATGCTGCTCCGCACGCCGCGCGCGGTGGGGCGGGAGCTCGCCGAGGCGCTCCGGGCGGCACAGGCGCTGCGCAACGCCCGCCACGACGACACCG
Organism: Gordonia phthalatica; assembly: GCF_001305675.1. Taxonomy (NCBI): domain Bacteria; kingdom Bacillati; phylum Actinomycetota; class Actinomycetes; order Mycobacteriales; family Gordoniaceae; genus Gordonia; species Gordonia phthalatica. The sequence continues at coordinate 2,103,864 of NZ_CP011853.1, forward strand.
CGGGCATCAGGGTCCAGGTGGATCCCCCTACGATTGGTTGACATGAGGCTGGTGTTCGCCGGCACGCCCGACGTGGCGGTGCCGACCCTGCAGGAATTGATCGACTCCGACGACCACGAGGTGGTCGGCGTCATTACCCGTCCCGACACGACCGCCGGTCGCGGTCGCAAGCTGGTGCGGTCCGACGTCGGGGTCCTCGCCGACCAGCACGGCATCGAGGTCCTGACGCCGCGGAGGATGTCCGACCCGGAGGTCGCCGAGGCACTCGGCCGCTGGAACGCGGATCTCGGCGTCGTCGTCGCCTACGGCGGACTGATCCCGCAGAACGTGCTGGACATGCTCCCGCACGGGTGGGTGAACCTGCACTTCTCGATTCTTCCGGCGTGGCGCGGTGCGGCACCGGTCCAGGCGTCCATCGCGGCGGGGGACGAGTTCACCGGCGCCAGCGTCTTCCTCCTGGAGGCGGGTCTGGACACCGGCCCCGTCTACGGCACGCTCACCGAGCGCATCCGAGACACGGACACGTCGGGTGATCTCCTGGGCCGCCTCGCGATCTCCGGCGCAGGGCTTGCGAAGGCGGTCGTCGACGGCATCGAGGCGGGCGAGTTGATGCCGGTCCCGCAGGACCGCGACGGCGTCTCGCACGCCGCCAAGATCACCACCGACGACGCGCGCGTCGCCTGGAACCTGCCGTCGCACATCATCGGCCGGACGGTCCGGGCGCACACGCCGGTACCCGGAGCGTGGACGATGCTGGGCGACGCCCGCATCAAGCTGGGCCCGGTGACGCCGGTCGACGGCGATCCGGCGGTTCCCGCCGACCTGGCCCCGGGTGACCTCGGCGTCACCAAGAAGGCCGTGTTCGTCGGCACCGCCGGCGGGGCGGTCCGGCTCAGCACGGTGCAGGCGCCCGGTAAGAAGGCCATGAACGCCGCCGATTGGGCCCGCGGCAGTCGATTCGACGGAACGGAGCAATTCGCATGACCGGTCAGCCGGATCGCCGACGGGGTGGAAACCGTCAGGGCGGGACCAACAAGTACCGCGACAAGGATCTCGACCCGGCGCGCATCGTCGCCCGCGACGTCCTGCGCGCCGTCCGCGAGCGCGATGCGTACGCGAACCTGCTGCTGCCCAAGCTCCTTCGGGAACGCAAGATCTCCGGGCGCGACGCAGCCCTGGCCACCGAGCTCACCTACGGCACCGCGCGGTCGACGGGTTTCCTCGACGCGGTCATCGCGGCTGCGGCCGGGCGGCCCGCCGACGAGATCGACGGCAAGCTCCTGGACGTCCTCCGGCTCGGCGCCTACCAGCTGCTGCGCACCCGGATCGGTTCGCACGCCGCCGTGTCCACCTCGGTCGACATCGCGCGCAGCGAGAACGGCATGGGCCCGTCCGGTTTCGTCAACGCCGTGCTCCGCAAGGTGAGCCAGCGCGACGAGGAACTCTGGATCGACGAGCTGGCGCCGTCGATGATGGACGACCGGATCGGCAACCTCGCCTTCACCTATGCGCACCCGCGGTGGATCGCCGAGGTGTTCTACGAGTCGCTGGGCCGCTCGACCGGCGAACTGCAGGCCGCGCTCGCCGCCGACGACGATCGGCCGATCGTGCACCTCGTCGCCCGTCCCGGGCAGATCACGGGGGAGGAGCTGGCCCTGATCAGCGGCGGCGACGAGGGTCGCTACTCGCCGTACTGCGTCTACCTGCCCGAGGGCGACCCCGGCAAGCTCGACGCCGTCCGCGAGGGCTTCGCCGGCGTGCAGGACGAGGGCAGCCAGCTGGTGGCCCTCGCACTCAGCCGCGCCGACGTCGCCGACGACGCGGGCCGCTGGCTCGACCTGTGCGCCGGTCCCGGCGGCAAAGCCGCCCTCCTCGGCTCCCTCGCCCTGGTCGCCGACGCGCACCTCGATGCCGTCGAGATCTCCGAGCACCGCGCCGAGCTGATCGACAAGGTGGTCGACGGCCTGCCCGTCACCGTGCACGTCGCCGACGGCCGCGAGTCCGGTCTGGAGGCGGGTTTCGACCGCATCCTGGTCGACGCCCCCTGCTCCGGTCTCGGCTCGCTCCGCCGCCGCCCCGAGGCCCGGTGGCGCCGCAAGCCGACCGACGTGCCCGAGTTGGTGACCCTGCAGAAGGAACTGCTCACCGAGGCACTGCGGCTGGTGAAGCCGGGCGGCGTCGTCGTCTACTCCACCTGCTCACCGCACCTCGCCGAGACCGTCGACGTCATCGATGCGGTGCTCGACGCCGTCGACGACGTCACCCAGATCGACGCCCGCCCGCTCGCGGCCGGCGACGTCTTCGATCCCGCGACCCTCGGCGACGGCCCGCACGTCCAGCTGTGGCCGCACCGACAGGACACGGACGCGATGTTCCTGGCGGCGCTGCGGAAGGACTGAGCGCACCTCTCGTAGACTCGTCGCCATGTGCAATCCCGGCCGCCCGGCTCCCATGATCGCCCCGTCCATCCTGTCCGCGGACTTCGCGAACCTCGCCGCGGAGGTCGCCGCGGTGGGCCCGTCCGACGTCGACCCCGGCGTCGACTGGGTCCACGTGGACGTGATGGACAACCACTTCGTGCCCAACCTGACCCTCGGCATGCCGGTGGTCGAGAGCCTGCTGAAGGCCACCGACATCCCGCTCGACTGCCACCTGATGATCGAGGACCCGGGCCGCTGGGCGCCCGCCTACGCCGAGGCCGGCGCCTACAACGTGACCTTCCATGCGGAGGCCACCGACGATCCCATCTCGGTCGGCCGCGACATCCGCGCGGCGGGCGGCAAGGCCGGCCTCGCGATCAAGCCCGGCACCCCGCTCGAGCCCTACCTGGAGATCCTCCGCGAGTTCGACACCCTCCTCGTGATGAGCGTGGAACCGGGCTTCGGCGGCCAGAAGTTCATGCCGGAGGTCCTCGACAAGGTCCGGGCCATCCGCACCAAGATCGACAGCGGCGACCTCCGGCTGCTCGTCGAGATCGACGGCGGCATCAGCGCCTCGACCATCGAGGAGGCCGCCGAGGCGGGGGTCGACTGCTTCGTCGCCGGCTCCGCGGTCTACGGCGGCGACGATCCCGCCGCCCGTGTCGCCGACCTACGACGCCTCGCGACGCAGGTCCGCGAGAACCAGTAGTCCGGTGAACCCCTCGATCGACGAGGCGATGCGCCGGGCGATCGCAGCGTCCGCGGGCGCGCTCGGCGTCAGCTCCCCGAACCCGGCGGTCGGGGCGGTCATCCTGGACGCCGACGGCGCCGTCGTCGGCGTCGGGCACACCCAGCCGCGCGGGCAGGCGCACGCCGAAGTGATGGCCCTGCGTGACGCGGGCGACCGAGCCCGCGGCGGCACCGCCGTCGTGACGCTGGAGCCGTGCAACCACACCGGTCGCACCGGGCCGTGCGCACAGGCGCTCATCGAGGCCGGGATCAGCGCCGTGCACTACGCGGTCGCCGACCCCAACCCGTCCGCGGCCGGGGGAGCGCAGACGCTTCTGGCCGCCGGGGTCGACGTCACCGGAGGCGTCCTGGCCGACGACGCGCGGCGCGGTCCCCTGCGGTACTGGCTGCATCGCATCGCCCACGACCGCCCGTTCGTCACCGCGAAGGTCGCCGCAACGCTCGATGGACGGATCGCGGCCCCGGACGGCACCAGCCAGTGGATCACCGGACCGGAGGCCCGCGAGCACGCTCATCGGCAGCGAGCGCGGCTCGACGCGATCGTCGTCGGCACCGGCACCGTTCTGGCCGACGATCCGTCGCTGACCGCCCGCCGGGCCGACGGCAGCCTCCGCGAGCACCAGCCGGCCCGCGTCGTCCTGGGCCGTCGAGACCTGCCCGCCGACGCGAGACTCCGCGACGGCACGGCGCCCCTGGTCCATGTCCGCAGCCACGACCCGCACGACGTCCTCGCCGCCCTGCCCGACGCGCTGCACGTCCTCGTCGAGGGCGGACCCGCGATCATCGGCGCCTTCCTGGCGGCCGGGCTCGTCGACGAGGTGCAGGCGTACCTGGCACCGACGATCCTGGGTGCCGGGAGCGCCGCCGTCGACGATCGATCCGTCGCGACACTGGCCGACGCTCACCGTTTCCGGCGGATCCACACCGAGCCGCTCGGCGACGATCTGCTGCTGGTCCTGGAGTCGGCCCGCTGACCTGGACAGGTTTTGCGCGCCCTGCGCAGAAGGGGCGGCCCGCGCCTGACGTCGGATGTCCCGACTGCCGGGACGTCGGATGCGCGGCGGTTGCACGCCGCGTGCTAATTTCGTAAGTGAGTTCTCGGGGCGGGGTGAAAGTCCCCACCGGCGGTAATGCTTTCGCAAGAAGGACGAGCCCGCGAGCGCCCGCGCAGCAGTGCGGGGACGAGCAGACTTCGGTGCGATCCCGGGGCCGACGGTCACAGTCCGGATACGAGAGGACGACAGCGGCACCCGCCGACTGTCTCTCCCGAGTGCACGGTGCAAAGGAGAGACGTTGTTCACGGGAATCGTGGAGGAGCGTGGCGAGATCACCGCCCGCGACGACCTCACGGAAGCCGCACGTTTTCGAATCCGCGGCGCGCTGGTGACCAGCGATGCGTCCTTCGGCGACTCGATCGCCGTCAACGGAGTCTGCCTGACCGTCACCGAGCTCGCCGACGATGAATTCACCGTCGACGTGATGGCGGAGACCCTCAAGCGCAGTTCGCTGGACCGACTCGGCGCGGGCGCCACGGTCAACCTCGAACGCGCGATGGCGGCGGGCGGCCGCTTCGGCGGACACATCGTGCAGGGCCACGTCGACGGCGTCGGCGAGATCCGGGCGGTGTCTCCGAGCGAGAACTGGACCGTCGCCCGTGTCGCCGTGCCTGCGCACCTGGCGCGCTACGTGGTCGAAAAGGGGTCGATCACCATCGACGGCATCTCGCTCACGGTCTCGGCCGTCGGAGTCGATCGGGAATACGGGGACTGGCTCGAAGTGTCTCTCATACCGACCACTCTCGCCGAGACGAATCTCGGCGACGCCGCCCCAGGCGTGCGCGTGAACTTGGAAGTCGATGTCATCGCGAAGTACGTCGAGCGCCTCACCGGCGCCGGTCGCACCGCGAACGCTGATGTGGAAGGCAGTGAGCCGAATGAGTGAGACCGGCAGCAATGAGGCCGCAGTGAAGGACGACTCGGTGACGGATGCGGCGGAGAAGGTCGTGTTCGACACCGTCGAGCGCGCCATCGCCGACATCGCCGAAGGCAAGGCCGTCGTGGTCGTCGACGACGAGGACCGCGAGAACGAGGGCGACCTGATCTTCGCCGCCGAGAAGGCGACACCGGAACTGGTCGCGTTCATGGTGCGGTACACCTCCGGGTACCTCTGCGTGCCGATGACCGGCGACAACTGCGACCGGCTGGGCCTTCCGCCGATGTACTCGGTGAATCAGGACAAGCACGGCACCGCCTACACGGTGACCGTCGACGCCCGCGAGGGCATCGGGACCGGCATCAGCGCCGCTGACCGGGCGACCACCATGCAGAAGCTCGCCGACCCGACGTCCAACGCCCACGACTTCACCCGTCCCGGCCACGTGGTGCCGCTGCGCGCCAAGCCGGGCGGCGTCCTGCGTCGTCCCGGCCACACCGAGGCCGCCGTCGACCTGGCGACCGCCGCCGGTCTGGCCCCCGCGGGCGTGATCTGCGAGATCGTGAGCCAGAAGGATCCGGGCCACATGGCCCAGACCCCGGAGCTGCGCGTCTTCGCCGACGAGCACGACCTGGCGCTGATCTCGATCGCCGATCTGATCACCTGGCGTCGTCACCACGAGAAGCACGTCGAGCGCGTCGCCGATGCCCGGATCCCCACCGCCCACGGCACGTTCCGCGCCGTGGGCTACCGGAGCTCGTTCGACGACGCCGAGCACGTCGCCCTCGTGATGGGCGACATCAGCGGTGCCGACGGCAAGGGCGAGGACGTCCTGGTGCGCGTGCATTCCGAGTGCCTCACCGGTGACGTCTTCGGCTCGCTGCGTTGCGACTGCGGGCCGCAGCTCGACGCGGCGATGGAGATGGTCGGCCGCGAGGGACGCGGCGTGGTCCTCTACATGCGCGGCCACGAGGGACGCGGCATCGGGCTGATGCATAAGCTGCAGGCCTACCAGCTGCAGGACGACGGCGCCGACACCGTCGACGCGAACCTGGAACTCGGCCTGCCCGCCGACGCCCGCGACTACGGCCTCGGAGCACAGATCCTCGTCGACCTCGGCGTGCGATCGATGCGACTGCTCACCAACAACCCGGCCAAGCGCGTCGGCCTGGACGGCTACGGCATGGAGATCGTGGAGCGCGTGCCGATGCCGGTGCGCGCCAACAAGGAGAATCTGCGGTACCTGCGCACCAAGCGCGACCGCATGGGCCATGTGCTGGAGGGACTCGACGACTTCGAGGCCGGCAACACCGACGGTGCAGGAGAAGGCGCATGAGCGGCAGCGGCGAACCCACCCTGGAACTGCAGGACGCCGGCGCGCTGACCGTCGCGATCGTCGCTTCGCAATGGCACCAGGAGATCTGCACGGCCCTCCTCGACGGCGCCGTGCGCGCCGCCGCGAGCAGCGGCATCAACGATCCGACGGTCGTGCGGGTCGCGGGCGCCATCGAACTGCCGGTCATCGTCCAGGCGTTGGCCCGCAATCACGATGCGGTGGTCGCGCTCGGCGTCGTCATCAAGGGGGAGACCCCGCACTTCGAGTACGTGTGCGACGCGGTGACCGCAGGCTTGACCCGCGTCTCGCTGGACGAGTCGACACCCGTCGGCAACGGTGTCCTCACCACCCTCACCGAGGAACAGGCCCTCGCCCGCGCCGGACTGCCGGGATCCTCGGAGGACAAGGGTGCGCAGGCGATGACCGCGGCCCTCGCCGCCGCGCTGATCCTGAAGGACCTCGGATGACCGACGCGGCGAGCGGCGGTGCGACCGACGGGGACTGGGAGTACGTCTACCGGCCCCGCTGGATGAAGCGTGCCGCGCTGGTGGCCGTCGCGATCGTGATGATCATCCACGTGACCTTCGGCCTCCTGCTCGACATCTCGTACACCGGCGTCAACGTCGACTGGGCGGACAAGCTGTCGTTGATCGGCGTGGGCGTGCTCATCAGCGCCGTGATCCTCTACCTGACCCGAGCGCGAATCCGCGTGGGCCCGCAGGGGATCGGCGTGCTGAATCTGGTGTCGGAGCGGGTCTTCGGCTGGGACGAGGTGCTCGGTCTCGAGTACCCGGAGAAGGGCTCGTGGGCCCGCCTGGTGTTCCCGAGCGACGAGCACATCCCGGTGATGGCGATTCAGGCGCGCGACGGCGAACTGGCCGTCGACGCGATGAACCGCATCCGTGAGCTCGGCGCCCACTACGCGCCGGCGCGCAAGGCGGACTGACTCCCCCACCACTTCGCGCCTTGTCGCACCAGGTCTGTCTCCGGCACTCGGTCGCGACTGAGTGCGGGAGACAGAACTGGTGCGACTGGTCGACAAGTGGTTCGGCAACATCCCACTGTGAATCAAAGATCTAGGCGCCGATGGTGATCTTCGCCGCGAGGCCGAGCCGAGCCGCGAGGTCCTGGACGGCCGCGAGGACTGTCGGCTCCGTGCCCCGCGGCAGGGTGAGGAAGAAGCTGGGCTCGGTCAGCGGCGTCTGTGAGCTGGCCCGGCAGTGCACGGGCTGCCTGTCGGGCGGCAGGGCCGCCAGCAGGTCCCGGTACGGGGCCAAGGCGTCGAGACGGTCGCCCGCATCCCACTGCAGGTGGCAGTCCCCGCCGCTCACCGCCAAGCGCACGAGCCCGTCCGGTCGCATCGCGACGAAGCGGTCGAGCCGCTCGGCGAGCGGATACGCCGCGGCGGTCGTATCGGCGTGGATCGAATCCGACCACAGGTCGAGTGCCGTGATCGACGAGTCGGCTGCGACCAGTGCTCTGGTCCGCTGCACCCAGCCGAGCACCGTCGAGGGATCTCCGGTGCGCGGGTTCTCCGATCCCGGGATCACGATCACTGTCACGTCCGCGGCCGCGGTCGCACCGTTGACCGAGGGGAACGACACGCGGATCCGACTCGTGACGCCCGCGCCACCGCCGACGTTGTGCGACGCGATGGTCCGGATCGTCTGTGCCACCTCGTCATCCGACATTCCCGCGCGCAGGCGCACCGTCGAGTCCACGCTGCCCGCGGACAGCACCGCGTTGTTCGGTCGGACCGAGAAGGACTCGACCGCCGGCTGATCTCTGAGGTAGGCGGAGAACTCGTCGGCGTAGCCGTCCGCACGGTTGCAGCCCACCGACAGCGGTGCGATCAGCGCGAGGAGGGCGGCGCCGACCGCCGAACGCCGAAACCTCGCGGATGGGACACGCATGGATCGATGCTATCCGTCGCCCGAAGGCCTGCGCGTCGGTTCGAGTCGGCAGTCGCTCGGCGGACGGCGCCCATCCTTGACGTTTGACGCTACTGTCGATAAATTGGCTATAACGTCAGATTAGGAGTCTTCATGGTTACCCGCATCGGCTTGATCGTCCCGAGTTCCAACGTCACCGTCGAATCGGAGATGCCACGCATCCTGCAGGCCTCCAAGGATGTCGAGTTCACCTTCCATTCCAGCCGGATGCGCATGCACGACGTGACGCCCGAAGGTCTCGCCGCGATGAACGCGCAGCGTGAGCGGTGCGTCTTGGAGATCGGCGACGCCGGTGTCGACGCGGTGCTGTACGCCTGCCTCGTCGCGATCATGGCGACCGGCCTCGGCGAGCACGAGCGCGCGGAGGCTGCGGTCGCCGAGCAACTGGCGGCAGGCGGTGTCAACCCGGCGGTGCTGTCGAGTGCCGGAGCGCTTCCGCGCGCCCTTCGTGATTCGGGAGCGGAGCGTGTCGCTCTCGTGATGCCGTACATGCGACCGCTCGCCGAGAAGGTGGTGGCCTATCTGGAGAACGAGGGCTTCGAGGTCGCCGACTGGCGGGCTCTGGAGGTCTCCGACAACACCGAGGTCGGCTGCATCCCCTCCGATCGGGTGATGGCCGCCGCGAGGGATCTCGACCTGACCGGCGTCGACGCGCTCGTTCTCTCGTGCTGCGTTCAGATGCCGTCGCTGTCGATCGTCGAATCCGCCGAACAGGAGCTGGGACTTCCCGTCCTGTCCGCTGCGACGGCAGGTGCGTACAGCCTGCTTCGGAGCCTGAACCTCCCCGTCGACATCCCGAATGCCGGCTCGCTGCTGCGCGCCGACGCCGTCCGCGTCTGATCCGTCCCGTTCCCCGCATCCCCCCCGAGAGGTGATCACAGATGTCCACCGATGCGAACCCGCAGGCACCGAAGCCCGAACACCGGGTCAAGGGTGTCGACCACGCCGCATTCCCGACCTTCGATCCGGCGGCCACCGTCCACTTCTATCGTGACGTGCTCCGATTCCCCGTCGTCCACTCGATCTGCGCCGCCGGATGGGGTCGCGAGAAGCATCCGGACTTCATTCACTTCTTCTTCGACATCGGCGACGGCGACCGGATCGCGTTCTTCTACTACTTCGGCCTCGAACCCCCGCATGGTGCCTCGACGGCGCCGGGCGATTCATGGGGAAGGCTTCCCGAGGGCACGCCGGGCTACTTCGTCGACTCGCGCCACCTGGCGATCCACGTCGACGACGAAGAGGACCTGATGGAGTACCGGCGTCGCCTCGACGACTCGGAATGGCCGGTCGAGATGCAGGTGATGCACGAGACGATCGAGTCGATCTACACGCACGACCCGAACGGCTACATGGTCGAGATCACGCGTGCGCTGCGCCCGGTCACACCGCAGGAGGACCTCGACGCCGAACTGACGATCGATGCGCTGGTGGAGGTGGCGCAGGGCGAGGCCCCGTCGCTCGACAAGCTGTTGCTGCGCAAGGCCGAACTGATCGTCGAGCGTGCCCCGCGGTGGGCCGAGGAGCAGGAGGCGACGCGATGATCGCGCGGTTCTACGTTCTGGACGTCCCGGAGAACGAGGGCGTCGTCGACGTCGTGTCGAGGACCGATGGTGTCGAGGTCGTCAAGGTGGGCCCGTACTGCCGGATCACCGGGGACGACGAGGTCGAGGTCGATCGCCGGGCGACCGGCGCGCGACATGCGGTCTGGTACAGCTCGGTGGCGGGCCTGGAGGGCTCGCGGATCGTGCAGCACGACAAAGACGCTCTGCGTGTGGTGTCGCGGTGACGGAGGCCGCCGGCCTCGGAGCCGGCCGGTATCTGGACGCGGCGGACGTCCCGGAGGGGACCGTCACGACCGCGCACGAACTGCTCACCCACGACCGAGCGCGTGTCTCCGGGCTCCTCAGGGAGGTTCCCGGGGCGACGACGGTCTGCGTCCTCATGCACCCGCGGCAGGACTTCTCGCACCACGTCCTCGTTCCGGAACTGCTGTCCCGCGGATTCGCGGTATGGACCCAGAGCACCCGCGGCGGTCTGAACGATGTGAGCCTCCTGCACGAGCAGGCGCTCCTGGACATGGCTGCCGGTCATCGTTTCCTCAGGGAACGCGGCTTCGACCGGGTCGTGTCCGTCGGTCATTCGGGCGGCGGTGCGCTGGCGGCGTACTACATCGAACAGGCGGAGGCGACGCCGTCCGGGAGGTTCGCCGATACTCCGGGTGGGAAGCCGGTGCCGCTGCGCGAGGCCGACATGCCCGTTCCCGACGCCCTCATGCTGATGGCGCCGCACCCCGGGCAGGGACTGCTCCTGGAGCGCATGATCGACCCGTCCGTGGTCGATGAGAGCGATCCGCTGTCGGTCGATTCGACCCTCGACCCGTACGACGCCGAGAACGGCTTCCGTCCGGCGCCGGAATGGTCGTCGTACAGCCCGGACTTCGTTGCGAGGTATCGAGCGGCTCAGCACGCTCGCATCGTTCGCATCGACGAGCACGCCCGGACGGCAGTGGCGAGGGCGGCGGCGGCGCGCCGCCGCCGTTCGACGTCCGGTGATCCTCAGGACTATCGAACGTCGCTCGCCTCCGGAGTGATCACCATGTATCGCAGCGACGCGGACCTCCGGTGTGTGGACTCGTCGCTGGATCCGAACGACAGGCCCTACGGGTCGTTGTTCGGCAGCCGACCGGACCTCACCAACTACGGGGTGGTGGGCTTCGGTCGGCTCACGACCCCGGAGGCGTGGCTGTCCACGTGGTCGTCGATCTCCAGCCGAGCAGGCCTCGTCCGTTCGGCGCGAGGCGTCTCCGTTCCGGTCCTGCTGGTGGAGGTCACCGGAGATCAGGCCTGCTTCCCGGCCGACGCGATCGAGATGGCAGATGCGTTCGCGGGGGACGACGTGACGCACGAGCGGGTCCGCGGCAAGCACTTCGGCGCCGCTCTGGCCGAGGGCGAGCCCACGGCCGCCGCCGCAGCGGGAGCCCTGATGGGCGGGTGGCTGACGGCACGCGGCTTCTGATCCTGGCGTTTCTGATCCTGCTGTACCTGATCCTTCGCGACGGGCGCAGGGGTTTCGACCTCTGCGCCCGTACTGCTGTTTGCGGCGTGGTCGTCTGTCTGTGGCGTCGCCGCGTCCGAGACCGGGAAACGGCTGGGGCCCATCGCGTAGGCGATGGGCCCAGCCGAGGGTGCGAGCGGCTCACACAGCGTAGACGCGGTCCACGAAGTCGAGTTGCGTGCGGACGTACTCGGCGGCGTTCGCATGCAGCTCGATCGAGTGGCCGGCATTCAGGAAGCGCTGCACCTGCACAGTCGGGCTTGCCGTGAAGTGGCGGGCGAGGGCATCCTGAGCCGCGGCGTCGTTCTGCCAGATCTTGTCGAACTCGGCCAGGGTGAGACTGACCGGCACCGTGACGGCGGCGGCCGCGGCGGGCAGGCGGTCGGACCAGGCGACGACGTCGCGGAGTTCCGGCATCGGAATCGGGCGAAGGAGTTCTCCGTCGCGCACGACGCTGTCGGAACGCTGAGTCTCCTCCGGGCCGAGCATGACGCCGGCATGCGCGTCGGCAGGCAGGTCGATCTCCGTCGCGTCGCCGATCATGGATCCCCACATCTCTCGCAGGCCGGGCTGCCAGAGTTCACCGAGCCCGCTGACCTCGACTCCTGCGAGGTCGGCGTTCGTCGTCGCGGCGGTCAGGATGGACAGCATCCCGCCGATGGAGTGTCCGACGAGGACGATCGGCCCGGGATCGTCCGCCGCGATCTGATCCACGGCGGCCCCCCCAGCACCTGAGCCTGAGCGGAGAAGGAGAGGCTGTCGGCGGGCGCTCGGCTGCTGCCGTAACCCGGCCGGTCGAGAGCGACGACGGTGTATCCGCGACGAGGTGCCGTCGTGAGCAGCGAGTCGTCGTTCGCGTCGTAGTACTCCGAGTCGTAGGTTCCACCGTGGATCGCGACGATCGTTCCCCTGGGAGGAGACGTCGGCCTGACGGTACGCCCGGTCAATCGGACACCTGCGGATTCGATGGCGAGAACTGCAGAGGGGTGAGACATGACTGGTCCTTCGGATGGGAGGTCAGGAGGTGAGTTGGATGCCGTCGCAGCGGTCGGCCGCGATCGCGGCCGCTCCCGCGGCACGCGCGGCGGCGGGGATCGACACGAACACGGACCGGTTCGAGGTCAGTTTGATCCGCTCGGCCAGATCGATCCGAGCGTCCACCGAGAGCACGTCGTCGGGGCCGGTCAGGTGGACGAGGTCGGTGCGCAGGTCCGCGACCGCCCGGTCTGCGGCATCGCCCCAGACGTCCGGTTCCGACCAGGTGACGAGGTCGGCGGTGCGGGTGTCGTCGAACGTCTCGGCATGGGCCAGGATCCAGTCGTCGACGAGGTGCGGGTCGGTCGGTGGTTCCGTCCCGAGCCGCTCGAGTGCGATCGCTGCGGTGTCCGGCTCGGTGGCGGCGAAGTCGGCCACCGTGAGATTGCCCGCGCGTGTCATGTACGACAGCGCGATCTGCTCGGGCCTCGCGGCGACACGCAGGGAGTAGCTCTCCCACCACCGTTGACTCCGGTACGCGAGGTGCTTGAAGCGCTCGACGGCCGGACGCCGCGCCGCCTCGTAGGCCGCGAAGGCCTCGCCGAGTCCGTCGTGCTCGCGCAGCGCCGTGGACAGAGCGATCGCGTCCTCGAGTGCGAGCTTGGTGCCGGACCCGAGCGTGTAGTGCGCGGTGTGCGCGGTGTCCCCGACGAAGACGATGTTCCCGGTCGACCATCGCTCCAGACTGACGGTGGAGAACCGCGACCACCGGCTCCGATTCGTCAGGAGTCGGTGGTGGCCGAGGTCCTCGGCGAAGACCTCCTCCAGGAGCGCGATGCTGCGGTCGTCGTTGGCTCCTGCCGGGGTCTCGGCGTCGAAGACGTCGAGACCGGCCGCGACGAAGCTCTCGTCGTCGGTCTCGAGAAGGAAAGTGCTGTGGCTCTCGTCGTAGGGGTACGCGTGTGTCACGAAGAGTGCGTCGCCGGACCTTCGTGCCGAGAAGAACGCGTCGTGGATCGCGACACCGAGCCCGCACCACATGTAGAGGCCCCGGCCGACGACCTCCTTGAATCCGACCTCGTCGGCGACCGCCGCTCGCGTCGCGCTCTTGACGCCGTCGGCGGCGACGATGACGTCGGCGTCCACCTCGACGGCGGTGACATGTCGTCCGTGCTCGATTCGCACGCCGACCTCCACCGCCAACTCCTCGAGGACCTCGAGGAGCCGAGCTCGACCGATCGCGAGGTTGCGGGCGCCGTGGAGCGCGATGTCGCGGGTGGTGTCGCCGTCCACGTGTCGCAGCCGGAGGTCGTGACCGGCCCAGCTCGCGGCTCGGATGGCTTCGGCGGCCTGTGGGTCGGCGGCGCGCACGTTCTTCATCGTCGCCTCGGTCAGCCCGACGCCGAAGCCGAAGGTGGCGGTGTCGGTCCCGTTGCGCTCGTAGACGGTGACGTCGAGCGACGGGTCGTCGCGCTTGAGGAGACGGGCGGTGAACAGGCCTGCGGGCCCGCCGCCGATGACGGCGACTGAACGATCGGTCATGGGAGGTCCTCTCCGAATAGAGATGTTGTCGACTCAGGCGAGCCGGGCGGATTCGTTGTCGAGGAGGCGCGCGACCTCGTCGCGCAGGTCTTTGCGGGACAGCTTGCCGACGTTCGAGAGCGGCAGTTGGTCGCGCACCTCGACGCGTTCGGGGAACTTGTACTTCGCGAGGCCGTGAGCCGCCAGATGTGCGCCCAGCGTCTCGACCGTCAGGGGGTCGGTGCCGTCGCGCATCACGACGAAGGCGCAGGCCCGTTCGCCGAGGACGGGATCGGGCATCGCGACGACGGCTGCGGTCTCCACGTCCGGATTGCGGAGGATCAGCTCTTCCACCTCCTCGGCGTGGATCTTCTCGACACCCCGATTGATCACGTCCTTGATTCGTCCGTCGACGGAGAAGTAGTCGACGCCGTCGATGTGATGGCGCCGTCCGAGGTCGCCGCTGCGGTAGAAGCCGTCGGCGGAGAAGGCGGACGCATTGTGCTCGGCCGCCCGGTAGTACCCGCGGATCGTGTACGGACCGCGCATCCAGAGTTCGCCGAGCTCACCGGCCGGCACATCGTGTCCGGTCAACGGGTCGACGACGCGCGCCTCGTCGAGGGGCGAGATCGGGGCGCCGACGGTGTCGAGGAGGACGCTGTCCGGGGCGTTCTCCGGGGTCACGTAGAACATGCCCTCGGCCATGCCGAACATCTGTCGCAGCGGTAGGCGGAGTTCATCGCGCAACCGATGGGCGACCTCCAGGGGAAGCTTCTGGCCACCGACGATGTACTGCGTGATAGAGGACAGGTCGGTGCTCGCGGTCCGCGGATGGTCAAGCATCCTGATGGCCACCGCCGGTGGAACCAGCGGGAGGCTGGTGGGGTGTTCGGCGGTGATCAGATCCAGGAGTCCGTCGATCTTCGCGTCGGGCGCGAGCACCGTCGTGGCACCGCTGAGGATGGCGGGTTGCAGCGCGAGGGCGATTCCGGCGTTGTGCATGAGCGGCAGGGGATAGAGAACCGTCGTGTCGGTCGTCCACTCGAGTGCGCGCGCCCACTCGCGCGAGTTGTAGGCGTACTCCTCGTGAAGTCGGGGGGCGACCTTCGGAAGGCCGGTGGTCCCGCCGGACAACTGGAAGACGGCGACATCGGTCAGCGCCTGCGCCACCGGTGCCGGGGTCCTTCCGCGACCCGATTCGAGGAGGTCCTCGTAGGCGACCGCACCGTCGAACGGGGTCGCGCGCGTGACGATCGCGATCTCGAGGGCGCCGTCGGCGATCAGGGACCGCGCGATGTCGAGGAGTCGTCCGCCGTCGAAGTCGCCCTGCGTGATGAGACCGCGCGCATTCACGTGAGCGGCGAGGAGGCCGATCTCGCGGGCGCCGTGCTGTGCGAGGGTGCAGACGGGGACCAGCCCGGCGCGGAGTGCGCCCAGGTAGACGACGACCGTCTCCGCGGTGTTTCCGAGTTGGAACATCACGCGATCGCCCGGTGCGAGATCGGTGCCCGCGATCACGCCGGCTGCGAAGGCGTCGACTTCGGCCGACAGCTCGGCGTACGTCCACCTGACCTCGGGGGTGACGAGGGCCGTTTCGGCAGCGAAGTCGTTGCAGGCAGCGGTCAGTTCGTCGGAGAGACTGCGCTCGCGCCACAGGCCCTCCGACCGATAGCGAACGATCATCTCGTCCGGGTACGCAACAACGTGGTCCACATCACGATTCGACATAACTGTGAAAGTACTGACGTTCATGTCGAAAGTCAATCGCCGGCGTCGAAATAACGCAAGAGACGCCAGGTGACGAGGTCACCTGGCGTCTCTTGTTCGGGTGGATTCGGTCAGTCCGGCGTGCGGTCGACGAAGAGTGAGAGTCGGTCGACGTCCTCTCGGAGAAGGTCGAGTGCGCCCTGCAGTGAGTCGGCACCCTCGGCTCGCTCGCTCAGCACCCCGTCGAGAGCGATGGCCGCGAGTGCGTCGGCGGCCTGCTGCGGTGTCAGGTCGCCCACCTGGTCCGGCCGATACCAGAACGCCATCCAGTTGGTCGCGCCGAGCAGTGCGAATGCCGTGAGCCTGGTGTCGACGGGACGCGTCCCGCCTTCGGCCTTGGCCTGATCGACGAGCGAGATCATCGCGTCGAGCGTCGATCGGCGCGCTGCGCGATGCTGTTTCGCGATCGGCTCCGGAAAGGCGTCCTCGCTCGTCACGAGGAGACGGAATCGTCGCGGGTGCTCGGCGATCCGTCTCGCCATCGATGCGACGCCCTCCCGGAGGCGGTCGGCGGCCGGCCGGTCCGCCTGTGCCGCGAGCTCGGTGAGTCGCTCCGCCGTCTCCATCGTGAAGCCGCGGACCAGATGCTCGAGCAGCTCGTCCTTGCCCTTGACGTAGTGGTAGACGCCGGTGCGGGTGAGGCCGACGGCCTCGGCCAACTCGCTGAGCGAGGTGCCCGCCACGCCCTGTCGAGCGAACAGCGTCTCGGCGGCGTCGAGCAACTGCTCGAGAATCAGGTCGTGGCGACCGGAGGTTCGGATCGTCGGCTTCGGCATACGTGCCAGCGTATTACCCCTTCGGGGACGATCAGGCTCGGGGAGGAGCCACCTGCGCATACAGCTTGGTGTCCTGGAACTCGGCGATCGCGGTCGGGCCGCACAGCAGACCGTATCCGCTCTGCTTCAGACCGCCTTCCTCGAACGCCTCGTGAATCACTCCCCAGCAGTTCGTCCAGACGAAGCCTGCCCGCATGTTGCGTGTCACGCGCCGAGCCTTCCATTCATCGGTGGTGAACACCGCCGCGCCGAGGCCGAAGGAGGTTCCGTTGGCCATCCGCACGGCGTCGTCCTCGTCGTCGAAGACCTCGAAGGTCTGGACGGGCCCGAACAGCTCGTCCTGCACGATGGGGACGTCCAGGCGATCGACCTCGAGCAGTGCGGGCTTGAAGTATGCGCCTCCCGGGCGATCGTCGTCGACGACGACGCCTCCCCGAACGAGTGGGGTCGCGTAGCTCGTCGCGGCGGACTCGACGATGGCGTCGACCCGAGCCGCGCTCGCCGCGTCGATCAGCGGCCCGAGGTCGTATCCGTCGCTCTCGCTGGGGCCGGGGTTCAGGCCTGCGATGGCCTCGGTGATCATCGGGCGCAGCTTGTCTGCGATGGACCGCTGCACCAGGAGTCGGGAGCCGGTCAGACAGAACTGGCCGTTCATCAGACAGGTCGCGGCGACGATGTTCTGCATGGCGACGTCGAGGTCGGCGTCGTCGAAGATCACCAGCGGCGTCTTGCCTCCCAGTTCGAGGCTGAGTCGCTTGAGGGTGGCGGCGCCGGCGGTCGCGATGGCCCGACCGACGTGCGTGCTCCCGGTGTAGCTGATCATGTCGACGTCGCCGGACTCGACCAGTGCGGGCGACACCTCGTTTCCGCCTTCGGTGAGGATGCTGATGACACCCGAAGGGATCGATGTCGTCTCCGCGATGATCTCGGCGACGAGGGAGTTGGTCAATGCGGTCTGACCGGGCATCTTGACGACCATCGTGCAGCCCGCCGCGAGGGCCGGTCCGATCGATCGCATCGAGAGGATCACGGGGGAGTTCCACGGCGTGATGATTCCGATGACGCCCATGGCTTCGCGGCCGGTCTGGAAGTAGACGCCCGGGCTGACCTCGGAACTGCGACCTCCGTCGAGGATGAGTGCCGAGGCCGACGCGTATCGCAGCCAGTCGACGGTGGTGGAGACCTCCCATGTGGTCTCGGGCAGACGCTTGCCGTTCTCACGCGACAGCATCAGGGCCACTTCGCCGATGCGCGCCTCGAGACGATCTGCGAGTTCGCTGATCGCTCGTGAACGTCGTCGTGGGTCGCGCGACCAGTCGGTCTCGTCGAAGGTCTGCCGTGCTGCGGCGATCGCCGCCAGCGCTTCCGTTCGACCGGCGCTGGCATAGGTTCCGAGCACCCTTCCGGTCGATGGACTCACGGACTCGAGGAGTTCGCCGTCCTCGTTCCACGAGCCTGCGAGAAAGTTGCGACCGCGGGTCACGGTGCGGTCAGGGGCGATGGTCATGATGACGTGCCTTTCGCTGCGACATTCAGGACGGCATGTGAGGTATGACACATGCACAAGGCGAGTATCAACAATGTTCGACACTATTGTCAATAGTTCGACTATTACGTTGATAGCGGCTGACACTTTTCTTATAGTCGGTGACACCGCACCGACGCCGCGCGCCGCCGTCGGCTCAGGCGTCCTCACCGAGACGGAGAACCAGACATGTCGACATCAAGCCACGCAAACCGCATCGCCGTCGTCACGGGCGCCGGGCAGGGCTTCGGGCGAGCCATCGCCGTTGAGCTCGCAGCTCGGGGCGCCGACGTTGCAGTACTCGACCTGAACGACGCGCCGGAGACCGTCGCCGAGATCGAGTCGCACGGCAGGAGGGGGATCTCGGTCAAGGTCGATGTGTCCGATCCCGATCGCGTCGCCGACGCCGCGCGGACCGTCGTCGAGAAGATCGGCGACCCGGATATTCTCGTCAACAACGCAGGCGTCTATCCGTTCCGCGACTTCTTCGACCTGGACTACGACTACTGGCGCAGGATCCTCGCGGTGAACTTGGATTCCCAGTTCCTGATGGCACAGGCGTTCGCACCGGCGATGCGCGACGCGGGCTGGGGTCGGATCGTCAACCTCGCGTCGAACTCACTCGGTCTCGCCGTGCCGGCGCTCGCCCACTACATGGCGAGCAAGGGCGGCACGATCGGGTTGACCCGTGGACTGGCGACCGACCTGGCGCCCTACGGGATCACCGTCAACGCGGTCGCACCGACCGCGTCGCGGACACCGGGCGGCGAGGCGAACATCTCCGCCGAGGTGCTCGACGGCGTCGCAGCGATGCAGGCGATCAAACGAGGTGGTCGTGCCGAGGACATCGTGGGCACGGTGTGCTTCCTGACCAGTGACGACAGTGCTTTCGTCACCGGCCAGACGATCATGGCGGACGGTGGCCTGGTCCGTCTGTGACCGAGGGGCGCGGGGCTGTCGCACCCGACGACTAACCTGGAAACCGTGGCTGATCCGTCGACGTACCGCCCGGCTGCGGGCACCATCCCCACTGATCCCGGTGTCTACAAGTTCCGTGATCAGCATCGTCGCGTCATCTACGTCGGCAAGGCCAAGAATCTCCGCCAGCGACTGACGTCGTATTTCGCCGATCTCGCCGGCCTGCACCCTCGAACGCGCCAGATGGTCACCACCGCCGCGTCGGTCGAATGGACCGTCGTCGGCACCGAGGTCGAGGCCCTCCAGCTCGAGTACAACTGGATCAAGGAGTTCGATCCCCGGTTCAACGTCCGCTATCGCGACGACAAGACCTATCCGATGCTGGCGGTCACCCTCAACGAGGAGTACCCCCGCGTCTTCGTCTACCGGGGGCCGCGCAAGCCCGGCGTCCGGTACTTCGGCCCCTATTCGCACGCCTGGGCGATCCGGGAGACCGTCGACCTGCTGACCCGCGTCTTCGGTGTCCGCACCTGCTCGAAGGGCGTCTTCCGCCGCAGCGAGCAGATGGGTCGCCCCTGCCTGCTCGGTTACATCGACAAGTGCTCGGCGCCTTGCGTCGGGCGGGTGTCGGCCGCCGAACACCGCGAGATCGTCGAGGACTTCTGCGACTTCCTGGCGGGCCGCACCGACGGTCTCATCCGCAAGCTGGAACGCGAGATGGGCTCAGCCGCAGAAGAACTCGACTTCGAGCGGGCGGCACGTCTGCGAGACGACGTCTCCGCGCTGCGGCGGGCGATGGAGAAACAGGCCGTGGTGCTCGGGACCGGCACCGATGCCGACATCATCGCGATCGTCGGCGACGAGTTGGAGTCGTCGGTCAAGATGTTCCACGTCCGCGACGGTCGTGTCCGCGGTGAACGCGGCTGGGTTGTCGAGGTTCAGGAGAACGCGACCCTCGGCGATCAGGTGGGCACCTTCCTCCTGCAGTTCTACGGCGCCGAGAGCGAGATGAGCAGCGGCATCCCGCGCGAGGTGCTGGTGCCCGCCCTGCCGGACAACGCACCGGAGCTCGAGACGTGGCTGACCGAGCAGCGCGGCTCGCACGTGAGCCTGCGGGTCCCGCGACGCGGCGACAAGCGGACCTTGATGACCACCGTCGAACGCAATGCGACGGAGGCGATGGCGCGGCACAAACTGCAACGCGCGGGCGATCTGACCTCGCGCTCGGCGGCCCTCACCGAACTGCAGGAGGCCCTGGGCCTCGACGATGCGCCGCTGCGCATCGAATGCATCGACATCTCGCACGTCCAGGGCACCGATGTCGTGGCGTCCCTCGTGGTCTTCGAGGACGGTGTCTCCCGGAAATCGGACTACCGTCACTACTCGATCAAGGAGGCGGCCGGCGACGGGCACTCCGACGACGTCGCGTCGATCGCGGAGGTGACCCGCCGCCGCTTCGAACGGCACCGGGACGGAGCCGTCACGCCGCCGCCCGCCGAATCGCCGTCGGGGGAGACCGCCGCGGACGACGAGACCACCTCGCGCAAGCCCAAGAAGTTCGCGTATCCGCCGAACCTCTTCGTGGTCGATGGCGGTGCGCCGCAAGCACATGCGGCCGCCAGCGTGCTCGACGACCTGGGCGTCACCGACGTCGCGGTGGTCGGTCTGGCCAAACGACTCGAAGAAGTGTGGATTCCGGGTGATGATGAGCCGGTGATCCTCCCGCGCAACAGTGAAGCCCTCTTCCTGCTGCAGCGCGTGCGCGACGAAGCCCACCGCTTCGCGATCACCTTCCATCGCAGCAAGCGGAGCAAACGGATGACCGCCTCGGCGCTCGACGGCATCGCCGGACTCGGAGCCGGTCGACGGACCGCACTCGTCACCCATTTCGGTTCCGTCGCGAACCTGAAGCGTGCGACGGTGGAGGAGATCGCGGAAGTGAAGGGCATCGGTCCCGCGACAGCGCAGGCTGTTCGTGATGCACTCGATGAGGACACCCCGCACGATCCGCACCCCAGCACCGACACGAAGGAAACCGTAAGTTGAGTGATTCGGAGAACCGCACCACCGTGCTGTTCGTCACCGGCATGTCCGGCGCCGGCCGCACGTCGGTCGCCAACGTCCTCGAGGACGACGGCTGGTATGTCAGCGACAACGTCCCGATGTCACTCATCGCGGCGCTGGTCCAGATGGTCCGCAGCAGCGAGGTCGGCGCCCAGCGCATCGCGATGGTGGTGCGCGGTGGCGACCCGTCGTTCGACGGCGAGATGAAGAAGCTGCGACACGACCTGGAGGAGGGCGGGGCCACCACGTCGATGATCTTCGTCGACGCCTCCGACGCCGTCCTGGTCCGTCGCTTCGAGCAGGTGCGGCGACGACATCCGCTGCAGGGCAATGGAACTCTCGGTGAGGGCATCGCTGCGGAGCGCGCCATCATGGACCCCGTCGCGCACGCCGCGGACACCGTCATCGACACCTCGAACCTCAGCTCCACCCGACTGCGGTCGATCGTCGAGAACGCCTTTCCCAGCGTCGCCGGCCGGCGACTGTCGATCGCCGTGCAATCGTTCGGCTTCAAGTACGGCCTGCCGATCGACTGCGACCTGGTGACCGACGTCCGCTTCCTCCCGAACCCGTACTGGATCCCGGAGCTCCGCGAGCACAACGGTCGGGAACCTCAGGTGCGCGACTACGTCCTGCAGCAGGAGGACGCCGCCGAGTTCCTGGACCGCTACGTGGACCTGGTCGGCATCGTCGGCCGCGGTTACCTCCGCGAGGGCAAGGGCTACATGACGCTCGGCGTCGGCTGCACCGGCGGCAAACACCGCAGCGTCGCCATGTCCGAGGACCTGGCCCGTCGCCTCTCCGCAGCGGTCGACGCGGATGGCAACCCGCTGTACGACGTCGAAGTGACCCACCGCGATCTGGGGCGCGAATGAGGATCGACGGCTTGAAGGCCACCGCGCTCGGCGGCGGCCACGGCCTGTTCAACACCCTCACCGCCCTGCGCTACCTGACCGCGGACGTGACGGCGGTCGTCACGGTGGCCGACGACGGCGGCTCCTCGGGCCGACTCCGCGCCGAACTCGGACAGATCCCGCCCGGTGACCTGCGAATGGCCCTCGCCGCCCTGATGGGCGCGCCCGCAGCCGTCGAGGACCGCCGCCGGACCGACCCGCAGGTCGCGGCACGGCACGATCGCTGGGCGCAGATGCTGCAGCACCGGTTCGGCGGTTACGGGGCGCTCGCCGGGCACCCGATCGGCAACCTGCTGCTCAGCGGGCTCACCGAGATGACCGGCGACGTGGTGTCCGCGCTGGACGAACTGATGGACCTGTTCGACGTCGACGGCCGCGTGCTGCCGATGGCGAACGTCCCCCTCGTCATCGAGGCCGACGTGTCCGGACTGGAGTCCGATCCGCGTGTCAGCCGGGTGATCCGCGGGCAGGTGGCGGTCGCGACCACACCGGGGAAGCCGCGGCGTGTCCGACTGATCCCCGACGCCCCCGACGGCTGCCGGGCGGCGACCGAGGCCATCCGCGCCGCCGACGTCGTGACGCTGGGACCGGGATCCTGGTTCTCCAGCGTCATTCCGCACGTCCTGGTTCCCGACCAGCTGGCGGCGCTGCACGACACGTCGGCGCGCAAGATGTTGTTCGTCAATCTTGTCGCCGAGCCGGGGGAGACCACCGGGTTCTCGGTGGAACGACACCTGCACGTCCTGCACGCGCACGCGTCGAGCCTCCGCGTCGACGACGTGATCGTCGACGCCGCCTCCGTGCCGGCCGGAATGGAACGCGAACACCTGGAACGGGCGGCGGGGAGATTCGGTGCGCAGCTGCGCGTCGCCGATCTCGCGATCCCCGGAACGGGTGTGCACGATCCGGCGAAAACGGCCGCGACGGTGGCGGGGCTGCTCAACGAAAAATGATCGCCGGTAGGATCGAACTTAGATGTCCGGCCGCCGGCCCGGGGGCATGCGACCCGTGGACGACGGCAGGGACCGGGGGAAACTGAGGGGACAGGAGGCGTTGCACCGTGGCTATGACGGGTGCGGTCAAGGACGAGCTGAGCCGGTTGTCGGTGATGCAGCTCAGCAGCCGCAAGGCTGAGGTGTCGGCGTTGCTGCGGTTCGCCGGGGGACTTCAGATCGTGAACGGGCGAGTGGTGGTGGAAGCCGAGGTGGATCTCGGCAACGTCGCCCGCCGTCTGAAGTACGAGATCCACGGGCTGTTCGGATACAACGCCGACGTGCACGTGCTCCGCTCCGGCGGAGTGCGCAAGAGTGCCCGCTACATCGTCCGGGTCACCAAGGACGGCGAGGCGCTGGCCCGCCAGACCGGTCTGCTAGACATGCGCGGTCGTCCGGTGCGCGGCCTCCCCGCCCAGGTGGTCGGCGGCAGCATCGGCGACGCGGAGGCCGCCTGGCGCGGAGCCTTCCTCGCCCACGGCTCCTTGACCGAACCGGGACGGTCGTCGTCCCTGGAGGTCAGCTGCCCCGGCCCCGAAGCCGCGCTCGCCCTCGTCGGCGCCGCCCGCAGGCTCGGCATCGCCGCCAAGGCCCGCGAGGTCCGCGGCAGCGACCGCGTCGTGATCCGCGACGGTGAGGCCATCGGCGCCCTCCTGACCCGAATGGGCGCCCACGACACCCGCCTGGTGTGGGAGGAGCGGCGCATGCGTCGCGAAGTCCGCGCCACCGCCAACCGGCTCGCCAACTTCGACGACGCCAACCTCCGCCGCTCGGCTCGCGCCGCCGTGGCCGCCGCTGCTCGCGTCGAGCGCGCGCTCGCCATCCTGGGCGACGAGGTCCCCGATCACCTGGTCGCCGCGGGGCGCCTTCGCGTGGAGCACCGTCAGGCGTCGCTGGAGGAGCTCGGACAGCTCGCCGACCCGCCGATGACCAAGGACGCGGTCGCGGGCCGTATCCGCCGACTCCTGTCCATGGCCGACAAGAAGGCGCGGTCCGAGGGCATCCCGGACACCGAGTCCGCGGTCACCGCGGAGCTCCTCGACGAGGCCTGACGGCGGTCGACGGACGGTGCGGTGACCAACACCCCACCCGTGAGATGTGACCTTCCGGTGACCTGGCGGAGCGCGACGTTTAGGCTGGGAGGAGCGGGCCGGAATCGAACCGCCGGCTCTACACTCACCGCTTAAGGAGCAACTAGTGACTGTTCGGGTAGGCGTCAACGGCTTCGGCCGCATCGGCCGTAACTTCTTCCGTGCCGTCGAGGCGCAGAAGGCGCTCGGGACCACCGACATCGAGATCGTCGCCGTCAACGACCTGACGGACAACGCCACGCTGGCTCACCTGCTGAAGTTCGACAGCATCCTGGGCCGTCTGCCCCAGGACGTGCGTCTCGAGGGTGACGACACCATCGTCGTCGGCGAGCAGAAGATCAAGGCGCTCTCCGTCAAGGAGGGCCCCGCCGCTCTTCCGTGGGGCGACCTGGGCGTCGACGTCGTCGTCGAGTCGACCGGCATCTTCACCGCGCGCGCCAAGGCCCAGGGCCACCTGGACGCGGGCGCCAAGAAGGTCATCATCTCGGCTCCGGCCTCCGATGAGGACATCACCATCGTGATGGGCGTCAACGACGACAAGTACGACGGCAGCCAGAACATCATCTCGAACGCCTCGTGCACCACCAACTGCCTCGGCCCGATGGCCAAGGTGCTGAACGACGAGTTCGGCATCGAGCAGGGTCTGATGACCACCATCCACGCCTACACGCAGGACCAGAACCTGCAGGACGGCCCGCACAAGGACCTCCGTCGCGCTCGCGCCGCCGCCGTGAACATCGTTCCGACCGGCACCGGCGCCGCCAAGGCCATCGGCCTGGTTTTGCCGGAGCTGCTCGGCAAGCTCGACGGCTACGCCCTGCGTGTGCCGATCCCCACCGGCTCGGTCACCGACCTCACCTCGGAGCTGAAGAAGTCGGCCTCCGCCGAGGACATCAACGCTGCGTTCAAGGCCGCCGCAGAGGGCCCGCTCAAGGGCATCATGAAGTACTACGACGCACCGATCGTCTCGAGCGACATCGTCACCGACGCGCATTCGTCGCTGATCGACGCCGGCCTGACCAAGGTCATCGGCAAGCAGGCCAAGACCGTGTCCTGGTACGACAACGAGTGGGGCTACTCGAACCGCCTCGTCGACCTCATCGGCCTCGTCGGGAAGTCGCTGTAAGAACCATGGCAGTTCGTACTCTGGAAGACCTTCTGGCCGAAGGAGTCTCGGGCCGCGGCGTGCTGGTGCGCTCGGATCTGAACGTTCCCCTCGACGGCGGGACGATCACCGATCCGGGACGCATCATCGCGTCCGCTCCGACCATCGCCAAGCTCGTCGACGCCGGCGCCAAGGTCATCATCACCGCACACCTCGGACGCCCGAAGGGGGAGCCGGATCCGGCTCTCTCGCTGGCACCGGTCGCCGCACGCCTGTCGGAGGAGCTGGGCCGCAACGTCCAGCTCGCCGGCGACGTGGTCGGCTCCGACGCGCTCGCCCGCTCCGAGGGCCTCACCGACGGCGATGTCCTCCTGCTGGAGAACATCCGCTTCGACGCCCGTGAGACCAGCAAGGACGACGCCGAGCGCACCAAGCTCGCCAAGGCGCTCGTCGAACTGGTCGGCGACGACGGCGCGTTCGTCTCCGACGGCTTCGGCGTGGTCCACCGCAAGCAGGCGTCGGTGTACGACGTCGCCAAGCTGCTCCCGTCGTACGCCGGTTCGCTGGTCGCGACCGAGGTCGAGGTCCTGAAGAAGCTGACGTCCGACGCGGAACGGCCCTACGCCGTCGTGCTCGGCGGCTCCAAGGTGTCCGACAAGCTCGGCGTCATCCAGGCGCTCGCGCCCAAGGTCGACACCCTCGTCATCGGCGGCGGCATGGCCTTCACCTTCATCAAGGCGCAGGGCAGCCCGGTCGGCTCCTCGCTGATGCAGGAGGACATGATCGACACCTGCAAGGGACTGCTCGAGCAGTTCGGTGACGTGATCCACCTGCCGCGCGACATCGTCGTCGCGAGCGAGTTCGCCGCCGACGCGGACACCAGCATCGCCACCACCGCGGACGGCTTCACCGAGGGCATGGGCCTGGACATCGGTCCGGACACCGTCGATCGGTTCGCCGCCGTCCTGCGCGGCGCCAAGACGATCTTCTGGAACGGCCCGTCGGGCGTGTTCGAGTTCGAGAAGTTCGCCGACGGCACCCGCGGCGTGGCCGAGGCGATCGTCGAGGCCACCCGGAACGGTGCCTACAGCGTGGTCGGCGGCGGCGACTCGGCCGCCGCGGTGCGCGCACTCGGCATCCCGGACGAGGCGTTCTCGCACATCTCGACCGGCGGCGGCGCGTCGCTGGAGTACCTGGAGGGCAAGGAGCTCCCGGGTCTGGCCGTACTGGAGGTGCAGTCGTGAGTCGCAAGCCGCTGATCGCGGGCAACTGGAAGATGAACCTGAACCACTACGAGGCCATCGCGCTGGTTCAGAAGATCTCCTTCGCCCTGCCGGAGAAGTACTTCGAGAAGGTCGACGTGACGGTGATCCCGCCGTTCACCGACATCCGAAGCATCCAGACGATCATCGACGGCGACAAGCTCCTGCTCACCTACGGCGCGCAGGACGTCTCGCAGCACGACTCCGGTGCCTACACCGGCGAGATCAGCGGCGCCTTCCTGGCGAAGTTGGGCTGCACCTTCGTCGTCGTCGGGCACTCCGAGCGTCGCAGTATGCACGGTGAGACCAGCGAGGTGGTCCTGGCCAAGGCCAAGGCCGCACTGCGTCACGAGCTCACGCCGATCGTCTGCATCGGCGAGGGACTCGAGGTCCGCGAGGCCGGCGAGCACGTCGCGTACAACGTCGAGCAGATCAAGGCCTCGCTGGCCGGTCTGTCGAAGGCGGAGATCGCGAAGCTGGTCGTCGCCTACGAGCCCGTGTGGGCCATCGGCACCGGTCGCGTGGCCAGTGCTGCGGACGCCCAGGAGGTGTGCGCCGCGGTGCGCGGCGCCGTCGCCGAACTGTCCGATCAGGAGACGGCCGACTCGGTCCGCGTCCTGTACGGCGGCTCGGTGAACGCCAAGAACGTCGGTGAGCTCATCGCCCAGGCCGACGTCGACGGTGCACTCGTCGGCGGAGCCTCGCTCAAGGCCGACGAGTTCGCGCAGCTGTCGGCGATCGCCGCCGGCGGTCCGCTGCTGTAGAACCCGCGCGCGGGTGGTTGCGGACCCCGTGGCCCCCATCGCGTAGACTGTGGCAGGTTGCCTCCCGACGGAGGCGACCTGCCACTGTCGTCTGCGGGCCTCCTGCACCAGTGGCCGACCCCACGCTTTCGACGGACAGGATCTTCCACCCGTGACTATCGCGCTCAACGTCGGTTTGATCATCACCAGCGTGATGCTGATCGTCCTCGTCCTGCTGCACCGTGCCAAGGGCGGCGGCCTCTCCTCGCTGTTCGGCGGCGGCGTCCAGTCGAGCCTGTCGGGATCGTCGGTCGTCGAGAAGAACCTCGACCGGCTGACCGTGTTCGTCGGCATCATCTGGGTCATCCTGATCTTCGGCGTGGGACTGGACATCAAGTACGCCTGACCCCGCCCGGAAACCTCCTGGCCGTCGAGACAGTCGTCTCGGCGGCCAGATTCGTCTCGGCGGCCGGAGGATGATCGACGAGGCCGTACAGTACTGACGTGACCCTCATTGCCACGTATGTCGCGGTGGTCTTCGCGTGCGGTCTCGTTGCGAAACTTGTTCGCCTCCCACCGCTCATCGGTTTCCTCGCCGCCGGATTCCTCCTCGAGGCCTCCCATGTCGAGAAGATCGCGGGGATCGACGAGGTCGCCGAGATCGGCGTCATGCTCCTGCTGTTCGCGATCGGCCTCCAACTCGACGTCACCTCGCTGGTCAAGAAGGAGGTCTGGCTCAACTCCGGACTCCACATGCTGGTGATGACGTTCGTCGGCACCAGCGTCCTCACCGGCATGATGGCCGTCGGCGTCTTCGCCCCGGAGGAGTTCAAGGTTCTCTTCGCGATCGCGGTGGCGCTCTCGTTCTCCAGCACCATCGTCGCCGTGAAGGTCCTCCAGGAACGCGGCGACGAACAGGCGCTCTACGGCCGCATCGTGATCGGCGTGCTCGTCATGCAGGACATCGCCGCGGTCATCCTCATCTCGGTCACCAGCGGCACACCGCCGAGCCCGTGGGCGCTGACCCTCGTCGTCGTCCTTCCGGTGATCGGGTGGGTGGGCAAGTACTGGTCGCGGATCGGGCACGGCGAGATGGAGATGCTGTTCGGCATCGGCATGGCGTTGATCCCCGGCTACCTGCTCTTCACCGAGGTCGGGCTGTCCGGGAGCCTCGGCGCCCTGATGATGGGCGTGCTGCTGGCCCGCCGTCCCGGAGCGGATCAGCTGTCGAACGCGCTGTTCCGCATCAAGGACCTGCTGCTGGTCGGCTTCTTCGTCTCCATCGGCTTCCACGGCATCCCTACCTGGGCCAATGTCGCGATCGGCTTGAGCCTGCTGCTCCTGCTGCCGATCCAGGCCTTCTGCTACTGGGGCCTGCTGTGGCTCTTCGGGCTCCGCAACCGCACCGCCGTGCTCGCGACCCTCGCCCTCGCCAACTATTCGGAGTTCGCGTTGATCGTCGCCGAGCTGGGGTCGGAAGGAGGCTGGTTGTCGGACAGTTGGCTGTTGACCCTCGTGATCGCCGTCTCGGGCGGCTTCGTCCTCGCCGGCCTGATGAACCCGACCAGCGTGTCCGCCATCTCGGCGTTCGCACGCCGACTCCCGACGCGGCCGCCCGAACAGATCCATCCCGAGGATCGACTCATCGACATCGGCGACGCCGACGCGATCGTCCTCGGCATGGGACGTGTCGGCTCGTCCGCGTACCGGCAGCTGGTGGAGGAGTACGGCTACCGCGCCCTCGGCATCGAACACGACCCGAACCGGATGCGCGTCCTGGTGGACGAGGGCTACAACGTTCTGGAAGCCGACGCGACCGACTACGACTTCTGGGCCCGCGTCATCGATACAGGGCACATCAAGGTCATCATGCTCGCGATGCCCGCTCAGTACGCGAACATCGAGGCGCTGCGCGAACTGAGGCGCGTCGGCGACGGCGGCGCCGTGGTCGCCTCGGTGGCGCTGTACCGGGAAGACGTGCAGGAGCTCGAGGAGATGGGCATCGACGTGGTCACCCAGCTCTACCACGGCGCCGGAGAGGCACTGGCCGACCGCGCCGTCGCCGCGGTGGCAGACATCGTGCCACCGCATCGCGGGGCGGGGCCATCGCGCGGCAGGCACGAGCGCGATCCGCGGCAGCACGGGCGCCACGAGCGAGAAGGGCGGTGGCCGGGCGTCCGAGAGACCCGCGTGCGCGACGACATCCGGTCCGGCAACGACTGAGCTGCGATGACTGAGCTGCGACGACTGATAGGGGCGCGGAGGGGGCGAGATCGTCGTACGTTGGTCACATGGCTGCCACCGGCTCGACCCCCGACACCCCGAATCCCGCCGCGATCGAGCAGGCGATCGCGACGCCGATGGTCGAACGCATCAGCGTCGACGACACCGGTCGGGTCCTGACCGAACCGCTCCGTGACGACATCCGCTATCTGGGCGGGCTCCTCGGCGACGTGATCCGGGCGCATGCGGGGGAGGAGACCTTCCGACTGGTCGAGGACTCCCGCCAAGACGCCTTCGGCATCCGTTACGCGGACCGGACGCGCGACGACCTCGCCGCTCGCTACGTCGGCCGCGGTGTGTCGGACCTGATGCCGGTGATCCGCGCGTTCACCAACTTCGCGCTGCTCGCCAACCTCGCCGAGGACCTGCACCGGGAACGTCGGCGGCGCATCCATCTGCGGGCGGGCGATCCGGCTCAGCCGTCGTCGCTGGCGGGTGCGTTCGCGAAACTCGCCGACGCCGGCCTCTCCGACGCCGAGGTGGCTGCCGCACTGGTCGACGCGGAGGTGGTCCCGGTGATCACCGCGCATCCCACGGAGACGCGTCGCCGGAGCGTGTTCGACGCCCAGAACCGGATCACCGAGCTGATGCGCATCCGTTCCCGCACCGAGCTGACACCGGCCGAGGAGGCCGCCCTGTCGGCCGACATCGGCAGGCAGATCCTGCTGCTGTGGCAGACGGCGCTGATCCGCCTGCGGCGCCTGACCATCTCCGACGAGATCGTGACGGGGCTGCGGTACTACGGCGCCTCCTTCTTCGACGTGGTGCCCGCCCTCAACAACGACGTCCGGGCGGCCCTCGCCGAGGCCTACCCGGACGCCGACTTCGGCGGTATGTCGATGATCAGCATGGGCTCCTGGATCGGCGGCGACCGCGACGGCAACCCGTTCGTCACCGCCGAAGTGGTGACCGAGGCGTCGTCGAGCGCGGCGCGCGCCGTGATGAGGTATCACCTGGATCAGTTGACGACGCTGCACCAGGAACTGAGCCTGTCCGCGCGGCTGTTCCGACCGGTGACCGAGGCGCTGACCGAGCTCGGCGCACATCACGTGCCGGCAGGCGAACCGGTCGACGGCGACGATGAGCCGTTCCGGTCCGCGGTCACCGCCGTGCGATCCCGAGTGCTCGCACGGGCACTGGTGACGCTCGGCGAGGACGTGATCGACCCCGCCGAACGGGACATCGCGGCGTCGTCTGTGCCGTACGACGACGCCGACGAGTTCCTCGCCGACCTCGACGTGATCGACGAGGCCCTGCGCGCGGGCTCCGACGCATCCATCGCGGACGACCGGCTCGCCGCACTCCGCGAAGCGGTCCGCACCTTCGGCTTCCACCTGTCCGGCCTCGACATGCGGCAGAACTCCGAGACCCACGAGGAGGTGGTCGCCGAACTGCTCGCGTGGGCGGGCGTCTGCGACGACTACGCGGCGCTCGACGAACCGGCGCGAGTCGAGTTGCTCAGCCGCGAACTCACGTCGCGGCGTCCGCTGACGTCACCCGACGCCGACTTGAGCGACCTCGCGATCAAGGAGCTCGGTGTGGTCCACGCGGCGGCCGGCGCCGTCGACCGCTTCGGGCCCCGGGCCGTGCCCAACTACATCATCAGCATGTGCACCTCGGTGTCGGACATGCTCGAGGCGCTGCTGTTCCTCAAGGAGGCCGGGCTCTACGTGCCGGGCGCGACTCCGTCGTGCAGTGTCCGGGTCGTCCCGCTGTTCGAGACCATCGAGGACCTGCGCGACGGCGCGGCGACCCTCACGGCGACCCTCGGGCTCGACTTCTACCGCGATCTGGTCCGCGCGCAGGGAAACACCCAGGAGGTGATGCTCGGGTACTCGGACTCCAACAAGGACGGCGGATACCTGGCGGCCAATTGGGCGCTCTACCGTGCGGAGTTGGATCTGGTGAAGGCCGCTCGCGAGGCGGACGTGCGGCTGCAACTGTTCCACGGACGCGGCGGCACCGTCGGTCGCGGCGGCGGCCCCAGCTACGACGCGATCCTCGCACAGCCGCCCGGCGCGGTACAGGGTGCGCTGCGGCTCACCGAACAGGGTGAGATCATCGCCGCCAAGTACGCCGAGCCCGTCAGCGCCCGCCGCAACCTGGAGTCGCTGCTGGCCGCCACCATCGAGTCGACCCTGCTGGACACCGAGGGACTCGGCGACGATCCCGCCGAGGCTTACGCCGACTTCGACGAGCTCGCCGAACTGGCCCGTCGGGCGTACAGCGCTCTGGTGCACGAGACGCCCGGCTTCGTCGAGTACTTCACCGCGTCGACCCCGCTCTCGGAGATCGGTGCGCTCAACATCGGCAGCCGACCGACGTCGCGGAAGCAGACGACCGCCATCACCGATCTGCGGGCGATTCCGTGGGTGCTGTCCTGGACGCAGTGCCGCGTCATGCTCCCCGGCTGGTACGGAGTCGGCAGCGCCGTGCAGGAGTGGATCGGCGCCGATGAGCGTCGCCTCGCGAAACTGCAGGACTACTACGAGAACTGGCCGTTCTTCCGATCGGTGATGTCGAACATGGCGCAGGTGCTCGCGAAGTCCGACATGGGCCTGGCACACCGCTACGCACAACTCGTCGACGACGAGGACCTCCGCGAGCGGGTGTTCACGATGATCGTCGCCGAGCACGAGCGGACCATCGCGATGTACACGAAGATCGCAGGCACCTCCGATCTCCTCGCCGACAACGCAGCCCTGAAACGGTCGGTCTACAACCGGTTCCCGTATCTGGAGCCGCTGAACCTGATGCAGGTGGAGCTGCTCAAGCGGTTCCGTTCGGGGGAGGACTCGCCGCTGATCCGGCGTGCCATCCAGCTCACGATGAACGGTCTGGCGACGGCGTTGCGCAACAGCGGATAGGTGCCGGGGGCGGCACCGCGCTACAGCACCGCCTTCAAGAACTCCCGAGTCCGCTCCTCGCGGGGTGTCTCGAAGATCTGGTCTGGGGTGCCCTCCTCGGCGATCCGGCCGGCGTCGAACATGAGGACGCGGTCGGAGACCTCGCGGGCGAAACGCATCTCGTGCGTCACGATCAGCATGGTGATGTCGGTGCTGGTCGCGATGTCGCGGAGGACGCCGAGGACGCCGTCGACCAATTCGGGATCGAGCGCCGAGGTCACCTCGTCGAGCAGCATCACGTCGGGGCTCATCGCCAGGCAGCGGGCGATCGCGACCCGCTGCTGCTGACCCCCGGAGAGCTGGGTGGGGTGGGCGTCCTCCTTGTCGCTCAACCCGACCATCTCCAGCAGCTCGCGCGCTCGTTCGACGGCCTGGTCGCGACTGCGCCCGAGGACGTGCACCGGAGCCTCGGTGATGTTCTGCAGAACGTTCATGTTGGGGAACAGGTTGAACTGTTGGAACACCATGCCGATGTTCTTCCGCGCCTCGCGCAGGCTCTTCTCTTTCGCGGGCACCAGCTTCTCGCCGCGATACTCGTGGCTGAGCGGCTTCCCATCGACCCAGATGACGCCGTCGGTCACCTTCTCCAGGGTCATCAGGAGGCGGAGGATGGTGGTCTTGCCGGAGCCGCTGGGGCCGATCAAGGTCACCTTCTCGCCCCGTTGCACCGAGAAGTCGAGGTGGTCGAGCACGGTGTGGTCGCCGAACCGCTTCACCACGTCGTCGAAGCGGATCATCGCATCGGTGCCCGATCGGGCGTCGTCAGAGGGCAAGACGTTTCTCCAGTCGTCGGATCAGAACCGAGGTCGGATAGCTCGCGACCAGGAAGAAGGCGCCCGCGAGAGTGAACGCCTCCAGGTAGGCGAAGTGCGCGGCGCCGAAGGTCTGCGCAGACGTCACGAGCTCGACCACGGAGATGGTGAACAGGTAGGGCGTGTCCTTGAACATCGACACGGCATTGTTGCCCAGCGCGGGCGTCGAACTGCGAACCACCTGAGGAAGGATCACGGCGCGCCAGGTCCGCAGGGGCGGCAGCGACAGGGCGCGGGCCGCCTCCCACTGGCCGACCGGAACCTCCTCGATCCCCGCCCGATAGACCTCCGCCATGTAGCTCGAGTAGTGCACGCCCAGCACGGTGACGCCGATGCTCAGCGGGGTGAAGCTCGGCAGCAGCGCGAACGCGAACAGGAGCTGCATGACGATCGGCGTGAGGCGGATGAACTCTGCTGCGGCGTGCACCGGGACGGCGAGCCACCGCGGCCCCGATCGCCGGATCACGGCGATCACCAGGCCCAAGACCGCGGCGAGCACGAAGCCGATCAGCGTCGCCAGCAGGGTGATCGTGAAGCCCTCCCACAGGACGGGCAGAGCGTCGTGCGCTCGTTCCCAACTCCAATCCATCAGGCCGAGGCACCTCCTCGAACGGTGTCGGTGGTCGGCCGGAAGCTGAGCACCTCGCGGAGTGACGGTCCGCGGCCCAGACGGTGCTTGGCTCGGGCTTCGGCGAGGTTGATGAGCAGGGAGACCGCGTACGCGAGGACCAGGTAGATGAGCAGGCCGATCCCGAAGGAGAACAGTGTGCTCCCGGTCGTCTTCTGCAGGTCGACGATGCTCGCGGTCAGGTCCTGCATCGTGATGAACATCGCGAACGCGGTGCCCTTCAGGAGGTGGATCAGCAAGTTGCCGAGCGACGGGATCATCATCGCCCAAGCCTGCGGGAACACGACCCGCCGTAGTCGCTGCACGGTACTGAAGTTGAGGGCGACCGCGGCTTCGATCTGTCCGCGCGGGACCGCGTCGAGTGCGCCGCGCACCACCTCGGCCCCGTACGCGCCGTAGTTGAGGCCGAGCGCGAGGATGCCGCAGAGCACCGGGTCGAGCTGGTATCCGAGGAGCGGCAACACGTAGAACAGCCAGAACAGCTGGACGACGAGTGATGTGCCGCGGAAGAACTCGATCAGGACGCGGGCGACGAACCGGACCGGCAAGGACCGCAGGCGGACCACGGTGCCGAGCACCACGGCCAGGACGAAGGCCAGCAGTCCGCCGCCGACCGTGAGTTCCAGGGTCACGACGATGCCCTGCCAGATGGACGGCAGGGCATCGACGAGAGCGTCGATGTTGTGATTCACCGAGTGCGGACCCCGACTACTTTCCGCTGCAGAGTTGTTCGGTGGTCAGCGAGGGATCGGGGATGTTCTCCTTGGTGAACCCGAACGGCCCCAGGATCCGCATGTACTCGGCTGGATCGGAGAGGATCTTCTTGACCTCGGCGTTGTAGGCGTCGCGCAGTGAGGTGTCCTGCTTCCGGAAGACCGTCGCACCGGCCGGATTCTGCTCCTTGCCGTTGATCACGGCGATGAACGGCTTCGTGACCTCGACGTTCAGTCCAGGCGTGTTGTCCTTCGCGTACTTCAGCGACACGGCGGTGAGGGCGAAGACGTCGGCGCGTCCGGAGTTGACGGCGTCGATGCCGGACTGCTGGTCCTTCACGAGCATCGTGTTCGGGATCGAGAGCTCCTTGGCGTAGTCGGCTTCGATCGCCCCGGTCATCGCCGCCAGCTTGGCGCCGGACTTCTTCACCGAGTCCATGTTCGACAGGTTCATCGGGTTACCGGGCTTCACCATGAGCGCCGTCGTGTAGTTGATCTCGGGCACGCTGAACGCCGCCTGACCGCAGCGCTCGGGGGTGATGGACATGCCGGCGCTGACGAGGTCGTACCGCTTCGCGTTCAGGCCCGGGATCAGGCCGCCCCAGTCGGTCTTCACGCCCTTCAGGTTCGGGACGCCGAGACGCTTGAAGACTTCACGGTGCAGCGCGATGGTGCCGCCGGTGACGTCGCCGTCCTTCTCGAAGGAGTAGGGGGCCTCGTTGGCGAAGGCGACGGTGACCGTCCCCTTCTCGCGGAGGGACTCGAGGGTCGTCGCCTCGTCGTCGGTCTTGGTGCAGGCACTGAGTGTCGTGGCTGCGAGAAGGACGGCGGCGATCAGGGCCGCGCCCTTTCGAATCAGAGTCCGGTTGTCGCGTCGAGATGTCATGTCTGCCTTCTCCCCGCTGGGCGTCGACCGGATGCGGCGAACGTCGGGTTCGCTGCGGTGTCACGCGTTTTCGGGCGCCCAAGGTTTCGTATGTTCGAGGTCTTGACTATCGGGTGAACCGACCGTAACAACCTATTCGACGATTAGTGGCGGTTCGGGGAGATCGGTGCGGAGACGGCACGGCTTTCGCCGAGTCGCCCACTGTCCCTTCGACGGTTGAGCCGGACCGGAGCGGAAGCCCGTGGCGAAACCGCGGGGGAGAGAGACGTGCGTGCTAGGCCTGCCCCCGATGGTTGAGCCGGGCCGGAGCGCAGCGGAGGTCCGTGTCGAAACCGCCGCGGGCTGGGTCGACTGTCGGGGGCGGTGCCCGTCAGGAAGTCGGCAGGTCTGCGGCGGCGGCGCGGTCGAGGAACCAGACGGTGCGCTCGGTGCCGGAGGCACCGGCGCAGGGCCAGTCGTGGCGCGACGCGCCGGCGGCGGCAGCCGCGACGGCCTCAGCCTTCTCGGCGCCCGAGACCAGGAACCAGACCTCGCGAGATGCGTTGATCACCGGGAACGTCAGGGTGATGCGACGCGGCGGCGGCTTGGGGGAGTCGGTGACCGCGACGACCGACTCGTAGTCCTCGGCGGTCGCAGCGGTGTGCGGGAACAGGGAGTTGATGTGGCCCTCGCCGCCCATGCCGAGCAGATGGACGTCGAAGACCGTGTTGTGGCATACCAGTCGGCGGTACTCGCGCATCGCGGCATCGATGTCGTCGCCCCAGGCGCCGTCGGACGCCGGAATGACGTGCACGCGCGCAGGGTCCACCGCGACGTGGTCGAGGAGTGCCTCGCGGGCCTGCAGCTCGTTGCGTTCGGGATCGTTCGCCGGCACGAAACGCTCGTCACCCCAATAGATCTCGACTCGGGACCAGTCGATGTCGCCGCTGTCGGCGGCGAGCGCGCGCAGCAGGGCGATGCCGTTGGAACCGCCGGTCAGCGCCACGGTCGCCAGACCGCGCGTCTCCTGGGCGGCGGCCACCGTCGCCGCGAAGCGCTTCGCCGCGGTCGACACCAGTTCGGCGGCGGTGGGGAAGATCAGGCGTTCCGACCGGTCGGTCGTCTCTCCTCGGGTCATGGTCTCTCCTCATGCGTGACACCGGACAGCCCGTGCAGGGCACTTTCGTACACCTCGTCGGCGTCGAGGCTGCGCAGCTCCTCGGCGAGGCACTCGGCGGTGGTCCGACGCGCCCAGTGGGACCGGCCGTCCGGGTGTCCGGTGCTGCGGAGCACGCCGCCCTCGTCTCCGACGCTCATGGACAGCTCGCCGTCGGTGCGGATCAACGTCACCGACATGTCGCCGTCGGAGCGGGTCACGGGGACGCCGAGGGCGTTCGCGAGCCAGCCGGCGAACAGGTCCAGTCCGGCGAGGTCGTGGGGGCCGGTGACGCGCGCAGCGGTGATCTCCGTATGCGGGGGTCGGTCGAGCGCCGACACGAGCATGGCGCGCCACTGGGTGATGGCCGCCCACGCGAGGTCGGTGTCACCGGGCGTGTAGCCGACCCGACGTGCGCCGAGCAGGGCACCGGGATCGTCGCTCCGCCTGCTGTCGGTGATGCGGCGCGACGCCAACCGACCGAGCCGGGAGTCGGCCGGTCGGGCGGGCGCACGGCCCGGCCACCAGGTGACGACCGGGGTGTCCGGCAGCAGGAACGGGGTCACCACCGCGTGCGGATGGTCGGCCAGGGGACCGGTCAGGTGCAGCACGACCACCTCGGACGCGCCGGCGTCGCCGCCGACCCGCAACTGGGCGTCGAGCTT
The DNA here is from genome assembly GCF_001305675.1 of Gordonia phthalatica. Lineage (NCBI taxonomy): Bacteria > Bacillati > Actinomycetota > Actinomycetes > Mycobacteriales > Gordoniaceae > Gordonia > Gordonia phthalatica. The sequence goes on from NZ_CP011853.1 coordinate 2,140,992, forward strand.
CGGCGCCGCGGAGCGGTCGTGGCGCACCACCATGATCACGCGGCACGGGTGCTCGCGACTGGCCCTGTTGGAGGCCTCCACGGCGTCCTCGGCGTCGTCGCCGTCGTCCAGGTCGATGATCAGCGTCAGCACGCGACCGAGCGTCACCGCGCCGCCGGTGCGGCGCAGGTGGACGATCTTCTTGCTGATCTCCTCGGTGGTGGTGTCGGGCAGGTCGACGATCACGGGCGCCTCCACACTCGTCCGGTGCGTGCCATCATCTCGTCCGCGGAGGTCGGACCCCATGTGCCGGACTCGTATTCGTCCGGGGCGCCGGACGCGGCCCAGTCCTCCAGGACCGGGTCCAGGATCTGCCAGCTCAGTTCCACTTCCTCGTCGACCGGGAACAACGAGGGCTCACCGAGCATGACGTCGAGCAGCAGGCGCTCGTAGGCCTCCGGTGACGACACGGTGAACGCGCCGCCGTACGAGAAGTCCATGTTGACGTCGCGCACCTCCATGCCGCTGCCCGGCACCTTGGAGCCGAACCGGAGGGTGACGCCCTCGTCGGGCTGCACCCGGATCACCAGTGCGTTCTGACCGAGCTCCTCGGTCATGGTGTCGTCGAAGGGTAGGTGCGGCGCCCGTTTGAAGACGATGGCGATCTCGGTGACGCGACGGCCCAGGCGTTTGCCGGTGCGGAGGTAGAAGGGGACGCCGGCCCAGCGGCGCGTATCGACCTCCAGGGCGATGGCCGCGAAGGTCTCGGTCGTGGAGTCCGGGGAGAAGCCCTCCTCGTCCTTCAGTCCGACGACCGGCTCGGAGCCCTGCCAGCCCGGACCGTACTGCCCGCGGGCGGAGTTCTCGGCGATCGGCATGATGTTGCGGGTCGACGAGAGGACCTTGATCTTCTCGGTCTGCAGGTGCCGGGGCGAGAACGACACCGGCTCCTCCATGGCGACCAGAGCCAGGAGCTGCAAGAGGTGGTTCTGGATGACGTCGCGAGCGGCGCCGATGCCGTCGTAGTAGCCTGCGCGACCGCCGAGCCCGATGTCCTCGGCCATCGTGATCTGCACGTGGTCCACGTAGTGGGAGCTCCACAGCGGATCGAAGAGCTGGTTCGCGAACCGCAGCGCCAGGATGTTCTGGACGGTCTCCTTGCCGAGGTAGTGGTCGATGCGGAAGACCGACTCCTCGGGGAACACGCTGCCGACCAGGGCATTGAGCTCGCGGGCGCTCTCCAGGTCGTGTCCGAAGGGCTTCTCGATGACCACGCGCCGCCAACTGGAGCCGGTCGGATCCGCCATGCCGGTCCGGCGCAGCTGGGACAGGACGGTCGGGAACGCCTTCGGCGGGATCGACAGGTAGTAGGCGTGGTTGCCGTCGGTGCCGCGTTCGGCGTCCAGATCGGTGAGGGTCTGCTGGAGCCGCGCGAACGCATCGTCGTCCTCGAAGGTGCCTGCGACGAACCGGATGCCCTCACTGAGCCGATCCCAGACCTCCTGACGGAAGCCGGTGCGACAGCCCGCCTCGACGGCCTCCCGCACCACCTGGGCGAAGTCCTCGTGCTCCCAGTCGCGGCGGGCGAACCCGATCAGCGCGAAACTCGGCGGCAGGAGGCCTCGGTTCGCGAGGTCGTAGATCGCCGGCATCAGCTTGCGCCGCGCGAGGTCACCGGTGACGCCGAAGATCACCAGGGCTGACGGCCCGGCGATCCTCGGCAGCCGCGTGTCGTGCGGATCGCGAAGCGGATTGGACCACGTCGGCTTCTCCGCGCGTGCCATCGACGTCAGCCCGTCTAGCTCTGTGCGGCGTCGAGTTGCGTCTGGGTGGCGCCCAGCAGGTCGGCCCAGGCCACCTCGAACTTCGCGACGCCCTCGTCCTCGAGCTTCTGGAAGACGTCGGCGAGGTCGACGCCGACGGCAGTCAGCGCGTCGAAGATCTGCCGGGACTCCGCTTCCTTCCCGATGATCGACTCGGTGTTCACCCAGCCGTGGTCGGCGAAGGCGTTGAGCGTCTTGACCGGAATGGTGTTGACGGTGTTCGGCGCCACCAGTTCGCTGACGTACAGCGTGTCGGGGTATTCGGCGTTCTTGGTGCCGGTCGACGCCCACAGCGGCCGCTGGGGCAGCGCACCGTGCGCCTGCAGATCCGGGAACCGGGTCTCGGTCTCGAACACCTCGCGGTAGGCGGCGTAGGCCAGGCGGGCATTCGCCAGACCGGCCTTGCCGCGCAGTTCCAGTGCCTCGGGCGTGCCGATCGCGTTCAGGCGGTCGTCGATCTCGGAGTCCACGCGGGAGACGAAGAACGACGCGACCGACTCGATCTTGCCCGCGTCGTGCCCGTTGCGGAGCGCGGTGTCCAGGCCGTCCAGGTACGCGTCCATCACCTCGCGGTAGCGCTCCACCGAGAAGATCAGGGTGATGTTGACGCTGATGCCCTCGGCGATCACGCGAGCGATCGCCGGGATGCCCGCCTTGGTGGCCGGGATCTTGATGAACAGGTTGGGCCGGTCGACCAGGTTCCACAGTTCGACGGCCTGGGCGACGGTGCCGTCGGTGTCGTTCGCGAGGCGAGGATCCACCTCGATGGACACGCGACCGTCGTGACCGTCCGTGGCCTCGAAGACGGGTGCGAGGACGTCGCACGCCGAGCGGACGTCGTCCGTGGTGATGGCGGTCAGCGCGGCGTCGGCGTCGGCGTCCGACTTCGCGAGCGTGTTGATCTGCTCGACGTAGAGGTCCGACTTCGAGATGGCACTCTGGAAGATGGCCGGGTTGGTGGTGACACCGACGATCGAGTGGGTGTCGATCTCCTCCTGCAGTCCACCGTTGGTGATGAGATCGCGCGAGAGGTCGTCGAGCCACACCGAGACTCCGGCGGCCGACAGTTCAGCGAGCTTCTGGTTCTGCGACATGATGTCTCTCCTGTCCGAATTCAGCGATGAGGTCAGCGGCCGAGCACGCGGTGCGCGGCGGCGGCGACGGCGTCGGCGGTGATGCCGAACTCCTCGTACAGCTTCTTGTACGGGGCCGAAGCGCCGAAGTGCTCCAGCGACACGATCTCGCCGCCCGCGACCACCGCGTGCCACGGCATGGCGATGCCGGCTTCGACGGCGACGCGGGGGACACCGGTCGGCAGGACCGACTCGCGGTAGTCCGCGTCCTGCTCGGCGAACCACTCGAGCGATGGCATCGACACGACGCGCGCGTTGACGCCCTCGGCTGCCAGGGACTTCGCGGCCTCGACGGCGAGGGAGACCTCGGAGCCGGTGCCGATGAGCACGACGTCGAAGGCGCCGTCGTCGCCGTCGGACAGCACGTAGCCACCGCGGGCGACGCCCTCGAACGAGGTGCCCTCCAGGACCGGGACGTTCTGGCGGGTCAGCGCCAGACCGACCGGCCGGTTGCGGCGGGTCAGCAGGTGGCGCCAGGCGTGCGCGGTCTCGTTGGCGTCCGCCGGGCGCACGACGTCGAGGTTCGGGATCGCGCGCAGTGCGGCGAGGTGCTCCACCGGCTGATGGGTGGGGCCGTCCTCGCCGAGTCCGATGGAGTCGTGCGTCCACACGTAGATCGGGTCGATCTCCATCAGCGCCGCGAGGCGGACCGCCGGACGCATGTAGTCGGCGAACTGCAGGAAGGTGCCGCCGTAGGCGCGCGTGGGACCGTGGAGCACGATGCCCGACAGGATGGAGCCCATCGCGTGCTCGCGGATGCCGAAGTGGAGGGTGCGACCGTACGGGTCGGCGGTCCAGGTGCCGGTGCTGATGGCCTTGGGACCGAACGACGTGGCGCCGTCCATGGTGGTGTTGTTGGAGCCGGCGAGGTCGGCGGAGCCGCCCCAGAGCTCGGGGAGGATCGGTGCGAGCGCCGACAGGACCTTGCCCGACGCCGAGCGGGTGGCGACGTCCTTGTCTCCGGTCTCCCACGTCGGCAGGGCGTCGGCCCAGCCCTCGGGGAGTTCGTGCGCGAAGAGACGGTCGAACAGCGCCTTGCGGTCGGCGTTGTCGGCGGCCCAGGCGTCGAAGCCCTTCTGCCACTCGGCGCGGTCGGCGGCCGCGCGGTCGGCCAGCGCGCGCGTGTGCGCGATGACGTCGTCGGCGACGTCGAAATTCTTGGTCGGGTCGAAGCCGAGGAGCTCCTTGGTGGCCGCGACCTCGTCGGCGCCGAGGGCGCTGCCGTGCGAGGCTCCGGTGTTCATCTTGGTCGGTGCGGGCCACGCGATGATGGTGCGCAGGCAGATGATCGACGGCTTGTCGGCGACGGCCTTCGCGGCCTCGACGGCCTTCTCGATCGCGACGATGTCCTCGCCGCCTTCGACGACCTGCACGTGCCAGCCGTAGGACTCGTATCGCTTGGCGGTGTCCTCGGTGAGGGCGATCTGGGTGTCGTCCTCGATGGAGATGTGGTTCTGGTCGTAGAAGACGATCAGGTTGCCGAGCTCCTGGGTGCCTGCGAGCGAGCTGGCTTCGGAGGTGACGCCCTCTTCGATGTCACCGTCGGAGGCGATGACGTAGATGTGATGGTCGAACGGGCTCTGCCCGGCGGCTGCCTCCGGATCGAACAGTCCGCGCTCGCGGCGCGCGGCCATCGCCATGCCGACGGCCGATGCGAGGCCCTGGCCGAGCGGGCCGGTGGTGATCTCGACGCCCTTGGTGTGGCGGTACTCGGGGTGGCCGGGAGTCAGCGAGCCCCACGTGCGGAGCGCCTCCAGGTCGCCGAGCTCCAGGCCGAAGCCGCCGAGGTACAGCTGGATGTACTGGGTGAGGCTGGAGTGTCCGCACGACAGGACGAAGCGGTCGCGGCCGACCCACTCGGGGTCGGTGGGATCGTGGCGCATCACGCGCTGGTACAGGGTGTACGCGAGGGGAGCGAGGCTCATCGCGGTGCCGGGGTGGCCGCTGCCACAGTGCTGGACGGCGTCGGCTGCCAGGATCCGGGCCGTGTCGACGGCCTTCGTGTCAAGGTCGGTCCAATCAGAGGGGTGAACCTGCTGGGTGAGCGCGCGGATCTCGTCGGTAATGGCCACGGTGGTGGAGTCTCCTGATGCCTTGTTCTTGGTGCTCGGACGCATTAGCGTTTCCAGCCTAGCGGTCCGTGTTCGGTCCGTGTGCGGGCGGAGCGCGTTCCGGAAGGATGTGACTGACGTCAATGCGCAGGGTGAGTGCGAGGTGATCCGGACAACGCCGATTCTCTCCTCGGTCGTCCGGCGGTCTACCATCGTGTGTAGTAGTGGCCTGTCGTCGTGCCTGCGGCCAGGATTCCACCAGGCCCAATGTGAGGAGCATCTGTGAGTATTGAGGGACGCGCGGCTACCGACGCCTCCTCGACCCCGATGTCCACCGAGACTTCGGGTGGATCGGTCGGTACGGGCACCCGCGTGTGGAACACCGTGCTGGCGTACATCGCGCTCACTAAACCGCGCGTCATCGAGCTGCTCCTCGTCTCGACGATCCCGGTGATGCTGCAGGCCGACCGCGGCCACGTGAACATCGCACTGATCGCCGTCACGGTGATCGGCGGCTGGCTCGGCGCCGCGAGCGCCAACAGCCTCAACATGGTGGCCGACGCCGACATCGACCAGAAGATGAAGCGCACGCAGAAGCGGCCGCTGGCGCGTCACGCGGTGCCGGTGCGCAATGCGCTGATCTTCGGCATCGTGCTCGCCTTCGCGTCCTTCGCCGTCCTGTACTTCGGCACCGGCAACAAGTGGCTGCCGCCGGTCCTGGTGTGGATCACCATCGGCTTCTACGCCGGCGTGTACACCTTGATCCTCAAGCGCCACACCTGGCAGAACGTGATCTGGGGCGGCGCCGCAGGCTGCACACCCGCCCTGGTCGGCTGGTCCGCCGTCACCGGCACCCTGAGCTGGGAGCCCTTCGTCCTGTTCCTGGTCGTCTTCTTCTGGACGCCGCCGCACACCTGGGCGCTGGCCATGCGCTACCGCGAGGACTACCGGGCCGCCGGCGTCCCGATGTTCCCGGTCATCGCGAGCGACGAGCGCGTCACGACCCACATGCTCGCCTACACGTGGGCGACGGTCCTGACCTCGTTCGCCCTGATCCCCGTCACCAGTTGGATCTACCTGGTCGTCGCAGTCGGCGCCGGTACGTGGTTCATCTACATGGTGACCAAGCTGTGGATCGAGACCCGACGCGGCGTCGAGGTGAAGCCGTTGAAGATCTTCCTGACGTCCAACGAGTACCTGGCGCTCCTGTGCTGTGGTCTCGCCGTCGACGCCGTCATCAACATGCCGACCATCGCGAGCTTCTTCTAACAGAGTTCACCGGCCCCGGAGGACCTGCATCCCATGACGCGGCCCGGCACTCCCGCCGTGCGCATCGGCGTCGCGGCCGTCGTCGCGACCGTCGGCATCGTCGCCGCCGTTCTCGTGGACCAGCGAGTGGTCTCCGCACTGATCGGCGCGGCCGCCGCGGCCTTCGCCCTCTGGACGGTCGGCTCTCTGCGCCCCGAGCACCCGACCCTCGCGCGTCGCGGTGCGGGCGTCGTCGTGGCGTCGATCCTGCTGTTCGGCATTCCCGCGGTCGCCGTCCTGACCCCGAGCGGCATCGTCGGCGCCGAGCAGGAGTCGTCCGACGAGAGGATCGAGCCCGGCGACCTGTCGGCAGCCCTGAAACGCGCGCTCGACCGCGCTGACGAGGTCGCGCCGAACGGCGCCGAGTCGATTCTCCAGATCGAGATCGACGGCGACCGGGAGACGCTGTACGTCCTCGATCAACGCACCGGCATGCAGGTCTACACGTACCGCTCGGGCGAGAACGGCTGGTACGCCCCGACATCCGCGAGGACCTCCCAGCGGACCGTGTTCGGTCGATCCGACCTGGCTCGACTCGACCTCAACGGTGTCCGCGACCGCGTCGTCTCCGCCTGGGAGCGAGTGGGGTCGTCGGACCCGTCGTCGCCGGAGTCGGCGAAGGCCCCGTCGGTGAAGATCGAACCGCGGTCCGCGGACGGCAGAGTGGTCGCGCGGTTCGTCGGCGGTGGGTTCCCGATCGAGTCGGACACCTCGGGGAACCTGGCCGACACCGTGGACGCGGCGTCGATCGACCGGTTCTTGGATGTCGCATCGCGGGTGATGACCGCTGCGGGACTGGAGCCCGATGCAAAGGTGCTGTACCGGATCGAGTTCCGGTCGCTCGACGAAGCAGCGTCCCGACACGGCCGCTTCGAGTCGGGTTTCGAGTTGTACTTCGATGGCGGACCGATCAGTTCGATCGCCGTCGACGTCGGTTCGTTCCCCGTCGTGCGCAAGGCCACTACGACCGACGAGCCCGACGGCTTCTCCCTGACCGGGTTGACCGGGGCGACGATGGCGTCCGTGCGGGACGACCTCGCTCGACGCAGATTGGTCCCCGCATACGATCGCGACGCGATCGGGGCGAAGATCGGAGTCGCTCGCAACGACGACCATCCCGGCCGGGTGCCGGTGACGATTCAGATGGTCGTCGGCCCGAGCTCGACCGAGGTCGCCGGTGTCTACTCGACCCGTGGCCGCTTCCTGCGCGACGGAACCGACTAAGACACCGTCAGGCCTCGATCGCGCGGCGGATCTTGGTCTGCAGGCTCGCCCGTGCCCGATCGGGCCGCGGAACCACGCCGCGCTCGGCGAGCCGGTCGACGGTGCCGAGAACCTGCTGCAGGTAGGTGGCCCGCTCGGCGTTCTCCGCCGACTCCGCGTGGTTGAGCAGTTTCAGCGCCCGACGACAGTCGCGCGCATCGTCGGCACTCAGGGCACCGGTGCCGGTGGACCGGGCGAAGCGGTCGGCGGCCGCCCAGGTGCTGCGCAGCTCGTTGACGGCCGCGACGTACTTCTCTGCCATCGCTTCACCGGGGAACTCGTCGGAGCGGAGTTCGCCGGCCGTCTCGAGGCTGTCGTGGAAGGCGATGACCTGCGGTGCCGACAGATCCCAGAGCGCCGGGTACTGCAGGAGCATCTTGGGGTCCAGTTCGAACGACCCGTAGGCGCCGAGGACCTGATTGTGATGTTCGATCCCGCGCTGCCAGCGATCCCGGACCGACAGCACGGGGCGCGGCTTCGCAGCAGGAAGCGGATCGGGGTTCTTGACGGTGGCCGGTCGCGACAGCTCCGGGGTGTTGACGGCCAGCAGGCCGATGCCCAGCACCGCGGCGAGAACCACGAGCATGCCGATTCCGCCGAGTGGACGAGCGAGCAGGAGCGCTGCAAGCGCCGCGACCGCGACGACGCCCCACTTCGCTCCGCTGCGTGCGGTGCTAGTCACCGGAACCCGCTCCTGCAGTGACGTTCAAGGCCGTCGATCCGACGGTTCGCCGCGACTCGAGCGCACGGTGGGCGTCCGCCGCGGCCTCGAGCGCAAAGAGCTGACCGACGTTCACCGTGAGGGTGCCGTCGGCGACCGCGGTGAAGAACTCGTCGGCGCGCCACTGGAATTCGGCCGGATCGCTGATGAAGTGTGCGAGCGTGGGCCGGGTGACCGACAGGGACCCGGCGGGGTTGAGACGCTGCAGGTCGAACGGCGGCACGGCACCGCTGGCGCCGCCGAACAGGACGATGGTGCCCCGGATGGCCGTGGCGGCCACCGACTGCTCGAACGTGGTGGCACCGACGCCGTCGTACACGACTGGAACACCCCGGCCCTCGGTGAGGGTACGCACGCGCTCGGCGACATCGTCGCCGTACCGGAGGACTTCGGCGGCTCCGGCGGCGCGCGAGAGCGACTCCTTCTCGTCCGATGAGACGGTGGTGATGACGCGGATGCCGCGGGCCGTCGCCCACTCGGTCAGGATCAGACCCACGCCGCCGGCACCGGCATGGACGAGGATCGTGTCCCCGGCTGTGGGATGCGCACTGCCGTCGAGGAGGTAGTGGGCGGTGAGGCCGCGCAGCAGCGACGACCCGGCCACCGCGTCGTCGACGCCCTCGGGGATCGGCAGGGTGCGTTCCGCACGGTGCGTGGTGAACTCGGCGTAGCTCTGGCCGCCGTCGCACCAAGCCACCCGATCGCCGACGGACCGGGCCACGACGTCGTCACCCACGGCGACCACGACGCCCGCGCCCTCGCCGCCGGGGATGTAGCGGGGCGTGGAGGGGTAGCGGCCTTCGCGCAGGTAGGTGTCGATGAAGTTGACGCCCGCCGTGTGGACGGCGATGAGGACCTCATCCGACCGCGGCTCGGGAACCGGAAGGTCGACGAGTTCCAGGACTTCGGGGCCACCGTGGGCCGACACTTCGATTGCGCGCATGGTCCTATTTTTGCACGCCGGTATACTCGTCGGTCATGAGCGAAGACACCGCCGTTTCCACCGCCGCAGCCAGTGCCCCCGCCGCCGTCGTCTCCGCAGTGCGGAAGTTCGTCGCCGCAGAAGGCGGCTCCGCCAAGGCCGTCATCCAGCCGATCGGGGCAGCGGGCGTCCGCCTGACCCTGGTCGGCGCCGAGGGAGGCATCCTCGGTGACCGCGTCGTCGACAGCGTGGCGACCGCAGAGGCCGTCGTCGACGCCGTCGACGGACTCGAGACGGCCGAATGGGATCGCGAACTGACCTCGGTCACCAACGTCCGGCCGTCGCACTGGCGCAAGATGGCGGGCTGGGTGGCCCACCAGACGCGGTTCCCGAAGGCCCGGAACACGAAGGAACTCGACTGACATCGCGCGGGCCCGGCCCGCGCATCACGAGATCAGCCCGGAGCATCACGCTCCGGGCTGATTCGTTTGAGCCAGTGGGTCAGGCGACGCGCTTGGCGGCCAGGACCAGCTGCGTGGCGCCGATCATCAGGATCGACGCGCCGAACATGTGCAGGATCACCAGACCGGCCGGCACGTGCAGCACGTACTGGACGTACCCGATCAACCCCTGAAGCAGTACGACGGCGCCGAAGATCACCGTCGACCTGCGCAGCGACGACACGCCGGCGATCGCGAGGACGATGATCGCAGCGGTCAGGCCCACCATCACCCACACCGCGTCGGCGTGGAGGATCGCCATCTGATCGAAGCGGAGGCCGTTGCGCATCGCGATGTCGTCACCCGAGTGGGGGCCCGACCCGGTGACGATGGTGCCGAAGTACACCGCGACCCAGGTGGTCACGTAGATGGCCCACGCCAGAATCACGGCCACGCGGCGCAGCACGGGCGGCTGAGGGGCCGCCGCACCCGTCGATGCGGCATTATCGCGCGGACGGACGTGGATGGCGAGCCACGTGGCGATCGAGATGATCACCATCGTCGCCACGAAGTGCAGGGACACCGCCCACGGGTTCAGGTGGGTGAGCACGGTGATGCCGCCGATGACGCCCTGCAGGGGTACACCGAGTGCGACGATGAGGGCGAGCTTGCGCGCGAGGCGGTCGACGGGACGCCTGCGGATCACCGCGACGAAGGTGGCGACCGCGACGGCGACGAGGACCCAGGTCAGGAGCCGGTTGCCGAACTCGATGACACTGTGGATGCCCATCGCGTTGCCGGGGACGGGGGCGATATTGCCGGACGTGCACTGCGGCCACGTGGGGCAGCCGAGGCCGGAGCCGGTGACGCGGACACCGCCGCCAGTCACGACCAGCAGGACGTTGGCCGCGACGTTGGCGATCGCCCACCCGTAGAGGAACTTCGCCGTGGGGTTCTTGAACCCGAACCACGTTGCGATCATTGGAACCGGAACCACCTAACTGCCAGGGCGCCGCCGACGACGGCCCAGACGATGAGAACGCAGAAGCCGAAGACGTCGACCGACGAGTCCAACGCTCGCGTGAGCGACTCGGTCAGGGCGCCGGACGGGGACAGTCGTGCGATCGTGTGCACGACGCCGGGCACGTGCTCGTCGAACACGACGAGGCCGGCGAGGCCGAGGAGGACGAACCAGATCAGGTTGCCGAGGGCCAGGACCACTTCGGCTTTCAGAGTGCCGCCGAGCAGCAGTCCGAGGCACGCGAAGGCGGCGGTGCCGAGGACGATGGCCACCGCGCCGAGCGCCAGACCCTCGATGTCCGGTCGCCAGCCGAAGGCCAGGCCGATTCCGCCGATGACGAGGGCCTGCAGGATCACCACCAGCAGCACCGCGAGGGACTTGCCCGCGATGATGCCCCATCGGGGGATCGGAGTGGCACCGAGACGTTTGAGGGCGCCGTAACGGCGGTCGAAGCCGACGGCGATCGCCTGCCCGGTGAAGGCGGTCGACATGATCGCGACCGCCAGGACCGCGGGGACGAAGGTCGTGGCACGGGCCGCAGGGGTGTCGCCCGCCTCGCTCGTCAGGGGCAGGAGACTCATTCCGATCAGCATGGTGATCGGAATGAACATCGTCAGCAGCAGTTGTTCGCCGTTCCGCAGCAGCAGGACCAGCTCGAGCCGCGTCTGCGCCGCCAGCATCCGCGCGAGCGGGGCCGGCCGCGGGTTGGGCGTGAACGTGCCGACAGGGAATCTGTTCGATGCCGGGACCTCGGAGGTCATGCCCGCACCTCCCGTCCGGTCAGAGTCAGGAACACGTCCTGCAGCGTGTTGGTCGCGACGTTCATCGACTCGATGAGGATGTCGTTGTCGGCGCAGTGGCGCGAGATGGTCGCGATCAGTTCGGGGTTCACGTCGCCGGTGACCAGGAGTTCACCCGCGGGGGAGACGTGGCAGCGGTAGCCGTCGGGCAGTGCGGTCTCGAGGGCGGCCGGTGTCAATCCGTGGGCGCTGATCCGGAGTTGGCCCTCGGCGTCGCGACGGACCAGGTCGGCGGGCGCCCCGGCGGCGACCGCGCGTCCGCGGTCGATGATGACGATCTGATCGGCCAGCTCTTCGGCCTCGTCGAGCAGATGGGTGGTGAGCAGGATCGACACGCCGTCGGCGCGCAGCCTCGAGATCAGTTCCCAGACCATGATCCGGGCGTGTGCGTCGAGCCCCGCCGTCGGCTCATCGAGGAAGACCAGTTCCGGTCGCCCGACCAGCGCGCACGCGAGGGACAGTCGCTGCTGCTGGCCGCCCGACAGGCGGCGGAAGCCGGTGTTCGCGACCTCTGTGAGCCCGAGAGCCTCCATCAACCAGTCCGGATCCAGCGGATCGGCGCTGTAGGCGGCGCACAGACGCAGCATCTCCTTGGCCTTGGCGCCGGGGTAGGCGCCGCCGCCCTGCAGCATCACGCCGATACGACTGCGGAGGGCGTCGTTCTCGCCGACGGGATCCATGCCGAGGACGCGGACCTCGCCGGCGTCGGGGCGGGTGAAGCCCTCGCAGATCTCGACGGTGGTGGTCTTGCCCGCCCCGTTGGGACCGAGGAGAGCCAGCAGTTCGCCTCGCGGCAGGGTCAGATCCAGGCCGTCGACCGCGGTCTTCTCACCGAATCGTTTGACGAGCCCGCGCACACGCAGTGCGGCGTCGCCCGCGGCCGGTGTCACGGCCGGTACCGGGCGGGGGGAGAGAGCATCAGGCACGACCACCAGCCTAGGCCAGAGGCCCAGGTCACCCGGCTGTGGGCCTCACTCGACGAGCCTGCCGACCACGTGACTCGCCGTCCGTTGAAACCCGCGTCTTACTGCGCCTTCTGGCCGCGGCGCCGACGGATCCACCGCCGGAGCGGACTGTCGATGAAGAAGAAGGCCCCGGCGATTGCGACCATGATCACACCGGTGGCGAGCCCCTGGGCGACGACGAGGGGACTGGTGTCCGAACTCGTGGGCATCACGACGATCGCGATGATGCCGGAGATGGCGACCGTTCCGACACGGAACCAGCGGGTGGTGGCCCAGGCGGCGAGCGGGATCACCGCCCACAGGAGGTACCACGCCTGGACGAACGGGAAGAACACGACGACGGTCGCCATCGCGATGCCGAGGGCGCCGATGGGGTGCACGCGGCCGGCGAGGCAGGCGAGCAGCCAGCGGACGACGAGGACGGCTGCGAGGAGCTGGCCGATCGGCCGGGCGATGTCGAGGATGGCCTGGGTCTGCTCACCCATCCCCAACCACAGACCGATGCGTCCGGAGACCACCGACAGCAGGGTCGGCATCGACATCCACGACCGGACGATGCCCCCGGTGCTGAGGGTGTGGACCCATCCGAAGCCGAGGCCGGTCAGGAGTCCGATGGCTCCGACGACGGCTCCGGTGATCACGCCCATCAGGCCTGCGGCCGCGGTCAGGGCCGCCAGCGAGTGGCGGGACCGCGCCCACCATTGCCGGACCGGAGCATGCCGAAGAGCCGGGAGTGTGGCACCCCAGCGTCGGGCCAGCGCCACGCCGACGAAGCCGAGCGCGAGCATCGACGTCACCTTGATCATCGACGATCCGGCGATCATGACGACGCCCGCGACCAGGATCCACCCGTCGCGAGACGGAACGAATCGTCGGTCCGGTCGACTGAGTCTCCCGTCGCCGTAGATCGCTCGGAAGCACCATTCGATGCCGACGAGCATCATGCCGAGCATCAGGGATTCGTTGTGGATGCCGCCCACCAGGTGCAGGATCAGCAGCGGGTTGAGGGCTCCGAGCCAGAGCGCCGCGACCGCCGACACGCCGCAGCGACGCGCCAGTCGGGGGAGCGCCCACACGATCATCAGCACGCCGGCGATCGCGACGAGTCGGTGCAGCAGCACCGCGGCGGTGATGTTCTCACCGGTGATCGCGGTGATGCGCTCGCCGATCCACAGGAACAGGGGGCCGTACGGCGCCGGCGTGTCCTTCCAGAGATTCGGCACCGACAGCGTCAGCGGATGATCGACACCGAGACCGCGCATCGGACTGTAGGTATAGGGGTCGAGGCCCTTATAGCCGATCGCGCTCTGCGCCAGATACGAGTAGACGTCCTTGCTGAGCAGTGGCGGCGCGACCACCAGCGGCGCCACCCACATCAGGAGGGTGCGGTCGGTCTGCCCGCGCGTCATCCGTCGGTCGGGGCTGCGTCCCTCCGCCACCTCGACGCGGAATCGACCGACCGCGAACCGGCCGAGCATCACCCAGGCGACGACCAGCATGATCGCGCCGCCGATCGAGATGGTCAGCGCGGTGGAGTACATGCGCGAAGGCAGGGACAACAGACGGGTGCCGACGATCGGGTTCTGCAGGACCGGGATCATGCCGGTGCCGAGCGATCCGATCAGGATCAGCATCGAACCGGTGGTGCCGAATAGGCGGACGCGACGCATCCGCATCGTCTCGAGACGGTTGAGCGGTCCGACCTCGTGCTCGTCGTCGTCGTGCATGCGGGCCACGCTCATGCCGTACTCGCCGGTGCGGTCGACGTCGCGCTCGACCGCAGGCTTGGCGAGGCCTATGTAGTCGATGGTCCGTCGCACGAGGGGGAGTTCAGGCACACGAAGACTCTAACCGGTGGGGTCCGACGCCCACGGCGGAGGAGAATTCTGTGAGATTTAGGCGACCCTTGCTAGCCCGGTGGAAGTATTTAGGTAACAATATTGTTGTGAAAAGCATGAGCGGTGACGAGAGGCTGCTGTCACAGCGGCCCGCAGACGGGACTGGCCCCGACGGCCAGACCCGCGCTGCAGTCGTGTCATTGCTGGTCGACGAGGGGCCGATGACGGCCAACGACATCGCCGATCACCTCGGGATCTCCACCGCAGGCGTCCGCCGACACCTCGACAACCTGCAGAGCGACGGAGACATCGAAGTCGCTCCCGCCGGGTTCTCCAAGAGTGGGAAGGCCACGCGTGGCCGACCCGCCAAGTGGTTCCAGTTGACGCCCAAGGGGCGTGGCAAGCTGCGTCACGCCTACGACGATCTCGCCGGTGCGGTCATCCGCAAGCTGCGCGACGTCGCCGGCCAGCAGGCCGTCGAAGAGTTCGCCCAGGAGCGGATCGACGGCATCACCGAAGACGTGGTGCCGGTCGCCGAGTCCGGTTCGGTCATCGCTACCGTCAATCAGATCACCGATGCTCTCACCGCCGGTGGATATGCAGCCAACATTCGCGAAGTCGGTGCCGGCCTGCAGATCTGCCAACATCACTGCCCGGTCGCCCACGTGGCGGCTGAATTCCCGGAGCTCTGCGAGGCCGAGACGGCCAGATTCACAGAGCTCCTCGGTACGCACGTTCAGCGGTTGGCGACCATCGCCAACGGTGACTGCGTGTGTACGACGCACGTGCCCGTGCACGTCATGACTGACGGAGGCCGCCAGCCCGCGACCTCTGACACCCCCGATGGAAAGGTTCCCCGATGACGGTCACCGATCCCGCCGCCACTGCGCTGACGCAGGAAGAGACGATTGCTTCCTTCGACCGCTACGGCTACGGCTGGTCCGACAGCGATGCGGCAGGAGCGGCCGCGACACGCGGTCTCTCCGAGGCCGTCGTGCGCGACATCTCTGCGAAGAAGAGCGAGCCCGAATGGATGCTCGAGTCGCGGCTGAAGGCGCTGCGCATCTTCGATCGCCAGCCGATGCCTGGCTGGGGTGCTGATCTGTCGGGCATCGACTTCGACAACATCAAGTACTTCGTGCGCTCCACCGAGAAGCAGGCCACCTCGTGGGAGGAGCTGCCGGAGGACATCCGCAACACCTACGACCGCCTCGGCATCCCGGAGGCCGAGAAGCAGAGCCTGGTGGCCGGCGTCGCCGCGCAGTACGAGTCGGAGGTCGTGTACCACCAGATCCGCGAGGACCTGGAGGAGAAGGGTGTCATCTTCGTCGACACCGACACCGGCCTGCGTGACTACCCGGAGCTCTTCGAGGAGTACTTCGGCAGCGTGATCCCGGCGGGCGACAACAAGTTCGCCGCGCTGAACACCTCGGTCTGGTCGGGCGGCTCGTTCGTCTACGTCCCGCCGGGCGTCCACGTGGAGATCCCGCTGCAGGCCTACTTCCGCATCAACACCGAGAACATGGGCCAGTTCGAGCGGACGCTGATCATCGTCGACGAGGACGCCTACGTCCACTACGTCGAGGGCTGCACGGCCCCGGTCTACAAGTCCGACTCGCTGCACTCCGCGGTCGTCGAGATCATCGTGAAGAAGGGCGGCCGCTGCCGATACACGACCATCCAGAACTGGTCGAACAACGTCTACAACCTGGTGACCAAGCGCGCCAAGGCCGAAGCGGGCGCCACCATGGAGTGGGTCGACGGCAACATCGGCTCCAAGGTCACCATGAAGTACCCGGCCGTCTGGCTCACCGGCGAGCACGCCAAGGGCGAGGTCCTGTCGGTCGCCTTCGCCGGCGAGGGCCAGCACCAGGACACCGGCTCCAAGATGGTCCACCTGGCGCCGAACACCTCGAGCAACATCATCAGCAAGTCGGTCGCTCGCAGCGGCGGACGGTCGTCGTACCGCGGCCTGGTGAAGGTGAACCCGGGTGCGCACGGCAGCCGGTCCACCGTTCAGTGCGACGCGCTGCTGGTCGACAAGATCAGCCGCAGCGATACCTACCCGTACGTCGACATCCGCGAGGACGACGTGACGATGGGACACGAGGCCACGGTCTCCAAGGTCAACGACGATCAGCTCTTCTACCTGATGAGCCGCGGAATGACCGAGGAAGAGGCCATGGCCATGGTGGTCCGCGGCTTCGTCGAGCCGATCGCCAGGGAACTGCCGATGGAATACGCCCTCGAGCTCAACCGGCTCATTGAACTGCAGATGGAAGGATCGGTCGGCTGATGGCGGACTCCGCATCCACTGCCGCGCCCGCGGTCGTGGTCAACAAGGGTGAGCTCTTCACCTCCTACGACGTCGAGGCCTTCGAGGTCCCGTCGCAGCGGGAAGAGGCGTGGCGCTTCACCCCGTTCCGCCGTCTGCACGGTCTCCACAACGGCACCGCAACGCCCACGGGGGCCACGGTGGTCGAGACCACCGGTGTCACCGACGGCGTCACCGTCGAGACCGTCGGTCGCGACGACGAACGTCTCGGTCAGGGCGGCATCCCGTTCGACCGGGTCTCCGCGCAGGCGTGGTCCTCGTTCGAGTCGGCCACGGTCGTGACGATCGGCAAGGAGGCGCAGGTCGCCGAGCCGGTCTTCCTGACGATCGACGGACCCGGCGTCGACCAGGTCGCCTACTCGCACCTGCAGATCCGCGCCGAGGCCTTCTCGAAGGCCGTCGTCGTGGTGGATCAGCGCGGCAGCGGCGTGATCGGCGAGAACGTCGAGATCGTCGTCGGCGACGGCGCCCACCTCACGGTGATGAACGCTCACGAGTGGGAGGACGACGTCACCCACGTCACCACCCATCACATCTCGCTCGGTCGCGACAGCGTGCTGAAGCACTTCGCGGTCAGCCTCGGCGGTCACACCGTCCGCCTGTCGCCGCACGTGCAGTACACCGCGCCCGGCGGCGACGCCGAACTGTGGGGACTGTACTTCGCCGACGGCGGGCAGCACCTCGAGCAGCGCCTCCTCATCGATCACTCGCAGCCGTATTGCCGCTCGCACGTGGTCTACAAGGGCGCGCTGCAGGGCGACGAGTCCGGCGACAAGCGCAAGGAAGCCCACACCGTGTGGATCGGCGACGTGCTGATCCGCCCGGAGGCCGACGACACCGACACCTACGAGCTGAACCGCAACCTGGTGCTCACCGACAACGCCCGCGCCGACTCGGTGCCGAACCTCGAGATCGAGACCGGTGAGATCGTGCGCGCAGGCCACGCCAGCGCCACGGGCCGCTTCGACGACGAGCACCTGTTCTACCTGCAGTCCCGCGGCATCCCCGAAGACCAGGCCCGCCGCCTCGTGGTGCGCGGCTTCTTCGGTGAAGTCCTCGCCAAGGTCCCGGTCCAGGACCTTCGCGACCGACTCGAGGCGGCCATCGAGGCCGAACTCGCCATCGCTGGCGCCTGAGCTCACCACCTCACACACCTGTTAAGGAATCACCACTGATGACCACCCTGGAAATCCGCGACCTGCACGTCGACGTCACCCAGACCGACCCCGACGCGGAGCCGATCCACATCCTCAAGGGCGTGGACCTGACCATCAACTCCAACGAGACCCACGCCATCATGGGCCCCAACGGCTCGGGTAAGTCGACGCTCTCGTACGCGATCGCCGGTCACCCGAAGTACACCGTCACCTCGGGCACCATCACCCTCGACGGGGAGGACGTCCTCGCCATGAGCGTCGACGAGCGTGCCCGCGCCGGACTGTTCCTGGCGATGCAGTACCCGGTCGAGGTCCCCGGCGTCTCGATGTCGAACTTCCTCCGCAGCGCCGTCACCGCCGTCCGCGGCGAGGCGCCGAAGCTGCGCCACTGGGTCAAGGAGACCCGGACCGCGATGGCCGAGCTGGAGATCGATCCGGCGTTCGGCGAGCGCAGCGTCAATGAGGGATTCTCGGGCGGCGAGAAGAAGCGCCACGAGATCCTGCAGCTGAGCCTGCTGAAGCCGAAGGTCGCGATCCTCGACGAGACCGACTCGGGCCTCGACGTCGACGCGCTGCGCATCGTCTCCGAGGGCGTCAACCGCTACAAGGAGGCCGAGAACGGCGGCATCCTGCTGATCACGCACTACACGCGGATCCTGCGTTACATCAAGCCCGATTTCGTCCACGTCTTCGTGAACGGCCGCGTCGTCGAGTCGGCGGGCCCCGAGCTGGCGGACGAACTGGAAGAGAACGGCTACGAGCGCTTCACCTCGGCAGTCGCCAACTGACCACGCGTGAGGAAGAGGGGAACTGACATGACCACTGCGACAGCTCTGGATGTCACGGCCCTGCGAGCGGATTTCCCGATCCTGTCCCGCACCGTCCGCGACGACAAGCCGCTCGTCTACCTGGATTCGGGTGCCACCTCGCAGCGCCCGCTCCAGGTGCTCGACGCGGAACGCGACTTCCTGCTCAATCACAATGCGGCCGTTCACCGCGGCGCGCACCAGCTGGCGGAGGAGGCGACCGACGCGTACGAGCACGCACGCGCCGCGATCGCCGGCTTCGTCGGTGCGGCCGTCGACGAGATCGTCTTCACCAAGAACGCGACCGAGTCGCTGAACCTGGTGGCGTACGCGCTCGGTGACGATCGCAGCGCCCCGTTGTTCGGCGGCAAGGCGCTCGGTGAGGGCGACACCATCGTCGTCACCGAATTGGAGCACCACGCCAACCTGGTGCCGTGGCAGGAACTGTGCCGTCGGACCGGCGCCACCCTGCGCTGGTACGGCATCACCGACGACGGCCGGATCGACCTCGACTCCCTCGAGCTCGACGAGTCCGTCAAGGTGGTCGCGTTCACGCACCAGTCCAACGTGACCGGTGCCGTGGCCGACGTGCCGGAACTGGTGCGTCGAGCGCGTGCCGTGGACGCCTACGTCGTACTCGACGCATGCCAGTCGGTGCCGCACATGCCGGTGGACTTCGCGTCGCTCGGTGTGGACTTCGCCGCCTTCTCCGGCCACAAGATGCTGGGCCCCTCGGGGGTCGGCGTTCTGTACGGCCGGGCAGCGCTCCTGAGCCAGCTGCCGCCCTTCTTGACGGGCGGATCCATGATCGAGACCGTCACGATGGAGTCGTCCACCTACGCACTGCCCCCGCAGCGTTTCGAGGCGGGCGTGCCGATGACCTCGCAGGTCGTCGGACTCGGTGCCGCGGTGGAGTACCTCGAGAAGATCGGCATGGACGTCGTCGCGGCACACGAGCACGACCTCGTCGTGCACGCCCTGGATCGCCTCGGCGCGATCGACGGCCTGCGGATCGTCGGACCGCGCGACGCGCAGATGCGCGGCGGTGCGATCGCGTTCGACGTCGAGGGCATCCACGCCCACGACCTCGGGCAGATCCTCGACGACGAGGGCGTCGCGATCCGCGTGGGTCACCACTGCGCGTGGCCGCTGCACCGCCAGTTCGGCGTGCAGGCCAGCGCCCGCGCGTCCCTCGCCGTCTACAACACGCTGGACGAGATCGACGCCCTGGCCGACGCGATCGGCGTCGCCCAGCGATTCTTCGGCGAGCGGTGATGGGAGGCCTCCGATGAGGATGGAGCAGATGTACCAGGAGGTGATCCTGGACCACTACAAGCATCCGCACGGTCGCGGTCTGCGCGATCCGTACGGTGCGGAGGTGCACCACGTGAACACGTCGTGCGGCGACGAGGTGACGCTGCGCGTCGCGGTCGCCGACGGCAAGGTGTCCGACATCTCGTACGACGCGCAGGGCTGCTCCATCTCGCAGGCCTCCACCTCGGTGCTGTTCGACCAGGTGGTCGGACTGTCGATCGACGAGGCCATGGCGACCCTCACCTCGTTCAACCAGATGATGACCTCGCGCGGCCAGGACGCGGGCGACGAGGACGTCATCGGCGACGGCGTCGCGTTCGCCGGCGTCAGCAAGTACCCGGCCCGCGTCAAGTGCGCGCTGCTCGGTTGGATGGCGTTCAAAGACGCTCTCGCGCAGAGTCTCGCGTCCGACGAGGGCGCGGTCCACACCTCAGTTTGACCCCGATCCCGATCCCGTTTCCATGAGGAGCATTCCAATGACCGAGACCCCCGCAAACCCCGCACCGGTCGACACGTCGCTGCCGTCCATCGACGACATCGAGGAGGCCCTGCGCGACGTCATCGACCCCGAGCTCGGCATCAACGTCGTCGACCTGGGCCTGGTCTACGGCCTCGAAGTCGACGACGACGCGGCCGTCAAGATCGACATGACGCTCACCTCGCCGGCCTGCCCGCTGCAGGACGTGATCACCGATCAGGCCCGCGGCATGCTGGTCAACAGCGGCCTCTGCACCGACATGGAGATCAACTGGGTCTGGATCCCCGCGTGGGGCCCGGACAAGATCACCGACGACGGCCGCGAGCAGCTGCGCGCCCTGGGCTTCACCGTCTAATCGTCGCGCACGATCGCGGTCGTGCGGGCCCGCTCCATCGGGCGGGCCTCCGCATGATCCGCAGTTATCTCGTAGTGACCACGGCGGTGATCATCGTGGCCGTCGTGTTGTCGTTGAGCCCGGTGGGCTCAGACCAGGACAACGGATCGCCGACCGGCGGCCTGATGGCCGCCGGTTTCGGCGTCGCCGGGCTGATCTGGCTCGGTGTCAGGCCGCGCGCACTGGTGCCTGCGGCGGTCATGGCGTGCGGCGCGATCATGGCGGTGATGGCGTTCCATACGAAGACGTCGGCCGAATACCTGTGCTTGATCCCGGCCATCTTCCTCGCCATGGTCCTGCGCGCGGCGCTGTCGCGTCGGGCGGCAGACGTCCTGGTGCTCGGTCTGGCCGTCGGGTGTACCGCGGCGTGGGTGATCGCGCCCGCCCCGGCCCTGGTCTTCAGCTATGTGGTCGCCGCGCTCGCGATCATCGCCGGGGCTCGGATCTTCGGGTACCTTTCGGACGCGCTGTTGACCGCCGCCCACACCGACCCGTTGACCGGCGTGCTGAATCGCGCCGGGTGGGACGTCGAGACCGCGAAGCTCGCGCGCGTCCACCCGCTCACTGCGATCGCGGTCGTGGATCTGGACGACCTGAAGGTCACCAACGACACCCTGGGGCACCCCGCCGGCGATCGGCGCATCACCGACCTCGCCGAATCGATCGGGGAGGCGGTGCCCGCACGGTCCGTTCTCGCCAGGATGGGCGGCGACGAGTTCGCCGTCTGCCTGACGGGATCGGCCGACGAGCTGTCGGATGTCGCGACGACACTCCGCGGACTCAGCGGTGCAACAGTCGGGATCGCGTTCTCGGCGGACATCGCGACTCGGCGGGCGGCAGCCGAGGAACTGTACGCGGCCGCCGACGAGGACCTGACTCTGCGGAAGGCCGCGCGCCGCGTCGGTCGACGCTAGGGGCTCACCGCGGGAGATGCGCGCGCTGTCCTTCCCGGTCGAAGATCGTCAGGATCTCGGTGACGCCGCCGTGAGCGCAGAACGCGTGGGGCGTCATCGTCGAGAACTCCGCGGCCTCACCGGCCTCGACGTAGACGATGCGTTCGCCCAGCGTGAGGCGGATGCTGCCGGACAGCACCGTGAACCACTCGTGTCCGGCGTGAATGCGCGGCGTCGGCCACTCCGACGGGGGTTGCAGCCGCATCTTCGCGACCATGACACCCGCGTCGGCGCGGTCGCGAGAGAGCAACCAGGTGATCGCGTCGCCGTCGGACTGCGCTTCGGGTCGGATCACCACGTCCTCGTCGGCAGCGGGTTCGACCAGCCGATCGAGGGAGATGTCGAGGGCTCGCGCGATCGGCACCAGCTGATCGAGGGCGACGCGACGGCCGCCGGTCTCGATGCGGGACAGCGTCGATGCGCTCATCTCGCATCGGCGCGCCAGCGAGTCGAGTGTCCACCCGCGCGCTAGCCGCAGGCTTCGGATCCGTTCCCGCACGAGCCCGTCCAGATCGGGAGGTCCACTCACTTCTTGCGTCATAGGCAAGAGAATAGGCGTAAACCGCAATCAGCGTCGTACGGTTCAATCCATGAGCGGAAACCAGACTTCACCCATCAACGACATCGATGTCGCGGTCGTCGGCGGCGGCGCGGCAGGACTCTCAGCGGCCGTCGCGCTCGGCAGATCACTGAGGTCGGTCGTCGTGATCGACGCAGGCGAACAGCGGAATCTACCCGCTTCGACGGCGCACAACGTCCTGGGCCGCGAAGGCGTCGCACCGCGGGACCTGATCGCTGCGGGCCGAGAAGAAGCGGAGCGCTACGCTGCGGAGATCGTCGCCGACACCGTCGTGGAAGCGCGTCGCGACGACGAGGGTTTTGCGCTGGTCCTCGCGTCCGGACGAATGATCAGGGCGCGACGAATCCTTCTGACCACCGGTCTCGTCGACCACCTCCCCGATATTCCGGGTCTCGCCGACGCCTGGGGCGCCACCGTCCTGCACTGCCCGTACTGCCACGGCTGGGAGGTGCGCGGCCAGCGCATCGGCGTCCTCGCGACCGGCCCGATGGCAGAGCATCAGGCACTGCTGTTCCACCGGCTGAGCGACCGGGTCACGGTCTTCGACCATGCGGCCGTCCTCGACGGAGCGGCCCGTCGGCGACTGGCGGCGATGGACGTCTCGGTGGTCGACGGTGCGGTCGGCGAGGTCCGCGTCGACGGCACACGGGTACGGGCGGTGCTGGTCGGGCCGACGGCATACGAGGTGGACGCGGTGGTCGTGGGCTCGCGGATGCACGCTCGCGCGGAGGTGTTCACGATGCTGGGTGGAACGGTGTCGGAGCACCCGCTCGGCAGCGTCGTCGAGGTGGATCCGATGGGCCGGACGTCCGTCGACGGCGTGTGGGCCGCGGGCAACGTGTGCGACCTCTCGGCGATGGTCGGCACGGCCGCCGGCGCGGGGGTGAAAGTCGGTGTCGCGCTCAACGCGGACCTCATCGCCGACGAGGTCAGGGCGCTGATTTCCGAAGTGTAAGAGCCCGGTCAGTGGGACATTCCGTTGATCTCAACAAATCGATCAGAAGGGCGGGCGACGACCGGCGCCCCGGGCACAGACTGGGGCGTGTCCACGCAATCACGACCCGAAGGAAGCTCTATGTTCTCATCGTCGGTACGTCCGCTCGCCCTCGACCAGGTCCCCGAATTCCACCACGAGGCCGACGTGGTGGTCGTCGGCTTCGGCTGCGCCGGCGCGTGCGCCGCACTGGAGGCCGACGCGGCAGGCGCCGACGTCGTGCTTCTGGAGAAGTACAGCGGAGGCGGCGGTTCGTCGGCGCTGTCCGGCGGCGAGATGTACCTGGGCGGCGGGACCTCGGTTCAGCAAGCCTGCGGGTTCGACGACTCCGCGGAGGAGATGCAGAAGTTCCTGTCGGCGGCGCTCGGCCCGGACACCGACCAGGAGAAGGTCGGGCTCTACTGCCGCGACAGCGTTGCTCACTTCGACTGGCTCGTCGCGCAGGGTGTGCCGTTCAAACCGTCGCTGTGGGACTCGCCGACCTGGGTGCCGCCCACTGACGACGGTCTGATGTGGATGGGCGAGCGGGCGCACCCGTTCGCCGACCTCGCGAAGCCCGCACCGCGCGGCCATCGCGTGACGGCGGAGGGCTTCGGCGGCAAGGTCCTGATGGAGGTGCTCGGGGCGCGGGTCGCGGAGAGCGGCGTGGACGTCCACACCGACACCGGCGTCGGACGCCTGATCGTGGACGGGGATCGCGTGGTCGGTGTCGCCGCCCGGCATTTCAACGACACCGTCTACCACCGGGCCACGCGGGGCGTGGTGCTCACCACCGGCGGATTCGGTGACAACGCCGAGATGGTGGCGCAGCACGCACCGCAGCTGGTGGGTTACGGCATCAACAGCGACGGCGGAGACGACGGACGCGGCATCGCACTGGCCCAGGCCGCCGGCGCTGCGGTCCGGCACATGTCGGCCGGGCAGGTCGGCATCTCACTGATTCCGGGGATGGCGATTCGCGGCATGGTCGTCGACGCCAACGGTCGCCGGTTCATCAACGAGGACGTGTACCCGGGGTTGATCGGGCAGGCGGCGCTCTTCAAGCACGGCCTGCACGTCTGGGTGATCCTGGACGAGCAGGCGTACGAGGAGGTTCCCGAAGCCGAGCGGTGGGGCGTCCAGCCGCACTTCGTCGCCGAGACCCTCGCCGAACTGGAGCAGGAGATCGGCATGCCCGACGGCGCGCTCCAGACGACCGTGACCGAGTACAACCGCCACGCCGAGGACGGCCGCGACCCGTACTTCCACAAGGAGGCACGGTGGCTGCGACCGCTCACCAGCCCGTTCGCCGCGATCGACGTGCGACGGGGCATCGCCCCGCCCGAGTACGGCGAGAGCCGCCTCGGCGGCGCCGAGGTCTTCACCACCGGCGGTCTTCGGACCGACGTCGACGGTCGGGTGCTCGATCTGGACGGCTCCGCGATCGACGGCCTCTACGCCGCCGGTCGTGCGACGTCGGGCCTGCACACGTGGGGATACATCAGCGGGACCTCGCTCGGCGACGGAACCTTCTTCGGACGTCGCGCGGGTGCCGCCGCAGCCGGGTGAATCGATCGGCACTTTCGCGGCGCGTCTGGAATATCACCGCGCCCGGTCGGGTTAGATACAGACATGGCAACCATTGATCTGAACGGTACTGACTTCGAGCAGACCATCGTCGACAACGAAATCGTCCTCGTCGACTTCTGGGCCAGTTGGTGCGGCCCGTGCAAGCAGTTCGCGCCCACCTTCAAGTCGGCGTCGGAGAAGCACGAGGACATCGTGTTCGCGAAGGTCGACACCGAGGCGGAGCAGGAGCTGGCCGCGGCGGCGAGCATCCGCTCCATCCCGACCATCATGGCGTTCAAGCAGGGGCGCCTGGTGTTCAACGAGGCCGGTGCGCTGCCGCCGCAGGCCCTCGACAACCTGATCGACCAGCTGAAGGAACTCGACGTCGAGAAGGCGCTCAAGGAGAGCGGCCAGGCGTGAGCCCCGACGCACACGACCGTCATTCGCCCAGCGGATGGCGGTCGTCGTCGTTCGAACGGTGCACTTAGACTCTCCCCATGGCTTTCAAACGCGTCGCACTGACCGTCACGGCAGGACTCTCGATCGCGCTGCTGAGTGCGTGCTCCGTCGACGGCACGCCCACCCGCGGCCCGGTGAAGCTCGACACGGGCAGCTATCAGACCACGCTCGGCGCACCGGCCGGCGACGCCACCAGCGAGAACGAACTGAATCGCCTGCGGGGGCTGCGGTTGGGCGAGTCGATCGTCTTCCACGACGAGGTGGACCCGGTGCTGAACCGCGGCGCGATGCCGACGTACCCGGTGACGAACAAGTCGGGTCTCGCCGGGATCTTCACGGACGTCGACGACGAGCCGTTCATGAAGACCCTGCGCTATGGCTTCTCGGTCGGAGCCGGCGCGAAGGACGACGGTAACGACAAGGGATACAACCACGCGGTGTTCGTCTTCACCGACTCGGCCGCGGCTGCCGCTGCCGCCGACGGTCTGAGGGACTCGCTGTTGAAGTCCGGGGACACGAATCCGCGAACCCCCACCCAGGTGCCGGGCGCTCCCGCGGAGATGCGGGCCGTCACCGGAAAGACCGTCGGCGGAACGGTGACGGCGGGCTTCACCCCGGTCGGCGACAAGGTGATCTACACGTGGGCCGATGCGAAGGACGCGGCGTGGACGGCCACGACGGTGCGCGTCTCCTACGAGAAACAGAAGGCGCTGCTCGACACGATGGCCCCCATCAGCGACGACAAGCGCATCGATCCGGACGGACTGATGCGTGCCGTTCTGCCGACCAAGACGAAGTCCGGGATGTCCGGCGCCGTTCTCGGTCCGCACACCGCGGCACTGATGTTCAACAGTCCTGCCAAGGGATTCGCGGACCAGCAGAAGGCCGGTGTCTCGGCGGTGGTGATGGGTGGCGCCACCGTCATCAAGACCGGGAGCGAGGGGCAGGCGAAGGACTACCTCGCCGAGATCACCGATCGGTCCACGGATCCGACCGCGCGCAAGGCCGCGAGTCCCCAGGACCTGTCGTCCGCGAAGTGCTACACCACCAAGTCGACATTCGGCGCCGACAGCGCCGAGTGCTACCTGGCGGTGGGACGTTACGTCGTCGAAGCCGACGGCGACGACCTCAAGGACGCTCAGCAGAAGGTCTCCGCCGAGTACCTTCTCCTCAAACAGCTCTGATCTCGCCGGACCGCACGAGCCGGGGCACCGTTCGCAGGCTCGCGGCAGCCACCGTCGCCATCAGTCGGGGCGGACACCGTACGAAGACCGCCGCCATCGTCACGAGGAGACCCCCGAGGTCCGACCGGGAGGACAGGTACGCGCGCTGACGGTCCGCTGACAGACGGAAGAAGGCGTCGAAGAACTCGACGAGCTGTGCGGCGTCCAAGCTCAGCAGCACCGCGAGTCCGAGCATCCGCAGCAGATGCACCGCCCGTGCGCATCTCGGCCAGAGGTGCGCGCGGAGATCACGGCCCTCGCGCAGGGCGTCGACCAGCCCGTCGACGGCCCCCAGCGACTGCGCGACGCTGTAGCCGGTCGCCGGGTTCATCAGACCGCCGGCCGCACCGAACGCGAGCGGACCGTCGGCGCGCCACGGCCGTGGCGCGCCGTACAGCGGGAAGTCGACGACCTCCACGGGCGCGTCGCCGGACGCCTCTCCGGTGCGCAGCCGCAGTCGCCGTCGCAGTTCGGCGACCGGGATCGGCGGCGCGCCGGCGAGACAGGTCTCCTGCGTCAACCACCCGCGGCCGGTGGGGATCCGATAGTTGAACGACGCCGGCCGCAGGGCGGAGATCCCGGCGGCGCGCCAGTCCATCAGGACGGTCTCGGTCTGCTCCGGCTCGGTCGCCGCCGATGCGTCGAAGACCCCGAAGGCGGTCTGGCGCGGGACGGGTGCGTCCGCGGGTTCGCCGGTGCCGCGTGCGTCGACCACCTCGCGGGCGGTCAGGACCGTGCCGTCGTCGAGCGTCACGGACCGTCGGCCCAGGCCGGTCGCCGCGCGCGCCACGACGTCGGAGACCGGCATCGACTGTCGGAGCGCTTCGGCGTCGAGCACCAGGTAGCCGCGCTCGATCACCCGGCGATGCGGCGTGTAGACGGCGAAGGACTCGCTGCGGGTCGACACGACCTCCGGATCCAGCCAGTCGGGCGCGTCGTCGGCGTACAGTCCGTAGGTCGCCGACCACGGTCGATCAGGAGCGGGATCGACGAGCGTGACACGCAGTCCCGTGCGTTCTGCGCGGTGTGCGAGGGCTCGTCCGGCGGGTCCCGCACCGACGACGATCAGATCGACGGGCTCACGCGGTGGCACTCGACCTCACATGCCGCCGGTCGCGAGCAGGCCGCCGTCCACGCGGAGCGTCTCGCCGGTGATCCAGGCGGCGGCATCGCTGACCAGGAAGGCGACCGCGTTCGCGATGTCCTCGGGCGTGCCGAGCCGCTTCATCGGATACGGCGCGGCCGCCGCATCTTCACCGGCGGCGACGAGGAGTTCCGCGAACTTGGTCTTCACGATGCCGGGGGCGACGGCGTTGACACGGATCGACGGACCCAGCTGCCACGCGAGCTCCTGGGTGAGGTGGATCAGCGCGGCCTTCGACGCGCCGTACGCGGCGATCAGACCGGTGGAACGCAGGCCTGCGATGGACGCGATGTTGACCACCGCTCCGCCCGACTCCTTCATCCCCGCCCGGTAGGCCTCCTGGACGTATCCGAGGGCGGCGACGACGTTGGTGTCGAACGTCTTGCGGACCGCCCCGAGGTCGGCGTCCATCAGCGGTCCGGCCGTCGGGTTGATGCCGGTGTTGTTGACGAGGATGTCGATGCCGCCGTGCGCGACGGCCGCGGCGATCGCCTCCGCGCGGTGCTCCTCGTGCCCGGTGTTGCCCGCGACCGCGGCGACGACGGCCCCCGGCACCGCGGCGCGCAGATTGGCGGCGGCCTGCTCCAACGGTTCGAGTTTGCGGCCGGTGATCACCACCGCCGAGCCGCGGCGCGCCAGTTCCAGGGCGATGGCGTAGCCGATTCCGCGGCTGCCGCCGGTGACGAGTGCGGAGCGGCCGGTGAGGTCAGGGGAGGGAGCATCAGTCATGGCTCAACCGTAGTCCGGGGCCGCTTCGGCTGTGATGCGTGTCGTCTCGCGGGCGTTCGATTCGGGTTCGCCGCACTCGGATCGGTAGAGTTGACCGCCGTGATCACCGCGACCGACCTGGAAGTACGAGCGGGCGCGAGGACTCTTCTTGCAGCGCCCGGAGATGCGCTGCGCGTGGCGCCCGGAGACCGGATCGGACTCGTCGGGCGCAACGGTGCCGGCAAGACCACCACGCTGCGCATTCTGGCGGGGGAGACCCAGCCGTACGCCGGCCACATCCGCTCGTCCGGACCCATCGGCTACCTGCCGCAGGATCCGAAGGAGGGCGACCTCGACGTCCTCGCCAAGAACCGGGTGCTGTCCGCGCGCGGGCTCGACGAGATCCTCGCCGCGATGGCCCGCCAGCAGGGTTACATGGAGGCGGCGTTCGACGACAAGCACCGGGACAAGGCCATCGCGAAGTACTCCCGACTGGAGGAGCGGTTCGCGGCGCTCGGCGGGTACGTCGCCGAGTCCGATGCGGCACGCATCTGCAACAGTCTCGGCCTGCCCGACCGGGTCCTCGCTCAGCCGCTGCACACCCTGTCGGGCGGTCAGCGTCGTCGTATCGAGTTGGCGCGCATCCTGTTCGGCGCCTCGGACGGCTCCGGCAAGTCCGATATGACCCTCCTGCTCGACGAGCCGACCAACCACCTCGACGCCGACTCGATCCATTGGCTCCGCGAGTTCCTACAGAACCACGAGGGCGGACTGATTGTGATCAGCCACGACGTGGACCTGCTGGCCGACGTCGTGAACCGCGTCTGGTTCCTGGACGCCGTCCGCGGTGAGGCCGACGTCTACAACATGGGATGGACGCGCTACCTGGACGCGCGCGCCACCGATGAGCAGCGCCGCAAGCGCGAGCGTGCCAACGCCGAGAAGAAGGCGTCGGCTCTGCGCACCCAGGCCGCGAAGCTGGGCGCCAAGGCGACGAAGGCCGCTGCCGCCCACCAGATGATCCGTCGCGCCGAGCGCATGATGGAGGAGCTCGACGAGGTGCGCGTGGACGACAAGACCGCGCACATCCGCTTCCCGGAGCCCGCGGCGTGCGGTCGGACGCCGTTGACGGCGAAGGAGCTCACCAAGGTCTACGGGTCGCTGGAGATCTTCACGGGCGTCGACTTGGCGATCGACAAGGGATCGCGAGTGGTGGTGCTCGGACTGAACGGTGCGGGCAAGACCACACTGCTGCGCCTGCTCGCGGGTACCGAGGAACCCGATCTCGGCGAGGTGATCCCCGGCTACGGGTTGAAGCTCGGCTACTTCGCGCAGGAGCACGACACCCTGGACGACGAGGCGACGGTCTGGGAGAACATCCGTCACCTGGCGCCCGACGCCGGCGAACAGGACCTGCGCGGACTGCTCGGAGCGTTCATGTTCACCGGTCCGCAGCTGGAACAGCCGGCCGGAACACTGTCCGGCGGCGAGAAGACCCGTCTCGCCCTGGCCGGGCTGGTGTCGTCGGCCGCCAACGTGCTGCTGCTCGACGAGCCGACCAACAACCTCGACCCGATCTCCCGCGAACAGGTCCTCGGCGCTCTGCGCAGCTACACCGGGGCCGTGGTCCTGGTGACGCACGACCCCGGCGCTGCCGCAGCTCTCGATCCCGAGCGCGTGATCCTGCTGCCCGACGGCACCGAGGACCACTGGTCCGACGAGTATCAGGAGATCATCGAACTGGCGTGATCCGCGGACCGCGATGGTCGGCTACGCGGGTGTCGCGAAGACGACGATGTTGTCGCGGTAGCCCAGCGGCGGCCCGATGAACGGACCTCCGCAGGTGACCAGGGCGAGGGTCTCCGGCCCGTCGAGCCGGTTCAGCTCGTCGAACGGAACGGCGTCGGCACCCTTCCCCTCCTTCTGCGCATCGACGACGCGCGTGACGCGATAGGTGTGCTTCGCGCCGTCGGCGGTGTCGACCGTGACCGTGTCGCCTGCCGTCAGTTTCGCGAACCGCGCGGCGTAGCCGGTGCCCTGCTTCAGGTCGTCGACGTGACCGGCGACGACGATGGTCCCGGCACCCGATCCCGGGAGGGCCGAGTCGACCCACCAGCCGAGCTTCGCGATGTCGGTCGGAGGCAACAGGGTGCCCGCGGCATCGGTCGCCACGGACACCGTCGGTGCCGACGCGCCGTCGATCACCACCGACTTCGGCGTCGACGGATCGTGCGAGACCGCGCTGACCGGCGGCCGGAGATTCTCTTGCGCCTGCGTCGAGGACGTGGACGGCGTTGCCTCCTCGGTTCCGCACGCGGCGGTCGCGACGAGGGCCGCGACCGCTGCGAGCGTACACAGGATGCGAATGAGGCGTCGCATCACGACGTCCTACCGGTGGGGATCGACCTCAGCGGGACACGAGTGCCCGGGTCACGAACGACGACCACGGGAGCCTTCGGCGTGTCGAACAGGGTCAGGTACTCGTTGTGGGTCGGTTCGACCGTCACGGTGTACACCGTCGGATCCAACTCGTA
Organism: Gordonia phthalatica; assembly: GCF_001305675.1. Lineage (NCBI taxonomy): Bacteria > Bacillati > Actinomycetota > Actinomycetes > Mycobacteriales > Gordoniaceae > Gordonia > Gordonia phthalatica. The sequence continues at coordinate 2,171,883 of NZ_CP011853.1, forward strand.
GCCCGCGGGCGCCACCGTCTCCTGGACGCGGTAGCAGCCCTGGTGCAGCCACTGCGTTCCGACGCCGTTGGCACCGGTGGTGAGGCCGGCGCCCACGCTGCCGTCTCGACACGAGGCGATCCAGTACTGCGCGCCGGCGAGGAGGGCCCCAGTGATGCGGTCGCGCTTGGTGATCGTGACGGAGCCGCGGAGCTCCGGACGACCGAGTTCGATCGTGACGGTGACGTGCTGGCCGGGTGCCAACTGGAAGGACTGCGGGACGGCCTTCATCCAGTCGTAGCCTGCCGGCGGCTGGTCCATGAGTGCCACGTACACCCACCCGGCCCGTACGGTGCTCGTCGACGGTGTCGTGACCATCCGGTCATGGACTCCGTCAATACTCAACTCCGCCTCGACGCCGGCGACCTCGGTCCTGGTCTTGAGGTCCATCGCGATCACCGTGACGGTGCCCGTGTCCTGCTTCGGCGTCGTCGTAGGCGGGGTGGTGGTCGTCGGCTCAGTGGTCGTCGGCTGAGTGGTCTCCGGCTGCGTCGTCGTCGGTGCAGTCGTGGTCGTCTCGACGGGCATCGTCGGCTGGGTGGTCTCCGGCGTCCCGGTGTCCGGTGGCGCCGTGGTCGTCGTCGTGTCCGCCGGGGTGGTCGCGGCGGGAGCCTCCGTGGCGGTCGGCGTCTCCGCGGAGGACGGCGCTGCGCTCACGGCGACCGCCGCCGCAAGCGCGAGCAGCAGCGTGGCGACGAGGACGAGGATTCGGTGAACGTGTTTGATCATGGTGGGCTCCTTCAAGGAATGGCCCCGACATGAGTTAGATCGCTCCGCACCAGCGTCCGGTTAGCCGACTTCGCGCCCCGTCATTCACCCGAATGATCGACGTGACGCGGTCAGCCCTGCGCCAGCACCTGATCGCGCAGGGTCCGCTTGACGAGTTTGCCGGTCGGTGTGCGCGGCAGTTCGTCGACGAACCGGATCTCCTTCGGCGCCTTGAACGCCGCCAGGTCCGATCGGGTGAACTCGATCAACTCCTGGGCCAGCGTCTCGCTCGGCTCCACCCCGTCGACGAGCTGCACGAAGCCGACCGGCTTCTCGCCGAGGTCGTCGTCGGGCAGTCCGATGACGCCGACGTCGTACACGGCGGGGTGGTTGATGATGATGTTCTCCGCCTCCTGCGGGTAGATGTTGACGCCGCCGGAGATGATGGTGAACGCCTTGCGATCGGTCAGGTACAGGTAGCCCTCGTCGTCGAGATAACCGAGGTCGCCGGTGGTGGTCCACCACGGGTGGTCGGGGTGCTGCGCGGCCTTCGTCTTGTCCGGATCGTTGTGGTAGACGAAGGTCTGCTCGTCGCGTTCGAAGTAGATGGTGCCGACCTCGCCGACCGGTAGGTCGGTGCCCTGGTCGTCGCAGACGTGCACGATGCCCAAGACCGCGCGACCCACCGATCCCGGATGCGCGAGCGCCTCCGGAGAACTGATGACCGTGATGCCGACGCCCTCGGTGGCGGCGTAGTACTCGCTGATCACCGGCCCCCACCACTCGATCATCCGGCGCTTCACCTCGGCCGGGCACGGGGCGGCCGCGTGGATCGCCACCTTCAAGCTGGAGACGTCGTAGGCGGTGCGGATCTCCTCGGGCAGTTTCAGCATCCGGACGAACATGGTCGGCACCCACTGGCTGTGCGTGACGGAGTATTCGTCGATCAGCTTCAACGCGCCTTCGGCGTCGAAGTGGTCCATGATCACCACGGTGCCACCGAGGGCGTTCGTCATCGCGCAGTAGCGCAGCGGCGCTGCGTGGTACAGCGGTGCGGGGGAGAGGTACACGGTGTCCGGGCCGAATCCGTACACCACGCCGAAGACCCGTGACATCAAGTCCTTCTCCTCGTCGACCTGAACGCCCGGCAGGTCCGGCTTGATGCCCTTCGGTCGCCCGGTGGTCCCCGAGGAGTACAGCATGTCCGCGCCGCGCGGCTGGCTCGCAAGAGGCGCGGGTGAGGCGGCGTCGCGGACCGTCTCGAAGTCCGTGAAGCCCTCCACCGCGCCACCCCAGGCGAACCGCCGCTCGGCCTCGGCCAGCGCCGGGATCTCATGAGCCCGGGAGACGGCGTCGGCGACCGACGCCGACGCGAACACCGCCTTGGCGCCGCAGTCGTCGAGGATGTAGTTGACCTCGCCGGGCGTGAGGTGGTGATTGACGGCGGTCACGTACATGCCGCTGCGGACGGCCGCCCAGTAGACGTCGAAGATCCGCAGGTCGTTGTCGGAGACGATCGCCACGGTGTCGCCCTCGCCGATGCCGAGGCGGCGCAGGTGATTCGCGATGCGCGTCGACCGGTCCATCAACTCCGCGTACGTCACCTGCTCGCCGGTCGTCGGCCTGATGATGGCGGGCTTGTCGGGGGTCGTCGCTGCGAAGGTTCCTGGGTACACGGGCACGCTCCTGAAATATGTCGGACGTCTCTCTGCGACGGTAACCGACCGAGCGCTTATTCGGCGTTGAAACGACGGTGGGCCGAAAACGGCCGTCAGTCGGGAAGAGGACTGACACACCGGGCGTTTCGGTCCGGGTCAGGTGCTCCACATACGATGACCCCATGCGAAAAGGGGCGACAGTCGCGGCGGCACTGATGATGAGCGCGACCGCGGTGGCGGGATGCGCGGTGGACGGGACGGCGACGCGGGGACCGATTCAACTCGACACGGGCAAGTATCTGGCGCAGCAGAGCATGGCGCTCAAGTCGGCGTCGACCGACGGTGCCTGGGCGCAGTTGCGGGGCGTCCGGTTGGCTGACCACATCATCTTCCCTCGGGAGGTCGACAGCGGTCTCGTCTCCTCGAAGTTCCCGTTGCAACCGCTGTCCTCGGCACAGAACGCGGGCGGCGTCTTCGGCGGCGGAGAGGTCTCCGACCTCCCCGTCCTCAAGCAGTTCCAATACGGATTCGTCGTCACCGCGGGCGAGGAGGGCGCGGGCGATCTCGGCATCAGCCACGCGGTCCTCGTCTTCGACAGCCCCGCGTCCGCTGCGCGGGCCGCCTACGACATCTCGAAGACGAAACTGAAGAAGAAGCCCGACGAGTACACCACGAACATCCGCTCCAAGCCCGTCCCCGGAGCGCCCGACGGCACGCGCGCCGTGGAGTCCACCGGCGTGTACCAGGGGAAGGTCCAGAACGAGACCGTGGAGGGCTTCACCCCGGTCGGCTCCATGCTGATGTACACCTGGGGCCAGGCCAAGGACCTCCCGCGGGCGGAGAACATCGTGAAGACCGCGCTGACGAAGCAGAAGGCGCTCCTGGACCCGGCACCCACCATCTCCGACGACCGCAACCCCGATCCCACCGGCCTGATCCGCGGCACCCTCGTCGGCGAGGGCGGCGGCGACCCGATGGAGAAGGTCGTCTTCTCCGCCCGCGGCGCGGCCCTGACCTTCGACGATCAGCCCGCGGCGTACGAGGCGATGAAGAAGACCGGCGTCACCGAGGTGGCCCTGAACGGCACCAAGGCCTATCGCACCGGCAGTGCCGACCAGGCGAAGACGTTCGCCGACTTCCTGCGCAAGGAGTACGCGGTCACGTACACGGCCACCAAGGCCGCCGCGAGTCCCCGGGACCTCGGCGGGGCGCACTGCTGGAACAACGACGACCGCCAGTTCGGCTGCACCGTGGTCGTCGACCGCTACGTCGGCTTCACCCTCAGCCGATCGCTGAAGGACGCTCAGCAGCAGATCTCCGCGCAGTCGGTGTTCCTCAGCAAGCTCTGATCGTCACGCGCCCTCGGCACGGAACGAGACCGCCTGCAGCAGGATCGCACCGATGTCCTTCGGGTCGCGGGCGATGAACGCCTGACCGCCGGTGGCCTCAGCGATCTTCTTGAGGGCCGCCTCGTCGGCGTCCTCCGAGATGCCGACGGCGATGATCGGGATCCGGCGCGCGGGATTCTTCATGATGTTGAGTTCGGACACCAGGTTCTGCAGCGTGATGCTGTCCGGGTCCTCGTTGCGGCCGTCGGTCATGATGATGACGCTGTTCGAGTACGCGGGGTCGTAGGAATCGTAGACGCTGCGGAACGCGGCCAGTGTCGTGTCGTAGAGACCGGTGCCCCCGGCCAGATCGGACAGTGTCTCATCGACCGCCTTGCCGAGCAGGACCCGCTGCGTGACGCCGTCCACCTTCTCCGACAGCGGACGGATCGGGAGGATCTCGCGGTAGTCCTTGTTGTCGCCGCCTCGGTTGATGCTGAACGCCCAGTAGCCGAGGGCGGTGTTCTTCGGGAACTGCTTGAGTCCGAACAGGGAGGCCTCGCGGAGCAACTCGGCCCGGCTGCGGCCGTCGGTCTCCTTCGTCATCGACCCCGAGACGTCCTGCACGACCAGCGACCGGATCGGCTTGGTCAGCGCGCCCCACTTGCGGAGGATGTTGTCGACGAGTTCGCGGTTCGGCTGGCGCAGGACGGTGAACTCGCCGACGCCCGCGTCGCCGGCCAGGGGAGAGCCGTCGGGAGGTCGGATGCCGGCCTCGTCGCGGATCGCACGACCGTCATCGGTCTGGAGGACGTCGACGATCGCACGGATGGCTTCGGCGGCGAGACCCTGGTCCGACGACTGGGACACGTCGGCGATCCGGTAGTCGAGGTTGACGGTGCCCGCTCGGGGAACTATCGCCTCGACTCCGGAGCTCGGCTTGGTGCGCGTGAACTTCACGAACGCGCTCTCGGTGGTGAGGGTGACCGCAGGCTTCGCTCCGTCGGCGATCTTCGCCAGGTCGGAGGTTCCGTCGTTGTTGTTCATCATCAGACCCCGCTTGGTGAGGTCTTCGATGAGCGACTGGTGCGTGAGGGAACCGGACGAGACCTCGGCCAGGGCACCCACCACGGCGGCGTTGCTGACGTCGCTCTGCGCGGGCGGATCCACGTGCACCTTCGGATCGCTCAAGATGTCGGTCCACGTCGGGTCGGACGGCAGGTCACGACCCGCCAACACGACCGGCGACACTCCCAGGGAGGGCCCGATGTCCGACCAGGAACGGCCCAGGGCGGTCCGGACCTGTCTGATGCGGGCCTGTGACTCGGCGACCCAGATCTGTGCCGGCTTACGCTGGGAGAGCCGTTCGTTGGTGTGGCTCGGCGCGACCGCCTCCACCGTGAAGTCCAGACACGAGCCTGCCTCGGCGCGCTCGGCGAGCCGCTCCACGTAGTCCTTGACGCCGCTGTCGGCGATCACCGACACCTGCCGGACGTCGCCGCAGGTATCGCGGTTGTTCTGCCAGACGACGAAGGCGCCGCCCGCGAGCAGTGCGACGAGTGCCACGGAGATACCGACCCGAAGGCCGGTGGTGGACATAGCGGTACTGCGGTGGTCACCCATACGATGAACGTCTCCTTTGGCAGGGTTCTCGTCTATGCGACAAAAAGGGTAGACGATGGGAGGACCCCGGGGTGCACCAGGGCATGAATATGCCGTTATACGCATAACGAAGCCCGAGCCCCGCGGCGGCGCGGAGTCCGGGCTTCGTCATGCTGCGTCAGTTGTACTGCTCACCGGCCGGAACCCGCACCGACGCCTCGACGAGGTCGAGGACGGCGTGCAGATCGTCGGTCGACTGCCCCGACGCCAGGCGGGTGACGATCCCGTCCAGGATCACGTCCAGATAGGTCACGAGGACCTCCGGCGGGACGTCCTTGCGCAGGCTTCCCGCTCGCCGTTTGCGTTCCAGACGAGCGAGGGTCGCGGCCTCGCGGTCGGCGCCCTGCGCCTCCCAGGCCTCACGGAAGCCGGGATCGGAACGGATCTTCCGCACGATCTCCAGCCGCGTGCTGAGCCAGTCGAAGTCCTTGGGACGTGCGAGGATGTCCCGCATCACCTGGACCAGACCTTCTTCTGCGGCGACGTCGGCCATCCGGTCCGCGTCCTCTCGTGCCAACGCCAGGAACAAGCCTTCCTTGTCCCCGAAGTGGTGAAAGATCGCGCCCCGAGACAGTCCCGTCGCCTCTTCCAAGCGTTTGACCGTCGCTCCGTCGTAGCCGTGCTCGGAGAAACAATGCCGCGCGCCGTCGAGGATCTCTCGACGACGCGCGGCAAGACGGTCATCGCTGACCCGTGGCATTATCAGCTCTTGAGCATGTTCCGCAGCACGTACTGCAGGATGCCACCGTTGCGGTAGTAGTCCGCTTCTCCGGGCGTGTCGATGCGCACGACGCCGTCGAAGGTGACCTTGTCACCGTTCTCCTTGGTCGCGGTCACCTTGAGCGTGGACGGCGTGGTGCCGTTGTTCAGCTCGGTGATGCCCTCGACGTCGAAGGTCTCGGTGCCGTCCAGACCCAGGGTCTTCGCGTTCTCGCCCTCCGGGAACTGCAGCGGGACGACGCCCATGCCGATGAGGTTGGAGCGGTGGATGCGCTCGAACGACTCGGCGATGACGACCTTGACGCCCAGCAGGACGGTGCCCTTGGCGGCCCAGTCGCGCGACGAACCGGAGCCGTACTCCTTGCCGCCGAGGACGACCAGCGGGATGCCTGCGGCCTGGTAGTTGACCGACGCGTCGTAGATGAACGACTGCGGGCCGCCCTCCTGCGTGAAGTCACGGGTGTAACCACCGGAGACGCCGTCGAGCAGCTGGTTCTGCAGACGGATGTTCGCGAAGGTGCCGCGGATCATGACCTCGTGGTTGCCGCGACGGCTGCCCAGCGAGTTGTAGTCCTTGCGTGCGACACCGTTGGCGTCCAGGTACTGCGCGGCGGGGGTGCCGGGCTTGATCGGACCGGCCGGGCTGATGTGGTCGGTGGTGACCGAGTCGCCCAGCAGCGCCAGGACGCGAGCGCCCTTGATGTCCTCGACCGGAGCCGGCTCGAGGGTCATGCCGTCGAAGTACGGAGCCTTGCGGACGTAGGTCGACTTCTCGTCCCACGCGAAGGTGTCGCCCTCCGGGGTGCTCAGGCCGCGCCAGCGCTCGTCGCCCTTGAACACGTCCGCGTACGAGGCGCGGAACATGTCCTGGCTGATCGCGTTCTTGATGGTGTCGTCGATCTCCTGGGCCGACGGCCAGATGTCCTTCAGGAAGACGTCGTTGCCGTCGGTGTCCTGGCCGAGGGCCTGGGTCTCGAAGTCGAAGTCCATCGTGCCCGCGAGCGCGTAGGCGATGACCAGCGGCGGCGAAGCCAGGTAGTTCATCTTCACGTCGGGGGAGATGCGACCCTCGAAGTTGCGGTTGCCCGACAGGACCGCGGTGACGCTCAGGTCGTTGTCGTTGACGGCCTTGCTGATCTCCTCGGGGAGGGGACCGGTGTTGCCGATGCAGGTGGTGCAGCCGTAACCGCCGAGGTAGAAGCCGAGCTTCTCCAGGTACGGCCACAGGCCGGCCTTCTCGTAGTAGTCGGTGACGACCTGCGAACCGGGAGCCATGTTGGTCTTGACCCACGGCTTCGAGGACAGGCCCTTCTCGACGGCGTTGCGGGCGAGCAGCGCGGCGCCGATCATGACCGACGGGTTCGAGGTGTTGGTGCACGAGGTGATGCCGGCGACGGCCACGGCACCGTGATCCAGCACGAACTCGCCGCGCTCGGGATCCTTCACCAGGACGGGCTTGCTCGGGCGGCCCTCGGCGCCGAGGGCGGCGCTCTGGACGTTCACGGCACCGTCATCGGCGAACGACAGCTTGGCTGCGTCGGCGACGGCGTTCGACGCGTCGGCGGCGGCACCGGTGGGGAGCTGCTCCTCGACGTAGTTGTGGATGTCCTTGCGGAAGGCGACCTTCGACTCCGACAGCAGGATGCGGTCCTGCGGACGCTTCGGGCCGGCGATCGACGGGACGACGCTGCCGAGGTCGAGCTCCATGTACTCGGAGTACACCGGCTCGTGCTCGGGGTCGTGCCACATGCCCTGCTCCTTGGCGTACGCCTCGACGAGAGCGAGCTGCTCGTCGGTGCGGCCGGTCAGGCGCAGGTAGTTGATGGTCTCCTCGTCGATCGGGAAGATCGCGGCGGTGGAGCCGAACTCCGGGCTCATGTTGCCCAGGGTGGCGCGGTTCGCGAGGGGGACCTCGGCGACGCCCTTGCCGTAGAACTCGACGAACTTGCCGACCACGCCGTGCTGACGGAGCATGTCGGTGACGGTGAGCACCACGTCGGTGGCGGTGACGCCCGGCTTGATCTCACCGGTCAGCTTGAAGCCGACGACGCGCGGGATCAGCATGGAGACCGGCTGGCCGAGCATGGCGGCCTCGGCCTCGATGCCGCCGACGCCCCAGCCGAGGACGCCGAGGCCGTTCTGCATGGTGGTGTGCGAGTCGGTGCCGACGCAGGTGTCGGGGTAGGCCTGGCCGTCGCGGACCATGATCGAGCGCGCGAGGTACTCGATGTTGACCTGGTGGACGATGCCGGTGCCCGGGGGGACCACCTTGAAGTCGTCGAAGGCGCCCTGGCCCCAGCGGAGGAACTGGTAGCGCTCACCGTTGCGCTGGTACTCCAGCTCGACGTTGCGCTCGAACGCGTCGGCGCGGCCGAAGACGTCCAGGATCACCGAGTGGTCGATGACCATCTCGGACGGCGAGAGCGGGTTGACCTTGTTGGGGTCGCCGCCGAGGGCCGTGAAGGCCTCGCGCATGGTGGCGAGGTCGACGATGCAGGGGACACCGGTGAAGTCCTGCATCAGCACGCGGGCCGGGGTGAACTGGATCTCGATGCTCGGATCGGCATCGGCCTCCCAGTTGGCCAGGGCGTTGATGTGGTCCTTGGTGATGTTGGCGCCGTCCTCGGTGCGCAGCAGGTTCTCGGCGAGAACCTTCAGCGCGTAGGGCAGCTTCTCGGTTCCCGGGACAGCCTTGAGGCGGAAGATCTCGTAAGAGTTCTCGCCGACCTCGAGGGTGCCGCGGGAGTCGAATGAATTGATGCTCACGTGTGCTCCACTCGTTTCGTGCAATTTCCGACGACGGGCTGCGCCGTCGGGAGTTCGTCAGAAGCGTCGCAGCGTACGGCTGGCTGCTGCCGCGTTGCTACGCCGCCATCATAGCAGTACGCGCGTACTGGTTGGTGGTTTACTCCGACTCGACACGCCGAATCCACCGCGACCGGCCTGAACCGGCTCCACGAAGCACCCCTGTCGTATCCTTGGCCGCGACGTCCCACCGACTGTTCGAGGGAGCTTCCACTGATGAATCCGGGTCCATCCGAGTTCGTGCTCGCCGCACCGCCCGGTGCCGCACCGCCGCCCGACGTGTGGTCGAACCTCGACATGGCCGCGATCACGACATCGTTGAAGGACACCGGTGTCTGGGCGCCCGCCGACCAGCAGGCCGGACTGAAGGCACTGGTGAAGGAGGCCGCGAACGACGGCCACAGCCTGCACCTGGTGGTCCTGGATCAGACGTATCCGAAGTTCACCGCCTACCGTGACATCGCCACCGAACTGCAGTCGCACGTCGGTGGCACCGTCCTCGTCTTCGGTCCGAGCGGAAGCGGCACCGCGTCGAGCGACTTCAGCCGCGTCGATCTCGAGGATGCCTCCGGATCGGTGACCAAGGGATCGGACGCCACCCAGGCGGCCACGCAGATGTACCACAGCGTGATCGACCCGAACGTGAACTGGAACGGCGTGACGATCGGCCTGATCGTCGTCGTCGTGATCGGAGCGGTGATCGCCCGACTCATGATGAACCGTCGCCGCAAGATCGAGGCGCCGGCCGCGGCACCGGCGCCCGAGACGTCGGCCGACCGGGAAACCGACGAGAGTCGTACCCCGTCCGAACCGGAGTGACGGCCGCTCGCTTCGACGCCCGCTCATCTCATCGGCCGACCATCCCGCCCCGGGTGGTCGGCCGAAGCGGTCTCGATCACTTTCACCGTGTTACTGAACTGTAACGGGATTCTTAGGTTTCTCTTTCGCTGCAGATAGCGGCGTTTCCGCAGGTAATCACGTCTTTGTAATTCACGGTGCCGAGGTTTCACGCGCGACAGGTGTGACGTACGGTGCAGGAGACACTTATGGTGCCCGGGGGAAAATTGTTGTGAGGGAGTACGCGAGTTGAAGGCAGGACAGAACGGCGCTCGTCGAGTCGCATGCGGAACCACCGTCGGTGCCGTGATGCTCGTCAGCGTCATCGGTGCCGGTCAGGCCCTTGCCGAACCGGCGAAGGCCAACCCGGTCGCCTCGCTGATCAATCAGATCGCCGATGTCGATCAGACCCTCAGCGACCTCGCCGACGCCGTCGCCGTCAAGCGCGAGACCGTGAACCGCACGATCGTCGACTTCCAGAACGCCGTCGCCGCCCAGCAGGTCGCGGCCGCCGCCAACCGCAGCGCGAAGACCTCGCTCACCAAGATCAGCTCCGAGGTCGCGGCCGCGCAGAAGGAGTTCGACGCCTTCGTTCGCACCGTCTACCGCGAGGGCAACAACCGCGGTGCGATGACGAAGTACGTCGCGTCCGACGACCCCGCCAAAGTCCTCGACCAGATGACCGCCGTCGACCGTGTGACCCGGCAGCAGCAGACCGTCATCCGCAAGCTCCAGGTGGCACGCAATCAGCAGGCCAACCGGGTCGCAGCCACCGAGGCGACGAAGAAGCAGACCGCCATGGCCGCGGACGAGGCCGCTGCGCGTCGGAACGACGCCGTGGAGGCCGTCCGCGTCGCGCAGTCCGCGATCCGCGACCAGCAGTCCAAGCGCGGCGACCTGATGAGCCGGCGGACCGCCCTGTCCGACAAGCTCGCGAAGCTGCGGAACACGGTGCCCAAGAAGCAGGTCGACGCGCCGAAGCCCGGCAGCCCGGTGGATCAGATCGACAAGGTCCTCAAGAACATCCCGTCGAAGCCGGTCGCCGGCGACGATGCGCTCGCCCAGGCGGCGGCCGCGGCGGCCAAGCTCGCCGCGGACACCGGCCAAGCCCTGCTCGCCAGCCTCATCGGGCAGCAGCAGGTCCCGCACTCCAAGCTGCTCGACGAGTTGGGCATCGGCGGATCCAGCCCTCTCGGCGAGGGACCCGACAGCACCACGCAGCGTCTGGGCAACGGCTCGCTCGGCAGCCTGTTCGGCGGCGGCGCGCCCGGCACCTTCGGCGGCGTCGTCCGGCCGGGCCTGCGCGGCCCCGAGGCCATCGAGACCGTCGTCAACCGCATGAAGTCGCAGCTCGGCGTCACCTACGCGTGGGGCGGCGGAGACGCCAACGGTCCCACGCTCGGTATCCGCGACGGCGGCGTCGCCGACAGTTACGGCGACTACCAGAAGGTCGGCTTCGACTGCTCGGGCCTGATGGTCTACGGCTTCGCCGGCGTCGGCATCGACCTGCCCAAGTATTCGGGCTACCAGTACGACGCGGGCCCGCACTTCCCGCTCGCCGAGATGAAGCGCGGCGACATGATCTTCTACGGCCCCAACGCCAGCCAGCACGTGGCGCTGATCCTCGGCGACGGCACCATGATCGAGGCGCCGCAATCCGGCGACGTGGTGAAGATCTCGCCGGTCCGAACCGCCGGAGCCATGCCGAACGTCGTGCGCCTCCTCTGAGAGCCCGCGAGTCCCGCTACTGTGGGTGACGGACAACGCACGCCTCGATCAGTAGGAGCACCGGCTTGACTTCACCAGTCAGCAGCGGAGACGACCGCAGCGGCAACGCAGCGGCGGAATCCAGCGCAGACGACCTGACCTTCACCCCCGACGACGCCAAGCTCATCGAGCGCGCGATGTTCGAGGTCAAGCGCGTGATCGTCGGACAGGACAAGCTGGTCGAGCGCATCCTCACCGGCCTGCTCGCACGCGGCCACATCCTCCTCGAGGGCGTGCCCGGCGTCGCCAAGACCCTCGCGGTCGAGACCTTCGCCACCGTGATCGGCGGCAGCTTCTCCCGTATCCAGTTCACTCCCGACCTGGTGCCGTCGGACCTCATCGGCACGCGCATCTACCGGCAGGGCCGCGAGGAGTTCGACACCGAACTCGGCCCGGTGAACGCGAACTTCCTGCTCGCGGACGAGATCAACCGCGCGCCCGCCAAGGTGCAGTCGGCGCTCCTGGAGGTGATGGCCGAACGGCACGTGTCGATCGGCGGCACCACCTATCCGATGCCGACTCCGTTCCTCGTGATGGCGACGCAGAACCCGATCGAGAACGAGGGCGTCTACCCGCTGCCGGAGGCGCAGCGCGACCGCTTCCTGTTCAAGGTCCTCGTCGACTATCCGTCGGTGGAGGAGGAGCGCGAGATCGTCTACCGGATGGGCAACGTGCCGCCGACGGCATCGCCGATCCTCGATCCCGAGGCGACGATCCGCCTGCAGAACCTGGCGGCCAACGTCTTCGTGCACCACGCGCTCGTCGATTACGTGGTGCGGGTCATCAACACCACGCGTCGGCCCGCCGAGTTGGGCCTGACCGACGTCGACAAGTGGCTGGCGTACGGCGCCTCGCCGCGCGCGACCCTCGGCATCGTCGCCGCCGCGCGCGCCCTGGCCCTGATCCACGGTCGCGACTACGTGATCCCGCAGGACGTGGTCGAGGTGATCCCGGATGTGCTCCGGCACCGCATCGTGCTGTCGTACGACGCACTCGCGGACGAGGTGACGCCCGACGCGATCATCACTCGGATCCTGCAGACCGTCGGACTTCCGCAGGTGTCGGCGACGCCGGCTGCCGCACCGCAACAGCAGGCGATGCCGCAGCCGCAGCAGGGTCCGACGCCGGTGACGCAGCAACCCGCAGCGCCAGTGGCCGCCCAGACCCAGCCTCAGCAGAACCAGGCAGCACAGAACCCCGTGGCGCAGCAGCAGGGCAATGGCGGCCGCTGACCGCCTCCCGTCGTTTCACGACGGTCAGCTGAACGATCCCGAACTCACCGCGGCCCTCAAGTCGCTGGAGTTGACGGTCCGGAGGAAGCTCGACGGCGTGCTCCAGGGCGAGCACCTCGGGCTGATCCCGGGGCCCGGATCCGAGCCGGGGGAGGCGCGCGAGTACCAGCCCGGTGACGACATCCGTCGCATGGAATGGTCCGTCACGGCCCGCACCGGAACCCCGCACGTGCGGCAGATGATCGCCGACCGCGAGTTGGAGACCTGGTTCGTCGTGGACGCCTCCGCCAGCCTGGACTTCGGGACGGTGGGCAGGACCAAGCGTGACCTCGCGGTGGCCGCGGCCTCGGCGATCGTGCACCTGACGTCCGGCGGCGGCAATCGACACGGTGCGATCATCGTCACCGGCGACGACATCGTCCGCATCCCGGCACTGTCGGGTCGCGCGCACGACCGCGCGCTGCTGAAAGCGATCGCCACCACCAAGCGCTCGGCTCCCGGTGTCCGCGGCGACCTGGACGCCGGCCTCGAAGCGCTGCGTCGCCCGATGCGGCGGCGCGGCCTGGCCGTCGTGATCAGCGACTTCCTCGGTGAGATCGACTGGGCGCGTTCGCTGCGTGCGATCGGTGCCCACCACGAGTTGCTCGGCGTCGAGGTCCTGGACCCGCGCGATGTGGAACTGCCCGCCGTCGGCCCGGTGACCCTGCGCGACGCCGAGTCCGGCGAGATCGTCGACCTGGACGTGACCCCTCAGGTCCGCGTCGACTACGCCAGGGCCTCGGCCGCCCACCGCGACGACGTCCATCGGTCCTTTCGCAGTGCGGGTGGGCCCGTGCTGTCGTTGCGGGGCGACCGTGACTGGATCGCCGACACGGTTCGGTTCGTGGCGACCCGTCGTCGCACGATGGGCGCGGGGGCACGCTGATGAGCGACTTCCTCGCCCACCCGTGGTGGCTCCTGGCCACGTTGCTCGTCCTGGCGCTCGCGGCCGCCTATGTCTACGTGATGCGGCGGCGCAAGGCACGCACCCTCGCGTTCGCGAACCTCGACATGCTGCGATCGGTGACGCCCCGGAACCAGGACCGCTTCAAGCACGTCCCCGTCGCGATCCTGCTGGTGGGACTGCTGCTGCTGACCTTCGCGATGTCCGGGCCGATGGCCGAACGCGACGTTCCCCGCAACCGCGCGACGGTGATGCTGGTGGTGGACGTCTCCAACTCGATGAACGCCACCGACGTGGCGCCCTCGCGTCTCAAGGCCGCGCAGGCCGCGGGTCAGCGGTTCGCCGACGACCTCACCGACGGCATCAACCTCGGATTGATCTCGTTCGCCGGGACGGCGTCGACTCTCGTCTCGCCGACTCCCGACCACGACGCCACCAAGCGCGCGCTGGAGAAGTTGAAGCTGGCCGACAAGACCGCGACCGGTGAGGGCATCTTCGCCGCACTGACGCAGATCCAGACGCTCAACGCCGTTCTGGGCGGACCGGACGGCGCTCCGCCCGCCCGCGTCGTGCTCCTCTCGGACGGCACCCAGACCGTTCCGGAGAGCCCCGACGATCCGCGCGGCGGCTTCACCGCGGCCCGCAAGGCGAAGGAGATGGGCGTCCCCGTCTCCACCATCTCGTTCGGCACCCTCACCGGCACGGTCGAGATCGAGAGCCCCAGCGGCGGCACCCAGCGCGTGAACGTGCCCGTCGACGACGAATCGCTCCGGAAGATCGCGAACCTCTCGGGCGGCGACTTCTACACCGCGTCGAGCCTCGACGAACTGAAAGACGTGTACTCGACCCTGCAGAAGCAGATCGGATATGAACGACAGCGGGGCGACAACTCGCGTCCGTGGATGATCGCGGGCACCCTGCTCGCCATCCTCGGCGCGTTCGCCGCCCTCTTCCTGAACCGCCGCCTTCCCTGAGATAGGTTGAATGACCATGGCAGACACTTCATCGCTTCCCGCCCAGACGCCTCGTTCGGTGCTCGTCACCGGAGGCAACCGCGGCATCGGCCTCGCCGTCGCGCAGCGCCTCGCCGCCGACGGCCACAAGGTCGCCGTCACCCACCGTGGTTCGGGCGCCCCCGAGGGCCTGTTCGGCGTCCAGTGCGACGTGACCGACAACGAGTCGGTGGAGCGCGCCTTCGCCGAGGTCGCCGAACACCAGGGCCCCGTCGAGGTGCTGGTCGCGAACGCCGGGATCACCGACAACATGCTGCTGATGCGCCTCTCCGAGGACAGCTTCGAGAAGGTCGTCGACGCGAACCTCACCGGTGCCTTCCGCTGTGCGAAGGCCGCCACCAAGGGCATGCAGCGCGGCCGCTTCGGACGCATGATCTTCCTCGGCTCGGTCGTCGCCACGTCGGGCGTCCCGGGACAGGCCAACTACGCGGCGTCGAAGGCCGGGCTCATCGGCCTGGCCCGGTCGATCGCCCGTGAGCTCGGTTCGCGCAACATCACCGCGAACGTCGTCGCCCCCGGGTTCATCGACACCGACATGACCGCCGACATGGAGGACAAGTACATCGAGATGGCCAAGCAGGCCATCCCGCTCGGTCGTACCGGCAAGCCGGAGGACGTCGCCGCGGCGATCAGCTTCCTGGCCTCCGACCAAGGCGGCTACATCACCGGCGCGGTGCTGCCCGTCGACGGCGGCATGGGCATGGGCCACTGAGTCGGACGCCCGGCCCCACCTCGACCAGTACTTCATCGACTCTCCCTAACCGGACAGGAGCTTTTACGTGAGCGGAATCCTCGCAGGCAAGACCATTCTGGTGACCGGCATCATCACCGATGCCTCCATCGCCTTCCACACCGCCAAGGTGGCCCAGGAACAGGGCGCCACGGTGATCATCACCGGCATCCCCGAGCGCCTGCGTCTCATCGACCGCATCGCCAAGCGACTGCCGCAGGAGGTGCCGCCGGCCATCCCGCTCGACGTCACCGATGAGGAGAGCCTCGGCGCGCTCGCCGACAAGGTGCGCGAGCTGGCACCGCAGGGCATCGACGGCCTGGTCCACTCCATCGCCTTCGCCCCCAAGACCCTCATGGGTCCGGACGCACTGCCCTTCCTGGAGGGACCCGGCCCGGACGTCGCGAAGTCGTTCGAGATCTCGGCGTGGAGTTACGCCTCGCTCGCGCGCGCCGCGCTGCCCGTCATGAATGAGGGCGGCTCCATCGTCGGCATGGACTTCGATCCGCGCACCGCGCTGCCCGACTACAACTGGATGGGCGTCTCGAAGGCGGCCCTCGAGTCGGTCAACCGTTACGTGGCCCGCGAGGTCGGCGAGGCCAAGCGCATCCGCTCCAACCTCGTCGCCGCCGGTCCGATCAAGACCCTGGCCGCCAAGGCCATCTCGGGCACCGCGACCGACGACGCCAAGAAGCTGAACATGCTCAACGAGTACTGGGACGGCGCATCGCCCATCGGTTGGAACGTGGACGACCCGGGCGTCGTCGGGACCAGCGTCTGCACCGTGCTGTCGGACTTCCTGCCGGGCACCACCGGGTCGATCATCTACGTCGACGGCGGCGCGAGCCACAACACCTGGTTCCCCGAGAACTTCCTGGCCTGACGTGAGCGACGATCTTCGGAACAGTAGCGCGTTCGACGCGCTGCTGTTCCTCTCTTTCGGCGGTCCGGAGAAGGTCGAGGACGTCCGTCCCTTCCTCGAGAACGTGACGCGCGGTCGGGGAGTGCCGCCCGAACGTTTCGAGGACGTGGTGCAGCACTACCTGCACTTCGGCGGCGTCTCGCCGATCAACCGCTTGAACCTGGCGATGATCGACGCCGTGCGCGCCGAACTCGCCGGTCGCGGACGCGATCTGCCGATCTACTTCGGCAACCGCAACTGGCATCCGATGGCCGCCGACACCACTCGTCGGATCTACGACGACGGCCATCGCCGCGTCCTGGTCTTCCCGACGTCCGCGTGGGGCGGCTACTCGGGCTGTCGGCAGTACCACGAGGACATCACCGGTGCGCTCGGTGCGGCGATTCCGGGAGACGACCCGACGTTCCTGATGCGCAAGCTCCCGCAGTTCTGCCGTGAACCCAAGTTCATCGAGGCGTCGGTCAACGCGCTGCGGTCCGCCCTCGCCGAGTTCGACGAGCAGCCGCGCGTCGTCTTCACCGCGCACTCGATCCCGGAGTCCGCCGACCGCAATGCCGGACCCGCCGCCGACGGCGGGCACCTGTACTCGCTGCAGGTGAAGGCGGCGTCCGCCGCCGTCGCACAGCAGCTCGGCATCGATGAGTTCGACGTCGTCTGGCAGTCGCGCTCGGGGCCGCCGCAGGTCCCGTGGCTGGAGCCGGACATCTGCGATCACCTTCGCGACCTGCACGACAGGGGATTCACGAACGTCGCGGTGATGCCGATCGGCTTCATCTCCGACCACCTCGAGGTGATCTGGGACCTGGACTCCGAGGCCCGCGACGTGGCCGCGGAACTCGGCATGACCTATGTCCGCGTCCCGACGATCGGCACCGACCCGGTCTTCATCTCGCTCATCGCGGATCTGGTGGAGCGGTACGTCGACGGCGACGGCGACGTGACCGCGCTGGGCTGCGGCGACAACGGCGGGATCTGCCGCCCCGACTGCTGCGTCCCGGTGCGCCGCCCGGCACGCACGCAGTAAGACCGGGCTCGCTACTCCGCACCCACCGTCACGAAGTCGATCAGCTCCTCGACGCTGCGGAGCAGCGGGACCTCGAGGTCGCGGAAGCTCGACACACCGGCCAGCACACGGCGCCAGCCGTCCTGCGGAGTGCCCCAGCCGAGCTCGTTGCAGATCCCGGTCTTCCAGTCGATGCCCATCGGGATCTTCGGCCAGGCCTCGATGCCGACCGACGACGGCTTCACGGCCTCCCACACGTCGATGTAGGGATGGCCGCACACGAGGACGTTCGGGCCGACGTCGGCCGTCAGCTTGGCCTCCTTGGTGCCGGCGACGAGATGGTCGACGAGGACACCGACCTTGCGGTGCGGAGCGGGCTCGAACTCGGCGAGCATCTCGTCGAGGTTGTCGAGGCCGTTCATCGCGACCACCACCACGCCCTCGCCGCGGAGGTCGTCGCCCCAGACACGTTCGAGGAGGGTGGCGTCGTGCACGCCCTCCACGAAGATGCGGCTGGCGCGAGCGGTGCGGGCGCGCTGCTTCGGCGCGACACGCGACCCCGAGGCGGTGTGCGTCGGCTGGACGGGCCCGCGACCCCGCGGTCGGACCAGGGTGACCGGCTTCCCGTCGATCAGGAAGGCCGCGGGATACATGTGGAACACGCGGGTCCGACCGTGCCGGTCCTCGAGGCGCACCATGTCGCCCGCGTAGCTCTTCTCCATGCCGACGACGGCACCGCAGAACCCGGTGCCTGCATCTTCGACCACGAGGTCGCGTTCGGCGGCAACCTCGGGTGCCTTGGGCTTGGTCTTGCGCGGGGAGGACAGCACGTCGCGGCCGTAACGATCATCGAACACGGTACTCAAGCCTAGGGGAGTCGAGCACCTCCGAGCGTGCGACGCACCGGGTAGCCTGTCTTCTCGATGACCACCTCTCCGACAGCCCTGCTCCACGCGTGGCCCGCGAGCGCCCTCGCCGCGTGGGCGGCCGCGCGCGACGCCGGTCGTTGCGCCGCGGACGACGTGCTGGCGACGCTTCACCACTACGCGCAGGTGCATGAACTCGATCCGGGCGGCGGCATCCTCGAACTCCTCGCGACGGTGTCCGGTCCGGCGCACCTGTGCGTGCGGATGCCCGCACCGGGAGACGCTCAGGGCCTCCCGCCGGGTCGACCGACGGATGCGGCGATGACGACCCGTGAGCTGCTCCTCGTCGACGACCGGGAACCGGGCGCCTCCGGTCCCACCCGACCGCTGGCACTGATTCCGATCGGGACCGCCGAGCGGTGTCGGTGGCAGTCGATGCGGTACGACGCGGAGATCGCCGTCGACCGGCTGGTCGCGGACGACTCGCTGGGCGAACTCGAATACGAGCTCAAGGAAGCGACGGGAACCGCGGCGACACTGATCGCCGGGCTCAGCGGTGCCCGACGTCGGGCGCCTGCCGACCTGCGGGACGCCCTCGCCGCGCGGGTGGCCGCTGCCCAGATCGATCTGCCCCCGCACGACCTCCCGCGGGTCGACCGCGTGCTGGCGAGCACGGCGCAGATCGACGGCATCCTGTCCCTGGTGGGGAGTGGCGCACTCGGCGACTCCGGCTCCCAGCTGAACGCCGCGGATGATCAGTTCCGTCGGCTGTCGTCACTGACGCGCCGGGCGCGCAGTGCCGCGGTGAACGCGGTGATCGCCGAATTCCGTTACCGCTGAAGCAGCGTCACGACTCAAACGGCGGCGAGCCAGCCGATCCCGGCGAAGGCCGCCGCCCACATCACCGAGGCGAAGGTGCCGAGGATGAACTGCTCGCTCGCCCGCGGTGCGCGCAGTTCGGAGAATCTGGCCAGGCTCTTCACCGCGAGGATCACGCCGACGCCCGCGGGCCAGGCCAGGAGCAGGGACGCGGCCACCGCAGTGCGTTCCAGAAAGCCGATCACCCGGCCGCCGCGCAGCGGGGCATCGGGCTCGTCGTCGTGGTTGTCGGCGCGAGTGGGGATGCCGCCGGCGGCCAGGACCACGCGGACGGCGGCGGATCCGGTGACGGCGGCGGCCAGCACCGCGACGACCTGGGTGGCGATGACGATCGCACGCCCGGACGGTTCCAGTGCCGCCGCCATGATCGCGCCGATCACGAGGAGGACGACGCAGACGAATGTGACGATCGCGTCGACCGCAAGGACGTCCCGGTCGGGCCGAGCCGGGTCGTCGACCAGGCGGCGACGGAGGGCGAATCCAGCGACAGAGGTGCCGATCGCGAGGGAGAACAGAATCGGTATCAGCATTCAGTCATTCCGATCGGAGTCGTCGAGCAGTTCGGCGAAGAGCAGGCGAGTGGGCGGCTCGATGTCCCATCGGGCGTGCCGCAGGCGCAGGGACATGGCCTGGGGGGAGATCCCGAGTCGCTCGGCGGCCTCGGCCTGCGTACCGCCGTCGGCGATCAGAGCGACTGCTTCGCGACCGGCGTCGGATCGGTCCGCGAGCACGTCCACCAGTAGCCGCCCGGCAGTCTGTGCGTGCACGCAACGATCGGATTCGCCGGCGACACTGAGGTGCCAGCGATTCCTCTTCGCGTCTTCGACGGCGCTTCGCGCGAAGACGAACGCCGGTCCCGCGCCCGCCCTCGTCTCCGCGGGGAGCGGAGTGTCGACCGGTCCGATGCCGATGCCGATGCTCCAGTCACCGGAGGCCGCGAGTTCGGCTGCGACGGCGGCGAGTTCGCGGGGGTCGTCGAAGACCGCTTGGACCTCGTCACCGGCGGTACGCTCGAACGGCCTCACCATCCCGGGCGGACGTGGCCGGTCGAGGATCTCCGGCACTTTGTCAGTACCGCGGCGACTACCGCGTTGATCGACGGTCACGACGAACATGGCCAGCCTCCTCCGACTCGTAAAATCAAGTAATACTACTTGATATGACGAAGATCAAGCATCTTTACTTGATGTCTTCGGGTTGACGGGGAGCCGGCTGTCGACGATCAAGCCGATGACGCCGATCGAGAAGAGGATCCCCGAGAAGATCAGGCTGATCGGACTCTTCGCTCCGGCGAGCGCGTCGCCGAGGAAGATCAGCGACGCGTTGCCGGGCGTCATGCCGATCACAGTTGCCATCGTGAATGCGCTGACGCGCACGCTGGACAGTCCTGATAGGTAGTTCACAAGTGAGAACGGACACACCGCGATAAGCCGCAGCGATCCGACTGCGAGCCAGCCGCGTTGTCTCAGCCTCGACTCGACGGTGGCGATGGTCGGGTGCGTCAGATACGGCCGCACGCGCTCCCGTCCGAGGGCCCGCGCGAGATAGAACGCCGCCACCGCGGCGACCGTCGCGGCGACCGTCACGCCGGCGAACGCGACAACCGGCGGGAAGAGCACGCCCGCCGCGAAGGTGAACGGTGTGCGGGGGATCGGGCTGGCGGCCACCACCGCGTAGGCCAGGAAGAACACGACGACGAACCAGGACCCGAGTGACCCTGACCAGGTGCGCAGGGTGCCGATCGACGGGAGCGGAATGTAGTACGCGGCGATCAGGATCGCGATGAAGGCGATCAGCGCGACGACCCCTCGGACCGCCGCGGCCCGGGTGACGCGGAAGCCGCCGACTGCAGTCCCTTCGGAGGGTGCATCCGCGGCGGACGGTTCAGAGGATTCGTCGAGTGACACCGGTTGTTCGGTCAGTTGTTCCGACCGCCGTGAATTGATGCGCACAAAGGGATATTTTACGTGGTGGATCACATCCCGCAGCCCGGGCCGACCGAACGATCGGTTATCGTTCCCTACGACGCAAGTGACATGCCCGTAGCTATGGAGGTAAGCGAGCCGATGACGGCAAGTGACGACCCGGTGCAGCCCAGCGCCGAGGCTCTGCAGCAGGCGTACAGCACATGGTCCGACGCGGCCGCCGGAGTTCTGGCGAAGTCGCGGAAGGTGACCGTCGACGAGCTCACCGACACCCCGGAGGCGCTGCTCTCGACGCACACCGCCGACGGCACCGTGGTGCGCCCGCTGTACACCCGCAAGGACGAGACCGCAGAACTCGGCCTCCCCGGACAGTTCCCCTTCGTGCGCGGTGCCGACCCGGTCCGCGACGTGAACGTCGGATGGCGGGTCACCGAACGCTTCGGCGACGACGACGCCACCGCGGAGACCGTCAACGAGCAGATCCTCGACGCGGCAGGCAGCGGCACCAGCGGACTGTGGCTGAACTTCGCCGGCGCACTGTCGGCCGACGATGTCGCGGCCGTGCTGAAGGGCGTCTACCTGGACCTGATGCCGGTCACGCTCGACGGCGGCGCCGACGGCATCGCCGTGGCCCGCGCCTACCTCGCGGCCCGCGCCGGCGCCCCCGAGGCCCCGCAGGCGGCGCCCGCGACCGTCGCCAACATCCAGAGCCTCGGCCTGTCGCCCTACACCGCGGCCTTCTCCGGTCGCGCGACCGTTCCCGTCGGTGAAGCGACCGCACTCGGCGCCGAGACCCCGGCAGGCGTCCGCACCTTCCGCGTCGACGGCACCGACTTCGCTCAGGCCGGCGCCAACAACCCGCAGGAACTGGGACTCGCGGTCGCCGCGGCCGTCGCCCACGTGCGGGACCTGGTCGACGCAGGGCTGACCCGCGAGCAGGCGCTCGGTCAGATCACCTTCGCGATCTCCGCCGACGACGACCAGTTCGCGGGCATCGCCAAGCTGCGCGCCCTGCGCACCGTGTGGTCGCGCGTGGCGGACGTCCTCGGCGCCCCCGACGCCGGTGCGGCCGTCACGCACGCCGTCACCGATCTCGCGATGCTCACCCAGCGTGATCCGTGGGTCAACATGCTGCGCTCCACCATCGCCGCGTTCGGTGCGGGTCTCGGCGGCGCCGACCAGGTGACCGTCCTCGGCTACGACGCCGCGCTGCCCGACGGCGAGCGCACCTCCAGCGCGTCGTTCTCGCACCGCATCGCACGCAACACCCAACTGGTGCTCCTCGAGGAGTCCAACCTCGGTCGCGTCCTCGACCCGGCAGGCGGCTCGTGGTTCGTCGAATCGCTCACCGCCGACCTCGCGGCCGCCGCGTGGGACGTCTTCACCGAGGTCGAGCGCCGCGGCGGCTACCAGGCCGCACTCGCCGACGGCTGGGTGGGCGAGCAGATCGCCGAGTCCCTGGCCGCCCGCGACGTGGAGACCGCCCATCGGCGGGCTCCGCTGACCGGTGTCAGCGAGTTCCCGAACCTCGACGAGTCACCGCACCCCGCCGGAACCGCCGAGTCCGTCGACCTCGCGACCGCGACGCCGAAGCTCGCGCGCGTGGCACGACAGTTCGAGGCGCTGCGTGATCGTGCCGACGCAGCGGCCGCCGCCGGTGCGCGTCCGTCGGTGCTGCTCCTGCCGCTCGGCTCGGTGGCCGAGCACAACGGCCGGACCACGTTCGTCAGCAACCTCCTCGCCGCGGGCGGCATCGCCGCGATCAATCCGGGTCCGGTCGAGGCCGACGGCATCGCAGCCCTGGCCGCCGACAACGCGTCCACCGTCGCCGTCCTGTGCGGCACGGCCAAGCGCTACGCGTCCGACGGCCCCGCCGCCCTGGCCGCCGCTCGTGCCGCCGGTGTCGGCCGGGTCCTGCTCGCGGGCCCCGAGCGCGAGTGGCCCGAGGGCGCCGACGCGACCGACGGTTCGCTGCGTGTCGGCATCGACGCCGTCGCGACCCTCACCGAACTTCTCGACCTTCTGACCGGGAGCGCATCCGCATGAGCGACACAGTCTCCAACTCCGTCCCCAGTTTCGCCGACGTCGCCCTGACCGGCGACCACACCGCGGCGCCCGCCGGTGCGGGAGCCGACCAGACCGAGGCCCTCGCGACCCCGCACGGCTACACGGCCGAGCAGGTGGTGTGGAACACGCCGGAGCAGATCGACGTGCAGCCGGTCTTCACCCGCGCCGACCGTGACGCGGTCACCGCGGGCGACGACGGCTACCCGCTGGATTCGATCCCTGGCACCGCGCCGTTCATCCGCGGCCCGTACCCGACGATGTACGTCAACCAGCCGTGGACCATCCGCCAGTACGCCGGATTCTCCACCGCCGCCGAGTCGAACGCCTTCTACCGCCGCAACCTCGCGGCCGGCCAGAAGGGCCTGTCTGTCGCGTTCGACCTCGCGACCCACCGCGGCTACGACTCCGACCACCCGCGCGTCGCCGGTGACGTCGGCATGGCCGGTGTCGCCATCGACTCGATCCTCGACATGCGTCAGCTGTTCGACGGCATCGACCTGGGCAGCGTCTCGGTGTCGATGACGATGAACGGCGCGGTGCTGCCGATCCTGGCGCTCTACGTGGTCGCCGCCGAAGAGCAGGGCGTGCCGCCGGAGAAGCTGGCCGGAACCATTCAGAACGACATTCTGAAGGAGTTCATGGTCCGCAACACCTACATCTATCCGCCGACGCCGTCGATGCGGATCATCTCGGACATCTTCGCGTACACCAGCCAGAAGATGCCGAAGTTCAACTCCATCTCCATCTCCGGCTACCACATCCAGGAGGCCGGAGCGACGGCCGACCTGGAGCTGGCGTACACCCTCGCCGACGGCGTCGAGTACATCCGCGCCGGTCTCGAAGCCGGCCTGGACATCGACCAGTTCGCACCGCGACTGTCGTTCTTCTGGGGCATCGGCATGAACTTCTTCATGGAGGTCGCCAAGCTCCGCGCCGCGCGTCTGCTCTGGAGCGAGCTGGTCGCGAAGTTCGAGCCCAAGAACGCCAAGAGCCTGTCGCTGCGCACCCACTCGCAGACCTCCGGCTGGTCGCTGACCGCGCAGGACGTCTACAACAACGTCGCCCGCACCTGCGTGGAGGCGATGGCCGCGACCCAGGGTCACACGCAGTCGCTGCACACCAATGCGCTCGACGAGGCGATCGCCCTGCCGACCGACTTCTCGGCGCGCATCGCTCGCAACACCCAGCTGCTGCTGCAGCAGGAGTCGGGCACCACGCAGTCGATCGATCCGTGGGCCGGCTCCAACTACGTCGAGTGGCTCACCCACGAGCTCGCCGAGAAGGCCCGCGCGCACATCGCCGAGGTCGAGGAGGCCGGCGGCATGACGCAGGCCATCAACGAGGGCCTGCCGAAGCTCCGCATCGAGGAGGCCGCGGCCCGCACCCAGGCGCGCATCGACTCCGGCCAGCAGCCGCTGATCGGCGTCAACAAGTACCGCGTCGCGGAGGACGAGGAGATCGAGGTCCTCAAGGTCGAGAACTCGAAGGTCCGCGCCGAGCAGCTCGCCAAGCTCGAGAAGTTGCGCGCAGAGCGCGACTCCGCCGCCGTCGAGGCCGCGCTGGCGAACCTGACCCGCGCCGCCGCGGAGCCCGGCGGGTCGAACCTCGACAACAACCTGATGGCGCTCGCCATCGACGCGGCCCGGGCCGGTGCGACGGGCGGCGAGATCTCCGACGCGATGGAGAAGGTCTTCGGCCGCCACCAGGCGGAGATCCGCACCATCAGCGGCGTGTACCGCAACGAGGCAGGTGATTCCGTGACCAACATCGACGAGGCCATGGCGATCGTCGACGCCTTCGCCGAGGCGGAGGGTCGTCGTCCCCGCGTGCTGGTCGCCAAGATGGGCCAGGACGGGCACGACCGAGGCCAGAAGGTGATCGCCACGGCGTTCGCCGACCTCGGCTTCGACGTCGACGTGGGCCCGCTGTTCGCGACCCCGGAAGAGGTGGCCACGCAGGCGGCCGACAACGACGTGCACGTCGTCGGTGTGTCGTCGCTCGCAGCCGGCCACCTCACCCTGGTCCCCGCGCTCAAGAAGGCACTCGCCGACGTGGGCCGCGAGGACATCATGATCGTCGTCGGCGGTGTGATCCCGCCCGGCGACTTCGACGAGCTGTACGCGGCCGGTGCCGCGGCGATCTTCCCTCCGGGAACCGTGATCGCCGACAGCGCGGTGGACCTCATCCGGAAGCTGGCCGATCAGCTGGGCCTGGAACTGGCTGTCGCAGACGAATGAGCCGCCCCGTTCGCCGCCCGCTCGACGTCGACGCGTTGACCGAGGGCGTCCTCTCCGGCAATCGTGCGCAGCTCGCGAAAGCGATCACGCTGGTCGAGTCGGTGCGTCCGGACCACCGGGAGGCGGCGCAACGGCTGCTGCTGAACCTGACGCCGCACGCGGGACGGTCGTTCCGCGTCGGCATCACCGGTGTTCCGGGGGTCGGCAAGTCGACGACCATCGAAGCGCTCGGCATGTACCTGATCGAGCAGGGCCATCGCGTCGCGGTCCTGGCCGTCGACCCGTCGTCGACCCGCACCAAGGGCTCGATCCTCGGTGACAAGACGCGCATGGGGCAACTCTCCGCCGCACCCGAGGCGTATGTGCGGCCGTCGCCGAGCTCCGGCACGCTCGGCGGCGTCACCAAGGCGACGCGCGAGACCATCGTGCTCGTCGAGGCCGCAGGCTACGACGTCGTGCTCGTCGAGACCGTCGGCGTCGGACAGTCGGAGGTGAGCGTCGCGAACATGGTCGACGTCTTCACGTTCCTGACTCTCGCCCGCACCGGCGACTCGCTCCAAGGCATCAAGAAGGGCGTCCTGGAGCTCGCCGAGATCGTCGTCGTGAACAAGGCCGACGGCAAGCACGTCAACGAGGCGCGCGGCGCGGCCCGCGAACTGCGGAACGCGCTCGGCTTCATCTACCCGCACGACGCCCTGTGGCATCCGCCGGTGCTGACGATGAGCGCCATGGAGAACACCGGCGTCGACAAGTACTGGGAGACGATCGAGAAGCATCGCGAGACTCTCACCGCCGCCGGCGAGTTCGACAAGCGTCGCGCGCAGCAGCAGGTGGACTGGATGTGGACGATGGTCCGCGAGGCGATGCTGAACAAGCTCGACGCCGACCCCGACGTCCGCCGCGTCCGCCGCGAGGTGGAGGCGGGAGTCCTCGACGGCTCGCTGACCCCCGCGCTCGCCGCCGAGCAGATCGTCGACGTGGCGGGGTTCTGAGACGCGAACACTCTGCTGTGTAGTTCTTTACCCGCACCGCACCGGGTAAAGAACTACACAACCGTCGAGTCGTCTCCTACCGCACCTGAGCGCGCGAGCGGATCCGACTCGACAGGCCGAGGATCGCCACACTGACCAGGACCAGGAGCAGGGTATTGGCGGCGGGGTAGACCATGATCGTCGCGCCGAGTTCGCCCATGCAGAGGGCGACGGACAGGCCGGCGGCCGCCGTCGGCTGAGGAAGGAGCCTCATCCCGCGGCTCCTGCCTCGCAACCGCTGGCGTGACTTATCAATACAAGTTTGGAAATGGTTCACCTACACTGCCGCGAGTCCATCTCCCATTCACCCACACCCGACATTCCTGTAGTGATATCTCCTCCGAAGCGCCGTCGACCCGGACTCCCGCCGCTGGTTGACTGCGCCGTCCCCGCTGGTTGAGACATCCCTAGTGTCACGTTTCGTTAATAAGTTTATGGTTTTGCTTTCTTCAAAATTTCGTCAGCGGTCTTTGTCCATACGAACGGGTGCTTGCGGTCGTTCCAGCCGTTGATGAACGCTCGGATCTTCGCGTTGAGGTCCTTGACTGAGGTGAACACGCCTCTCCGGATCGCTTGGCGGTCGATGATGCCGAACCACACTTCGACGAGGTTGAGCCAGGATCCGGAGGTCGGGGTGAAGTGCACGTGCATGTTCGGGTGCGCAGCCAGCCAGTCGCGGACCTCGGCCTTCTTGTGGGTGGCGTAGTTGTCCATCACCAGATGCAACTCCTGGCCGGGGTAGGTGCGGTCGATCTGCTTGAGGAACGACAGGAATTCCTGGTGGCGGTGCCGCGGCTTGACCGCCGCGGTCACCTGCCCGGTCGCGATGTCCAGGGCTGCGAACAGGGTGGTGGTGCCGTGGCGTTTGTAGTCGTGGGTGCGGCGTTCGATCTGCCGCGGCTGCATCGGGAGCATCGGTGCAGTGCGGTCCAGGGCCTGGATCTGCGACTTCTCGTCCACGCACAACACGATCGCGTTCTCCGGCGGCTCCAGATACAAGCCGACGACGTCGGTGACCTTGGCGACCAGTTCCGGATCGGTGGAGAACTTGAACGTCCCCGACCGCCACGGCTGAACGCCGTACTCACGCCATGCACGGGCGACCGTGGCATTCCCGATCCCGAGGTGCCCGGCCAGCAACCGCGACGACCAGTGCGTGACCCCGTACTTGCGCGGCGGCGGCATCAACGTCGCGGAAACGACTTCCGCGTGATCGAGATGCCGTGGGCGACCGGGCCTTTCAGCGTCCAGGAGGCCGTCGAGTCCGTCACGGAGATAGCGGGAACGCCACTTGAGGACCGTCGGCACCGACGTCCCGACAATCTTACTGATCCGCGTGTTGGCCAGCCCCTCGGCAGCCAGGGCCACGATCCGCGCCCGACGCACCAGCCCTGCTGGCGTCAAGGTTGACCTCAACAATCGATCAAGTTCGTCCGCATCGCCATCACGCAATTCCAGTGCCGGGGCTGGAGAATTCGCCATATCCATATTGTCTCAACCTGGCAACCATATACTAATTAACGACACGCGGCACTAGGTGGGAAGTTGTCAAGCAGCAACTGAAATCGAGGCGTGCGCCCAGGCAATGGCGGGGTTGTATTGCTGGTGCCGAGCTAGGCAGCCGTGAAGGATGCCGACGAGCTTGTTCGCCAGCTGCCGCAGAGCGGCGTTGTGCTCGGCACCGCGATCACGTTGCTTGCGGTAGTAGGCGTAACAGTAGGGGTCGTTGAGAATGGCTGCGTTGGCTTGTCTGAACGTGGCATCGAGCAGCCAGTCATTGCCGGCGGCGCGGGCGCAGACGATCTTCGATTTCCCTGACTGGATGGTGATCGGGCTGGTCTGGGAGAAGTTCCGGCGGGCCTTCGCTGAACGGAAGCGGGTCCGGTCATCGCCGTATTCACCGCATAGTCGTGCCCCCACGACCAGCCCGACCCCCGGCTGACTGAGGTAGATCTCAGCGTCGGGGTGCTCGGAAAAATGGGCACCGACCTGCTCTTCGAGCTCGGTGATCTGATCATTGACCCGACTAATGGTCCGGACTGTCGCGGCCACGTTGATCGCGTATGCCTGCACGATCTCGGGGGCGACCTCCAACTGCGAAGATCGCAGGATCTGCTGGATGCGGGCTGCTTTAGCGTCCTTGTTCTGACGCCGCTTCAGCAGCGGAAGCAGTTGCCGCACTGTCAGTTTCGCTGCCTGGTCAGGCGTCGGCGCCTTCATCAAGATGCCGATGACCGTCCGGTCGTGCAAGGACCAGTTGAACTCGGAGCAGATCAGCAAGATCATCGGGAGGGCGTGTCAGATGGTCTGTGTAAGCGGTGAGGTTCAACCCTGAAGGGAACCGCTGTAGTGACTGTCAATCATGATGTGAGCGTGGATGATTCGCGTGCAGAGCAACGCCGTCGGCAGACCGAGATGGCCAACGAACTGATCGCCTCAGGGGCACTCGACGACGTGTTCGCCCGGATCGATGCCGGCGAGCCGGTCGGCGGGCAGGACGGCCTGCTGAACTCGCTTCTCAAAGCGACCCTCGAACGAGGCCTGAATGCCGAGCTGACCGAGCACCTCGGGTACGAGGCCGGGGATCCGGATGCGGCGTCGTTTCCGAACTCCCGCAACGGATACGCCGCCAAGACCGTGGCGACCGAGATCGGCGATGTGGCGTTGTCGGTGCCGCGGGACCGGGACGGCAGCTTCACGCCGATGCTGGTCCGCAAAGGCCAACGCCGCCTCGACGGACTGGATGCGATGATCGTCTCGCTGTACGCCGGCGGCATGACGATCCGCGACATTCAGCACCATCTTGCGTCGACGATCGGCACCGACCTGTCGCACGAGACGATTTCGAAGGTCACCGAGGAGGTCGCCGACGAGGTCGCCAAATGGCAGACCCGCGACCTCGAGGCGCTGTATCCGGTGATCTACCTCGATGCGATCATCGTCAAGATCCGCGATGGCGGACACGTGCGCAACAAGGCCGCCCACATTGCGGTCGGTGTCGATATGGAGGGCGTCAAGCACGTCCTGGGGATCTGGATTCAGCAGACCGAGGGCGCCAAGTTCTGGGCCGCCGTCTGCGCCGAGTTACGCAATCGCGGGGTCGCCGACGTCCTGATCGTGTGCTGTGACGGGCTGACCGGTTTCGCCGAGGCCGTGGAGGCGACCTGGCCGGAGGCGACCGTTCAGACGTGTGTGGTGCACCTGATCCGGGCGTCGATGCGGTTCGTCGGTTACGGCGACCGCAAAGCCGTCGCCGGATTGCTCCGGCCGATCTATCAGGCCTCGACCGAACAGGCCGCTGCCGATGCGTTGGAGGCGTTCGCCGACTCCGACCTCGGTCGCAAGTACCCGTCGGCGGTCAAGACGTTCCGGGATGCGTGGGAGCGGTTCATTCCGTTCCTGGCGTTCCCGCCGGAGTTGCGGCGGGTCATCTACACCACCAACAGCATCGAATCGTTGAACTACCAACTGCGCAAGGTCACCAAGAACCGGGGGCACTTCCCGAACGATCAGGCCGCGATGAAGCTGCTGTGGATGGCGATCTGCAACATCGAAGACAAACGCGCCCGCGACCGCGCCAAGGAACGCGGCCTGCCCGCCGCCAAACGCCGAGCCTCCGGACGACTGGTCGAAGGCGCGGTCACCACCAACTGGAAACGCGCCCTCGAGCAACTCTCACTCGCGTATCCAGACCGTATCAACCATCACCTATAAATCGAATACCTGATCGACTTACACAGAAAAGTTGACAAGCTCCATCGAGAAGTACTCCCGCAACGCGGCCCTGAGCCGGTTGGCGTACCGGGTCCGGTCCCACACCGCCCGTTGATGAGCGCGGGCCAGGATCTTGATCGCGGTCACCTGGGCGGTGTCACCGCCGACCTCGGTCAGGGTGTGATGCCGAGACCGGACCATCTCTGCCAACGCCAGTGCATCGCCCGGATCACTCTTGGCTCCAGAGCTGCCGAAGGATTCCCGGAATCGTTTGGCCTGCAACGGGTCAACACCGAACACGTGATAGCCGGTCGCGGCCAAGGCCTGCACCCAGGGGCCGTGATCGACCTCGATGCACACCATCACCTGATCCGGATCCAGGTCAGCGACCTGCTCCTCGACTGATCGGCTACCGCGGCGGTGCTGTCGGCCGGCGGCCTTCACCGCGGCGCGGGCGAGGGTTTCGGCGAACTGGGTGATGCCGTCGGGGCCCACCAGAACGCGTGCCCTGGCCAAAACCTTCTCGGCGTCGTCGATCACCACGAGGTCGTGATGATCAGATGCCCAATCGTCTCCTACGAAAAACATCGGTCCGGTCTCCTTCCCGGCTGCATGACCTCGGATGTTCGTCCGAGGAACCGGCAGCCGGGCCGGCGGGCGGGTTGCGGGCTAATGGGTCAGTACTCACACCACGCCCCGGATGACCCGGGGTCGGGTCGGCACATCATCCCAGCAGCAATCTGTGCTCGCAGGCGCAATCTCCGAAGGCACGATCTCAACCTAGAGCTCGCCTGAACGACGGCCCAGCGAGCAAGAGTGCTCACTCGAAGACTGGCTACCTACAACTGAGTGTGTCACCGATCAAAGACATCCTCAGCTGACTCCATTAGCGAGCGAAGCGAGTCGAAACCTCCGCAACATCAAGCACTCTAACTTGACATGCCACAAATCAAGCCCGTCAACCTGAACACTCGTCCTGGGACAACAGCGCCGACCACGTCCTGGCGTCGATCGCCGAGATCCCGAAGCTGCCCGACGTCCTGGTCTGACGCCACGCCTCCGCTCTGTCGGCCGAACAGGCTAACGCGGCGCCGTCGACGTGACGATAGTCACGGTATGACGAGAATTCTGCGCCTACGAGCGTGCGCCGCGGCGGCAGCGACCGCAGCCCTGCTCGGAGTCGGCGCCTCAGCAGTCACGACGCCCGCCGATGCTGCACCCGTATCTCAGGTGCCCGCCTACCTCACGGTCTCCCTGCCCGCCGTCGGTGGGGTGGAGGTGGGCCCGGGTGGAGTGCCGGGCGGATCGTTCCAACAGGTCACGGTGATCGGTCGTCCGGCGATCCGGACGCTGCAGTATCCGCCGCCGCCCGCAGGCGTCACCTTCTCGGTCGCGAACCTCGCACCCTGGCACGCGCAGCAGTCATATCGCTACCTCTCGATCTCGTGGCGCAACCTCCGCACGGGGAGGACCGGTCACGTGAACCTGCGGCACTGGCGGACCGCGCCCGGCTCGCGCGGATTCCCGGCGTCGCTGCCCACGTCGGCGACCGTCACGACCTTCGGCGGTCCGGTGGTGGCGACGGTCAGCGTGCTGCGTGAGCAGTACCGGCGTCCGCCGCTGACGATCAGTGTGATCCCCGGCGTCGTGGCCCTCGACGTGCCCGACTGACGGCCTCGCGATCCGCCGTAATCGATCTCGCCGATCCCCGGAGTGCTACCCGAAGCGCCGACGGATGGCGTCGGCGATCTCGGTCGGCGCATCCTCTTGGATGAAGTGACTGGCCTCGGGCAGTTCCACCACGACGCTGTCCGGGAAGGTCGCGCGCATGCGCGGGATGTTGACCGGTGTGAAGGCGAAGTCCTTCATCCCCACGGGATCAACGTCGGCTTGGCGCCCAGCCTGGCGGGAACCTCGTGGGCGAGGCGGTCCAGCAGCGGTCGGCACCCGTAGACCTGTTTCGGCATGTGCGGCAACGCGACTCGAGCCTCGGGCGACGGTTGGACGCCGCGGTAGTGATCCATCTCCGCCGACGTCAGCGCCCGAGAGGTCGCGGCCGGTATCACCCGCTCGACGAACAGGTTCCGATGAAGTGTCGCCCACGCGACGGGTGCGCACGACAGGGTGCCGTACAGCAGACGGTTCCGCAGTCCTTCGCGGGGCCAGAACCAGGTGTTTCCGAGAACCACACCCGCGACCCTGTCCGCGCGATCGACGGCCACGCCCATGCTGATCGGACCGCCCCAGTCCAGCCCGACGGTGATGTAGTCGTCGACCCCGAGATGGTCGATCAGTTGGCCAGTCATCTGGATCTGGTCCTCGATCCGGTAGCTGTAGCCGGCCGGACGATCGGACGACCCGAAGCCGAGATACTCCATCGCGATGCACCGGAAGTCATGCCGGAGGTCCGCGATGATGTTCCGGTACAGGAAGCTCCACATCGGCTGGCCGTGGAAGAACACGATGGTCGGGCCCGTGCCCTCGTCGATGTAGTGCATTCGACCCGCTGAGCTGTCGAACCACCGGGACTGGAACGGGTACAGGTCGGGGTCGGGAGTGAAATCCACGCGTGTCATGGGGTTCTTCTTTCGTTCCGGGTGGCGGCGAGTGCCTGCGTCGCCATCTGAGTCGTCATCGGCGGCCGGGCAGCAGGTGGGCGAGCGCGAGGGCGGGGAGCGACCAGAGGATGTCCCAGGTCGCGCGCCAACCGCCACGACGCAGGGCTCGCACAAAGTGCTTCATCCCGGCCGGCCGGAACGGAGCGGGAACGTCGGATGCGTCCTGTCCGTCGAGAATCTTGCGCAGTGCGGCCTCGGTCGACGTCGGCTCGTTGAACGCGGCTCGATAGGCGACGATCCCGTGAGGATCGATGACGTGCACGGTGTTCGGCAGCGAGCCGTACTTCTGGTGTGCCGTGCCGTTGAGATCGTCCAGAAGAATCGTCCGGCCCTCCCGCTCCTCGTCGACGGCGACGCGCGCGGCGATCGATTTGTGTGCGGCGTCCGCGTGCGCAGGCAGTCGTCCGCCCGGATGCGCTTCGCGGACGTACAGGACGAGGAACTCCGCGTCGGGGTACCGCGCAGCCATCTCGTTCATCGGGTCGACACGGCTCACGTACTGGGGACAGGTCACACTTCCCGTCTCCAGGACGACCGTCTTGCCGCGGAGCTCCGAGAGCGCGATCTCGGTCCCGTCCAGCCGCGAGGCGGTGAAGTCGGGGGCGATCTCGCCGATCTGCGGACCGCCCGGCTTGAGCATCGCGCCTGGTTCCAGGCGGAAGGTCGTGTAGTTGTACTCGGGCGTCGCCGCCGAGGTGTCCTGTGTCATCGACATGTCCTTCGTATGTGAGGTCCGGTCGGGCTTCCTCCGAATCAGAACAGCGTCGCGGTCCCGATCAGTGCGGGACTGTCGTGATCCCGACAGTGTCCGGGTCCGCGCGAACCGAGTTGCCGAAACCGAGCGGGCATTCACTTTGTCCACCGGTGAGATCAGTTCGTGCCCTTACCTCCGAGAGGCCAATGCGGCGAAATGAGCGTCCGCCCGTTCACATGTCATCGCTCCCGTTAATGAACTCGAACCGAAGTGGAGAGATCATGACCGATTCTCACGAGGGCCCGATACGCGATGCGATCCGTCTGCTGGGCGCCGACGACGTGCCTATCGAGACGCAGGTCCGATACGCCTCATGGGTCGCACGATGCGTCGGCAGGGGTGCGGCCGCACCATTGTCTCCCGCAGACGTCACCGCCCTGGCCCGCACCCTCGTCCCGACGACGTACCCGGCGGGAACCGTGCTGTTCCGGGCCGGTTCGACACCGAACGGCGTGTGGATGGTTCGCCAGGGACAGATTGAACTCGTGGTCGGAACGGGCCGCCGCCGAACAGTGATCGACGTGCTCCGAGCACCCGACGTCGACGGCGACATCGCCCTCCTCCTGGACATGCCGATGGCGTACACCGCCCGCGCCCTCGACGACAGCAGTTGCCTGTTCCTGGACCGCGGTGCGTTCGACTCACTCCTCGCGGCGCATCCGAACATCGCGCGCCGGTGGTTGTCCTCGGTCGCACAGCGGGTGGCAGCGAGCCATATCCGGCTCGTCACGATGCTCGGACGTCCGCTGTCCGGCCAAGCCGCCCAGATCCTGCTCGACGAATCCGTGGACGGATCGGTGCGCCTCGCGCAAGGCACGCTGGCAGCGATGCTCGGCGTGCAGCGACAGTCGCTGAACAAGGTCCTCAAGGAGTTCGAAGCCCGCGGGCTGATCCAGATCCGTTACGGGGCGATCGACATCGTGGACCCGGAGGGTCTGCGCCTGCTCGCGCAGTGACGGGGGAGCGGGCGAAAAGAAATGAGCGGTTTAGACAAGGACGCCGGCGACCTGTTCCGACCTACCGTTCCGATGAAACCTTTAAACCGCGATCCGCAGGAACGATTCGCCTGCGACGTATACCGCACTATGCTCGCCCGACCTGCTCAGTAGAATAGGCCACCCCCGCACACCGCAACGACCATCAACTATGAACACATTCGGTTGGTCACGCATCAGCATTCTGAACAGGTACCCCTATGCGCGTCAGCCGCGTATTGCTGAATCTTGCTTCGCGAAGCTTCTCATTTGACAAAAGATCAAAAGTGTCGGCTACTTCACATCCATATTCTGCCGGCAGAACCGTGCCGGTTCACGGTTCCGATCTCGTCAGCCCTTCTGCCAACACGCTTGTCACCGTCGCGATGTCGACGCCGTATAGAAGCGGATTTATCATGAAGATGCTTTCTTTACCTCCCTTGCGTCCGAATGTCGGGTGAAACTTCCGCGCTACTGGACCATCAACAGTCCTCACCTGAACTATGTATCCCCACACGAGATCAACGACAATGTCGCGTCGACCTCCCGAAATATCGAGACGAACATTACCGTCTACGAGGTCGGCCCGAAGAATTCCTCCATCCAGCGTGAGCCACAACGGACGACCACCGTTCCACGCCGTTCCGATCAGAATTACCAATGATAGTGGGATGGACATCATCGTGGCTGCGATCATCCGCCCATCGAGTTCCCCGAAGCCACCGTCAATAATGGCTAGCACCAAGGTGGACAGTGCTGACACGCCAAGGGCCAAACCGATAAGACGAAAGCCAATCATCGTTATCGCGGGAGACCGCAATAGACATCCTGGATGATCGCCCCTCATGACACTGTCCGCTGATTTCAAACTCCGCCCCGCAACGGGATACACGCCCATTGTCACAAGGATGATGGACAGCAACATCATGCTGATCGCTCCGCCACTGTACATAAGCCAGGACTTCGATTCGTGGGCCACTGTTGCCGCTAGCATTGACGACGGGAAAAGGAGAATGCCGACCACAACAAGAAACACTCGGAGGCGCACAACCTTTGATTCACCTGCAGCAATCTCCTGGCGTGTCGGCCACTTTACTCCTTGATCAGAGTTCATGCGATCTGCTCTTCCTCAATTGATCATTTCCAACTGTTCTGAATGTGATTTGTCATGTTTAATCCACCGGCCGTCGATGCGATAACAATCGCGCCGCCTACTAGCCATCCAGAAGGCCCTGCAAGGGCAAGAATACTGGAAGTTATCGCGACGCTCGTGATGAGGCCTGCAGTTTCTGAAACGGCAACTTCGCTTGCACCACATCCATCTGCCACCGACACGACACCTAGAAACCCGTCGACAACACAGCAGCATTCACCGGCACGCGCCCGGCGCCGACGATCGTCGCCGACCCCCGCAAATCCAGAACGCCTCATACGAACCGTGCCCGCGACTCAACGCCGGAACACGGTGAATCCGCTCCCCGGACTTCGTCAACGTCACCTTCCACCCGTCATTAGAAGCCCTGGCGATCGACTTGTCTGCATACATCGACACCGCATCCGCCGAACCCACAGCCACACCGGAACCGGCGATCTGCATGCCCACGGCAACAGTGACAATTGCAATACCGTTCTGCGGTGACCCACCTGCCGTCTACTCGCAACGCGTGGCACGGGGATTGGCCTGTGCGCGCGGCGTGGCGCGATGCCCATCGAAGAACTCCGCCGAGGTGCGGGACCGTGCCACGCGCATGGCGATCGACGCTCGGAAGGATCCCAAGACTACTCCGGGCGCGTCGGCGCGGTTCGCCAAGCGACTCGACACCTCCGCAGCATCGTCCAGGAACGACCCCCACGGTGATCACCGACCGGATCATCACCCTGCGCCGGCGACTGACCGCCGACGGCAGCGACGCGCCCGGCGGCCATCGACTGCCACCTGCGCCGAGGAGGCCTGCAGATGCCCGCGGCATCAACGATCCGGCGCATGCTCCACACCGCGGGACTGATCACCCCGGAACCCCGCAAACGGCTGCAAAAGCAATGAGGCGCGACATCGTGTGTAAACGATGTCGCGACTCATCACAGGGTGTCCGAGGGGGGACTTGAACCCCCACGTCCGTTAATAGGACACTAGCACCTCAAGCTAGCGCGTCTGCCATTCCGCCACTCGGACTTGTTCAGTTGTTCGCACCCCGCATTGCTGGGCGCCGCATAACAATAACCAAGGTTGCCCCCGGATCCCAAATCCCCTACGAATGAAGAGGTGACAGCCTTGCGCGCAACCGATGAAGTAGTGGATCTCGTCAGTCGTCTCATCCAGTTCGACACGTCGAACACCGGGGAGCCCGACACCACCGTGGGGGAGGCGGAGTGCGCCCGGTGGGTCGCCGCGCAACTCCAGGAGGTGGGCTACGAGACCGAGTACGTGGAGTCGGGGATGCCCGGCCGCGGCAACGTCTTCACCCGACTCCCGGGCCGCGACCGCACGCGCGGCGCCCTCCTGATCCATGTGCACCTCGACGTGGTGCCCGCCGAGGCGAAGGACTGGACCGTTCATCCCTTCTCCGGAGCCGTCCAGGACGGCTACATCTGGGGCCGCGGCGCCGTCGACATGAAGGACATGGCCGGAATGGTGCTCGCGCTGGCCCGGCAGTTGAAGCGTGACGGCACCGTCCCGCCCCGCGACATCGTCTTCGCCTTCCTGGCCGACGAGGAGGCCGGCGGCAAGTGGGGCTCGCAGTGGCTCGTCGAGCACCGACCGGACCTGTTCGACGGGGTGACCGAAGCGGTCGGCGAGGTCGGTGGCTTCTCGCTGACCGTCGACCGGCCCGACGGCACCGTCCGCCGCCTGTACCTCGTCGAGACGGCCGAGAAGGGCCTGTCGTGGATGAAGCTGACGTGCGACGCCGCCGCAGGCCACGGTTCGTTCCTGGCGGCCGAGAACGCCGTCACGGAGATCGCCTCCGCGGTCGCCCGCATCGGCGCCCACACCTTCCCGCTGGTGATGACCGACTCGGTCCGCGAATTCCTGGCCGCCCTCTCCGAGGAGACCGGCCTCGACTTCAGCCCCGAGACCCCCGACCTGGAGTCGGCGCTGTTCAAGATCGGCAACCTCGCCCGCATCATCGGCGCCACCCTGCGGGACACCGCGAACCCGACCATGCTGTCGGCCGGCTACAAGGCCAACGTGATCCCGCAGCATGCCGAGGCGGTCATCGACTGCCGCGTCCTCCCCGGGCGGCAGGCGGAGTTCGAGAAGACCATCGACGAGTTGATCGGGCCCAACGTGAAGCGCGAATGGGTGACGCACCTCGACGCGTATGAGACCACCTTCGACGGTGACCTGGTCGACGCGATGAACAACGCGATCCTGGCGCACGACGAGCAGGGCCGCACCGTCCCGTACATGCTCTCCGGCGGCACGGATGCGAAGGCCTTCGCCAAGCTGGGCATCCGCTGCTTCGGGTTCGCACCCCTGCAGCTGCCCCCGGACCTGGACTTCGCCGCGCTGTTCCACGGAGTGGACGAGCGGGTGCCCGTAGACTCGATTCTGTTCGGTACCAAGGTTTTCGAGCATTTCCTCACCAACTGCTGATAGTCGACGGCAGAGTGTGAATCGTCGAAAGGATCCGATTGTGACGACCTATCACCCGTACGAGGCGTTACCCCCGCTGCCCGACATCACGGTCACCTCCACGGACTTCGCGGAGGGACAGACCCTGCCGATGCCGCAGGTGTCGGGCATCTTCGGCGCGGGTGGTGACGACGTGTCGCCGCAGTTGAGCTGGTCGGGCTTCCCGGCCGAGACCAAGAGCTTCGTCGTCACCTGCTTCGACCCGGACGCACCCACCGCGTCGGGCTTCTGGCACTGGGCCGTTGCCGACATCCCGGCCTCGGTCACGTCCCTGGCGACCGGCGCCGGTGCACCCGGCTCGGCCGACTTGCCCGCAGGCGCGGTGACCCTCGGCAACGACGCGAGCCTCAAGCAGTTCGTCGGTGCCGGCCCGCCTCCCGGACACGGTCCGCACCGCTACATGTTCGCCGTCCACGCTGTCGACGTGGAGTCCCTGGAACTGCCGGACGGTGCGACGCCCGGATTCCTCGGCTTCAATCTGTTCTCACGCGCGATCGCGCGCGGCGTGCTGACCGGCATCTACGAGCAGCCGTCGGAGTAGCGGGCTCGAGACCAGACGCCGCAGGCGCCGATCCTCTCACCGGGGATCGGCGCCTGCGGCGTTCGTGGATCAGTTCAGGCGGCGGAGCCTACGGCGTCGCGGATGGACGCGAAGCCCTCGGCGCGCAGCCGGGCCGCGATGCCCTCGTGGAGTTCTCGCAGCCACACCGGGCCGCCGTAGATGAAGCCGGTGTAGACCTGCAGCAGGTCGGCGCCCGCGCAGATCCGCTCCCACGCCTGGTCGACGGTCTCGATGCCGCCGACGCTCACCAGCGCCACCTTGCCGCCCACGCGGGCGTACAGCCGCTTGAGGACTTCCAGGGACCGGTCGGCGACGGCGGGGCCGGACAGGCCGCCCGCGCCCATCGCCTCCACGTCGGCCGCGGGCGTCGCGAGGCCGTCGCGGCGGATGGTGGTGTTGGTGGCGACGATCCCGGCCAGGCCGAGTTCCACGGCGAGATCGGCGACGGCGTCGACGTCCTCGTCGGACAGATCGGGCGCGATCTTCACCAGGACCGGCTTCTCGGCGACCTCCAGGACCGTCGCGAGGATGGGCCGCAGGGAGTCGACGGCCTGCAGGTCGCGCAGTCCCGGGGTGTTGGGGGAGCTCACGTTGACGACCACGAAGTCGGCGAGCGGACCGAGCGTCTTGGCGCTGTGTCGGTAGTCGCCGACGGCGTCGTCGACCGGCACGACCTTGGTCTTGCCGATGTTGGCGCCGATCGGCACGCTGACGGGGCCGGGGCGCGGCGCCGTCAGCTGCGGCGCAGCGGCGTCGGCGCCGGGGTTGTTGAAGCCCATCCGGTTGATCAGGGCGCGGTCGGCGGGCAGACGGAACAGGCGCGGCGCCGGATTGCCGGGCTGTGCCTGGCCGGTGATGGTGCCGATCTCGGCGAAGCCGAAGCCCATCTGACCCCACGCGTTGACCGCAGAGGCGGACTTGTCGAAGCCGGCGGCGAGCCCGATCGGCGCCGGGAAACGAACGCCGAACACCTCGTTGTTCAGAATCGGATCCTGGACGGCGAAGAGCTTGGCCATCAGAGACCGCAGTCCGGGTGCCTTGCCGGAGCGGCTGATCACCCGCGCCAGAATCGTGTGGATCGTCTCGGGCGCCACCAGGAACATCGTCTTCAAGACGATCGGGTACAGGACGCGGTTCAGGGTGCTCAGCACGGTGCGAACTTCCTCTCGGCGGGGTGCGCGGTCACTTGACGGCGTTGGGGAGGATCACCTGCAGCGCGCCGTCGCGCCCGGACACCGCGAGCAGGGTGCCGTTGGCGTCGACGGCCATCGACGTGACCTGCGGGACGCTGGTGATGCGGTGGATCTCCTTGGCCTCGCCGGTGGAGATGTTGTAGCCGGTGATGACGTTGCTGGCGGTGCTCGACACCCACAGCGTCTTGGACTTCTCGTCGAAGGCCAGCGCGTACGGGCTGGCGGGGACGGGCGCACGCAGGCGCATCATGATCGGCTGACCGTAGAACGCGAACACCTCGTCGGTGCGGGTTCCGGAGACCAGGATGCGGCCGTAGTCGTCGACGATCGACTGGGTGGCGCCGTCGCCCGCGCGGAGAGCTGCCTTGAGTTCACCCTTGTCGATGTCGATCGGGATCACGGCGGACTGCGCGCGGTCGAGGACCACCACCTGGCCTGCGAGGTCGCCCGCGGAGGCGGGCGCCACGGTGATGTCGTCGACGCGCACGAAGCCGCCGATGTTGCGCTGGACCTTCCCGTTCGCGTCCACGACGAGAACGCGGCCGCGATCGTTGCCGACCAGCACTCGCTGATCCGCGGTGACGGCGATGGCGCGCACGCCGCCGAGGTCCGCCTTCTGCTCGGTGACCTTCCCGTCCTTGCTGATCCGGACGATGGCGCCATCGGTGGCGCCGACGAATCCGTCGCCCGACGCGGTCAGGGCGCCGAGGGCGGGCACCTTCACGGTGAGTGGCGGGGGAGTGTCCATCGCGCCGGGCGCCACGAACAGTTGGACGGTGGTGCCGTCGTTGGAGAGGAGGGCCGTCCGTGGCTGCGTGCCGTGCCCGACGATCACCGAACGAGCCGGGACCGACGGGATCACGAGGCCCGCGGGCGCCGCGTCGGAGTTGGGCGATTCCACCGCGGTCGCCGGTGTGACAGTCGGCACATTGTCGATCGGACCCTCGTCCGACTGACCGCAAGCGGTGAGGGCGGAAGCGGTGGCCACGGCCACGAGCAGGGCGGTGAGTCGAGTTCGCGCGCGCATGACACCCATCTTGCGTGATGACGAAGTGTGACCCGCTCGATGGGTAGCATCACCCAGCGTGAACGAGACCATGACATGGCTGCAGGCGATCGTGCTCGGGGGAGTCCAGGGGCTCACCGAATTCCTTCCGATCTCATCGTCCGGACACCTCCGGATCGTCTCGGAGGTCTGGTTCGGCGACGACGCCGG
This sequence comes from Gordonia phthalatica, assembly GCF_001305675.1. Taxonomy (NCBI): domain Bacteria; kingdom Bacillati; phylum Actinomycetota; class Actinomycetes; order Mycobacteriales; family Gordoniaceae; genus Gordonia; species Gordonia phthalatica. The sequence goes on from NZ_CP011853.1 coordinate 2,212,920, forward strand.
AGCGTCGTTCACCGCGGTCACACAGCTGGGGACCGAGTTCGCGGTCCTGCTCTTCTTCGCCAAGGACATCTGGCGGATCATTCTGGCCTGGTTCGCCGGTCTGCGGGATGCGACCAAGCGCAACCTGGATTACCGCGTGGGCTGGTACGTGATTCTGGCCACGATCCCGATCGGGCTCCTCGGATTCCTGTTCAAGGACCAGATCCGGACGGCCGGGCGCAATCTGTGGCTGGTCGCGATCATGCTGATCCTGTTCTCGTTCGTCTTCATCGCCGCCGAACGATTCGGCACCCGCGCACGGCCGCTGGAGAAGATCACCGGCCGCGACGCGCTCATCATGGGCGCCGCGCAGTGCCTCGCCCTGATCCCCGGGGTGTCCCGCTCGGGTGCCACGGCGAGCGCCGGTCTGTTCGTCGGGCTCGAACGCGAGGCCGCATTCCGCTTCTCCTTCCTCATCGCGATCCCCGCCGTGCTCGCATCCGGACTGTTCAGCCTCAAGGACGTCTTCGAACCCGCCGGCGAGGGTCTGGCCGCCACCGGTCCGCAGATCGCCGTCGCGACCCTCGTGGCCTTCGTTCTCGGTTACGTCTCCATCGCCTGGCTGCTCAAGTTCGTCTCGCACCACTCGATGAGCTGGTTCGCCGGCTACCGCATCGCCCTCGGCCTCCTGGTCATCGCGCTGTTGGCCACGGGCGTCATCTCCAGCTAGGCGATTACGCTGACTGCATGACCGTCATCCTCATCCGCCACGGGCGATCCACCGCGAACACGTCGGGCCTGCTCGCGGGACGGACGCCCGGCGTCGGGCTCGACGACCGGGGCCGCAGCCAGGCGGAGCAGTTGACGACCCGCCTCGCGAGCGTGCTGCCGAATCTGACCGCCGTGGTGCGGTCACCGCTGCAGCGGTGCGCCGAGACCGTCGACCCGCTGCTGTCGGCACGCCCGGACATCACCGCGATCAGCGAGCCGAACCTCGAAGAGGTCGACTACGGCGACTGGAGCAACCGCAAGATCAGCGAACTCGTCACCGAACCCCTCTGGAAGACCGTGCAACAGCAGCCCTCGGCCGCCGTGTTCCCCGGCGGAGAGGGGCTGCTCGACGTCTCCCGCCGCGCGACCGCCGCGATCCGCGGACTGGACCGCGTGCACGGCGGCGAGAACGGCAACGACCTGTGGGTCGCCTGTTCCCACGGCGACGTGATCAAGGCGATCCTTGCCGACGCCCTCGGCATGCACCTCGATCAGTTCCAGCGCATCGTCGTCGACCCCGCATCGATCAGCGTGATCCACTACGGCGAGGCGCGTCCCTACGTGCACACCGTCAACAACGGGGGAGTGCTGGAGCTGCCGCGCACCCCGATGAAGGCCGGCGCGACCGTCGGCGGGTCCACCGGGCAGTAGCGAGAACCCCGCCCAGGTACCGTTGAGGTCATGGCCCGCACGATCCACGAATTCCGGAGCCCGCGTCGATTCGTCGCAGGCACCGTCGGCCAACCCGGCGACCGCACCTTCTACCTGCAGGTGGCGCAGGGCACGCGTCTGATGAGCGTCGAGATGGAGAAGCAGCAGGTGCTGATCCTCGCGGACCGCCTCGGCTACCTCCTCGACGAGGTCCGTCGCCGGTTCGGCACCCCCGTCCCGCCCGAATCCACGGAGGTGGACGACGTGTCGCCCCTGGAGAGCCCGATCGACGCGGAGTTCCGGGTCGGTTCGATGGGCCTGGGCTGGGACGCCGAGGCCGCCTCCGTCGTGATCGAACTCCTCGCCGTCACCGAGCAGCCCCTCGACGAGTCGGTGATCCTCGACGACACCGAGGAGGGACCCGACACCGTCCGCGTCTTCCTCAGCGCCGACGAGGCGCGCGAGTTCAGCGCTCGGTCGATGCGCGTCATCGCCGCGGGACGTCCGCTGTGCCCGCTGTGCAATCAGCCGCTCGACCCGTCGGGGCACATCTGTGCGCGCAGCAACGGGTACAAGCGCGACGCCGAGTTCAGCCGCTCGCTCGAGTTCGTCGATCCCGACGTGCTCGCCGGCCTGAGCCGCCTGGTCCCGGGTTTCGACGCGTCCTTCGAGGTGGACGACGAGACCGACGATCAGATCGACGACGCCGAGGACGACACCGACTCCGACGACGGGGACGACACCGACCGGTGAACACCGAGTGGGTGGACCTCCTCGTCTCCGGTGAGATGACCGTCCTGGGCCGCATCGCCTCGGCCAGCAACCTGACAGTCGCGTGCGAGGTCACCGACGGCGACCGCACCGAACGCTGCGTCTACAAACCGGTCCGCGGCGAGCAGCCGCTGTGGGACTTCCCCGACGGCACCCTCGCCGGCCGGGAGGTCGCGTCGTACCTGGTCAGCGATGCGCTCGGCTGGGACCTGATCCCGGAGACCGTGCTGCGCGAGACCGGGCCGACGGACGTGGACCTCGGCGCCGGCATGGTGCAGCGCTGGATTCACGAGGCCGGTCGCACCGACGAATCGACGCCGCGCGACCCGGTGGATCTGGTCCCGGACGGCGCCGTCCCGGACGGGTACCGGGCGATTCTGCACGCCTACGACCATCGCGGCGACCCCGTGGTCCTGATCCACGAGGACAGCGAACGCCTCCGCCGTCTCGCCGTCCTGGACGCAGTCCTCAACAACGCCGACCGCAAAGGCGGTCACATCCTGGTCGACGAGGATGGACGCCTCTGGGGGATCGACCACGGCATCTGCCTGCACAGCGAGAACAAGCTGCGCACCATCCTGTGGGGATGGGCGGGGACTCCGATCCCGGCCACCGACGCCGCTGACCTGGCTGCGCTGGTCGGCCTCCTGGACGATTCCGGCAGCTCGCTGCGCGCCCGGCTGGCCGCCCTCATCACCGACGACGAGGTCGCCGCGCTGCGTCGTCGCGCCGCGGTGCTCGCCGACGACGGTGTGATGCCGCTGCCGCCCGAGGCCCGAGCCATTCCGTGGCCGCCCTTCTGACCGGCGACACCGCGACCCTGTCAACCACGTGACCGCCGCGGACTAATACAGTTGACGCCATGCATTCGTGGCCGTCGATCCCGATCCCGTCCGTGCCGGGCCCCAGCGTTCCGCTCCGTCTCTACGACACCTCCGACGCCCAGGTGAAGCCGGTGACCCCCGGCGAGGTCGCCACCATGTACGTCTGCGGGATCACGCCGTACGACGCCACCCACCTCGGCCACGCCGCCACCTACGTCACCTTCGACCTGATCAACCGCGTCTTCCGCGACGGCGGCCACGACGTCCACTACGTGCAGAACATCACCGACGTCGACGACCCGCTGTTCGAACGCGCGCAGCGCGACGGCATCGACTGGCGCGACCTCGGCACCCGGGAGATCGACCTGTTCCGCTCGGACATGGAGGCCCTGCGCGTACTGCCGCCGCGCGACTACATCGGCGCCATCGAGTCCGTACGGGAGGTCATCGACGCCGTCGAGAAGCTCCTCGCCAACGGCTCCGCCTACGTCGTCGACGACGCCGAGTTCCCCGACGTCTACTTCAGCGTCGACGCCACCCCGCAGTTCGGCTACGAGTCCGGCTACGACCACGAGACCATGGCCCGGTTCTTCGCCGAGCGCGGCGGCGACCCCGACCGCGCGGGCAAGCGGAATCCGCTCGACGCCCTCCTCTGGCGTGCGGCCCGCGAGGGTGAGCCGTCGTGGGAGTCGCCGATGGGTCCCGGTCGTCCCGGCTGGCACATCGAGTGCTCGGCCATCGCGCTCAACCGTCTCGGCATGGGCTTCGACGTCCAGGGCGGCGGCAGCGACCTGATCTTCCCGCACCACGAGTTCTCCGCCGCGCACGGCGAGGCGCTGACCGGGGAGCGTCGCTTCGCCCGCCATTACGTCCACACCGGCATGATCGGCCTCGACGGCGAGAAGATGTCCAAGAGCCTCGGCAACCTGGTCCTGGTCTCCAAGCTGACGGCCGCCGGCGTCGACGCCGGCGCGGTGCGACTCGGTCTGCTGTCGGCGCACTACCGCGCCGACCGGATGTGGACCGACGACATCCTCGCCGAGGGCGAGCGTCGCCTCGCCAACTGGCGTCGCGCCGCCAAGCGGGCGACCGGTCCGGACGCGACCGACACCGTCGCACGGCTCCGCCAGCACCTGTCCGACGACCTCGACACGCCGAAGGCCCTCGCGGCCGTCGACGCGTGGGCGGCCGACACGATCATCGGGATCGGGTCGTCGACCGAGGCGCCGAAGCTGATCATCGACGCGGTGGACGCACTCCTCGGTGTGGACATCGCCCCGGTCGGCTAAGCTTCCGGCCGTGGCACGAGTAGAGGAGATCCCCGACGGCACATCCGACGGGGTGTGGACGGTCGTCACCCGCACGTCGACGTATGTGATCGACTTCGGCGAGATGACCCTGCTGCGCGCACCCGGCGTCGGGCGGTCCGACGACGTCCGGTGGGAGGTCAGCGAACTGCGGCGCGACTCGCAGGACATCCCGCTGCTGGGCGTCAAGAGCTGCCGGGTCGGCGATCCCGCCCAGTTCTGGGTTCGCGCCGCCGACGATCCCGACGTCCGCACGTGGCGTGTCACCACGCCCGTCGTGGACATCGAGCGGATCGGCTGAGCGGCCCGACCCCGGGCCTTGTGTCCTACTCCGCGCCGTCGCCGCGCTTGCGCAGATACTTCTCGAACTCGGCCGCGAGCTCCTCGCCGTCGATCCGCAGCATCGCGTCGTTCAGGTCCTCGTCGGACGCCTTCTCCAGTTCGTGGACGTAGGTGGCCATGTCCTCGTCGTCCATCGTCATGTCGGTGATGTTCTCCTCCCATTCCTGCGCGCGCTGCGCGAGGGTGCCGAGGGGGATGGGGAGGCCGGTGACGTTCGTCAGGGTGGTGAGGAGTGCGAGCGTCGCCTTGGGGTTGGTGGTGTGCGCGACGTAGTGGGGGACCGCCGCCCACAGCGACACCGACGGGATCCCGGCCTGCACGAACGCGTCCGACAGCACGCCGGTGATCCCGGTCGGCCCCTCGTAGCGGCTCAACTCCAGCCCGAGACGCTTGGCGGCGTCGGCGCTGTCGGCCGTCCCCGACACCGGAACCGGGCGGGTGTGCGGCGTGTCGGCCAGGAGCGCGCCGAGCAGCACCGTCATCTCCACGTTCATCGCCTCGGCGAAATCGATGAGCTGGGAGCAGAAGGCGCGCCACCGGTAGTTCGGCTCCGGGCCGAGGACCAGGATCACGTCGCGGTCGTAGTCGGGGAGCACGCACGCGGACACACTGGTGACCGGCCATTCGATGCGCCGGGTGACGCCGTCCTTCTGCCGGATCGTCGGACGCGTGGACTGGTAGTCGTAGAACTCGTCGGGGTCGATCTCCCACACCGACGTGGCGTTCCACTCCAGCGCCAGGTGCTCCACCGCGGCCGTCGCCGCATCCGCGCCGTCGTTCCAACCCGAGAACGCAGCAATTAAAACCGGCGTGCGCAAAACTGGAAGCGTCGCGCGGCGGGACGAAATGTCCCGCTCAGGTGCGTTTTCGTCGGAGGCGGAGTTCATTCGTCCCAGCCTACGACGGAGTCCGTTCTGCCGCGAACTAACCTGGTGGCCATGGCATCCTCCAACTCCTCTGCTCACGACAGGTACGACTCGACATTCCTTCAGGCGATGTCGCGTCGGGTACTCATCGGTGACGGGGCGATGGGAACGATGCTCCAGGCCGCGGACCTGACGCTCGACGACTTCCGCGGCCTCGAAGGATGCAACGAGATCCTCAACGACAGCCGCCCCGACGTTCTGGAGGACATTCACCGCCAGTACCTCGAGGCCGGTGCCGACGCGATCGAGACCAACACCTTCGGCTGCAACCTCTCCAACCTCGGCGACTACGACATCGCCGACCGCATCCGCGAACTCGCCTTCAAGGGCACCTCCATCGCCCGCAAGGTGGCCGACGAGTTCGGTCCGTCCGAGGACGGCACCCCGAAGTTCGTGCTCGGCTCCATCGGACCCGGTACCAAGCTGCCGAGCCTGGGCCACACCACTTTCGCCGACATCCGCGACGCCTACATCGAGTGCGTCCTCGGCATGCTCGAAGGCGGCGCCGACGCCATTCTGATCGAGACCAGCCAGGACCTGCTCCAACTCAAAGCCGCCGTGGTCGCGGCCCGCCGCGCCATGGAGCAGCACGGCCGACACCTGCCGATCATCACGCACGTCACCGTCGAGACCACCGGCACCATGCTGGTCGGCTCTGAGATCGGCGCGGCCCTGGCGGCGATCGAACCGCTCGGCGTCGACGTCGTCGGCCTCAACTGCGCCACCGGTCCCGCCGAGATGAGCGAGCACCTGCGTTACCTCTCCAAGCACGCGCGCATCCCGGTCTCGGTGATGCCGAACGCCGGCCTGCCGGTCCTCGGCAAGAACGGTGCCGAGTACCCGCTCACCCCCGAGGAGATGGCGTCCGCACTGTCGGGCTTCGTCGCGGACTACGGACTGCAGTTCGTCGGCGGCTGTTGCGGCAGCACGCCCGAGCACATCCGCCAGGTGGCGGAGGCCGTCAAGGCGGTGGAGGCCAAGCCGCGCACCCCCGAACACGAGTCGGAGATCTCGTCGCTCTACACGGCCGTGTCCTTCGACCAGGACGTCAGCTTCCTGGTGATCGCCGAGCGCACCAACTCCAACGGCTCCAAGGCCTTCCGCGAGGCGATGATCGCCGGCGACTGGGAGAAGTGCCTGGAGATCGCCAAGGCGCAGACCCGCGACGGCGCCCACATGCTGGACCTCAACGTCGACTACGTCGGTCGTGACGGCGCCATCGACATGACCGAACTCGCCTCCCGACTGGCGACGGCGTCGACCCTGCCGATCATGATCGACTCCACCGAACCCGAGGTGATCCGCGCCGGGCTGGAGCATCTCGGCGGTCGTTGCGCCGTCAACTCCGTGAACTACGAGGACGGCGACGGCCCGAACTCCCGGTTCGCGCGCATCATGGCGCACGTCATCGAGCACGGCGCCGCCGTCGTCGCCCTGACCATCGACGAGCAGGGGCAGGCCCGCACCGCCGATCACAAGGTGCAGATCGCCGAGCGGCTCATCGCCGACCTCACCGGCAAGTGGGGTCTGGACGAGGAGGACATCATCATCGATGCCCTCACGTTCCCGATCTCGACCGGCCAGGAGGAGGTGCGCCGCGACGGCATCGAGACCATCGAGGCCATCCGCCGCCTCAAGGCCTCCCACCCGAGCATCCACTTCACCCTCGGCGTCTCGAACATCTCGTTCGGCCTCAACCCGGCCGCCCGCCAGGTGTTGAACTCGGTCTTCCTTCACGAGTGCGTGCAGGCCGGACTCGACACCGCGATCGTGCACGCCTCCAAGATCCTGCCGATGGCGCGGATCCCCGACGAACAGCGGCAGACCGCCCTGGACCTGGTGTACAACCGTCGCGGCACCGAGGGTACCACCGCCGCGGCGGGCCCGGACTACGATCCGCTGCAGAAGCTGATGGAGCTCTTCGAGGGCGTGTCCGCGGCCTCGGCCCGCGAGACCCGCGCCGCAGAACTCGCTGCACTGCCGCTGTTCGAGCGGCTGGAACGACGCATCGTCGACGGTGACAAGAACGGCCTGATCGACGACCTCGAAGAGGCGCGCAAGACCGTCCCGCCGCTCGACATCATCAACGACACCCTGCTGTCCGGCATGAAGACGGTGGGCGTCCTGTTCGGCTCCGGTCAGATGCAGCTGCCGTTCGTGCTCCAGTCGGCCGAGGTGATGAAGACCTCGGTGGCGCACCTGGAGCAGTTCATGGAGGCCAGCGACGCGTCCGGCAAGGGCAAGATCGTCCTCGCCACCGTCAAGGGTGACGTCCACGACATCGGCAAGAACCTGGTCGACATCATCCTCAGCAACAACGGCTACGACGTCGTCAACATCGGCATCAAGCAGCCGATCGCGACCATCCTGTCCGCGGCCGAGGACAGCGGCGCCGATGTGATCGGCATGTCCGGCCTGCTGGTGAAGTCGACGGTCGTCATGAAGGAGAACCTCGAGGAGATGAACTCCCGGGGCAAGACCGACATCCCGGTCCTCCTCGGCGGTGCCGCCCTGACCCGCACCTACGTCGAGGACGATCTCGCCGAGATCTACGAGGGCGACGTCCGGTACGCCCGCGACGCCTTCGAGGGCCTGACGCTGATGGATCAGGTCATGGCCATCAAGCGGGGAGATGGCCCGGACCCGGACAGCGAGGAGGCCAAGGCGGAGGCCGCCAAGGTCGCCGAGCGCAAGGCCCGGCGTCAGCGGTCCAAGCGGATCGCCGAGAAGCGCAAGGCCGCCGAGGTCCCGGTGGAGGTGCCCGCACGCTCGGACGTCGCCGCCGACAACGAGGTCCCGACGCCGCCGTTCTGGGGCACCCGGATCGTCAAGGGCATCCCGGTCTCGGATTACCTGTCGATGCTGGACGAGCGCGCACTGTTCCTCGGCCAGTGGGGGCTCCGCGGCACCCGCGGCGACGGCGGTCCGGATTACGAGGAGCTCGTCGAGACCGAGGGTCGTCCGCGGCTGCGCGAGTGGATCGACCGTCTCTCCACCGAGGGCATCCTGCAGCACGCGGCCGTCGTCTACGGCTTCTTCCCGGCCGTCAGCGAGGGCGACACGGTCCACATCCTGGAGTCCACCGACCCGACGTCGTCGGTCCGGCACAGCTTCACGTTCCCGCGCCAGCAGCGGCCGCGCTTCCTGTGCATCGCCGACTTCATCCGCTCCAAGGAGCAGTCGCTGGCCGACGGCAAGGTGGACGTGATGCCGTTCCAGCTCGTCACCATGGGCAACCCGATCGCCGACTTCGCGAACGAGCTGTTCGCGAACAACGACTACCGCGACTACCTCGAGGTGCACGGCATCGGCGTCCAGCTGACCGAGGCTCTCGCCGAGTACTGGCATCAGCGCGTCCGGTCGGAGTTGGCGTTCACCGGCGGTGCCGTCGCCGACGAGGACCCGGATCATCCGCAAGGCTTCTTCGACCTGGAATATCGCGGCGCGCGCTACAGCTTCGGCTACGGTGCGTGCCCGGAGCTGACCGATCGTCGGAAGATGATCGACCTGCTGGAGCCGGGACGCATCGGAGTCGAACTGTCCGAGGAGCTGCAGCTGCATCCCGAGCAGTCCACCGACGCGTTCGTCCTGCACCACCCGGAGGCCAAGTACTTCAACACGTAGGCCGCCGAGGAGCCGTTAGGGTGGGAGGGGAGTGCATCGCACTCGCCTCCCACCTTCTTTTTCCACGGACGAAAGGCCGCAGGCTGTGACTGACGATCCGAGGACCGACGCCCACCGACTCCCGCGCGCCGTTCTCTGGGACATGGACGGAACGCTGCTCGACACCGAACCGCTCTGGACCGTCGCGATGGAACAGTTCGCGGAGAAGCTCGGCATCGAACTGACGCCGGAACTGCAGTCCGCCACCATGGGCAACAGCTCGGTGGACGCACTGACGAAGGTGTACGAGGCCGCCCGCGTCCCCGAGTCCGGTCGCGACTTCGACGGCGACGAGGCCTGGATGGTGCAGCGCGTCCTCGCGATGTTCGCCGAGGACCTGCGGTGGCGGCCGGGCGCTCTCGACGCCCTCGACCTCGTCGCGCGCGCGGAGATCCCGATGGTGCTGGTCACCAACACGATCCGCGAGGTCACCGACACCATGCTCGACACCCTGGGCCGCGACCGCTTCGTCGCGACCGTCTGCGGTGACGAGGTGGAGGCGGGCAAACCCGAACCGCACATCTACCGGCGAGCCGCGCAGCTCGTCGGCGAGCCGATCGGGGAGTGCCTGGCGTTCGAGGACTCGCCCGTCGGCGCCGCGGCCACGTTCGCCGCAGGCGTCCGCGCGATCATCGTTCCGTCGGCCGTCCCCGTCCGCCCCCGCGCGACGTTCACGTTCCGCGAGACCCTGGAGGGGCTGACCCTCGACGACCTGGCGGACGCGTTCGGCGGTCGGTGACCGCTGTGTCCCGATGAACAGCACCCGGACGGGCGACGTCCGCCGCGACGTGCAAAAATTGCAGTCGTGAAAACCTTCGACGAACTCTTCTCCGAGCTGGCCGACAAGGCCGAGACGCGCCCCGAAGGCAGCGGCACCGTGGCCGCCCTGGATCAGGGCGTCCATACGCTCGGCAAGAAGATCATCGAGGAGGCGGGCGAGGTCTGGCTGGCCGCCGAGCATGAGTCCGACGAGGCTCTCTCCGAGGAGATCTCCCAGCTCATCTACTGGTTGCAGGTCATGATGATCAAGCGCGGGCTCAACCCGGCTGACGTCTACCGCTACCTCTGACCCAGCCCACTGCGATATAGGAGCCAACGATGTTGCGCGTCGCCGTCCCGAACAAGGGCGCCCTGTCCGAAGCCGCCGCCGGAATCCTCTCCGAAGCCGGCTACCGCAAGCGGTCCGACCCCAAGGACCTCACCGTCATCGACGTCGCCAACGAGGTGGAGTTCTACTTCCTCCGCCCTCGCGATGTCGCCATCTACGTCAGCTCCGGCACCCTCGACCTGGGCATCACCGGCCGCGACCTGGCCGCCGACTCCCTCTCCGAGGTCATCGAGGAGGTGCCGCTCGGCTTCGGGTCGTCGACCTTCCGGTACGCCGCGCCCGCCGATCAGGTGTGGACCGTCGACGGCCTCGAAGGCAAGCGGATCGCCACCTCGTACCCGAACCTGGTCCGCAAGGACCTCGCGGCGCGCGGCATCGAGGCCGAGTTGATCCGGCTCGACGGCGCCGTCGAGATCTCGATCCAGCTGGGTGTGGCCGACGCGATCGCCGACGTCGTCGGCTCGGGCCGCACCCTCCGCCTGCACGGCCTGACCGCTTTCGGGGAGTCGCTGTGCGACTCCGAGGCCGTCCTGGTCCGCAACCCGGCCCGTCCGGAGCCGACGAAGGCCGCACTGCAGTTCATCAAGCGTGTGCAGGGCGTCGTCTTCGGTCAGCAGTACGTGATGATCGACTACGACTGCCCCAAGGACATCCTCGACAAGGCCGTTGAGATGACCCCGGGTCTGGAGTCGCCGACGGTGTCGCCCATGCTCGACCCCGAGTGGCTCGCCGTCCGCGCCATGGTGCCGCGCAAGACGCACCAGTCGCTGATGGACGACCTGTCGGCGATCGGCGTCCGCGCGATCCTCGCGTCGGACATCCGCTCCTGCCGCTTCTGAGGTCCGCCCTCTCACCCCCATGTGAATCGACGGTGTTCGATGTGACCGCGTGGTGGTCACATCGAACACCGTTGTTTCGCTGCCGGTCGGCCTAGCGCTGTCCGACGATCATGTCCGACTGCGCCGAACGGCCCAGGAACCCCGTCACATCGTAGAGGTCCGCGAACGTCGCGCCGTAACCGCGGGCGCCGATCGCGAGATCGGCGTCGATGCCGAGCCACGGCGACGTCGGCTGCGACACCAGGTGCGCGGTCGTGTCCATGTTCATCCACGACCACTGCGTCGGGTCCAGACGGGTGCCGACGCCGTTCGCGACGTCGAGCACGGTGAAGATCGACTCCAGATTCGACATCTCCTCGCCGGCGACGAGGGGGATCGCGGGCCGGATCCACAGTGCCGGGGTCTTGCCGTTGCGGCCCGGCTGCCGCGCGGTGACCGCGGTGCCGATGAACCCGACCATGCCCCACGGCACGGCGTCCTCGTCCTCGGTGGGGAAACCGATGATCTGCGTCAGGTCGTCGGGCGACGCCGGCAGCGGGTCCGCGGGTGCGTTGACGACCGGGGCGCTGTCGGAGGTCAGCATCCGCCAGGCCACGGCACGCGCCGCGAGCCGGAACGAACCGTCGGGCAGCTCCGACTCCAGATCGGCCTGCACCATCGAGATCCGCTTGCCCGGGCGGGGGATGGTGGTCCGCACCCGGTTCACGCCGAGGCCCACCGGGCCGATGATCTCGTTGGTGACGCGCGTGAAGTCTTGACCGTCGTCGGGCACGGCACGCAGCATCGCGCGCATCAGCAGCCCCGACGGCGGACCGCCGTGCTGCATGTCCTGCGACCACACGCTCGCCGTGGCCGTCGTGGGCTGGAAGTACTCGTAGTCGGGGTCACCGCCCTCCGGAACCGGGAGGGGCTCGTAGTAGCTGCTGTAGGGCACCTGGCTCACGTCCATACCGGAACTCTATGACAAGGTTGAGGAAGCGAAATTCGGGTGTCGGGTCAGCCGCGCTCCCTTGCCGCGCAGACCCCGACGACCGGAAGCGGTCGACCAGACTCCTGGAGGACATATCACGATGGCCAGTTCCGGACCGTTCGTCGTAGGCGACCGCGTACAGCTCACCGATTCCAAGGGACGCAAGTTCACCGTCCACCTGGAGGCGGGCAAGCAGTTCCACACCCATCGCGGCGGGATCGATCACGACGATCTCATCGGCGCGGACGAGGGCACCATCGTCGAGGCGGCCTCGGGAACCCAGTACCTGGCACTGCGCCCGCTGCTCACCGACTACATCGTGTCCATGCCGCGCGGCGCGCAGGTGATCTACCCGAAGGACTCCGCGCAGATCGTCACCGAAGGCGACATCTTCCCGGGGGCGCGCGTCCTCGAGGCCGGTGCCGGGTCGGGCGCGCTGACCCTGTCGCTGCTGCGCGCCGTCGGCACCGAGGGATCGGTCCTCTCGTACGAGGTGCGCGAGGACCACGCCGAGCACGCCGTCCGCAATGTGGAGACCTTCCTCGGCGGCCACCCCGACAACTGGGAGCTGCGGGTCCGCGATCTCGCCGAGCACGACCCCGCCGAGCAGGTGGATCGGATCATCCTCGACATGGTGACCCCGTGGGACTGCCTCGACGTGGTGTCCAAGACGCTGCAACCGGGCGGCGTGCTCACCGTCTACGTCGCGACCGTCACCCAGCTCTCCCGCATGGTGGAGGCGCTCCGCGAGCAGCAGTGCTGGACCGAACCCCGCGCCTGGGAGTCCCTGGTCCGCGATTGGAGCGCCGTCGGCCTCGCCGTCCGTCCCGAGCACCGCATGCAGGGGCACACCGCGTTCCTCATCACCGCGCGCCGCCTGGCCGACGGCACGGAGACCCTTCGGGTGCAGCGTCGCCCGACTCGCGGATGAGACCGCGAACTTCCGCAATACGGCCGAGTCGCTGACCCCCGCCGCATGGCGCGCGGGTAGCGTTGAAGGCATCCCGCCGGCAAAGGAGGCACGATGACCGAGTCCGATCGTTCGCCCAGTAGCAGTGTCGAGTTCTCGAACATGCAGCAGCGCGTCGACAGTCTCACCGTGCGCAACGGAAAACTGACCGAACTGCTCAAAGAGTCGCGACAGCAGCTCATCGCCCTCCGCGAGGAGGTCGACAACCTCGGTCAGCCGCCCAGCGGTTACGGCGTCCTGCTGCACGTCTGCGACGACGGCACCGTCGACGCGTTCACCTCGGGTCGCAAGATGCGTCTGACGCTGTCCCCGAACATCGACCCGACCGCGCTGCACCGCGGTCAGTCGCTGCGCCTCAACGAGGCGCTCACCGTCGTCGAGGCCCTCGGCTTCGACACCGTGGGCGAGATCAGCACGCTTCGCGAGGTCCTCGCGGACGGCAAGCGCGCGTTGGTCGTCGGGCACAGCGACGAGGAGCGGATCGTTCAACTGGCGCAGCCGCTGATGTCGGTCGACGACGGCGGCGAGAGCACGCGGCGACTCCGCCCGGGCGATTCCCTGATGATCGACCCGAAGGCCGGCTATGCCCTGGAGCGCATTCCGAAGGCCGAGGTCGAAGACCTTGTCCTGGAAGAGGTCCCCGACGTCGACTACGAGGACATCGGTGGTCTGCGCAGGCAGATCGAACAGATCCGCGACGCCGTCGAACTGCCGTTCCTGCACAAGGAACTGTTCCACGAGTACTCACTGCGGCCGCCGAAGGGCGTGCTGCTGTACGGCCCTCCCGGAAACGGAAAGACGCTCATCGCCAAGGCCGTCGCCAACTCCCTGGCACGCAAGATCGCGGAGGCGCAGGGCGACGACGCGCACGAGGCCAAGTCGTACTTCTTGAACATCAAGGGCCCCGAACTCCTCAACAAGTTCGTCGGCGAGACCGAACGGCACATCCGCCTGATCTTCCAGCGGGCACGCGAGAAGGCCTCCGAGGGCACCCCGGTCATCGTCTTCTTCGACGAGATGGACTCGATCTTCCGCACCCGCGGATCCGGCGTCTCGTCGGACGTCGAGACCACCGTCGTGCCGCAGCTGCTCAGCGAGATCGACGGCGTGGAGGGCCTGGAGAACGTCATCGTGATCGGCGCCTCCAACCGCGAGGACATGATCGACCCCGCGATCCTGCGCCCGGGCCGCCTGGACGTCAAGATCAAGATCGAGCGTCCGGACGCGGAGTCGGCCGTCGACATCTTCTCCAAGTATCTGGTGCCCGACCTGCCGCTGCACCCGGACGACCTCGCCGAGTTCGACGGCGACCGCCAGGCCTGCGTCAACGGCATGATCCAGCGCGTGGTGGAGCGGATGTACGCCGAGACCGACGACAACCGGTTCCTCGAGGTCACCTACGCCAACGGCGACAAGGAGATCATGTACTTCAAGGACTTCAACTCGGGAGCGATGATCCAGAACATCGTCGACCGGGCGAAGAAGTACGCGATCAAGTCGTTCCTCGACACCGGGCAGACGGGCCTGCGGATCACGCATCTGCTGGACTCGATCCTCGACGAGTTCTCCGAGAACGAGGACCTGCCGAACACGACGAACCCGGACGACTGGGCTCGGATCTCCGGCAAGAAGGGCGAGCGGATCGTCTACATCCGGACCCTCGTGACCGGCAAGACGGGCGGTGCCAGCCGCGCCATCGACACGGAATCGAACACCGGCCAGTACCTCTGAGGCGCGCTCGCCGGTCCGCCGACGGACGGTCTGCCGGCCGCAGCGGCGACGGTCGGCGGGTAGAAAACGGGGGATTCCGGCACGCGGGTCATTCCCTTGGCCGATGAGCCGGTCATGACTGGATAGAGTGATCGGCGATGAACACGTCAATGATCACCCCGCTGCGAGTGCACGTCGCCCAGGCCCGACCCCTCGTGGTGCGGACCTCACCGGCGACGCTCGGACGCACGCCGGACAACGACGTGGTGGTCAACCACCCGTTGGTCTCGCGCGTCCACCTCGCCTTCGAGTGGGCACAGGGTTGGAGTGTCGTCGACCGGGGGAGCACGAACGGGTTCTTCGTCGACGGCGTCAAGCAGACTTCGGTGCGCGTGGACCGCCCGATCGCGATCCGGGTGGGCGACGCCGCCACCGGTCCGCTGATCGAACTGTCACCGCAGCCGCCCGTCCAGCGGACCCCGCCGACGCAGACGCCGCCGCCTGCGCAGCAGACGATGGTCGCCCCGGCGTCGCAGCCGACGCCGATCCAGCGCCCGCAGGCACCGCAACCGCCCCAGGCGCGACCGCAACGCCAGCAGGGGCAGCGGCCCCCGCAGAATCCGGCTGGCCCGCCGAGCGGTCCCTCCCGTCCCGCGCCGCGCCCGGGGCGGCCTGCGCCGTCGACCGCACCGATCGGCGCGCAGCAGCCGCCCGGCGGCTACCGTCAGGCGCCCCCGCGCTTCGGGGCGCTCCCGGACGCTCCCCACCTGGCGGCACTGCACCAGAACGCCTCCGCGGTCTACGAGGTACCGGGTGAACTCCGGCATCGCGAGACCATCTCCCTGAAGGGCGTGCAGACCATCGGTCGCACCCCAGACAACGACATCGTCGTCAGCGACGTGCTGGCCTCCCGTCACCACGCGCGGATGACGAGCACACCGCAGGGCATGCTGCTGGAGGACCTCGGCAGCGTCAACGGCACGTTCGTCAACGGTCAGCGGGTGATGGCCCATCGCCTCAGCGAGAGCGACGTCGTCACGATCGGTAACTCCGACTTCGTGCTCAGCGGCGGCCAACTGGTCCGCGGCCGCCCGCAGGCCCAGGTGGCAGGCGGTCTCCGCGTGGACGGGGTCGGCCTGACCGTGGACGGCGGCAAGCAACTCCTCAACGACATCTCGTTCACCGCGGCACCCGGCACCTTGACCGCCATCATCGGCCCGTCCGGCGCAGGCAAGTCGACGGTGTCGAAGATCGTCGCGGGCCTGAACACCCCGACGGTCGGCGTCGTGACCTTCGAGGACCGCGGCGTCCACAGCGAATACGAGGCTCTCCGCTCCCGCATCGGCATGGTCCCGCAGGACGACGTCCTGCACCGCAAGCTCACGCTGCGCCAGGCGCTGCGGTACGCCGCAGAACTCCGTCTGCCCGCCGACCTCTCGACCAGCGACCGCGACGAGGTCATCGACGGCGTCCTGTCCGAGCTGCAGCTCACCGAACACGTCGACACCCGCGTCGACAAACTGTCCGGCGGCCAACGCAAACGCGCCTCCGTCGCGATGGAACTGCTGACCGGCCCGTCGCTGCTGATCCTCGACGAACCGACCTCCGGCCTGGACCCGGCGCTCGACCAGCAGGTCATGAAGACGCTGCGTCGCCTCGCCGACGCCGGCCGCGTGGTCCTTGTCGTCACCCACTCGGTGGCCTACCTCGGCCTCTGCGACCAGGTCCTGCTTCTGGCACCCGGCGGCAAGACCTCCTTCTGCGGCGCACCGAACGACGTCGCCACGGAGATGGGCACTTCCGACTGGGCCGAGATCTTCAGCTACGTCGCCGACAAGCCCGACCAGGCCTGGGCCCAATACCGACAACGCCACCCGCACACCGCGCCGCCACCGCAGGCCCCGCAGTCCACCACGCCGGCCACGGTGCCGAAGATGGGACTGCTGCGGCAGACGAGCACCGTCGCCCGCCGACAGGTCCGCCTGGTGTGGGCCGACACCGGCTACCTGGTGGTGCTGCTGCTGATGCCGGTGGTGCTGGGTCTGCTGACGCTGGTGATCCCCGGCGACAAGGGCTTCAGCCGAGCCATCCTGCCGCCGACCAACAATTACGTCCCACCGAAGGATCCCGGCGAGGCCCTCCAGATCCTGACCGTCCTCGTGATCGGTGCCGCGTTCATGGGTACCGCCCTGGCCGTCCGCGATCTGGTGGGCGAGCGGGGAATCTTCGAGCGGGAGCGGGCCGTCGGCCTCCGCCCGGGCGCCTACCTGACCGCGAAGGTCGTCGTCTTCTCGCTGATGTCGGTGATCCAGGTCGGCATCATGTTCGCGATCACCTACGCCCTGCGCGCCATGCCGCAGGCTGCGGACATCGTCAAGACGGGCGAGGACGAACCGCTGATCCCGCCCGCCGTGACCCTGTTCATCGCGGTGGCCGCGCTCGCCTGCGTCAGTGTCCTGGTGGGCCTGGCGATCTCCGCCGCGGTGAAGTCCACCGAGCAGACCATGCCGCCGCTGGTGATCGTGGTGATGGTCCAGCTGGTCCTGTCCGGCGGTCTGTTCGCGATCGGGTCGGCGTTCGTCAAGCCGATCACCTGGCTGTTCCCGACGTACTGGGGTTACACGAACGCCGCGCAGGCGGTGAACATCCCGTGGATCGCCGACCAGGTTCCGCAGGTGAAACCCGACGAGGACGGCACCGTGATGTATTCGCTGTGGGAGCCGTCGCTGATGCACGCGGTGATCAGCTACGCGGCGCTCGCCGCCATCGCTCTGGTCCTGACCGGGTTCATCTTCTCGCGGCTGCGACTGAAGCGACGCTGATGTCGGACGTGTCCGGGTCGTCCCTGTGAGAACTTCGCGGTGGGGACCCCGACACGGCCCCGACGCGGGTCTCTAGGCTGGATGCATGGAGCGCATCATCGGAACCGAAGTCGAGTACGGCATCTCGGCGCCGGGAGACCCGTCCGCCAACCCGATCATGACCTCGACGCAGGCCGTCCTGGCCTACGCCGCCGCCGCGAAGGTGCCGCGCCGCGACAACCGCACGCGGTGGGACTACGAGGTCGAGTCGCCGATGCGCGACGCGCGCGGCTTCGACCTCGGACGCAGCGGGGGACCGGCCCCGATCATCGACGCCGACGAGATCGGCGCCGCCAACATGATCCTCACCAACGGTGCCCGCCTGTACGTGGATCACGCGCATCCCGAGTACTCCGCCCCCGAGGTGGTGGACCCCTTCGACGCCGTCGTGTGGGACAAGGCGGGCGAACGGGTGATGGAGGAGGCCGCGCGCTACGTCGCGAGCGTTCCCGGAGCCCCGAAGCTGCAGTTGTACAAGAACAACATCGACGGCAAGGGCGCGTCGTACGGCACGCACGAGAACTACCTGATGCGCCGCGACACACCGTTCGACTCGATCATCGTCGGCCTGATGCCCTTCTTCGCCTCGCGCCAAGTGATCTGCGGTTCCGGCCGCGTGGGCATCGGTCAGCGCGGTGAGGAGCCCGGCTACCAGCTGTCGCAGCGCGCCGACTACATCGAGGTGGAGGTGGGCCTCGAGACCACCCTCAAGCGCGGCATCATCAACACTCGCGACGAACCACACGCGGATCCGGAGAAGTACCGCCGTCTGCACGTCATCATCGGTGACGCGAACCTCGCCGAGACCGCCACCTACCTCAAGGTCGGCACCACCTCGCTCGTCCTCGACCTGATCGAGGCCGGCGTCGACCTCTCCGACCTCGCGCTCGCGTGGCCGGTCGACGCCGTCCACACCATCAGCCACGATCCGACGCTCCGAGCGACCGTCGCACTGGAGAACGGTCGCGAGATGACCGGCCTCGCGCTGCAGCGCGAGTACCTGGACCGCGCCCAGAAGTTCCACGACGCCCACCGCAGCGACGACGAACGCGCCGCACACGTCCTGGCCACCTGGGCGGACGTTCTGGACATGCTCGAGCGCGATCCGATGGAATGCGCCGACCTGCTCGACTGGCCGGCCAAGCTCCGGCTCCTGGAGGGCTTCCGTAACCGCGAGGGGCTGTCGTGGTCCGCGTCGCGCCTGCATCTGATCGACCTGCAGTACTCCGACGTCCGCCTCGACAAGGGGCTCTACAACCGCCTCGTCGCCCGCGGCTCCATGCAGCGGATGACCACCGAGGAGCAGGTGATGCGGGCCGTCGAGACGCCTCCTACCAGCACCCGCGCCTACTTCCGCGGTGAAGCGGTCCGCCGCTTCGGCGCCGACGTCGCCGCCGCCAGCTGGGACTCGGTGATCTTCGACCTCGGGACGGACTCGTTGGTCCGCATCCCGATGCTCGAACCGCTCCGCGGCACTCGAGCCCACGTCGGCGACCTGCTCGACACCGCGCAGTCCGCGGCGGAGCTGGTGGACAAGCTGACCTCGTAGACATCCTTGTCGGCGGACGTCGCGGAGTCGTTGCGCAGCAGCGCGACTCGCGGCAGAACCGAACCCCGCGCGCGGCGCGACGGTAGGGTTGAATCACACACTCTCTTCACAGGAGGCGAACATGGCGCAGGAGCAGACCAAGCGCGGTGGCGGCAGCGACGACGACGATGCCGTCGGCGGTGGCGCTGCCGGTCAGGAACGGCGCGAGAAGCTCACCGGCGAGACCGACGACCTGCTCGACGAGATCGACGACGTGCTGGAGAAGAACGCCGAAGACTTCGTTCGCGCTTATGTCCAGAAGGGCGGCGAATGATCGCCGTCCCCGGCGAGGCGGGATCCGGCGGCATCTCGTCGTTCACCGAATATCTCCGTGTCCACGCACCGGAGCGGCTCCCGCACAATCTCATCGGCAACGGAGCCGGGCCGATCAGCGCTGAGCAGATCCCGCACGGCACCACGATCGTGGCCATCAGCTATCCCGGCGGCGTCATCCTCGCCGGCGACCGGCGCGCCACGATGGGCAATCTGATCGCCACGCGCGACGTCCAGAAGGTGTACGTCACCGACGAGTACTCGGCGGCCGGCATCGCAGGCACCGCGGGCATCGCGATCGAGATGGTCCGCCTGTTCACCGTCGAACTGGAGCACTACGAGAAGATCGAGGGCGTCCAACTGACCCTGGACGGCAAGGTCGCACGACTGGCGTCGATGGTCCGCAGCAACCTCGGGGCCGCCATGCAGGGCCTCGCCGCGATTCCGCTGCTCGTCGGCTTCGACGCCGAGGGCGACCCCGGTGACCGGGGGCGGATCTTCTCCTTCGACGTGGCGGGTTCGCGCCATGAGGAGACCGGCGGGTACGAGGCCATCGGTTCCGGCTCGGTGTTCGCCAAGTCGTCGATGAAGAAGCTCTTCCGCAGCACGCTGTCGGCGTCCGAAGCACTGAGCGTGGCCGTCGAGGCCCTGTACGACGCCGCCGACGACGACTCCGCCACCGGCGGCCCGGACCTGGTCCGCCGGATCTTCCCGACCGCGGTCCGCGTGAGCGCCGAGGGTGCCGTCGTGGTCGACGAGCAGGAGATCGCCGACGCGGCCGAGGCCGTCATCGCCCGACGTCGCGCGGCGAGCTCGGAGTCGGCCGAAGCACCGGGGGAGCAGGCATGACCTTTCCGTATTACGCGAGCGCCGAGCAGATCATGCGCGACCGCTCGGAGCTCGCCCGCAAGGGCATTGCGCGCGGTCGTTCGGTCGTCGCCCTCACCTACGCCGACGGCGTGCTGTTCGTCGCACACAATCCGTCGAACACGCTCCGCAAGGTCAGCGAGATCTACGACCGCCTCGGCTTCGCCGCGGTCGGCAAGTACAACGAGTTCGAGAGCCTGCGACGTGCGGGCATCCAGATGGCCGACCTCCGCGGCTACAGCTACGACCGCGCCGACGTCACCGGACTGTCCCTGGCCAGCGCCTACGCCAACACTCTCGGCGCCGTGTTCACCGAACAGGCCAAGCCCTACGAGGTGGAACTGTGCGTCGGCGAAGTGGCCCAGCCCGGACGCACCACCGACTCGCAGCTGTACCGCATCGGCTACGACGGCTCCATCGTCGACGAGAAGTCGTTCATCGTGATGGGCGGAGCCACCGAGCCGATCAACGCGGCGATGAAGGACTCGTACGAGTCCGGGCTGCCCCTGGCCGCCGCCCTCCGCGTCGCCGTCGCCGCCCTGTCGACTCCCACCGAGACAGGGAACGGCGACAAGGAGGCCACCGCGGTGGCGCTGACCGCCGCCGACGTCGAGGTGGCCGTCCTCGACCGCAATCGCCCGCGGCGAGCGTTCAAGCGCATCCGGCGCGACGACGTCACCGCCTACCTCGAAGAGGAGTGACCCAGTGGAACGCCGCATCATGGGCATCGAGACCGAGTACGGGGTCACCTGCACCTTTCAGGGGCAGCGCCGCCTGAGCCCGGACGAGGTGGCTCGCTACCTGTTCCGTCGCGTCGTCGCGTGGGGCCGGTCGTCGAACGTCTTCCTCACCAACGGCGCCCGCCTGTATCTGGACGTCGGCTCGCACCCCGAGTACGCGACCGCCGAGTGCGACTCCGTGCGTCAGCTCATCACCCACGACCGGGCCGGTGAGCAGATCCTCGAGGAACTGCTCGTCGACGCCGAGGAGCGGCTGGTCACCGAGGGCATCGGCGGCGACATCTACCTGTTCAAGAACAACACCGACTCCGCGGGCAACTCCTACGGCTGCCACGAGAACTACCTGGTCAGCCGGGTCGGGGAGTTCGGTCGCGTCTCCGATGTCCTGTTGCCGTTCCTGGTGACCCGGCAGCTCATCTGCGGTGCGGGCAAGGTCCTGACCGTCGGCCACGAGGCGAAGTACTGCCTGTCGCAGCGCGCCGACCACATCTGGGAGGGCGTCTCCTCGGCGACCACCCGATCGCGACCGATCATCAACACGCGCGACGAACCGCACGCCGACGCCGAGAAGTACCGCCGCCTGCACGTGATCGTCGGCGACTCCAACATGTCCGAGACCACGACGATGCTCAAAGTCGGATCGGCGCTGCTGGTGTTGGAGATGATCGAGTCGGGGATCTCGTTCCACGACTTCGCGCTCGATAACCCGATCCGCGCCATCCGCGACATCAGCCACGATCCGACCGGTCGCCGCGAGATCCGCCTGGCGGGCGGTCGGACCACCACGGCCCTCGCCGTGCAGCGCGAGTATCACGCGCGGGCCGTGAAGCACCTCGCCAACCGGACGCCCGACGAGACGATGGATCGCGTCGTCGACCTGTGGGGCCGGGTCCTGGACGCCGTCGAGGACGACGACTTCAGCGCTGTCGACACCGAGATCGACTGGGTCATCAAGCGCAAGCTGATCCAGCGGTACCAGGACAAGTACTCGTGGGATCTCACCGCGCCGAAGATCGCACAGCTCGACCTCGCCTACCACGACATTCGCCGCGGTCGGGGCGTCTTCGACCTCCTGGCTCGCAAGGGACTGGCGGCCCGGGTCACCACCGACGAGGAGATCGACGCGGCCACCTCGGTTCCTCCGCAGACCACGCGGGCCAAACTGCGCGGGGAGTTCATCAGCGCCGCGCAGAAGGCGAATCGCGACTTCACCGTCGACTGGGTGCATCTGAAGGTCAACGACCAGGCCCAGCGGAACGTCCTCTGCAAGGATCCGTTCCGGAACGTGGACGAGCGCGTCGAACGGTTGATCGCGTCGCTATGAGACGCGCCACTGCCTAACCCTTACAGTGGTCTCGTGACTTCGAAGAGCGAGCGGATCGTCAATCTGGTCGTCTGCCTGATGTCGGCCAGACAGTACGTGACCGCGACCTACCTGCGTCAGAACGTCGTGGGCTACACCGACACCGGCAAGTCGGAAGAGTCTTTCAAGCGGATGCTCGAACGCGACAAGGCCGACCTGCGGGAGATGGGCATCCCCATCGAGACCGGTCGCAACCCCGACGGTTCGGAGGGCTATCGGATCGACCCGGAGCAGTACTCCCTGCCCGACATCACCCTCGATCGATCGGAGGCCGCGGCGGTCGCCGCAGCGGCCGCGGTGTGGCACGAGCCGTCCGTGGCCGCGGTCTTCCAGACCGCCGTCCTGAAACTGCAGGCCGCAGGCATCGACGTGGCCACCGACGACGAGATCGGCGTGACCCACGGCGGCTCGCGACGATCCCTCGGCGACGAGTTGGCGATCACGGCGCTGCTGTCGGCGATCGACGCCGGCCGCCCCGTCACGTTCATGCACCGCACCACCCGCGGCACCCGCGCGCGGACCCTGGAACCGTGGGGGATCGTCACCGACGGCGGACGCTGGTACGTCGCAGGCCACGACCGCGACCGGGACGCGACGCGCACCTTCCGCATCTCGCGCGTGTTCGACGTCAAGGCCTTCGGCGACGCCGGCGCCGTGACGGTGCCTGCCGACGCCGACGTCCGGCAGATCGTCGCGGACGCGGTGGCCCAGGACGACGCCGCCCCGGGCACGGTGGCCCGGGTGTGGGTGGCCGCCGGACGAGCGCACGGCCTCCGCCGGATCGCCACGTCTGCGACGCCGCATCGTCTCGGCGACGACGCCGGGGACCTGCTCTCGATCGACGTGCGCTCCCGGTCGGGACTGCGACGGCTCATCCTCGGTGCCGGCGCGGACGCGGTCGTCCTCGAGCCCGCCGATCTGCGCGCCGACGTGATCGCCGACCTCGACCGACTCATCGCCCAGGGGGTGACCGCATGACCAGCGCAGCACCGTCGCGCATCTCCCGTCTGCTGGCCATGGTTCCGTACTTCGAGGCCCGGCCCGGGATCAAACTCGCCACGGCCGCCCGCGATCTGGGCGTCACCGAGAAGACGCTGACCGCCGACCTCAACCAGTTGATCGTGTGCGGTCTCCCCGGATACGGGCCGGAGCACCTGATCGACATCCAGTTCTGGGACGGCTACGTCAGCGTGCAGTTCGCGGCGGGCACCGACCGTCCGCTGCGCCTGACCGGTCCCGAGGCCAACATTCTGCTGATGGCGCTCAACATGGTTCTGGAGACCCGCGGAGCAGGCGACGCGGGAGCCGTCCGCAGTGCCATCGCCAAGATCGAGGAGGCGATGGGCGCCACCTACCGGGCGGTCACCGCAGGCTCCGACGTCGAAATCCCGGAGGATCGGCCCGTCGACGGAGTGATCCGCGACGCCGTCGAATCGCGTCACGCGCTCCACCTGACCTATTACACGGCCAGCCGCGACGAGGTCACCGAACGCGTCGTCGACCCGATCCGAATCAAGGCCGTGGACGGACACAGTTACTTGGAGGCCTGGTGCCGGTCCTCGGGGGGCACCCGCCTGTTCCGGTTCGACCGCGTCGAGACCGCGGAGGCACTGGCCGAAGCGGCTGCACCGCCGGCCGACGCCGCGACACCCGTCGATCCGGTCGACTTCGGCGTCCTCACCGGAGAACTGCCCGCAGCGCACATCGAGATCGATCTCGACTGCCTCTGGCTGCTCGAGTACTACGCCGCCGAACCAGACGAGGAACTCACCGAGGAGTGGACCGGGCCGATCACCGCCACCATCCGCTATGGCTCGCCGCAGTGGCTGGCGCGTTTCCTGCTCGGTTTCGGCGGCCGCGTCCGGTTGCTGAGCACCGTTGAGGGCGTGCCGTCCCTGATCGCCGAGTCGGCGCGAGCGGCACGCGACCGGTATCGTGCCTGACGTCGCAGTTCCGCGCGTGTCGATCCGGCCCACGGTTCGGTAGACTCGGCGTTGTTCTACGTTACTGACTTTCGTGTGAAGGGTTTTCATTATGGGTGCGATGTCGGCATGGCACTGGGCAGTGGTCTTGCTTGTTCTGGTGCTGCTGTTCGGCTCGGCGAAGCTCCCGGCAGCGGCGCGCGGCCTCGGTCGCTCGCTGCGCATCTTCAAGTCGGAGATGCAGGAGATGCAGAGCGACGGCAAGCAGGCGGAGCCCGGTGACGCCGCTCGCGAACTCCCGGCCTCCGAGCAGAACCCGACCGTGCAGAACCCGGCGGCGTCGACGAATCCGGTGACCCCGCCGGACAAGAAGACTGCGTAACCGCGCACCCGACGAGTGCGCAAGCGACTCTCCCTCGGCCGATTCGACCCGCGTAACCGACGCAGCAAGGTCAATCCGGACGGCTCGATGCCGTTGGCCGAGCATCTTTACGAGCTTCGGAATCGGCTGGTCATCTCCATGCTCGCGATCGTCGTCACGACGATCATCGGGTTCTTCTGGTACAGCTACAGCGTCTGGCGGATCGAATCGCTGGGCGAGCTGCTCCGACAGCCGTACTGCGACCTGCCGGCCAGCACCCGCGCCACGCTGACTCCCGACGGGGAGTGCCGCCTCCTCGCGACCGGACCGTTCGACCAGTTCATGCTGCGCCTGCAGGTCGGTCTCACCGCGGGCGTCGTCCTCGCGTGCCCGGTCTGGCTGTTGCAGATCTGGCGGTTCATCACGCCTGGTCTGCACAAGAACGAACGCCGATACGCCACCGCCTTCGTGACCGCGGCCAGCATCCTGTTCGTCACCGGCGCCGTCCTCGCGTACCTGGTGATCGCGAAGGCCTTCGAGTTCCTCCTGACCGTCGGCAACGACGTGCAGGTCACGGCGCTGACCGGCGATCAGTACTTCGGATTCCTGCTGCACGTCCTCATCCTGTTCGGCATCAGCTTCGAGTTGCCGCTCCTGATCATCGCGCTCAACATGGTGGGCGTCCTCACCTACGAGCGACTCAAGAAGTGGCGACGGGGCCTGATCTTCGTGATGTTCGTCTTCGCTGCCATCGTCACCCCCGGGCAGGATCCCTTCACCATGCTGGCCCTCGCCTTGGCGCTCACGGTGCTGCTCGAATTGGCGATCCAGGTCTCGCGCGTCCACGACAAGCGCAAGGCCAAGAGGAACCCCGATTGGATGGACATCTCCGACGACGAGGCCTCCCCGCTGCCGAAGTCCGACGGACTCGACGGGATCGACGGGGTCGGCAGCCCCGCACCGGTGGAGCGCGCCCGCCCCGTCGGCGCCACGTCGGAACGGAAACCCATTCGGACCGACGGCGCATTCGATGACATCCTGTAGGCGATGACCACCGACGACCTCGACCGACCCGGCCCGCAGCTCACAGCGTTCAGCGACCGGATCGGCTTCACCCTCGATCCCTTCCAACAGCAGGCGTGTGCCGCCCTCGAGACGGGGCGGGGCGTCCTCGTGTGCGCCCCGACCGGAGCGGGCAAGACGATCGTCGGCGAGTTCGCCGTCCACCTCGCACTGGCCCACGGCACCAAGTGCTTCTACACGACGCCCATCAAGGCCCTCAGCAATCAGAAGTTCCACGACCTCGCCGAAGCGCACGGCGCCGAGAACGTCGGCCTCCTGACCGGTGACAATTCGATCAACTCGTCGGCGCCGGTGGTCGTGATGACCACCGAAGTCCTTCGCAACATGCTCTACGCGGAGTCCTCGACGCTCCGCGGACTCTCGCACGTGGTGATGGACGAGGTGCATTTCCTGGCCGACCGCTTCCGCGGCGCGGTCTGGGAGGAGGTGATCCTCGGGCTGGACCCCTCGGTCCACGTCGTGAGTCTGTCGGCGACCGTCAGCAACGCCGAGGAGTTCGGCGACTGGATCACCACGGTCCGCGGCGACACCGCCGTCATCGTCGACGAGACCCGGCCGGTTCCGCTGCACCAGCACATGCTGGTGGGGAAGCGGATGTTCGGTCTCTTCGACCGCAAGCATCCCAAACAGGTGAATCCCGAACTCACTCGTTACATCAAGCACCGGATGCTCTCCGACGACGCCGTCGGGAACTACCGCGAACGCCTGGCGCGCGAACGTCGGCGCGGCGGAACCGGGATCTCGCGTCCCACGATGGTCCGGCTTCTCGACGAGAACGGTCTGCTGCCCGCAATCGCCTTCATCTTCTCCCGCAAGGGGTGCGACGGCGCGCTCGTCCAGTGCCTGCGATCGGATCTCAACCTGCTCGAGCCGCAAGAGGCGGCCACGGTCGACGAGATCGTCGAACGGCATCTCCTGGCGCTCTCACCCGGCGACGCCGACGTGCTCGGCGTGGAGGAGTGGCGGGCCGGCCTGCGTCGCGGTTTCGCCGCGCACCACGCCGGGCTGCTCCCGATGTTCCGACAGGCCGTCGAGGAACTGTTCGTCGCAGGCCTGGTGAAGGTCGTCTTCGCCACGGAGACCCTCGCCCTGGGCATCAACATGCCTGCGCGCAGCGTGGTCCTCGAACGGCTGGTGAAGTACAACGGCGAAGCACACGTCGACCTGACACCGGGGGAGTACACGCAGCTCACCGGGCGCGCCGGCCGACGCGGCATCGACGTCGAGGGGCACGCGGTGGTCCTGTGGACCCCGGAGGTGATCCCCGACCGAGTCGCAGGCCTCGCCGGTGCCCGCACCTTCCCGCTGCGGAGCTCGTTCGCGCCCGAGTACAACATGGCGATGAACATGATCGACCGACTGGGGGTGGAGGGGTCGCGCGACCTCCTGCGGCGGTCGTTCGCGCAGTTCCAGACCGACCGTTCGGTGGTCGGCCAGGCGCGACAGCTCGACCGTGCACGGATGACGATCCGGAAGATCAACTCCGAGCTCGCCCACGCCACGGAGCGCAAGGGCTTGGAGGCCGACGCGTTCCTCGAGTACGTGACCCTGCGCGACGACATCAAGCAGCGGGAGCGGTCGGCGAAGTTCCTGCGCCGGATGGAGGCCACCGAGGCGGTGTCCGAGGATCTGCTCGCGCTGAAGTCCGGGCACGTGATCGGCTTGAACACCGGACGGCACCGCGGTCTGGCGGTGGTGCTGCACGCGGCGACGATCGACCTGGATCCGCGTCCGCTGGTCCTCTGCGAAGACGGGTGGACGGGCCGGGTCGGGGTGCGCGACTTCGTGAACCCGCCGGAGGTCCTCGGCCACCTGCGGATCCCGAAGTCGGCGAATCGCCGCAGCGCACACGGTCGTCGCGAGATCATCGGCATGCTCCGATCCAGCGGGATCGAGCGGCCCACCGGACGCAACACGAAGAAGTCCAAGCAGCCGAGCATGGCCGACCGCCAGTTGCAGGAGCTGAAGACCCGCCTGCGGAAGCATCCGGTGCACAAGATGAACGGCCTCGACGATCTGCACCGGCTCTCCGAACGGCGGCAGCGACTGCTGCGCGACATCAGCGGACTGGAACGCGCCGTCGACGAGCGGACCGCAGCCCTGGAGACCGAGTTCGACGCGATCACCGGCGTCTTGACGGAGCTGTCGTACCTGGAGATCGACGACTCCGGTGAACTGGTCGTGACACCGACCGGCTCGGTGCTCCGGAGGATCTATTCGGAGAGCGACCTGGTGGTGGCCGAATGCATCCGGGCCGGGATCTGGGATCGGCTCGCACCGCCGGATCTCGCGGCCGTGGTGTCGACCATGGTCTACGAGTCACGACGCGACTCGTATGCGGGCGGCGTCGATTCGATGCCGGGCAACAAGGAGTTGCGGGACGCGTTGGTCGCCACCGTCGAGGTCTGGGAGGCCACCAACGCGATCCAGGATCGCCACGGAGTCGTTCAAACACGCGAACCGGATACCGGATTCTGCGTCGCGATCGGAGCGTGGGCTGCCGGTCGATCCCTGCGGGAGGCGCTGCTGGCAGCCTCCGAACGTGGTCAACTCCTCTCTCCCGGCGACTTCGTGCGATGGAATCGCCAGGTCATCGACCTGTTGGAGCAGGTCCGCGGCAGCGTCGACCCGGATGCGCCGCTCGCGAGTGCCGCACGGCGCGCTGTCAAGGCGGTACGGCGCGGTGTCGTGGCGTCCGAATTGGATTGAGCCTCTGCGGTAACGTGACAACCGCCAGCGCTGAAGGGGCATGCATTGAGGAGGAAGGCGCGACATGACTAACGGGAACGAGCCCACCACTCCGGAGGATCCGGAGAACGAGAAGACGACGGTGGTGCAACGTCCGGACGAGTCTCAGACACCCGCCGCGCACACGCCCGACGCGGCCGACGCAGCGACGCAGATCGGCCAGCCGACCCCGGTGCAACCCGTACCCGAGCCGCAGCCGGTGCAGCCGACCCAGCAGTTCGGCGGACCGACCGAGCAGTTCGGCGGCCCCACCGAGCAGTTCGGTCCGTCCGGTCAGCCGCAGTCGACTGCCGGGTTCACCCAGCCGCAGCCGCAGTACGGACAGACCGGCCAGCCGGGCCAGTTCACCGCACCGCAGCAGTACGGCGCACCGGCGTACGGCCAGCCGCAGCCGCAATACGGTCAGCAACAGCAGCAGTACGGCCAGCAGGCCCAGTACGGCCAGGTCCCGCCGCAGGGGCAACAGCAGCCGCAGTACGGCCAGCCCGCCTACGGGCAGCAGCCGTTCGGTCAGCAGCCGGGGCAGCCGACAGGCGATCCCACGCTGAATCCGTTCACGCAGCCTGCGGGCAAGCAGGGGAGCAAGGGCAAGCTCATCGGCATCGGCGCGGGAGTACTGGTGCTCATCGCCGCGATCGTCGCCATCACCGCGCTGTGGCTGCCGGGCTGGGCGGGCAAGAGCCTGAACCAGACGGCCGTGCAGGACGGCGTCACCAAGATTCTGACCGATGCCGAGCCGGAGGGCTACGGGATCACCGACGTCAAGGACGTCCAGTGCCCCGACGGTCAGAAGATCGAGGTGGACGCGACGTTCACCTGCTCGCTCAAGGCGAATGGTGAGAACAAGCACGTCACCGTCACGATCAAGGACAAGGACGGCACCTACGAGGTGTCGCGTCCCACCAACTGATCTCCGATCGGCCGGTCAACGGTCGAACTGCGAGAAGGCCGACCTGACCTCCGTCAGGTCGGCCTTCTCGCATCCGATTCTTCTCAGTCCGATCGCCCTGTCGATCGGTCGGCGGGTCACTCCCAGCCCAGCGCCGTCCCGAGCCGACCGATGCTCGCGTCGATCCCGAGTTCCGCGACGAGCCGATCCAGTCCGTCGCGATCGGCCGGAACCGGCGGCAACGCATCGGAATCCGTGCTGTCGATGGTGTCGGCATCGGTCCGCACGGCGACCACGGTCCGGGCCGCGGCGAGGTACTCCTTCGAATTCTGGATCGAGTTCCTGGCGCGCGTCGGAACGGCGGACCCCTCGTCATAGGCCGCGGCCTCGAGGGCGTCGAGGGAGCCGAACTGGGTCAGCAGTTTGGCTCCGGTCTTCTCGCCGATGCCGGGGACTCCCGGCAGCCCGTCGGACGGATCACCGCGCAGGATGGACATCTCCGCGTACGCCACACCGGCCCGCTCTACCGGAACCGCGTACTTCGCCGCGACCTCCTCGGGACCCATCAACTCGGCCTTGGCCAGCCCGCGGCCCACGTACAGCACCCGGACGGGAACGGGATCCTCGGCGACCACCTGCAGCAGATCGCGATCGCCGCTGACCACGAGGACGTCGTCGACCGCCTCGTGGAACGCCAAGGTGCCGATGACGTCGTCGGCTTCGCAGCCCTGCGCGCCCGAGGTGCGGATGCCCGCACAGCGGAGCACGTCGAGGATCATGCCGACCTGCGGCGTCAGCGTGTCGGGCACCTCTTCGGATCCGTCGGTGGCTCCCTCGGCGACTCGGTGCGCCTTGTAGGAGGGGATGAGGTCCGTGCGGAACGCCGGCCGCCAATCCAGGTCCAGACACACCACCAGGCGGGTGGGTTGATGGGTCGTCACCAGCGAGGCGATGGTGTCGACGAAGCCGCGTACCGCGTTGACGGGCCGTCCGTCAGGTGCGGTCATCTTCTCGGGCAGCGCATAGAAGGAACGAAACCACAGACTCGCCCCGTCGAGGAGCATCACCGATCCGGTCATGGGAACAGCCTTCCACACCGACGATCAGGACCGGCATCCGTCCAATACTCTGGTGGCATGGCCAACAGATTCGCTTCCGATGTGTACGCCCGGCGCCTGGAGCGCGCCGCCGAGTTGACCCGTGAGGCCGAGTTCGATGCGATCGTCGTCGGGACCGGCCCCGACTTCCGGTACCTCACCGGATCGGAGGCCGAGACCTTCGAGCGACTGACGGCCCTGGTGATTCCGGCGGCCGGTGCGGCGCGGGTGGTGACCGCCCGCTTGGAGCTGGCCTCACTGCGGGACTCGGCGATCGGCGACCTCGGCATCGAGATCGCCGACTGGGTCGACGGCGAGGATCCGTACGCGTTGGCACTCGCCGGACTGGGCGACGACCCTCGGCTCGCGGTGTCCGACGCCCTGCCCGCGCTGCACCTGATTCCACTCGCGGAGCGGACGGCGGTGCCGCCGCGACTGGCGACCCCGGTGCTGCGGGAACTCCGGATGATCAAGGACGACGCCGAACTCGACGCCCTGCGGCGGGCGGGCGCCGCGATCGACCGGGTCCACGCGAGGATGGCGGAGTTCCTCAAGCCCGGTCGCACCGAAGCCGAGGTCGCCGCTGACATCGACGCCGCGATCCGCGCCGAAGGCCACGACCTGGCGGAATTCATCATCGTCGGATCCGGCCCCAACGGCGCCGACCCACACCACGAGCACTCCGAGCGCGTCATCGGCGCCGACGACATCGTCGTCATCGACATCGGCGGTCCGGTACAGCCCGGCTACAACTCCGACTCGACTCGCACCTACTGCTTCGGCGAGCCCCGCGCGGACATCGCCGAGGCCTACGCCGCGCTGGAACGCGCACAGGCCGCCGCGGTGGCCGCGGTGCGGCCGGGCGTCACTGCGGAGAGCATCGACGCCGCCGCCCGCGACCTCCTCGTCGACGCCGGACTGGGCGACCGTTTCATCCACCGCACCGGCCACGGCATCGGCCTGTCGGTGCACGAGGAGCCGTACATCGTGGCAGGCAACACGGACGTGCTGCGGGAGGGCATGGCCTTCAGCGTGGAGCCGGGCGTCTACTTCGGCGGGGACTGGGGTGCGCGGATCGAGGACATCGTCATCGTCACCGCCGACGGTTGCGAACCGGTGAACACCCGTCCGCACTCGCTCGTCGTGCTGCCTGCCTGATCCCGCTCAGGCGCCGAACATCCCGGCCGAACCCATGACGCGCACGATGTCCATCGTGATCACGACGCGGCGCGGGTTCGGTTTCGGCTGCCGGTAGCGGGCTGCGTACCGCTGCACGGCGTCGGCCACCGCCTCCGGATCCCGGTGCACCGCGACGGGTCCCTCCAGCGTCAGCCAGCGCGGACCGTCGACGTGGGTGAGCGCCGCATAGCCGCCGCGCTCGGCGTTGCGGACCTTCTGCGAGCCGTCGAAGGTGATGACGCGTGCCCGGCCCGCTTCCGCGTCGAAGGTGAAGCCGACCGCCACGACGTGCGGCGTCCCGTCCGCGCGGAGGGTGGTGAGGCTCGCGAGGTGGTACTCGGCGAGCATCGTCCGGGCGTCGGACGAGAGATCGGTGACACTGCGGCTCATGGCGTCACGGTATCGCCGTGCGCCGCACCCGATCCCACCCGGTCGCCACACCGGGGCCGACCGCCCGCGATACTGGGTGCGTGGGAACGATCATTGTCTTCGGAGGACGCAGCGAGATCGGCGTCGCGACCGCGGCACGCCTGGCGCACGGGCAGCGGGTGGTTCTGGCGGCGCGACGGCCGGACGACCTGGTCGCCGAGAGCGCCATCCTGATGGCGGCGGGCGCCACCGCGGTCGACACCGTCGCGTTCGACGCCGACGACATCGCGTCGCACCCGGGACTCGTCGAGCGGTTGTTCGCGGAGCACTCTCCGGTCGACGTCGCGATCGTGGCGTTCGGCATCCTGGGCGACGCCGCCCGCGCCGAGACCGACGTCGACCACGCCCTGCAGATCGCGCACACGGACTATTACGCGCAGATCAGCGTGATGACCCCGCTGGCCGTCGCCCTTCGGAAGCAGGGGAGCGGCACCATCATCGCGTTCTCCTCGGTCGCCGGCGTCCGCGTTCGGCGTGCCAACTACGTCTACGGATCGACCAAGGCCGGTCTGGACGGCTTCGCGAGCGGCCTCGCCGACGCCCTCCACGGTTCCGGCGTCCACCTGCTGCTGGCGCGTCCCGGTTTCGTGATCGGCGCGATGACCCGTGAACTGATGGAGTCGGGCGTCAAGCCCGCACCGTTCTCCAGTACGGCGGACGAGGTCGCCGACGCCGTCGCCAAGGCCTATCACCGGGGGAAGGGCGAGGTCTGGATCCCGGGTGTCCTCCGCCCGATGTTCTTCGGCATGCGGCTGCTGCCGCGCGCCGTCTGGCGGCGCCTGCCGCGCTAGGCGATTCGTTGCCCGTGGGAGCGAGGCTGAAGTCGGCAGTTCGTCGGACGAGGCGGCCCTCCCGCGCCACTTCGCGCCTCGTCGCACCAGTTCTGTCTTTCGCACTCGGTCGCGACTGAGTGCGAGAAACAGAGGTGGTGCGACTCGCAGACAAGTACAACCGTCGCGGTCAGGCCCACTCCGAGGTCGCGTCGAAGATGAAGCCCAGGGGAGCCAAGACCCGGACCACGGTCTCTGCGACCGGCTCCGTCAGCCCGCCGAGCAGGATCTCCCGCCGCCGGGTGAAGACGACGGGGACGCCGACCGCTGCCGCGTAGCGTGCCTGCTCGGCCGACAGGCGAGCGTGCGCGGTGACCGCTCCGAGCACCACCAGGCCGTCGTCGCCGGCGAGCCAGCCGACGCGCGACGGCTCGTCGATCCCGTCGACCGTTGCCGGCGCGGCCCCGGTCGCTCCGAGCCCGGCGGCCGCGAGGCGATCGCCGAACCCGCTCGCGTGCCGTTCGGCGATGCCGTGCACCTCCAGGTGTCGGTGTCGCGTCACCTGCACGTGGTCGGCGTCGAAGTCCTGTACGGCGACGGCCAGCGCCTCCAGCGCTGCGGCCTCGATGACGCCGTCACGCAGGTGGATCCTCGCCAGGAGACGATCGGACTCCGGCATGCGGTGGAAGACGCCCGCCGGCCGTCCCTCGGAGATGCTCACGGGTCCAGGGTAGGACGACCCGGCAATTGCCTCGACCGCCCGGGAGCAAAATCGCGACTTCGTACGTTGGAGGAGATATGAGGTACATCTTCGTGGGTTATGTCGTCGCCGAGGTCGCCGCCTTCTGGGCGATGACCGCTCTGCTCGGATTCGGATGGGCGTTCCTGATCACCCTCCTCGCCACGGGCGTCGGGTACGCGATGCTCGGCCGTCGCGCCCGGAATCTGGGCACCGACGTCCGGAAGGCGATGCGTCAGGAGATCGCTCCCGGCAAGCCGCTGACGGATTCGGCGCTCTTCGGCGTCGCAGCCCTCCTGACGGTCCTGCCCGGTGTGGTGTCGACCGTCGTCGGGCTCCTGCTGATGACGCGGCCCGCGCGCACTGCTCTCCGCCCGGTGGTGGCCGCGACCGCCGCTCGCCGCGCGACCCGCATGACCGAACAGCTCACCGTCGTCGATCTCGGCGGCGGACCCGCCGGCGGTCGCGGATTCGGCTTCGGTCACCACGACTACATCGACGGATCGGTGGACGCCGACATCGTCGACACCACCGTCCGGAATCCCGACGGATCGGTCTACGTGGACATCCCGCAGCTGCCGCGCGCCGCACGCGACTGACCCGCAACCCGCGCTCCCCGCGGACGTGACGAACGCGACGGGCGAGCACCCGAGCGCGTCTGGGAGAATGGCCGACGTGACGACGCAGTTGCTTCTCGGTGGCATGGTCTACTCCTCTCCCGCGGTTCCGGACGCGACGGCGATGGCGGTGACCGACGGAACGGTCGTATGGGTGGGGTCCGACGACGTCGGCCGCGCCCTGCACCCCGACGCGGAGGTCGTGGACCTGGAGGGCCGGTTCGTCAGTCCGGCATTCGTGGACTCCCACGTGCACCTCACCGACACGGGCATCGCCCTCGGCGGCCTCAACCTGTCGGGGGCCACCAGCCGCACCGACTGCCTGAATCAGCTGGCCGCCTACCTCTCCACCCACGACGACGAGCTGGTCTGGGGCCTGGGCTGGGACTCCTCGGCGTGGGCGGGCGACGAAGCCGGTCAGGCCACCCCGCCCAGCACCTCGGAGATCGACGCCGTCGCGGGCGGTCGTGCGGTCTACCTCGCCCGGATCGACGAGCACTCGGCCGCCGCATCGAGCGCCCTGCGTCGCCTGGTGCCGGGACTGGAGGCCGAACACGGCTTCTCCGCCGAAGAGCCCCTGGTCGCCGACGCGCACCATCGCGTTCGCGCCGCGGCCCGCAACCTCATCACGCCGGCCGCCCGCCGCAAGGCGCAGGTCGCGGCGCTCGATCACGCCGCCTCCCGCGGTGTGGTGGCCGTCCACGAGAACGGCGGACCGGACATCAGCGGTCTGGAGGACTTCCGCTCCATCGCCGACGTTCAGCACGGCGTTCTGGTCCGCCGGTACTGGGGCGAGGCGGCGGCGTCGCCCGACGAAGTGACCGCCATCCTGGAACGGACCGGCGCCGACGCGATCGGCGGCGACCTGTTCGTCGACGGGGCCCTGGGTTCGCACACCGCGTGGCTCACCGAGCCGTACTCCGACGCCGCCGACACGACCGGCGTCCGCTACCTGTCCGACCAGGTGATCCTCGATCACCTCCGAGCCACCACGCAGGCTCGCGTGCAGGCCGGCTTCCACATGATCGGCGACGCGGCGACCACCGCCGTCGCCGAAGCCCTGCAGATCCTGATCGACGAGCTGGGCACCCCGGCGCTCGCCAGTTGCGTGCATCGTCTCGAGCACGCCGAGATGGTCACCCGCGAACAGGCCGAGATCTTCGCGCGCTGCGGCACCGTCGCCAGCATGCAGCCGCTCTTCGACCACACCTGGGGCGGCACCGACGATCTCTACGCGACCCGGTTGGGTGACCGCGGCACCACCTTGAACGACTTCGCGATGCTCGCGAAAGCCGGTGTGTCCCTGGCATTCTCCAGCGACTCACCGGTCTGCGACATCGACCCGTGGGCCACCGTCCAGGCGGCCGCACACCACCGGACGGCCACCAGCTCCATCTCGCCGCGTGCCGCCTTCGCCGCCGCGACCCGCGGCGGCTGGCGTGCGGCAGGCAGCAACGACGGCCTCACCGGCACCCTGGTGCCGGGCGCCCCCGCTCACTACGCCGTGTGGGACGTCGACGAGCTGGTCGTCGCCGCCTCCCACGAGGGCGTGCAGCGGTGGTCCACCGATCCCCGCTCCCGCGTCCCGGCGCTTCCCGACGTGAGTCTCGGAGCCGAGCTCCCGGCGTGCGTCCAGACGGTCGCGAACGGCGAGACGATCTACCGGCGCGCGTGAGCCTCGCAGACGCCGAGTCGGCGACGACCACCGAACCCGCCCCCACCGTCACGGTGACCTGGTGGCATCGGGTCCTCGTCGCCGCCGCGGCGGGCGGCCTGATGTACGCCGCCTTTCCGCCCAACGATCACGTGTGGTGGTTGGCACCGATCTCGCTGGGACTGCTGTACGCGGCGATGACCGTCGGACGCCCGTCGGTCCGCAGCTGTGCGGGTTCCGGCCTCGTCTTCGGGCTCGCGTTCTTCGTCCCGCTGCTCCCGTGGATCGGCGAGTACGTCGGAGCGCTCCCGTGGCTGGCGCTCGCGACCGTGATGGCCGCGTACACCGCCCTGTTCGGCGCGGTCGCCGCCGTGACGATGCGGCTGCCGTTCCGGCCCGTGTGGTTCGCCCTCAGCTGGGTGGCGATCGAGGCGGTCCGATCGGCGTTCCCGTTCGGCGGCTTCCCGTGGGGCCGGACCGCATTCAGCCAGGTCGACGGCCTGTATCTGCCCCTGACGTCGGTGATCGGCGCACCGGGCGTCGCGGGCGTCATCGCCTTGACCGGCGCCTCCGCCGTCGCGCTCATCGTCCGGCTGGTCGGCGATCGGCCGGCGCTGCGCTCGTGGACGGCCGCGGTCGCACTGGCGGCGCTGGTGCTGCCGCTCGGTGCCGGTGCCGTCCTGGCCGCGACCGGCAGCCCGTTCACGTCGAAGTCGGGGGAGACGAACGTGGTGGCGGTGCAGGGCAACGTGCCGCGCCTGGGACTGGACTTCTCCAGCCAACGCCGCGCCGTCCTCGACAATCACGTCCGCGAGACGCTGACGATGGCCGCACAGGTGAACGACGGGACCCGCAAACAGCCGGACCTGGTGCTGTGGCCGGAGAACGCCGCGGACACTCCGCCGACCATCTATCCGGACGCCGCCGAGAGCATCCGCGCCGCCGTGACCGCGGCCCGCGCCCCGATCGCGTTCGGCACGTGGATCCCGATCGCCGGCGGCGACGGTGCCGGAACCACCAACTCGATCCTGCTGTGGGGCGAGCACGGCGGCTACGCCGACGCCGAGCCGTCGGGTCGATACGACAAGCACATCGTGCAGCCCTTCGGCGAATACCTGCCCTGGCGCAGCTTCTTCCGCCTGTTCTCGTCGTACGCGGACAGCGCAGGCGACTTCAAGCCCGGTACCGGGCCGGCAGTCCTGACCGTCCCCGCCCGCAACGGCGACGTGGTGATGGGCATCGCGACCTGCTGGGAGGTGGCGTTCGACCGCGCGGCACAGCAGTCGATGCGGGAGGGCGCGCAGTTCCTGTTCGTCCCCACCAACAACGCGACCTTCGGCGAGACCGACATGACCTACCAGCAGCTCGCCATGTCGCGGGTCCGGGCGGTGGAGACCGGTCGCAGCGTCGTCGTCGCCGCGACCAGCGGCGTCAGTGCACTCGTGTCCCCCGACGGATCGTTGATCGCGAGCAGCGGGATCTTCACTCCCGACCTGCTGCAGGCCGATCTGGAACTGCGCACCGGGCAGACCCTCGCCGTCCGTTTCGGGGCGTGGCCGCAGCGTCTCGTGGTGCTCTTGACAGCGGGTGCATTTTTGTACGTGCTGCGTCGACGCATTAGCCTCGATATGTTCACCGGTCGGAGGGGACCGGTCATGGAGAAGGAGCACGATGGCCAGCAGGCATCCTGAAGCGCGCATCATCGGCGAGAACGGCGAGGGCGCCCTCGTCGTGATTCCGACGTTCAACGAGCGTGAGAACCTGCCACTCATCGTCGGCCGCCTCCTCGCCGCGCAGACCGGCATCCACGTCCTCGTGGTGGACGACTCCAGCCCGGACGGCACCGGCGACGTGGCCGAGCAGCTCGCCACCGACGACGCCGCGGGCCGCATCCACGTGATGCACCGCACGGTGAAGGACGGGCTCGGCAAGGCCTACCTCGCGGGCTTCGCGTGGGGCCTGGAACGCGACTACGCGGTCATCGTCGAGATGGACGCCGACGGCAGCCACGCCCCGGAGCAGTTGCACCGCCTGCTCGACGGCATCAACGCCGGCGCCGATCTGGTGATCGGCTCGCGTTATGTGCCGGGCGGCGCGCTGGTGAACTGGCCCAAACGCCGGGAGTTCCTGTCGAAGGGCGCCAACACCTATGCCCGCCTGGCGCTCGGCGCCAAGATCAAGGACATCACCGCGGGCTACCGCGCCTTCCGCCGCGAGGTCCTGGAGAAGATCGGCCTCGACCAGGTCGAGTCGGCCGGTTACTGCTTCCAGATCGACCTCGCGTGGCGTTCGCTGCAGAACGGCTTCACCATCCGCGAGGTCCCGATCACGTTCACCGAGCGCGCGATCGGCGAGTCGAAGATGGACGGCGGAGTGATCGCCGAATCGTTCCTGAACGTGGCCCGCTGGGGAATCCAGGGTCGGACGGCCAAGTTCCGCAAGAACAAGTAGGAGCCAACGACGAGTTCGGCCCCGGGAGAAGCACTCCCGGGGCCGAACTCATGCTTGGGGTAGGACGCCTCGCTAGACGGCGCCACCGCCGCGACGACGCTGCTTCAGCAGGTCGAGGCGCTCGGCGAGCAGGACTTCCAGGTCCTCCTCGGAACGACGCTCCAGGAGCATGTCCCAGTGCGTGCGCGGGGGCTTGCCCTTCTTCTCCTCGGGGGCACCGCCTTCGAGGAGCTTGCCCTCCATGCCGTTCTTGCACGGCCAGGTACCGGGGATCTCGGCTTCGTCGGAGAACGGGATGTCGAAGATCTCACCGTTGTCGGTGCGGTACTGGACGAGTCGACGAGGCGCGAGATCATGATCGCGGTCGGTCTCGTAGCTCACCGCTCCGAGCCGGCTACCACGCAGGACTCGATCAGCCATGAAGTATTCCTCTCAAACAGACGGGTATCAGAACCATTCTACGCGGTGTACGCGCGCTCGGGGGCGACGCGGTACCGTCGTCACGTGCCCGAATCACCGTCCCGTCAACGCCCGTACGCCTGCGCTTGGTGCGGTCGACAGATGGTGGACTCGGAACGCGGCCGCAGGCGCAAGTACTGCAAACGGTCGTGCCGCCAGCGCGCCTACGAACAGAGAACGCTGGTAGAAGGTACTTCTATTCCCGCCGACGCCATCATCCTGAGTCCGGCCGAGGCCGAAGACCTCGGCGACCGCATGTATCTCCTGCGGTGCGCGGCCGAAGATCTGTCGACGGCGATCGGCGAACGCGCCGACCAGGAGTCGCTGACCCGGCTCGCCGAGGAACTCCTGACCCTGGCGCACGAGGCGGAACGCCTGCGCTGACCCGGTGTCGACGCCACGTCGTCCATTCCGAGGACGCGAGACCGACGTCACCGGACATGCGCCGGTGCCCGCTGCGGCGACGTCACTAAGATCAATGATCGTGAACGACGAACCTCGCAAAGACGGACCGGATGAAGACGCGGTCCCGGGGTCTCCGCTGCATCGGGCGAGCGAACTGCTGGCGCGCGGCGACGAGAGCAACGTCGCGGTGCGCGCCGCGCATCTGGCACGCAAGCTGGCACCCACCGAGAGTCGCCTGTCGACCGGCGACCGGACATCCGACCGGGTCGCGCGAATTCTGAACGACGTCCGCCGTGATCGCCCGAGCGCCGTCCGCGAGATCGGTCTGGCCTCGGTCGCGGTCTGGCAGTCGCTGATCGAGCGCCGTCGTCCCGATCCGGCAGGCCCCGTGCCCGCGACGATCCTGTTCACCGACCTCGTCGGCTTCTCGTCTTGGGCGCTGCGCGCGGGCGACGATCAGGTCCTGGAACTTCTGGCGGAAGTGAACGACGCCACCGAGCAGGTCATCCGAGCCCACGGCGGGCAGGTCGTCAAGACGCTCGGTGACGGCACGATGGCCGTCTTCCTGGACGCCGCCGAGGGCATCGCCGCCGCTCACGAGGCCGTGGGTGCGATCAGTGCCATCGTGGTCGGCGACTTCCGGCCGGCCCTGCGCGCGGGACTGCACACGGGTGCGCCGCGCATCGTGGGCGACGACTTCCTCGGCGTCGACGTCAACATCGCCGCGCGGGTGTGCGACGCGGCGGGCGGCGGCGAGGTGTACGTCAGCGACGCCACCCTGGAACAGGTGGACCTCGAGGACTACGCGGTCAAGCGCAAACGATTCAAGGCCAAGGGAGTGCCCAAGGAACTGCAGGTCTTCCGCGTGTTGCCGCGGTACGGCGAATCCGTCTGAGGCGACTGCATTACCGTGTTCGCATGACCCTCGCCGATGAGCACCCCACGGCCGTCCCGCCGACACCGCAGCGAGGCTTCTTCGGCCATCCGCGGGCGCTGGGCACCCTGTTCGGTGTCGAGATGTGGGAACGGTTCTCGTTCTACGGGATGCAGGGCATCCTCGCGTACTACCTGTACTACACGGCGTCGAACGGCGGACTCGGGTTCGACGAGGCGTCGGCCACCAGCATCGTCGGCGCATACGGCGGTCTGGTCTACCTGTCGACGATCGTCGGGAGCTGGATCTCCGACCGCATCCTCGGCGCGGAACGCACCCTCTTCTACAGCGCGGTCATCATCATGTTCGGCCACATCGCACTCGCGCTGGTCCCGGGTGTCGCCGGGATGGGCCTCGGCCTCATTCTCGTCGCGTTCGGCAGCGGCGGTCTGAAGTCCACCGCCACCACGATGGTCGGCGACCTGTACGCGCCGGAGGACCTCCGGCGCGACGCGGGTTTCTCGGTCTACTACATGGGCGTCAACCTCGGTGCGTTCTTCGGCCCGCTGCTGACCGGTTGGGCTCAGGAGCACGTCGGTTTCCATCTCGGGTTCGGTCTGGCCGCTATCGGCATGTTCCTCGGCCTGGTGCAGTACTCCCTCTCGCGGAAGCAGTTCGGTGTCATCGGCTCCACCGCCCCCGACCCGCTGCCCTCGTCCATGTACGGCCGGGCGGGAGCGGTGGCGGCCGGCCTCATCGTCGTGGTGACCGTGCTGTCGTTGACCGGGGTGCTGACGGCGTCGAATCTCTCCGACGTGGTCGTCGGCATCACCGTCGTCGCCGCCGTCGGCTACTTCGTGATCATCTTGACCAGCAGACTCATCACCGCCGACGAGCGGAGCCGGGTGGTCGCGTTCATCCCGCTGTTCCTGGCGTCGACGGTGTTCTGGGCGCTGTTCCAGCAGCAGTTCACGACCGTCGCCGTGTACGCCGACAAGCGGCTCGACCGCGACCTGTTCGGGTGGACGATGCCCGCCTCGTGGGTGCAGTCGATCAACCCGGTGTTCATCATCGTCTTCGCCGGCGTGTTCGCCGCGCTGTGGACGGCGCTCGGGTCGCGCCAACCGTCGACGCCGATCAAGTTCGCCCTCGGCACCGGCATCATGGGCATCGCGTTCCTGTGCTTCATCCCGATGTCGGGTGGGGGACCGGGCAGTGCGCCGCTGCTCGGCCTCGCAGGCATCCTGCTGCTGTTCACGATCGCCGAGCTGTGCCTCTCACCCGTCGGCCTGTCCCTGTCGACCAAGCTGGCGCCCAAGAACTTCCACACCCAGATGGTCGCGCTGTTCTACCTGTCGGTCGCCCTCGGCACCGCGCTCGCCGGAACCCTCGCGAAGTACTACGACGAGGAGAACGACGTCCCGTACTTCCTGAGCATCGGCCTCGCGTCGATCGGGGTGGCCGTGGTGCTGGCGATCGCGAGCCCGTACATCCGCCGGCTGATGCGCGGCGTCCTGTAGATCATGCCGTTCGACGACGAGGAACTCGAGTCGTACTACCGACGGATCGAGTCCCGGACCGCGGCCGCCGACGCCCGGCCGCGAAAGCGTAAGCGTGCCGTCCCACGAGTCGAGTTCTCCTGCCCGACGCCGGAGAAGATCGCCTACCCGTCGCTCGCTGCGGTGACGGGCGCCATCCTGGCGATCGCTCGACAGGCACCGTCGCGTCCGTCCCTGCGGTCGTACGAGTGCAGGTGCGGTTCATGGCACCTGACGAGTGCGGTTCCCCGCCCGCCCGGCAAGTAGCGCGCCCCTCACACCAACGAAGCGGCGCCCGACGGATCGTATCCGTCGGGCGCCGCTTCGGGCTTTTCGCGGGCGATATCTATGCCGCGCCGAGTACTGCGATCGGCGAGTTGCCGAGCTGCAGGCGCAGACGCTGGGTCGCGCTCTGGTTCATCCGCTCAGACATCAGGCGAGCGAAGGCGCGGATCTTGGACGCAAAGGTCGGACTGGTGCTGTTACGCATAGTGGAACCCTCTCCGTATATTTCAGTCCATACAGTTGTAACCTTTCGGCAAGGTGAAGTCAAGTTCCATTCTGTTGTCGTTAACTTTCCGTTCACCTAATCCAGTTCGCGTTAACTTTCGGCCCAGCGTCTGACTTCGACTCAGTGTGCCAGTGATCCGAGTCTCTCCACCTCGGCCACCGAGCCGGGAGAGACGAGCATGGTCGTCACGCCGGCCTGCTCCCACTCGCGGATCTTGGCGCGCACGGTGTCCTCGTCGCCGACGATGGCGGAGTCGTCGACCACTGCGTCGGGGATGATCGAGGCGGCCTCCGCCTTGCGGTCGGAGCGGAACAGCTCGGTGACCTGATCCACCACGTCGCTGTAGCCCATCCGCCGGTAGACCTCGGCGTGGAAGTTGGTGTCCTCGCTGCCCATGCCGCCCATGTAGAGGGCCAGGAATGGCTTGATGCCCGCGTAGGCGGCGTCGCGGTCGTCAGTGAGGACGATCTGG
The DNA here is from genome assembly GCF_001305675.1 of Gordonia phthalatica. Lineage (NCBI taxonomy): Bacteria > Bacillati > Actinomycetota > Actinomycetes > Mycobacteriales > Gordoniaceae > Gordonia > Gordonia phthalatica. The sequence goes on from NZ_CP011853.1 coordinate 2,255,641, forward strand.
GCGACAGCGGCCACCTCGAAGGTCTCGCGGGTGTTGCGGGCGCCGGGGCGTGCGAATCCCTCGTCGAGCCATCCGTTGTACTGGTCGGCGAGTCGCGGAGTGAAGAAGAGCGGGAGCCAGCCGTCGGCGATCTCGGCGGCCAGGGCGATGTTCTTGGGTCCCTCGGCACCGAGGAAGACGGGGATGTCGTTGCGGAGCGGGTGCACGATGGGCTTGAGCGGCTTGCCGAGCCCTGTGGTGCCCTCGCCCTCGAGGGGGAGCGGGTAGTGCGGGCCGTCGCTGGTGACGGGTGCCTGGCGTGCCCACACCTGCCGCATGATGTCGATGTACTCGCGGGTGCGGCCGAGCGGCTTCGGGAACTTCTGGCCGTACCAGCCCTCCACCACCTGCGGTCCCGAGACACCGAGGCCGACGATGTGCCTGCCGCCGGACAGATGGTCGAGCGTCATCGCCGCCATCGCGCACGCGGTGGGCGTCCGCGCGGACAGTTGAAGGACCGACGTGCCGAGGCGGAGGCGTTCGGTGTCGCTGCCGTACCAGGCGAGCGGCGTGTAGGCGTCCGAGCCCCACGCCTCCGCGGTGAACACGGAGTCGTAGCCGGATCGTTCGGCGGCGGCGACGAGTTCACGGTGGTTGGCCGGCGGCTGTGCGCCCCAATATCCGAGTTGCAGACCGAGTTTCATGTACCGACAGTATCGGGCCGCGACCGCGGAGAGCGGAGATCCCGCCGGAGCGGCGTGCTCCGGCGGGATCTGCTGGGCGACGGCGTCGCCGGCGATCAGGCGTGCAGGTCGAACCGATCGTTGTCCATGACCTGCGACCAGGCGGCGACGAAGTCGTCGACGAACTTGCCGGTCGCGTCATCGGAGCCGTAGACCTCGGCGAGGGCCCGCAGCTGCGAGTTGGCGCCGAAGACCAGATCGGCGCGGGTGCCGGTCCACTTCTGCTCGCCCGTGGCGAGATCGGCGCCGACGTAGGTGCCGTCCGCCTGCTGCGTCCACTGGACGTCCATGTCGAGGATGTTGACGAAGAAGTCGTTCGACAGCACCTCGGGTCGGTCGGTCAGCACTCCGTGCTGCGACCCGCCGTAGTTGGCGCCGAGAACCCGGAGGCCGCCGATGAGGGCGGTCATCTGCGGCGCCGACACCTGCAGCAGCTGCGCACGGTCGACGAGCAGGTACTCGGCCGGGATCGGCGCGTCGGCGGCCAGGTAGTTCCGGAATCCGTCCCACCGCGGCTCCATGACGCTGAACGAGTCGACGTCGGTGTCCTCCTGGGTGGCGTCCGTGCGGCCGAGGGAGACCGGGACGGTCACGGTGTGACCCGCCGCCGCTGCGGCCTTCTCGACGGCGGCAGCGCCGCCGAGAACGATCACATCGGCCACCGAGACCTTCTTCGCACCGGATTCGGAGTTGAACGCCTCGGCGACACCCTCCAGCACGGTGAGCGCCTTGTCCAGCTCGGCGGGCTCATTCACCGTCCAGCTGCGCTGCGGCTCCAGACGCACACGGGCACCGTTGACGCCGCCGCGCTTGTCCGAGCCGCGGTACGAGGCTGCGGCAGCCCACGCGGTCTTCACGAGCTGCGCGACGGTCAGGCCGGAGTCCAGGATCTGCCGCTTGATCGCCGCGGCGTCGGCCTCGTCGATCTGCTCGTAGTCGGCCTCGGGGACCGGGTCCTGCCAGATCAGCTTCTCCGCGGGCACCTCGTCGCCGAGGTAGCGCGAGAGCGGGCCCATGTCGCGGTGGGTCAGTTTGTACCAGGCGCGGGCGAAAGCGTCGGCGAAGTCCTGCGGATTCTCCAGGAACCGTCGGGAGATGGGCCCGTAGATCGGGTCCTCGCGCAGGGCGATGTCACTGGTGAGCATCATCGGCTGGTGACGCTTCTCGGGATCTCCCGCGTCGGGCACGCTGGTGGCGCCCGCGTTGTCCTTGGGGCGCCACTGAATGGCGCCGCCCGGACCGGTGTGGGTCTCCCATTCGTAGCCGTAAAGCGTCCAGAAGAAGTTGTTGTCCCAGGTGACCGGGGTGCTGTTCCACGCGCCCTCCAGACCGGAGCTGATCGCGTCGACACCGGATCCGGTGCCGTACGAGCCCTTCCAACCCAGACCCATGGTCTCCAGCGGAGCGTCCTCGGGCACCGGTCCGACGTACTGCCCGGCGTCAGCGGCGCCGTGCGTCTTGCCGAACGTGTGGCCGCCGGCGATGAGGGCGACGGTCTCCTCGTCGTCCATCGCCATGCGCGCGAAGGTCTCGCGGATGTCGATCGCCGACTTCAGCGGATCCGGATTCCCGTTGGGGCCTTCGGGATTGACGTAGATGAGGCCCATCTGGACGGCGGCGAGCGGGTTGTCGAGGTCGCGTTCACCGGTGTACCGCTGGTCCTCGAGCCACTCGGTCTCGGGACCCCAGTAGATCTCCTCGGGCTCCCACTTGTCGGTGCGACCGCCGGCGAAGCCGAAGGTCTTGAAGCCCATCGACTCGAGGGCCACGTTGCCCGCGAAGATGATGAGGTCGCCCCACGAGAGGCTGCTGCCGTACTTCTTCTTGATCGGCCACAGCAGACGACGCGCCTTGTCCAGGCCCGCGTTGTCCGGCCAGCTGTTCAACGGGGCGAAGCGCTGCATGCCGTGACCGCCGCCACCGCGGCCGTCGGCCACGCGGTAGGTGCCGGCCGAGTGCCAGGCCATACGGATGAAGAGCGGACCGTAGTGACCGTAGTCGGCGGGCCACCAGTCCTTCGAGTCACGCATCAGCGCCTTGAGGTCGCGGCGGACGGCATCGAGATCGAGTGCGGAGAACGCCTTCGCGTAGTCGAAATCGGGGTCCATGGGGTTGCCCTCGTCCGGGTTCTCGGCGAGGAGTTTGAGGTTCAGCTGCTTCGGCCACCAGTCACGGTTGCCGCCGCCTTCGGAGGGTGCGGCCATCTGGCCACCGTGTACCGGGCAGCCGGTTGCGCTCGCTGCGGGCTGTTGGTCGGACACTGCGGTTCCTTTCGGTGGATCGCCGGAGGCGACGATCAGCGTGTTGCGCCGCCGGGGTCGTCCGGCGCGCGGGTGGTGTCGGTGTTCGCTGCACAGGCGGGGCAGACGCCCCAGTAGATGACCTCGGCTTCGTCGATGCGGAAGCCGTGGTCGTCGACGGCCTCGAGGCAGGGTGCTTCGCCGACTGCGCAATCGACGTCGCGGACGTCTCCGCACACACGGCACACGAGGTGGTGGTGATTGTCTGCGATCCGGGTCTCGTACAGCGAGACATGGCCCGACGGCTGGATCCGTCGGATCAGCCCGGCGTCGGTCAGGGCGTGCAGGACGTCGTACACGGCCTGACGGGACACACCGGGCAGTTCTTCGCGCACTGCTGCCAGAACCGCCTCGGTCTCGGCATGCGGATGCGCGTCGACGGCCGCCATCACCGCGAGACGAGGCCGGGTGACTCTCAACCCGGCGTCACGGATGTCTGCGGTGTGATCAGTGGCGGCCATGCACCCATACTACCCGTTTTCTGGACCAAGTCCAGTTTTATTGAAATTTGCTACTGCAAGCGCAGCGGGACCGGTCTCCGGAGGAGCCAGGAAGTCGCGCGGACCGTACCGCATGATCGTGTCGACGACCCGCTGGTCGACGCCGGCGGCGAGGAGGTCGGGGATCACCCGCCCGGTCACCTGCAGGTAGTTCCAGTCCGGAGCGACGGCTTGTCGTTTCTCCTCGTCGAACCAGTCGCTGAAGCAGAAGGCGTCGTGGGAGAGCGCCACACGGTCGGCGTATCCCTTCTCGATCAAAGTGAGCAGGGTGGCGAAGCGAGCGTCGTAGGGGAGGAGGACGTCGAGCCCGAAGCGGTCGAGCCCGAGGGTCGACCCCGCGTCGGCCAGCTGCATCAGATAGTCCAGGTCGGTGCTGTCGCCGCAGTGGGCGATCTGGACGCGGCTCAGATCCACGCCCTCCTCGGCGAGGACGCGTTGCGCGATGAGCCCGGATTTCGTGTGCGGATTGGTGTGCACCACCACGGGCGCGCCGGTGGCAACCGACGCTCGTCCCACGGCGCGCATCACTCGTTCGACGCCCGTGCTCAATCCCTCCGCCTCGATCGCGCAGAACAGGAACGCCGCTTTGACATCGGTACCGCCGATCCCGACCGTCAGATCGCGGATGAAGGCCTCATCCATCGGATCGGGACCGTCGAAGCCGAGACCGGGTCCGGTGTAGTGGAACTGGAAGGGAAGGTCGTGAAAGGTGTACAGGCCGGTCGCGAGCACCAGATTGAGGTCCACCCGGTCGGCGACGGCCCGGATGCGTTCCACATTGCGGCCGAGTCCGGCGACGGAGACGTCCATCAGGGTGTCGACGCCGGCCTCTTTGAGACAGGTGAGCCGTTCGACGGCCGCCTGGATCTGCGCGGTCTCATTCCAGTCCGGGAGGAAGTTGAGGCGGTAGTCCTCGTTGAGCACGAAGACGTGTTCGTGGGTGAGCGTCACGCCGAGTCGGTCCGCCCCGACCGGACCCGTCGCAGTGTTGATGCTCTCCATGTCGCCTCTCGCTGAAGTCGGTGCGGACCGGCACCGTGACCACTGCCCAAAATAGTCGCTGGCGAAGGCGTCGGCACCGGTTACCGAAGAAGCCGACGCGACGGTGAATGCTCCTGAGGTCTTCGTACCGGGAGTGCATGTCTTAGGCTGTTCTCATGTTGAGCGCGGGGCAGTATTTCGCCGATTATCGAATCGTACGAAGTCTGGGCGTCGGGGGAATGGGTGAGGTCTATCTGGCGGCCCACCCCAGGCTGCCCCGTGAAGACGCCCTCAAGGTGCTGCCCGGCGAGCTCACATCGGACGCCACTTACCGTGCCCGCTTCACCCGGGAGGCCGATCTCGCGTCCCAGCTGGACCACCCGAGCATCGTCAGCGTGTACGACCGCGGCGAGTTCCAGGGCCAGTTGTGGATCACGATGAAGTACATTCCGGGATCCGACTGCGACGCGATTCTGAAGCGCGACGGCGTGCCGGAGCCGCGCGTGGTCGCCGAGATCATCTCCGCGGTGGCCGACGCCCTCGACTACGCACACTCGCGCGGCATGGTGCACCGCGACGTGAAGCCCGCCAACATCCTGGTGGACGACGGCGCGTCGCGCCGGAAGGTGTACCTCACCGACTTCGGCATCGCACGCAAGCTGACCAACGAGACAGCGCTCACGGCCGCGAACCTGACAGTGGGGTCCATCCAGTACTGCTCACCCGAGCAGTTGCGCGGACAGGACCTCGACGGCCGGTCGGATCAGTACGCGTTGGCGTGCACCGCGTACCGACTTCTGACCGGTAAGGCGCCGTTCCCGCTGTCGACGCCGACGGCGATCATCAACGCTCATCTGAACAGTGATGCGCCGAGTGCGACGACGATCCTGCCGACGCTGGCACCGTCCGTCGACCCGGTCCTCGCGCGAGCCATGGCGAAGGATCCGGCGGGCCGGTACCGCTCGTGCGGCGAGTTCGCCGCCGAGCTGACCGGTGCCTTGACCCGCCCGGGATTCAAGCCCAAGAGCCCGGCCGCCTACGCACCGACGATGATCAATCCGAGCCCGCTGCCCCACAATCCGGCAGCACAGCCGCCGGCAGCCCCGACTCTGCCGCCGCAGTCCCAGAGCCAGAAGCCCCAGACCCCGTCGCAGCCGGGTCCGGCGCGCCCGTCCGCCGATCAGTTCGGCTCGGGTACGGCGCCGTACACGGCACAGGGGCCGTCGCAGGGGCCGTCCACGCAGCCGCAACGACCGCCGACGCCCGCTCCGTCCGCGACGCCGGTGCCGCCCGTGCCGCAGTCCCAGCCGAGTTCGCCCCAACCCAGTTCACCCCAACCCAGTTCACCCCAGCCCAGTTCACCCCAGTACCCCCAGTACTCGCAGCAGCCCTACGGTCAGCAGCAGTTCGGTCAGCAACCGTATGGACAGCAACAACAGCCCGCGCAGGCCTTCGGCGGAGGCGGTGGCTACGGCCCGCCGCCCGGCGGATACGGTCAGCAGCCGTTCGGCATGGCCGGCGGACCACCGCCGTCGGGGAAGACGAACTCGCGCAAGGTATTCGGGATCGTCGCGGCGATCGTCGTGGTGTTGGCGTTGATCGGCGTAGCCGGGTTCTTCGTCTTCAAGGGCAGCGGTGATTCGGACCCGTCGTCGACGGCATCGACCGAGGACGTGGTGACGCCACCCACGACCACCACCAGCCCGTCCCCGAGCGTGGGACGCGATGCTGCGGTCGTGAACGGGGTCCCGACCAAGTGCGCGCTCGGCAACAGCGCCACCACGGTCCTGACGAGTCCGCTCACCAACCTGAACATCAGCATTCCGTCGGCGGCCCTGCCGACGCCCTCGTGGCGACCGGACACGGCGACCGAGATCCCGTTCGCCGTGACGGCTGCCGGTATCAACACTCCCCGCCCGGACACCGTGTCGTCCTGGCAGGCGGCGGTGACCATCGGCACGCTCCCGTCGTCGTTCGGTGACGACACGGAGGCGATCGCCCGCAAGATCGTCGAATGCCTGCCGTCCAGCAGCGGGTACGCAGGCAGCGATCCCTCGCCGGCCGAGATCACCCAGTCGCGCAACGGAACCCTCGACGACGACACCACCAAGCTGACCCTGGTACGCAGCAACATCAAAGTCAGTGCGCGCCCCGGCATCCAGGGCGACGACGTGATCGTGGCCGTGATCAACAGCTCACCGATGACCTTCGCCGTCGGCGTGAGCCCCATCGGCGATAGCACCAGCAAGAGCGAGGTGGAGAAGGCGGTCCTCGGAATCCGGGTGCGCTGACACGGATGCGGGCGATGCGGAACAATGGCCGACATGCCTTCTTCCGCATCGCTTCCCGCTGACAGCCACGACCTGATCCGCATCCGGGGCGCCCGCGTCAACAATCTGCGCGATGTCAGCGTGGAACTTCCGAAGCGCCGCTTGACGGTGTTCACCGGCGTCTCCGGCTCGGGAAAGAGTTCACTCGTCTTCGGGACCGTCGCCGCGGAGTCGCAACGGCTCATCAACGAGACGTACAGCAGCTTCGTCCAGGGCTTCATGCCGACGCTCGCGCGACCCGACGTGGACGTGCTCGACGGGATCACCACCGCGATCATCGTCGACCAGGAGCGGATCGGCGGCAATCCGCGGTCGACGGTCGGAACGCTGACCGACGCCAACGCGATGCTCCGCATCCTGTTCAGCAAGATCGCGACACCGCATGTCGGCGGGCCGAACGCCTTCTCGTTCAACACGCCGACCGTGCGGGGCGGCGGCGCCATCAAGGTGGACCGCGGCGCTCAGTCCAAGGCCTTGAAGAAGACCTTCGAGGTCCTCGGCGGCATGTGCCCTCGCTGCGAGGGGATGGGCAACGTCTCCGACATCGACCTCACCGAGATCTACGACGCCGACCTGTCGCTCGCGGCCGGGTCGCTCAAGGTGCCCGGATACAGCATGGACGGCTGGTACGGCCGGCTCTACGGCGGCAGCGGCTACTTCGACATGGACAAGCCGGTCGGGCAGTTCACGAAGCGCGAGCTCGACGATCTGCTGTACCGGGAGCCGACCAAGATCAAGGTCGACGGCATCAACCTGACCTACGAGGGCGTCATTCCGAGGATCACCAAGTCGATGCTGAGCAAGGACATCGACTCGGTGCAGCCGCACATCCGGGCCTTCATCGAGCGCGCGGTGACCGCGACCGCCTGCCCCGAGTGCGACGGCACCCGTCTCGCCGACCATGCGCGCAACGCCCGGATCGACGGTGTCAACATCGCCGACGCGTGCCGGATGCAGATCACCGACCTGCACGACTGGGTGGTGGGCCTCGACGAGCCGACCGTCGCACCGCTGCTCGACAACCTGGGGGCGACGCTGTCGTCGTTCGTGGAGATCGGCCTGGGCTATCTGTCGCTGGAACGCCCCACCGGCACCCTGTCTGGCGGAGAAGCCCAGCGCACCAAGATGATCCGCCACCTCGGTTCGTCGCTGACCGACATCACCTACATCTTCGACGAGCCCACGGTCGGCCTGCATCCGCACGACATCGCCCGGATGAACACGCTTTTGCTGCGCCTTCGCGACAAGGGGAACACCGTGCTCGTCGTTGAGCACAAGCCGGAGACCATCGCGATCGCCGATCACGTGGTCGACCTCGGTCCCCGGGCGGGGTCACTCGGCGGGCAGATCTGCTTCGAGGGCACCGTCGAGGGACTCACCTCGGCCGACACGCTCACCGGTCGGCACCTCCACGACCGCGCTCGACTGAAGGACGAGGTCCGGTCGGCGAGCGGAGCCATCGAGATCCGCGGCGCTTCCACGAACAACCTCCAGGACGTCGACGTGGACCTGCCGCTCGGCGTCCTCGCCGTCATCACCGGTGTCGCAGGCTCCGGGAAGAGCTCGCTCATCCACGGTTCGATGCCGAAGGACGCCGACGTGGTCGTCATCGACCAGTCGGCGATCCGTGGTTCCCGCCGGAGCAATCCGGCCACCTACACCGGACTGCTCGACCCCATCCGCAAGGCCTTCGCCAAGGCCAACGGGGTCAAGCCCGCCCTGTTCAGCCCCAACTCGGAGGGCGCGTGCCCCACGTGCAAGGGCGCGGGCGTCATCTACACCGACCTGGCGACCATGGCCGGTGTCGCCACCCCGTGCGACGTCTGCGAGGGGAAGCGGTTCGACGCAGCCGTCCTGGAGTACCAGCTCGGCGGGCGCGACATCAGCGAGGTGCTGCAGATGTCGGTCGACGAGGCGACCGCCTTCTTCGGCGAGGGCGACGCGCGGATCCCGGCGGCGCACAAGATTCTGCTGCGTCTCTCCGATGTGGGGCTCGACTACCTGAAGGTCGGCCAGCCGCTGACCACGCTGTCCGGCGGCGAGCGTCAGCGCATCAAGCTCGCGACCGCGATGGCGGAGAAGGCGCAGGTGTACGTCCTCGACGAGCCGACCACCGGTCTGCACCTGGCCGACGTCGAGCAACTGCTGGGGCTGCTGGACCGCCTCGTCGACGGCGGGAAGTCGGTGATCGTGATCGAGCATCACCAGGCCGTGATGGCGCACGCGGACTGGATCATCGACATCGGGCCCGGTGCGGGCCAGGACGGCGGTCGCGTGGTCTTCGAGGGCACGCCCCGCGACCTCGTCACCGCGCGCTCCACGCTCACCGGCGAGCACCTCGCCGCCTACGTCGGCGCGTCGATCAGCGGGTGACTCACTAGTCCAACACGGCCTAGGACGCGCGGACTATCGCCGGTCCGCGCGTGAGGTGGAAGTCGATCGCCGACAGCTTGCTCGTCGCCTCGAAGGTCCGCTGGTAGCCGGTGGACGCGATGCGCCAACCGTCGGCGGTCTTCCGGTACACGTCCTCGTAGAACGCGGCGCCGATGATCATCATGTCGTAGTCGGGCACGATCACCCGGTCCTGCAGATACCAGCTGCCGGTCGCACGGGTCGGATCGCCGGCGTCGACCTCGATGATCGGATGAGTGACGTGGTGTTCGGTGACGAGGCTGCCGCCCATCGCCTTGCGGAAGTAGGCGAGGACGCCGTCGCGGTCGTCGAAGGTCAGCGGACGTCCGCCGAGCTGGGAGCCGTAGTCGGTGTGCACGTCCTCGGTGAGGGTCGCCGCCAGGCCGTCCCAATCCTTGGTGTCGACGGCCCGCAGGTATCGGTACTTCAGCGTCTCGATCGCACGGATCTCGTCGGATGGGGCTGCTTCTCTGGTCATCGAGCGTCCTCTCGGCCACGGGGTGTCGCACCGAACGCTAACCGGATCGGTCAGGCGGCGCGGGCGATGTCGGAGGAGTCGCCGATGACGACCGGATTCGGCGCCATGGTCGTCATGAATGTGTCGGCGCGACGCTGTCCCGCACGCGCGGCGCGGCGCCGACCGCCCGGCAGTTGCGCGGCGACCGACCGGACGATGTTGACGCCGAAGATCAACGGCGGATACCAGGGGAGTGCGGTGTCGTCGACGCCGAGCCGCCGCAGCGCGGGACGTCCCAGGAAAGCCCGCGCGATGCCGAGGTGCTGCGACTTCGCGAGTCGCCGCCGGAGAGCGGGCAGCGCGGCGTAGTGCCAGGCGTCGGGGTCGTCGACCATCGGCGAGGCCAGCAGTTTCGACGTCTCGTCTGCGACGGACAGGGCCGCGGACGTGTGGGCGAGGATACGGACCGCATCGCGGAAGTCGCGGGGGAGGAACTCATCGTCGACGCCGATCAGCCAGCCGACGTAGCGGGTCAACTGCGCGATCGCCTCGTACTCCCGGCGGCTGTTCAGGAGGCCGAGGCCCGCGACGCCGATCGATGGCGCCACCAGTGATCCGACGAGGGTGGCGGCCATGTCGGTCTGGTTGATCGGCACACCCCACTTCCCGCTGTCCCAGTCGGGCATGGATTCGACATGCCTGCGGACCATCGAGTGGATGAAGCGGACGCGGATCGTCGACCGGTATCCGGCGCCGTGCAGGTCGAGGCCGCCCTCGCCGATGACGTCGAGCGCCCAGCGGGAGGTCTCCGCGAATCGTTTGTTGGATCCCTTGGTGAGGGCTCCGGTGCGCAGCAGGGTCTGGTTGAAGCCGGCAAACTGGTAGCCGCCGAGGAGTGCGACGTCCCGGGCGATGTAGAGGCCGTCCGCCCCGCCGCTCTGCATGACCTGCGCGGCCAGCGCCAATTGCTTGCGGTCCACCCAGTCGGGTGTCGCCTCGATGTGCCGGAAGAAGTCCTCCATCGCCGCCGGCGCGCCCTCGACGGAGTCGATGCCGTCGACGAGGGCCTTCTCGAACAGCGGTCGCGTCTCGCGCATCCCGGCCTCGGACATCGCGGCGACGACGCCGTCCATCACCGGGTCGCCGGCCATGAGCAGTTCGCCGAGTCTGTCGAACTCGGACGCCGATGGTCGCCCGACGCCGAAGAGTCGTCCGAAGATCTCCACACCCTTGGGGATCGGGACCGGCTGCGCCGGATGTCGTGTCGGAATCGTCGTCGCCATGATTGCTTCCCATCCGCTGCGTTCGGTCGCGTGATGTGGGCGACCCGTTACTGACAACGGTAGGCAGATCAGTGCGATAAATCTAGATTTTCGTCTCATTCGGCAGGTCAACGCCACCGAGATCCCCTTTTCGACAAATCGGACCACGCCGTGTCGCGCAGCCGAGACAGCCATTCACGCGTAGCGTCTGCAGCAGAGGAAACACACCCTTGAAAGGAAGGTCCTCCATGACCGATGCACGCGAAAGCGTCCTCGAGTACGCGCCCAAGGCCGACGTCGCCGTCGTCGACAAGATGGCGGCCACGTACCGCCTGGTCCTCAGCAACCGCGACGCCTCCCTCGTCTCGGCGAGCGATCCGGCCGAGCTGAAGACCGTCCGCGAGAACTTCCTCAAGAAGAAGCTCGGCCTCACCGATTCCGACGACGACCTCGACAAGGCCATCGCCGACGTCATGGCCGCGATGAAGAACGGCAAGCCGAACCCGCGCCTGGCCGTCTACTACCTCCTCGCGGAGAAGTTCAACAAGCTCGACGTCTTCAAGTAGTCGCTCGCCGACCGGTTCACCGACGGACGACCATCGGTGAACCGGTCACCGGGTCGTCGACCACAACCGAGGTGAGCCCGAAGACCTCGCTGATCCGCGCCTCGGTGATCATCTCGCGAGGCGGCCCGGACGCGACGATGCGTCCAGCCTTCATCAAGACCAGATTGTCGGCGTAACGCGCCGCCTGGTTCAGGTCGTGCAGCACCGCGACCACTGTCTTTCCGTCACCGTTGAGCTGCTTCAACAGATCGAGCACCTCGTACTGATGCGCGATGTCGAGAAACGTCGTCGGCTCATCGAGCAGCATCACCGGCGTCTGCTGCGCCAGCAGGAGCGCGACCCAGACACGTTGCCGCTGGCCGCCCGACAACTGATCCACATAGCGTTCGGCGAGTTCGATCGTCCGCGTGGCCTCCATCGCGGCACGCGTGGCCGCGTCGTCCTCGGTGGTCCATCGCCTAAACGCAGAGTGGTAGGGGTGACGACCTCGCGAGATCAGGTCGGCGACTCGCATGCCCTCTGGCGCGACAGCATCCTGCGCCAACAGGCCCATCTGTTGAGCGAGCTCTTTGCTGCCGTACGCCTCGAGCGCACGACCGTCGAACACGATCTCGCCCGCCCGACGCTTCAGGACTCTGGAGATCGCCCGCAGGGTTGTCGACTTGCCGCAGGCGTTCGGCCCCAGAATCACCGTGAAGCCGCCGGCCGGGATGTGAAGGTCGACCTCGTCGACCACCGTCGCGCCGTCGAACTCGACGACGAGGCCGGTGGCTGACAGGACCGGTTCGACGACGGTTGTCACGCGAGCAGGTCCTCCACCTGATCCAGGACCAGGCCGGCGCCGGTCACGCCGATGCCCACCATCCAGGTGTCGTCCTCCACCTCGAACGCTTTGTTCGCCTTGACCGCCGGGATGCCCGACCAGAGCTGCGTGATCGTCTTCTGCGACGAGGCGTCGGGATTGCCGCCGGGGCTCATGTAGAACGCCACGTCGCCATCGATCTGCTCGTACAGCTCCGGACTCAGTTCCATCATCGAATACTCGTTCCAATTCCGCTCGCCGAGTTCGAAACCCATCTTCGTCAACAGCGACCCGGAGAAGGTATGCGGTCCGTACAGGCGGAAGTTGTCAGGCCGGAATCGGACGATCGAGGCCGTCTTACCCTTCGCGCCCACCTTCTCGCCGACCTCGACCGCGCGTTGATCGAGGCGGCGGAGCAGGTCGGCCATCTCGTCTGTCTTGTCGACCGCCGCGGCGGTGATCGTGGCCTGCTCGGTCCAGTCGGTGCCGCTGTTCTCAGAGAACACGGTGGGGGCGATCGCGCTCAGCTGGTCGTACACGGCCTCGTGCCGCACCTTGGCTCCGATGATCAGATCGGGAGCCAGATTGGCGATGGCGTCGATGTCTGGTTCGGCGATTCCGCCGATCGACTCGGTGCCCGTCAGCTTGTCCGCGAGGTACGCGGGGAAGCCCTCTCCCACGCGGACCTCAGGTGCGCCGACCGGCGTGATTCCGAGGGACACCAACGCGTCGAGGTGCGGCGAGTCGAGAACCACGATGCGCTCGGGCACGCCGGGCAGTTCAGTGGAGCCCATCGCGTGCTTCACGGTGTACGGGTCACCGCCCGCAGCAGCACCGTCGGAACTCGACGAACCGCACGCGGACAGCAGGAGGGCCAGGACTGCGATCAGGCCTGCGACAGCGATCACAGACCGCCTCGCGAGAGAGGGAGATGTCATGTCCGGGCATATTACGGGATTGGTTAGACTAACCAAACATGTCCAGGACTGACGCCGAGCCGCGCGTGGAACGCGTCGCACCAGCGGTACGACGAACTCCCCGTCGAGCCTGGCTGACGGGACCCGTCAGCCTGGCCGCCCTACTGCTGTGCGTGGTGCTGAGCCTTGCGCTCGGTGCCCGGGCGACCCCGATCACCGAGGTCACCCAGGCACTGCTGGGGTTCGGCGATGTGGACGTCGCGAACATCGTCGGCACCCTGCGGGTCAACCGCACGGTGACCGGCCTGATCGCGGGAGCATCGCTCGGCGTCGCCGGCGTTCTGATGCAGGCCGTCACCCGGAATCCACTCGCAGACCCCGGCATTCTCGGGGTCAACGCGGGTGCATCGTTCGGCGTGGTGCTGGGGCTCGCGATGCTCGGAGCGGCAGGGGTCGGGAGCACCGTCTGGTTCGCGCTCGCAGGCGCACTGTTCGCTTCCGCCGTGGTGCTGGCGCTGTCGACCACCCGATTCGTCGCTGGTTCGCCGGTGCGGCTGATACTGGCCGGCGTCGCGTTCGCCGCAGTCTTGAGCGGCGTCACCCACTCGTTGATCCTGCTCGACGAGTCCGTTCTCGACTCGTACCGCTTCTGGCGGATCGGATCGCTCGCCGCGCGTACGGTCGGCGAGGCGCTGCCGGTCGTCTGGCTGGTGCTCCCCGGCGTCATCGGGGCCTTTCTGCTCAGCTCCGCGCTCAACGCCTTGGCGTTGGGCGACGACACTGCCCGGTCGCTCGGCGTCCGGCCCGGCCTCGTCCGCGCCGCGGGACTACTCGTGATCGCCGTCCTGTGCGGCACGGCGACCGCGATCGTCGGCCCCATCGCTTTCCTCGGATTGGCCGTTCCCCACCTGGTCCGGGCACTCGTCGGCCCCGACCTCCGCCTCGTCCTTCCGATCTCGCTGATCACCGGCCCTGCACTCCTGTTGGGCGCCGACATCGTCGGACGTCTGATCGGCGGCGGCCGGGAGGTGCCGGTCGGCGTCCTCACCGCTTTGGTCGGCGGCCCAGTCCTCATCGCCTTCGTGCTCGGCGCCCGAAAGCTCTCGATCTCATGAGGCCGCTGCTCCGCGTCCAGCAGGCGCCCGAGATCGCCCTCACCAGAGACGACCGGGTGCTCATCGGTCCCGGCGACCGGTGGTCGTACCGATTCAGTGTGCGCACCACCATCGTCGTGTTCGCACTGCTCGTAGTCCTCGCCGTCGTTTTCGTTGCATCGCTGCTGCTGGGCGAGTTCCGCGTCACCATTCCCGACCTGATCGACACGCTGTTCGGACGGCCGCCGAGCCGACTCACCGAATTCTTCGTCATGGACCGGCGGATGCCGCGCGTTCTGGTCGCGATGACCGTCGGGGCCGCTCTGGCGACTGCGGGCGCGGTGTTCCAACATCTGACACGGAATCCGCTGGCCAGCCCGGACATCCTCGGCGTCAGCAACGGAGCGTCCGTCGGTGCGGTCATCGTCATCGTCGTGCTAGGCGGATCGCTCGATCAGGCCGCGCTCGGTGCCGCGATCGGCGCGCTGGTCGCGGCCGCGACGATCATGCTCCTGACGATCCGCACCGGACTGCACGGCGTGCAACTGATTCTCGTCGGCGTCGCGATCGCCGCGATCGGCACGGCCGTCGTCGACTACATCCTGACCCAAGTCTTCGTCGCCAGCGCGGTGACCGCACAGACCTGGTTGATCGGCACGCTCCAGGGCGCCGAGTGGGGCGACCTGACCCCGGTGTGCGCAGCCCTGGGAGTGGTCGTCGTCGTACTTGCGGCACTCGGTCCGGACACCAGGGTCGCCGAACTCGGCGACGCCACCGCCGCGGCCCTCGGCGTGCGCACCGTGCGGCACCGCTGGGTGCTCCTGACCGTTGCGACGATCCTGGTGGCGGCCGGTGTGGCCGTCGGCGGCCCGATCGCGTTCGTCGCACTGGTCGCCCCGCACATCGCGCGCAGCCTGTGCCGCCGCACGAGCTTCCTCGCCGCCGCTCTGACCGGGGCGTTGATTCTCTCGGTCGCCGATCTGATCGCCCTCTACGCGTTCCGCGTCCCGATCCCGGTCGGCGCGGTCACCATATCGGTGGGCGGCGTCTTCTTCCTGTGGATCCTCATTCGGGAAGGCGTGCGTCCCCGTGGGAACTGAAACCGGAGACCGCCGTCCCGCCTACCGTGCCGTGGTGACCGCTGTCAGTGATCTGACGCCGCGGATGCGCCGACTGACTCTCGCCGCGCCTGACCTAGGCACTCTGGTCCCCACCGGTCCCGACGAGTATGTCGGCCTCCTGATGGGACGCCACCCCGGTCATCGCATCGCGCTGCCCGAGCACGGCGTGCACCCGAACATCCGCGCTGCCGTGGCCGCCGTCGACGCCGAACACCGGCCCGTACTGCGTTGGTACACCGTCCGCGCACACCGTCCCGAAGTCGGCGAGATCGACGTCGACATCGTGCTCCACGGCGACTCCGGGCCGGGCAGTCGATTCGCAACGTCCGCCGCTGTCGGGACGCGGCTCGGAATCACCGAGGGCTCGGCATTGTTCGATTCACGCCCCCGCGGCGTGGTGTGGGTGGTCGGCGACGAGACCGCGATCCCGGCAATCGCCAGGATCGTCGAGTGCAGTGACGCCGCGACCACCGTGCACGCGGTCGTCGAGACCGAGTCCGCGGCCGACGTCCTCCCGCTCGACTCCTGTGCATCGCAGACATGGGTGACGCGGGGCGCCGATCGCCCCGGCACCGCCATGCTCGACGCAGTTCGGGCGGCAGCCGTTCCGCTCGACATCGACGCCGTCTGGGTGTGCGGCGAGCAGGCCGCCGTGGCCGCAGTGCGCAGGCACCTGGTTGGAGAACGCGGCGTTCCGCCCGCCCGGATCACCTTCTCCGGCTATTGGCGCCTGGGGCGGAGCCGCGGCTGACGGAGATACGGAGGTTCAGACGCCGAACGCCGACGGGTAGCGGACCGTCCCCGCCGGGACCTGCGCGTCGTCGGACAGGGGCATCGCCATGAAGGCCTCGTCGGGAACCTCGAAACCGGCGGTGACGCCGAATCGGGAGGCAGGCACGAAGCCGAAGCGCGGGTAGTAGTCGGCGTGACCGAGCACGATCACCGATGCCTCGCCCCTCCGGCGCGCGGCATCCAGAACCGCTTCGATGACCGCGGTGCCGACGCCGGTGCCCTGATCAGCGGGCAGCACCGAGCAGGGTGCCAACGCGAGGGAGTCGGCGCCGTCGACGTGGCAGCGCGTCAGTAGCGCGTGACCGATCACCACGCCGTCGCGCTCGGCGACGAACGAGAGCCCGTCGAGCCACGCGGCCGAGTCGGCGCGCAGCGCCTCAACCAGGTCGGCCTCGTCGGGCGATGGAAAGGCGGCGACGGTGACGGCGCGGATTCCGGCGACATCGGCGGCGGTCTCCGGACGGACGGTCCAGGGGCGCGTCATAAAGATGGGCCTCTCAGCGGACGAAGTAGCGGGCACGCGGGTCGGTGCGGGCCTGCCAGCCCGCGCGTTCCAGTTCGGGCGTCGACTCCACCTGCACCGGGTACCCGAGGCAGAGGTAGGCGACGAAGCGCCAGCCGTCGGGGACGTCGAGGGCGGCACACACATCGTCCGGTTCGACGATCGAGATCCAGCCGACACCCACCCCGCGGGCCCGAGCCGCCAGCCAGAGGCTGCCGATGGCGGTCACCACCGAGTAGGCGAGCGTCTCCGGCATGGTCTGGCGACCCAGACCGTGGCCCTGCGCGGTGCCGTCTTCGCAGAACACCGCGATGTGGACCGGCGCCTGATCCAACCCGGCGAGCTTCAACGACAGATACTTCTGGGCCCGCTCACCGCGGTAGCCGTTCAGGGCGTCGGCGTTGCACCGCATGAAGGTCTCTTTGACGACGGCTCGAGGCTCCGGCGACCGCACGTCCACCCACCGCCACGGCTGGCTGTTGCCGACCGACGGCGAGAGCTCCGCCGACCGCAGGATGCCTTCGACCACGTCATCGTCGATGGGATCCGTCTTGAAGTGGCGGACGTCGCGCCGCCACCGCAGGAGCTCGTCGAAGGCCTCGATGAACTGGTCTCCGAAGTGCCCTTCGACCGGGTTCATCGTCATCACTTCGCCATCGCTCCCGTGCTCGTCGTCCCGGCGCTGTCCGCGCCCTTCTCGAAAGCCCATGCTATCCGGCGGCCCGTTTCAGCGGCGAATCGATTCCACCGACGGCACACTGAATCTCGTGACTGCTGCCGTGCGACTGATTCCGCCCGCCCCCGATCCCGACGACGGGCTGATCCGCCTGCGCGGCGAAGTCCGCGACTTCGTCGCCGAGCAGCGCGCGGCCGGGAGTTTCTCACCGACCGTCGACTGCTGGATGACCGGCGTCGACCTCGACTTCACCCGCGCCCTGGTCGAGCGCGGCTGGATCGGAATGACGATCCCGGTCGAGTACGGCGGGCACGGTCGGACGTTCATGGAGCGCTTCGTCGTCACCGAGGAACTGCTGGCAGCCGGGGCGCCGGTGGCGGCGCACTGGATCGCCGACCGACAGATGGCGCCGTCGATCCTGAAGTACGGGACGGAGGCGCAGAAGCGGGAGTTCCTGCCCCGCATCGCCGACGCGACGTGCCTGTGGGCCATCGGCATGAGCGAACCGGACTCCGGATCGGATCTCGCGAGCGTCCGCACCCGCGCCGCCCGCGTCGACGGCGGCTGGCGGATCGCGGGCACCAAGGTCTGGACGTCGGGCGCGCACCTGGCTCAGCGGTTGATGACACTCGCACGGACCGCGCCCGTGGATCCGAGCGATCGCCACGCGGGACTCAGTCAGTTCATCGTCGATCTCGCCGCCCCCGGCGTCACGGTCCGCCCGATCGTGTCGATGAACGGAGCGCATCACTTCAACGAGGTGATCCTCGACGACGTCCTCGTGCCCGACGACATGGTCTTCGGTGAGATCGGCCGCGGCTGGCAGCAGGTGACCTCGGAGCTGAGCTTCGAACGCAGTGGTCCCGAACGCGTGCTCTCCACGTTTCCGGTGCTGCAGGCCTGCGTCGATCGGCCCGACGCATCCGTCGGAGCACTGGTCGCACGCGTCGCCGGCCTGCATCAGATGTCGGAGTCGGTGGCGGGAGCGTTGAGTAGGGGAGAGTCGGCGAACATCCCCGCCGCCGTCGTCAAAGTGCTCGGCACCGCCGCCGAGGGCGACATCGCCGACGCCGCCGATCTCCTGTCCGACGACGATCCGGCGTTCGCGGCGGTGGTCGCGCGCGGCGTCGACCAACTGCCGGGCTTCACGATCCGGGGCGGCAGCAGCGAAGTCCTGCACGGTGTGATCGCCCGGGAATTGGGGCTGCGGTGAACGGGGCAGCGATGAATGGGGCAGCGATGAACCGGGTGGATCCGGACCTGACCGCGATGATCGACTCCGTCTTCACCGCCCACCGCGGCGAACACGACTCGACGCCTGTGCTGGACCGTGAGCTGTGGGCTCGACTCGACGAGCTCGGTCTGATCCGGCTGACCGGGGACGAGCGGGTCGGCGGTTCCGGCGCCGGCTGGTGGGAGGCCACCGAACTGCTGACTGCCGCCGCCCGGCACGGCGTGCGGCTCCCGCTCGGCGAACACGACCTCCTCGCGTGCGCCCTGCTCGACGAGGCCGGACTTCCGTCCGACGACGGCCTCGTCCGGACCATCGCCTTCGCGGACGCGACCGGGGTCGCGCACCGGGTGCCGTGGGCCGACGGCGTCGATCGGGTGGTCGTGGTGCGCGGGGACGCCGGTGTCGCCGACGTCGACCCGGCGGCCTGCGATCTGCAGCCCGGGAGCAACCTGATCGGCGAACCGAGGCCGTCGCTCCGGCTCGCCGACGACACCGCCGTCCGACCGGTCGACGCCGGTGCCGTCGCCCGCACGCGGTTGAAGTACGCGCTCGTCCGCGGCGTTCAGGTCTGCGCGGCGCTGGATCGGGCCGTCGAGCTCGCGATCGAGCACACACGCGTCCGCGTGCAGTTCGGTCGTCCGCTCGCCCGCCAGCAGGCGGTGCAGGGTCTGGTGTCACGAGCAGCGGCCGAGGCCGCGCTCGCCCGCACCGCCACCGAGACCGCGATCGCCGACGCCGTCCGCAGCGAATGGTCGAGCGACCGCCTGCCGTTCCTGATCGCGGTCGCTCGGTCGTGTGCCGGACACGCGGCGTCGGTGGTCGTGCGGAACACCCACCAGGTGCACGGCGCCATCGGCACCACGCGGGAGCACCGCCTGCACGAGTACACCCGCGCCGCCCTGGCGTGGCGCGGTGAGGCCGGATCGGTCGCCGACTGGGACCGGCGGGTGCAGGCGGCGGCGACGGAAGTCGGATCGTCCGGCCTCTGGACTCTCATCTCCGGACGCTAGCCGCCGATATCGCTGAAACGTGCCCCACGGTCGACGGCGCACGGACGGACAGGGTCGCCTGCAGCACCCGGAGAGAGGTTGCCGCACCATGTGTCGACCAGTGGCACCACTTGTGTTTCTCGCACTCGGTCGCGACCGAGTGCGAGAACCACAGGTGGTGCGACTCGCCTCAGAGTGGTGCGGGAAGGCCACCTCAGCTAGGGGTTTCGATCATGTCGCCCCGATCCGGTCGGCGAAGGCCTCGGCCAGTCCTGATGCGGCGGCGACGTCGAACAATGCCGTGGCGTAGAGCAGTTCCACGTGCCCGGGGGAGTCAGGCCTCGGCGGCACCACCGAGAAATGCAGGTCGCAGTGGGCCAGCGGCACCGGCAGCGGGGTGATCGCATCGGTCGGCAGCGGGTCGTCGACGGTCAGCATCACCTGAAACAGTGGATGCCGGTCCGGTCGGTCGGCCTGCAACGCGTCGACGATCGTCGTGAATGCCGTCGTCGAATGGGAGAAGGCCGCATCCTCGGCGCGTCGCACGGCGTCGACGGTCTCGGCGAGCGTCGGTGCCACCGGGCAGGGAACCGGGACCGTGTGGACGAACATGCCGACGGTCTTCGCGAAGCGGCCGTCGTCGCGGCCGGACACCAGCGCGCCGATGGTCACGGTGTCGGTGTCCGCGTCGGCGGCGAGCATCGTCGCGAGGGCGGCGCGCAGCACGGTCAGCACCGACACGCGTCGTTCGGCCGCGACGTCGACGAGGCCGGTCCACCGGTCAGCGGACAGACGTGCGCGGACACGTGCGCCGTCCGAGCGCCACCGCGGGGGCCGCGGTTGGGCTGCCGGGAGGCAGAGGATCCGGTCGATGTCGACGGTCGAGCGGACGTGCTCCACATCGGCCGCTCGACGTTCGTCGGCGCGAGCATCCGCCATGATCGCGTACTCCCGATAGGTCGCCCGTTCCGCGTCGCCGCCGCCCACCAGTCCGGACAGGAGCAGCGCGAGGGAGGCCCCGTCGACGGCGAGGTGGTGCACGGCCACCGCGACGTGGAACCGGTCGTCGGTCGCCGCCACCCCGACGCGCAGTGGGTAGCGGTGCGCCAAATCCATGGTCCGGTGCAGGTGACGCCGCGCCCACTCGGGGTTCGCGGGATCGAGCACGTCGATCGACCATTTCGCCGGATCGGGCGCCGCGTCCACCACGAACTGACCGTCGTCGGTCGTCACCGACCGCAGCATCTCGTGCCTGCAGAGGAGGTCGGCGACCGCCGCGCGGATCGCGGCGACGTCGACGGTCGGCGGCAGCGCGATCGTGAACGCGATGAGGTGTTCGATGCCGTGGCGTCGTCGATAGACGTCCCGTTGTGCGGGCGCGAGCGGCACCGGGACCCCGGGCGCGGGAACATCAGAGGAGGGGACCGGCCGGGCGGATCGGGACGTCGATCCCGAACGCACCTGGGCGGCGAGCCGCTTCGGGGTCGCGGCTGCGAAGACGTCCCGGACGCCGACATCCAGACCGGCCGCCGACAGGTGGGCGGCGACCGCCGTGGCGATCAGCGAATCACCGCCGAGGTGGAAGAAGTCGTCGTCCACGCCGATCCCGCGGCGCCCGAGCGCAGCCTCGAACGCGGCGACGACGACGGTCTCGGTTTCGGTTCGCGGCCCCCGGTACGCGGAGGCCGCGTGGATCTGCGGTGCGGGCAGGCGGCCGCGGTCCACCTTCCGGTTCACGGTGAGCGGCAGCTCGTCGAGAACGGTGAAGGTCGACGGCACCGACGCCGCGGGAAGCGCGGCGGTGAGAGCGGCGCGCAGGCGGCGGGGCAGGTCGTCCGCCGCGACGTCGGCGGCCGCCACGCCGTAGAAGTGAAGGCGGTGTCCGAGATCGCTGCGCCGAGCGACGGTGACGCACTCGCTGACGAGGCCGGAGTCCACGGCGATCCGGTCCACCTCGGCGGGTTCGACGCGGACCCCGCGGATCTTCACCTGATGGTCGTCTCGGCCGAGGAAACGGAGGCCGCCGTTCGGATCGAGCCGTACCCGGTCTCCCGTCCGGTACATCCGCTCGCCGGGTGCGTCCGGGTTCGCGACGAATCGACTCGCGGTGGCGTCCGGCCGGTTCAGTACCCCGAGTCCCACGGCCGGGCCCGAGACGTACAGGTCTCCGTCGCCGCCGGACGGGACCGGTCGCAGTCGTGCGTCGCGGACCGACAGGCGGACGCCGACCATCGGATCGCCCAGGGGCACCGACGTTTCCGCCGAGTCCGCGGCGATCGGTCCGGTCAGCGTGACGCTGCAGGTGGTCTCGGTGGGTCCGTAGGCGCACCTGACCGCCGAGCGCCGCGCCCACCGACGCATCAGCGGCGCCGGACAGACGTCGCCGCCGACGATCAGGTGGGACACCGTCTCCGCGCTCTCGCTCGGAACGGTCGCCAGAGCGGCCGGAGTGATGAACAGATGCGTGACGCGGTTTCGGGTCAGGAAGTCGCCCAGTTCGTCACCACCGCGGATGTGGTCGGGGACCACGACGAGCGCGGCGCCGACCCGCGCCGCCGCCAGCATCTCGACGATCGCGGTGTCGAAGCCCGGTGACGCGAGATGCGCGACGACGCTGGTCTCGTCCATCCCGTAGGCGGTGTCGACGGTGGCCGCCAGACCGGCGACGCCCGTGTGCGTCACGACGATGCCCTTCGGGGAACCGGTGGTGCCGGACGTGTAGAGGAGGTAGGCGGGCGCTCCGACGGGAACGGTCGCGAGTGCGACGGTCCCGGCGCCGGTGGGTGCGCAGGCGCGCAGATCCCGTTCGGTCAGGATCACGGCGGGATCGGCATCGTCGAGCATCATCCGCTGCCGGGGCTCGGGGAGGGCGCGATCCACGGGGAGCACGCACATCCCCGCGGCGGCGATCGCGTGCGCGGCGATGACAGTGTGCACCGATCGGTGACACACGACGGCGACCACGTCGCCCGGCCGCGCGCGGGCCCTGAGTTCGGCGGTGACGCCCGCCGCGCGCTCGGCGAGCTGCCGGTGGGTCAGCACCTCGTCACCGTCGACGACGGCCTGCCGGTCGCTGTACCGCCGGGACCAGTACACGTCGGCCAGGTGCGCGGGTGCGTCGGCCGGCACGGACGGTCCGTCGAGGCTCCCGCTCGCGGGCAGGTGCAGCCTGCCGAGAAGAGTGTCGGGATCCGACAACAGCAGAGCGTCGACGCCGGCGAGCAGGTGAGCCAGGAGCGCCTCGCCGGCCCGGGCCGGATGTGCAGCGGGGTTCGTCTCGATCTCCACCCGCAGGCTGTCCCGCCGTCCCGGATAGACGTTGATGTTGAGGTCCGCGACCGGTCCCGTCGACAGGACCCGAAAGGCTGCGTCGAAGCCGTCTCCGAGCGAGATGCGCGGCGGCGCGGGGAGGATGTTGACGACCGGGCCGATGCGAACCGGGAGGCCTCCGCCGCCCGACCGCCCCGCGTCCGCGAGGATCGCCTCATAGCGGTACTGCTGATGCCGCAGTGCTCCCGACATCGTCGCCGCCACCGCACGGAGATGGGCGTCGACGGTGCTGTCGGGATCGTCGTCGATGATGATCGGCAGCAGGTTCGACATCGTGCCCGGTGCGGCGCGCAGGGCCGCGCTGGTCCTTGCGGACGTCACGAGGGTGAGGGGGACGCGTCGCCGCGCCCGCAGTCGCGCCAGAAGCAGCGCGCCCGCGGCCAGCAGGACGACGATGGTCGGGACGCCCGCCCGACCCGCGACCTCACCGATCCCATCGAATCGGGCCCGGTCCAGGTCACGACCGACGACGTGCCTGCGCACGGTGAAGGCCGTATCGGAGTCGCCGACGGTCATCGGATCGACGTCGTCGATCGCGGCGGCACGCCAGTGATCGCGATCGAGCTGTTCGCGTGACGAGCCTCGGTACCGCTCCTCGTGCTCCAGAATCGCGGCGACCGACTGCGGCGCCGGGATGCGGCGGCCGCGATCGGGCCTCTCGTCCGCGTCACCGTCGACGGCGCGGCGGTACCGGTCCGCGGCATGCCGGATCAACAGTCCCGCACCGTAGCCGTCGAGGAGGATGTGGTGCGCCCGCGCGTACAGGATCCAGCGGTCGCCGCCGAGGTGAATGAGGACGCAGCGGATCAGCGGCCCCGAGGTGGGCAACGGCGCCTCGGTCTCCTCGGTCATCCATGCCTCGGCGGCGGACATCGGATCCGGCTCGTCGGCCATCGAGAGTCGGTGGACGATCGACGGCGTCCCCGACCGGATCTCCAGGTGCGGCCCGTCCGCGTCCGTCACCAGGCGTGCCGTGGAGGCCTCCATCTCGGCGGTCACCTCGTCGACGATGCGGCACAGGGTGCCAGCGTGGAGCGGGCCGGTGATCTCCAGACATTGGGCGATCGACAACGGCACGTCGTCGCCGAGGAGCTGCTGGGCGTACCAGAGCGAGAACTGCGCCCGATTGAGGTCGAGTCGGCGCATCAGACCTCGGCGTCGCGGACGGCACGGGTCACCACGAGTCGCTCTGTGCGCTGACCGGGCGCGATGAAGCCGTGCTGTTCGAGCCACTCCGCTCGGGACGCCATCACCGGACCGAACGCCAACGGCACCTCGTCCACGATCGCCGCCGAGAATCCGACGAGGTCGAGCCGGTGCACGGTCTGGTCCACACCGCACACATCGGACTGCACCAGCAGGACGCCGCCGCCCGGTCGGACCCGGGCAGGCAGGGCGTCGATGATCGCGTCGAGGACATCACGGCCGTCGTCGCCGGCGTCCCAGGCGTGACCGGCGGACGCCGTCGGGGGAGCCGGGATGTAGGGCGGATTCGCGATCACCACGTCGGCGGTCACCGACGCCGGCAGGGCGCGCACGTCGGTGAGCAGCCCGGTCACCGCGACGCCGTTGGCCGTCGCATTGCCGTCGATCGCGGCGAGGGCTTCGGCGGTGTCGTCCACCGCGGTGACGGTCGCACCGACGAGAGCGGCGCAGATCGACGCGATGCCGCTGCCGGCGCACAGTTCCAGGACCGTCGTCTCCGCTCGCCCGTCGAGACGGCGTCGGTCCAGTTCGCCGAGCACGGCTCGGCACAGGAGGGCCGAGTCCACCGACGGCGAGTACACGCCGGGGTGCGCACCGATGACCGGCGCGGGAATCGGCAGCCCCGCGAGCAGTTCCTCGGTCGTCTGCTCGCCGACCGTCCACGCGCCGATCATCGCGTCACCGGTCGCAGCGACGTGGTTCCGCGCTCCCACGACTGCCAGATGTGGTCTGCGGCGATGTTCTCGACGGCGGCGCAGATTCGGGCGCCGCGGATCAAGGCGATCCGCGCTGCGGGCGAGTCGCCGAGCGGTACGGCGACGCGGCGGATCACGAGTTGCTCGTGCACGGAGTCGGCTTCGACGTGCTCGTCGAAGAATCGGCGGACGTCGCTGCCGAAACCGAGGCGACGGAGCCCACGACTGTAGGCGCGGCAAGGGAGTGCCGACGTGGTCTCGACCATGCAGAGGTGCCCCATGAGTTCTCGGACGAGTCCACGATGCAGACCGAGGTACGAGAGCGTGTTCACCACGGCGAGCGACGGCGCCGGGATCTGATCGATGTACGCGGCGTAATCGGAGTCGAGACCGATTCCGCGCATCATGGTGGCCCACAGTGTGGCGTGCATGTAATCGACATGACCGTTTCCGTATTCGTCGATCTGCACCTCGATGAGTCCGGCTTTAGGCGCGCCGTGAAGACGGGGAATACCGAATGTGTGAACGTCGGATTCGCGCAATTGATTGAGTGAGCGGTGAATCACCCACTCTCGGAATTGATCGATCGACCCGTTGAATGCGAGGTGAGCAGACAACGGTGGTCCGCCGTCGTGTGCACCTAGACGGAACAATTCCGTCGCGACGTCGCCGGGATCTTCGACGGGGCCGATCAAGGCCTCGAGATCGGCCGCCAGCCGTCGTTCGATCACCGCCCGCGCACGGATCAGATCCGGATCCCACTCCGCGCTGTCGTCGACGCCGACGATGCCGCGCAGGTGCAGCTCGTACAGCATGGCGAGGCTGATCTGGACGTCCTCGTCGTGGAGGATCTGTGCAGGCAGATCGTCCACGGACGCCAGGATCACGCCCGGGTCGGGAGTCGGGGACGTGAGGTGATCGACGAGTGCCCGACTGATCGGACCCCGCGGCACGGGCAGCGGCATCCGCGGCTGGGAGACGGCCCCGACCGGAGCATCGTCGCCGGTTGGTGTGAGTACACTCGCGGCCACCGACGAATCACGGGAATTCTCAGATATCGATGACAAATGACCTCCAAGAGGAAGAGCGGCGCGATGACGAATTCAGGTTCGAATGGCGACGGCGTCGTCGTCACAGTGTGCGAGTCCGGTCCGCTTCTGGTGACGGGCCCGATCACGATCGTGGAGACCGATGGTAGCGCGTCGTCGCCGCGTCGTCAGACGGTAGCGCTGTGCCGCTGTGGGCGTTCGTCCATCGCGCCGATGTGCGACGGATCGCATAAATTGGGCAATCGTCGACACCGGTGACGAGAACGAGCAGATGACGAATTGATCGAAGATGATCACTGCTAATTCGGACGTACTCTCATCGCGTATTTCGGGAGTCTCGGCACGGTGAGATTCACTTCGGTTCTCGTGTTGGCGTGCATCCAGTTCGTGATCATCGTCGACGAGACCGCCATCGCGGTGCTGGCGCCCGTCGTCGGGCGCGCCTTCGGGATGGGCGACGACGTCCGGCACGCGCTCGTGACACCGTTCGCCGCGGCGTTCGTCGTGGCGCTTCCCGCGGCGGCCGCCCTGCTGCACCGCGCGGACCCCCGGCGGATGCTGGTGCCCGTCGCGATCGGCTTCGGCGTGTGCGCGGCAGCCGGGGCGCTGACACAGTCACCCGCGACGCTGATGCTGGCGCGTGGCGCCCAGGGAGCGGCGGCAGGACTGACCGCGACGTGCGTCCTGGCGGCTCTGCATCTCCTCACACGCGACTCCGCGACTCGCCTGCGGGACTTCGCGGTGTTCGCCGTCGTGTCGGGCGCCGGTGCGATCGCCGCGCTCGTCGTCGCCGGTCCGTTGGCCACCGTCTCGTGGCGATGGTGCTTCGTCGCGGTGGCGGTGGGAGCCGTGCTCCTCGGCGGCGCGTGGCCCGCTGTCCTGCGGGCGGCGACCGCTGACGCGCACCCGTCCGCGCTGGCGTCGACCGACGACGCGGCGGGCGGATCGCCGCGCGGGGTGTCGGCGACCGTGGCGGTCATCGCGATCGCCGCTGCGAACGCGCTGCCGGCGGCGAGCGCGATCACCGTCAGTTTCGCGCTCCAGGACGACCACGGCTGGACGGCCACAGCGGCGGGCCTCGCCTTTCTGCCGCTCAACGCGGCAGCAGCACTCGCCGCTGCAATGGTGGCACGAACGGCTCGGCGCATCGGCTCCGGCGGAACCATGACGGCGGGCATGGTCCTGCTGGCGATCGGCTGCGCCGGACTCTCTGCGGCGGACGATCCGACGAGCCTCGTCGCGGCCGGGGTGCCCATCGGCCTCGGCATCGGTCTCGTCTTTCCGCTGGTGAACGATCGAGCACTCTCCGGATCCGGGAGCGGACTGCGCCGGGCGGCGGGCGTCGGCGCCGCCCAACAGATCGGGTTGGCGATCGGCGCCCTCGTCGCCGCGGTTCATCAGGGGGCGGCGCTCGTCGTGCTCGCGGGGTGCGCGGTACTCGGAGTGGTCGGCGCGCTCCGGTGTGTGCCGCGGATCGACGTCGATGCCGTGCCGGATCGCAGTCCATCACCCGGAAAACCGTGACCGGACGGTGCATCGACTGCCAGGCTGCGACGTATGGACAATCAGCATCTCGCTGGCAAGGTCGCCGTCGTCACCGGAGGAGGACAGGGCGTCGGTCAGGGCATCGCGCTGGGCTTGGCCGCTCGAGGTGCGGCCGTGGCGGTGATCGGCCGCACCGCGAGCAAACTCGACACGACGAAGGCGTTGATCGAGGGTGAGGGAGGTCGGTGCGAGGGCTTCGTCTGCGATGTGAAGGACGCCGACGGGATCGCGTCCACGGTTGCGGCGGTGGCCGAACGGTTCGGCCGCATCGACATCCTGGTCAACAACGCGCAGCAGGTGCCGCTCGGCACGCTGATGGACGTGAGCGACGACCGCTTCCAGGTCGGGTTCTCGTCCGGCCCGCTCGCCACCTTCCGGTTCATGAAGGCGTGCCATCCGCATCTCAAGCAGACCGGCGACGGCATCATCGTCAATCTGACCAGTTCCACCACCAAGCGGTGGGACATGGCGGGGTTCGGCGCATACGCGGCGGTGAAGAGCGCGATCGTCTCGTTGACGCGGGCGGCCGCCGCAGAGTGGGGCGTCGACGGGATCCGCGCTCTCACGATCGCGCCGCACGCGGAGTCGGCGGGCCTCAAGTGGTGGATCGAGGCGAACCCGGAGGAGGCGGCCGCTTTCTTCCAGACCATTCCACTGCGTCGAATCGGGGAGTGCCGCGACGACATCGGTGTCGCCGTCGCCGCCCTGTGCGGTCCCGAGTTCCGCTATCTCACGGGTGCGACGATCCCGCTCGACGGTGGTCAGGCGAACTTCACCTGACCATCCTCGCGCGGTTTCACAGCAGTTCGGCGACCTTCTTGGCGGTCGCCTTCGCCGACCCGGGGTTCTGTCCGGTGACGAGACGGCCGTCGACGACGGCGTTCGAGACGAACGGGAGCACAGCCTTCTGGTAGCGGGCGCCCCGAGCCCTCATCTGTTCCTCGACGTTGTACGGGACCAGGGCGTCGACGCGGGCGAGTACCTCCTCGCGCCACGAGAAGCCGGTGAGGTCGCGGCCGGCGACCAGCAGGCTGCCGTCCGACAGGGTCACATTGAGCAGGCCCGCATAGCCGTGGCACACCGACGACACGATGCCGCCGCGCTCGTAGATCTCCCGGGTGATCCGCTGCAGATCGGGGTTGTCCGGGAAGTCGTACATGACGGCGTGGCCGCCGGTGTAGTAGATCGCGTCGTAGTCGGCAGCGTCGATCTGGTCGGGGGCCGCGGTGGCGGCGAGCAGGTCCATCTTCTTCGGGTCGGCGCGCCAGGCCTTCGCGGACTTGTCGTAGTTGGGGAACTTCAGCGACTTCGGCTCCAGCGGTGACTGCCCGCCCAGCGGGCTGACGATCGTCTGCTCGAAATCGTGCTCGGCGAAGACGTCCCAGGCGTGGGTGAGTTCGGACAGCCACAGGCCGGTCGGGTGGGTGGGATCGTCGTAGTGGGAGACGTTGGTGACGACGTTCAGAATGCGCTTGGTCATGATGATTCCATTCGGAGGATCGCACGAAGTGCGATGTCGGGTGGTGCGGTGTCAGGTGGTGTGGAGTCCGACGGCGGCGTGGACGGCAGCCGTCACGGTGGCGGCGACCGCCTCGTCCGATGCGGCGTCGAGCTTGCCGTCGAGGTGGAGGAACGCCAGCCCGTGGACGAGCGCCCAGACCGCGGTGCCCATCGCTGCGCTGTCGGTTCCGGGGAGTGCACGCTCGACGGTGGCTGCGACGTAGGCGCGGATCGCGTCGACGGCCGAGACCCGGTCCTCATTGGTCGGGTCGCAGCCCTCGGTGAACATGACGCGGAAGAGACCCGGGCGGTCGAGGGCGAAGCGGACGTAGGCGACGGCGATCGCGGCGAGGTCGTCGGCGCTGGCGGGCTCGGCGCTCGCCTGGAGCAGCAGGCGTCCGAGGTCGGTGTAGCCGACGGCGGCGACAGCGGACAGCAGGGCCGTCCGGTCCGGGAAGTGCCGGTAGGGAGCCGCCGCCGAGACCCCCGCGCGACGTGCCACGGCGCGGAGGGAGAGATCAGCCGCGCCGTTCTCCTCGAGCAGTTCGATGGCCGCGGCCACCAGGGCACTGGGCAGATCGCCGTGGTGGTAGGGGGTTTCGGATGTCATGGTGTCGACCTCGCCGTCGTCTGTCAGATCATGTTCGACTGTATCGGCGGACCAGGCCCACCTCCTCGCAGACCGCGCGGAATCCCTCGCGGCCGAGGCCGTCGACCGGGCCGACGACGCCCGGCCGGACTCCGCCGCCCGCGGCGAGGCGGATCGCGGCGGAGGCCATGAGGTCGGCGGTGACCGTATACGGCGACGGTCCCTGCACCTCGACCTCGGCGAGGACGGTGCCGTCCGCGGCCCGCGCGACGGCGACGGCTCGACCGACGATCCGGGCCCATTCCGCCTCGTCCGGTCCGCCGGGCGAACCGGCGATGGACGACAGCATCGCGGTCAGGCCGCGGCGGCCGACCTCGGTCCGTCCGAGCAGCGAGGACGCGAGGGCCATCGCCTGCATCGGACGGGCGAGGCGGGGGAACCACCCGTTGAAGACGTGAACGTCCGTCAGGTTCGGGTGCAGCCGCGGCAGCTGCAGCACCTCGGTGCCCGTCGCGAGGACAGCCGTCTTCCGAGCGCCGCCGACCGGCATCGAGGAGACCGACCGGCCCGCTCGCACGTCGACGAGCTCGCCTTTCTCGTAGGCGGCGACGGGGAGTGTCATCCCGTCGACGAGCGTGCGCCGGGTGCCCTGGCTGAGCCCGCGCCACAGCGGACCGCTCGCGAAGTACCCGACGTCGATAGAGCGCGCCGCGGGGCCGGCGTCGGTCGCGGCGAGGTCACCGGCCAGCATGCCGGGGATGTAGTCGTACCCGAATGCGGGGAGCATCACCGAGCCGCTGCCGCGGGCCGGACCGTCGAGCCGACGCTCCAGGTCTTGGACGAAGCCGACCTCGCCGGTCGAGTCGACGTAGTGCGCGCCGACCGACGCTGCGGCCTCGGCGGCCGCCCATCCGACGCGTCCGAACGGTCCGACGCCGGTGACGAGGACGTCTCCCTCGCCGACGAGACTCCGCACGCTCTGCGGGTCGGCGACGTCGGCCACCGCGATGTCGAGTCCGCCGTACGAGGCCGCCACATCGGCGAGCCGACGCTCTGAACGACCGGCGAGAACGGGCCCGACGCCTCGACGGACGAGGGCTTCGACGGCGAGTCCGCCGGCGTAGCCGGTGGCGCCGAACACCACGATGCGATCAGCCATCGGTCCGGCTCCTCTCGGGTGTCAGCAGGACCTTGCCCACCGACGTGGATGAGTCGAGCATCGACTGCGCCTCGTCGGCGCGCGCCAAGGGCAGGACCGCGGACACGACGGGTCGGATCAGGCCGCGCTCGACGAGGGGCCACTCGTCCGCGGTGACCGCCGCGACGATCTCGGCCTTGGAGCCCGAGCCTTCGAGTGGGCGGTTCCGAACGTTGAGGCCGATGATGCGGGCGCGTTTGCCGATCAACGCTCCGACGTTGACCTCACCGGTGAATCCGCCCTGCATGCCGATGATCACCAGGCGTCCGCCGACGGCGAGGGCCTCGACGTTGCGCGACAGGTAGCTGCCGCCCATGATGTCGAGGATCACGTCGGCACGACCGGACATCTCAGCGGCGAAGTCCTGTTCCCGGTAGTTGATGACGACGTCGGCGCCGAGTTCGCGGCAGCGCTGCGCCTTGCCCTCGGATCCGACGGTGACGACGACCGTCGCTCCGAGTGCCTTGGCGACCTGGATCGCGTGCGTGCCGATGCCGCTGCCGCCGCCGTGGATCAAGAGGGTCTCGCCCGCAGTGAGCCCGGCGTCCATGACGATGGTCGACCACACGGTGCTCGCGACTTCGGGGAGGGCCGCCGCCTCGACGAGCGGGATCCCGTCGGGGACGGGCAGGATCTGCGTCGCGGGTACGACCACGTATTGCGCGTAGCCGCCGCCGGCGATGAGCGCGCAGACCTCGGTTCCCAGGGCGGTCTCGTCCACGCCGTCGCCGAGGGCTACGACCGTTCCCGAGACCTCCATCCCCATGATGTCGGTGATTCCCGGAGGCGGCGGATACAGGCCCTGCCGCTGCATCAGGTCGGCGCGGTTGACGCCCGCCGCGGCGACCCGGACCAGGACCTCGCCGGGGGCGGGCACCGGCGTCGGGACGGGTGCGATGACCAGTTCCTTCGTCGCGTCGTCGACGACGATCGCATCCATGATCTCGGGGACCGCCGGGGCGCTCATCGGGTGGCCACCGAGATCGGGGCGGGCATGTGCAGGGCAGCCTGAGCTCGCGTGTTGACGTCCAGACGGACGGCACGGCCCGGGCGCAGCGACCGGAGGCTGTCGGCCATCCGGCCCTCGCCGACGGTGAGGTCGTGGCCGCGGGGGAGCAGTGCGCTGCCGGAGGCGAGCACGTTGGTCTGGTTGAACGTCGACTGCCAGGCGTCGCCGAGGCGGGTGTACGAGGTCAGTCCCGACACCCGACTCCCGCTTCGGTGCCGCTTCTGGCGGGGCGTCGTCGCCGAGAAGGCGACGTCGACGTCTCCGCCGGCGCCGAACACGGTGGCCGACACGCGGTCGTCGTCGATCGTGACGTCGAGGTCAGTGACCCATTTGGGGAAGCCGTAACCGTCGTGTCCGCGGACCTGGGCGATCTCGGTGTTGACCGGGAGCGCGAGAACGTAGGTGTGGAGGTGGTCGTTGACGAGCGAGGACGCCAGGTCGACGACGCCCGGACCGGCGTGTCGAGCGGGGCGGACGGCGACGCCGACCGCGGCCTCCGTGTAGAAGTCGATGTCGCACACGTCGTAACGGAAGAACATCACCGAGGCGAGACCGACGCCGGGCACGACCTCGAGCGGTGCGAGGTCGTCCGGCAGCTGTGCGCGGATGGCCGAGGTCGGCGCGAGCATCGTCAACCGCGCGGTCGACATGGCGTAGTAGAAGTTCGGCGTCATCGTCTCGCCGATCGGCGAGTCGACACGCGTCTTGGTGAGCGATCGGAAGAAGTCGACGTTCTCGACCCGGGGATCGCTCGCGATCTGGTCGAGGTCGGGGTTCATCCGGTAACGGTCGAACAGACCGCCTGCGGGAACGGCGACCGTCCGCTCGCCGAGTTCCGTCGTGACCGTGTCACGGTTTTCGATCTGCATTCCGCTGTCCTCCAGAGGTTGATGTATGCACTGTTCACATCACGATAGGGCGTGATGTGAACAGTGTCAACACCTAGTTCTGGAGGGGGTCGTCATCCCGCGTCACCCGGTGCGCGGCGCAGCTCGTTCGATGATCCGCCGCACGTCGGTCCCGCGCGGAAGGGTGCCGAAGACGTCGCCCCGGTCGTCGTCGATCCGGCTCGCGACAAAGGCGTCGGCAACCGTCGGGTCTCCGAACCGGATCAGGAGCGAGGCCTGCAGGAGTACGGCCATGCGGGAGACGAGGCGCCGAGCACCGAACTGCAGCGCGTCCAGGTCGAGTGACATCAGGCCGCGGATTTCTCCCTCGAAGCGTCGGAGCTCGTCGTCGAACCGCGCGTCCGCGCCCTTCGCCCGACCGATCTCGTCCAGAAACTCAGACAGCCCCGCCGGCTCGCGCGCGAGCGCACGCAGCACGTCGAGTGCGGCGACGTTCCCGGAGCCCTCCCACACGGACAGCAGCGGCGCCTCCCGGTAGAGCCGGGGCATGCGCGAGTCTTCGATGTAGCCGTTGCCGCCCAGACACTCGAGAGCCTCGGCCGCGTGAATCGGCCCTCGCTTGCACACGTGGAACTTCGTGACGGCGAGTGCGACGCGGCGCAGCGTCGCGAGACGTTCGTCGCCGGCCATCGCGCCGTCGGTCAACTCCGCGAGCCACAGCCCGACGGTGGTGGCCGCCTCCGCCTCGACAGCGAGATCGGCGAGAACGTTCTGCATCAACGGCTGATCGATGAGGCGCGCTCCGAACGCCGAGCGGTGCGATGCGTGGTGCACCGCCTGCGTCGTGCCGATCCGCATCAGGGAGGCACTGCCGAGAACGCAGTCCAGCCTGGTCAGGTTGACCATCTCGACGATCGTCCGCACGCCGCGACCCTCGTCTCCGATCCGCCAGGCGACGGTGCGGTCGTACTCCACCTCGCTGCTCGCATTCGACCGGTTTCCGAGCTTGTCCTTGAGCCGCTGCAGCAGGAACGTGTTGCGGGTCCCGTCGGGCAGGACACGCGGCACCAGGAAGCAGGTGAGTCCGTCGGGAGCCTGCGCGAGGGTGAGGAAGACGTCGGACATCGGTGCCGAGGTGAACCATTTGTGTCCGGTGATCGAGTAGGTGCCGTCGGACTGCGGGTGCGCGGCAGTCGTATTGGCGCGGACGTCGGACCCGCCCTGCTTCTCGGTCATCGACATGCCTGCGATCAAGCCGCGCTTGGAAAGGGGGGGCACGCAGTCCGGGCTCGTAGTCGCGGGTGCTCAGCAACGGTTCGTAGAGGGCGGCGAGGCTCGGCTCCATCCGCAACGCGGGGACCGCCGCGTAGGTCATGGAGATCGGACAGCCGTGACCGGCGTCCACCTGGCTCCATGCGCTGAACTTCGCGGCACGGAGCAAGTGCGCGTGCTCGCTCGCATCCGCGCACGGTGCGCCGTGGAGCCCGAAGTCGACCGCGTGCGCCATCAGCCGGTGATACGCCGGGTCGTAGACCACCTCGTCGATCCGGTTCCCGTAGCGGTCGTGGGTGTGCAGGACCGGGGGATGAGCCTCCGCCAGGTCGCCGAGCCCGATCGCCTCCTCTGAACCAGCGAGGGCGCCGACCGCGGACACGTCGGCGATCGCCGCGTCACCGACGCCTGCGCGACGGAGTGCGTCCGTGATCGACGGCGCCTCGGCGGGGTTGGCCCCGATCAAGGGCGGCGCTTGATTGGTCACGTCATGCGTGGGCATGCGAAGTCTCCCGCTCCGTCGTCTCGTCTGCACGGTGCATCGGACACCCGCTCAGCCGGGCCTCGTCGGCGTCGGCCCGCTGCTCGGCGAGAGTCTCGCGCGAGTACACGGTCCGCCAGCCGGGGTTGCCGAAACGTCGACGCACTGCGAAATAGGTCGGCGCGAACTGCCCGCTGACCGCACGCGGGACTGCTCGCCAGAAGGCTCCGTGCGCGCGACGTTCCAGCCGGTCGAACGCGGTGATTCGTAGGCCCATGTCGGCATGGAACTTGTCGGGCACCCCCGCGAGGACGCCGACCCGGATGCTCCGGGCGAGCGGGAGCGACAGGACCGTCCACAGAGCGTCGGGGACCAGCGTCCAGCCGCGCGGCTTCGCGAGGTGCAGCGCGTGGTCCACGATGAACTGCACTTCGGGTCCCACTTCGAGCGTCTCGTCGACGATGGGCTGCCAGTAGGCGACGAACTCCGCGTAGGTCTCCGGCAGACTGCGCACGCCGTAGCGTCGGCCGATCTCGACCATGCCGCGGTACGCGTCTTCGCGTTCGTCGTCGGAGCGCAGCAGACCGAACTCGTCGGCGATGTCGATGCCGCCCTTGAGGATGGAGCCCCAGGTCCAGTTCCACACGTCCTTGTTCCACGCGTGGTAGGGCGCACCGTCGGGCATTGTGCCTGCGATCGGGCGATGGAGTTCATAGAGCCCATGGGCCACGTCGTCGCTCTCGGGACCGGCGAAGACGATGCCCATCAACATCTCGTAGGTGCTGAAGAGTCGTCGCGCCGAGGCCTGCAGATCGACGAGCTCCTCCGAGCCGTTGATCGCGCGATCCTTCTCCTTGAGGACGTGCGCGATCTTCGGATGCAGGGTGGGCATGATCAATGCGGGAACGTTCGCGTACACGAGGACCAGCGGATGGCCGGCCACCCAGCGGCCGACGGTGCCGGGTGCGAGGGGATCGGTGCTGCTCATCGGGATGCTCCTCCGCCCACGCGCGACAGGGCCGGTTCGGCGAGGAGGGCGACGACGTCGCGGTACAGGCCCGCCTTGATGCCCGCGAGGTTGTCGCCGCGCATCGGCGCGAGCTCGGTCGCCTTCGCGACCGCCGCTTCGAGGACCCGGTCGGCGTCGGCGAGTTGATCGATGATCCCCGCCTCGACCGCCGCGGGGCCGTCGTAGCGATGAGCCGTGACCATCGCCGCGTGTGCGGTGGGAGGGGCGAGTCGGGCCCCGACCAGAGCACTCATCCCGGGAAGGAACGGGAAGCCGAGGAGCGCCTCGGGGAGGCACGCGTAGCCCCGGTCGGCACGCATGACGCGGTGGTCGTGGGCGAGCGCCAGGAGCAGGCCGCCTGCGCAGACGTGCCCGGGTGCCGCGACGACCGTCGGCGTCGACGAGACCAGGAGTCGGGCGAGCAGGCGCTGCACCGAGTCGAGATATCCGGGTTCGAGGAACAGATCGGGAACCAGGCCGGTCGAGTAGAAGCGACCGGTGCCGGTCGTGACCAGCGCACCTGGACCGTCGGCCGCACCGAGCTCGTCGAGCACGTCGTGGAGCGCGCCGACGCGGTCCGGATCCAACGGGTTCTCGCCGTCGCCGAGGTCGCAGATCGTCACCACACCGTCACGTGTTGAATTCACCATGCGAGAGAAGTTACATATCTACATCAGTCGTCGCAAGTATGTAATGCGCCGTCCGGTGTAGGGTCCGATCCGATGACCAGCGACCTCGTGCCCTCCGTCTCCGCGCGTTCCGCGGTGCTCAGCCTGCTGCTCGGCGTCCAGCCACCCAGCCTGAGCGCCCGCGAGATCGTCGGCGCGATGGGCCTGTTCGGCATCGCGGAGTCGACGACCCGCGTCGCACTCACCCGCATGACCTCGAACGGCGACCTGACCAGGATCGACGGGGTCTACACACTGTCCGAGCGGTTGATCCGGCGCCAGCACGACAGCCGGCCGCCCGACCGCGTGGACTGGGACGGCACCTGGGAGATGGCGGTGATCACCACCGTCGGGCGCAGCGCCGCCAACCGAACCGCGCTGCGGGCTACGCTGCGCAGCCTGCGCGTGGGGGAGTTGCGCGAGGGCGTCTGGATGCGCCCGGCCAACCTTCGTCGACCGTGGCCCGACGACGCACTCCGCGTGTCGACCAGATTCGACGCCACACCGACCGGCGACCCTGCGGAGCTGGTGCGCCGACTGTGGGACGTCGACACCTGGGCCGCTCGCGGTTTCGCGTACCTCGACGCGATCGCGGAAGCCGGCGACGAGCCCACCCGATTCGTCACCATGGTCGCGGCGGTGAACCACCTCAACACCGATCCGCTACTGCCACCGGAACTGCGGCCGAAGCGGTGGCCCGGAGAAGCGATCACCGCGGTCTACGACGAGTACCGGGCCTGGCTCACCGAGCAGCGCGACGAAGCCTTCGCCCCCGAGACTCACTGACCCGGCTCATCCAACACGGCCTAGGCCAACCGCTGCCGCACCTTGGTGAAACCCGAAGCGAGGGCGGCCAGTTCGGCAGGGTCGAGGAGATCCACCAGATCGCCGCGAACCGCCTCGACGTGCCCCGGGGCGGCCTCCGCGAGTTTCGCCGCGCCCGCTTCAGTGAGATTGGCCCACGCCCCACGCTTGTCGTCGGCGCACGGCGTCCGCTTCACCCAGCCGGCGTCGACCAGCCGCACCATCGCGCGCGTCACCGCACTCCGCGTGGTCATGACCGCGTCCGCGAGCGAACTCATGCGCAGTCGCCGATCCGGCGCCTCGGACAGGGCGACGAGGAGCTCGAAGTCGGTGAACGAGAGGCCGGCGTCGCGAACGAGCTGCTGATCGAGAGCGGTCAACAGCAGGCGGGTCGCGTCGAGGTAGGCGCGCCAGGCGGCGTACTCGTCGTCGGACAGCCATCGCGGAGTGCTCATGCGCATCAGCATACCGAAAGTGATTGACACCGAAATCAGTTAGCTCTACTCTGGATTTAGTTTCGATCAAAACTACTTCCGGATGCGGATAGAGCCCGAGATCAGGAGTCGACATGTCCACCACCGAAGAACAGCAGCGGTCCCGCGAGTTCGCCGCCCAACGCGACACTCTGCGTGAGCAGTACCTGCAACCGGCCGAGAGCCGCCCGGCGTCGTCGGCCCGCGGCCTGCATCACACAGCCCTCGTCAGCAGCGATGTGGAAGCCACGATCCGCTTCTACCAGGGGATCCTCGAGTTCCCCTTGACCGAGCTGATCGAGAACCGCGACTACCCGGGGTCGTCGCACTTCTTCTTCGACATCGGCAACGGCAACCTGCTGGCCTTCTTCGACTTCCCGGGCCTCGACGTCGGCCCCTACCAGGAGGTTCTGGGCGGACTGCACCACGTCGCGATCAGCGTGGAACCATCCCGATGGGAAATCCTTCGCGAAAAGCTGACCGCCGCCGGCGTCGAGCTGGTGGAGCACAGCGAGGTGTCGCTGTACTTCCGCGACCCCGACGGTGCCCGCATCGAACTCATCGCCGACCCGCTCGGCGAGATGTACGGCGACAAGGTCCTCTGACATGGTGGGATCGTCGGACGCGACGCGCCCGCACAGCTGGCGCCCCGGCACGTCGCCGACCCTCCTGGCGTTGCACGGCACGGGCGGCGACGAACGCAGCCTCCTGCCGCTCGCCGAGCGGATCGCTCCCGACGCCGCCGTCCTCGCCCCGCGCGGAACGGTGCGGGAGGGCGACTTGAACCGGCACTTCCGGCGTCACGCCGAGGGCGTGCTCGACGCCGAGAACCTGTACGCGCAGACCGACGCGCTGGCTGACTTCCTCCGTTCGTTCGGCGCCGACCACGGCGTGGTGCCGGGGGAGGTGATCGCCGTCGGCTTCTCGAACGGCGCCAACATCGCCACCTCGCTGCTGGCCCGGCACCGCGACCTGATCCGTGCCGCGATCCTGATCGGCGCGATGCCGATACCGCTCGAGGTGCCGCTCGCAGCGGAGGCTCTCGCCGGACTGCCGGTCGCGATCGTCAACGGCGACGTCGACGAACTCGTCTCGCCCGCCGACACCGCCGCCCTCCATTCCCTGCTCGCGGACGCCGGCGCCACCGTCACTGTCCTCGACCACCGCGGCGGACACGAGATCCCCGAGACACGACTCGACGACCTCGCCGCCTTCATCACGACCTCGAAGGAGCCGCTCCGATGAGCACCGACACCATCGACATCCGCCGCGCAGACGACCGACTCACGACGAAGATCGGGTGGCTCGACTCCAAGCACTCGTTCTCGTTCGGCCACCACTACAACCCG
Organism: Gordonia phthalatica; assembly: GCF_001305675.1. NCBI lineage: Bacteria > Bacillati > Actinomycetota > Actinomycetes > Mycobacteriales > Gordoniaceae > Gordonia > Gordonia phthalatica. The sequence goes on from NZ_CP011853.1 coordinate 2,294,323, forward strand.
ACCAACACCCGGCACGGGCTGCTCCTGGTCAACAACGACGACATCGTCACGCCGGGGATGGGCTTCGACCCCACCCGCACCAGGACATGGAGATCATCACCTGGGTCCTGCAGGGATCGCTGGTCCACCAGGACTCGATGGGGAACTCCGGCGTCATCTATCCCGGGCTCGCACAGCGGATGAGTGCGGGCACCGGCATTCTGCACTCGGAGAAGAACGACTCCTGGCGGCTCGATTCCGCGCCGTCGCAGCACGCCGACCGGCACGACGAGCCGGTCCGGTTCATCCAGATGTGGGTGCTTCCGGACGAAGCCGGGATCACGCCGAGCTATGAGCAGTTGGAGATCGACCACGAGCTGCTCAGTGGGGGACTGGTTCCGGTCGCGTCCGGCATGCCGCAGCACGCCGACCACGCCGCCATCCGGATCAAGAACCAGTGCGCGATCATGCGCGTCGCGCGGATGCAGGCCGGACAGCAGCCGGTGACCGTGCCGGACGCCCCCTTCGTCCACCTGTTCGTCGCGCGCGGCGACGTCGAGATGGAAGGCGCGGGACGCCTGCACGAGGGTGACGCCGTACGGTTGCACGGTGGCGGTCAGCGACTGACCACCGACTCCGCGGCCGAGGTCATCGTGTGGGAGATGCACGCGACCATCGCGGACTGACAACGCACCGAGGAGCGGACCGTCATGGAGACCTTCACCTACACCGCCCACCCGTCCCGGATCGTCTTCGGCAGCGGGACCGTGGCGCACCTGCCCGCCGAGGTCGATCGCCTCGGCGGCAGCCGCGCACTGCTGATCGCGAGCGACCGGCACCGCGCTCCGGTGGCGGCCGCACTCGGCGATCGCGTCGTCGCGGACTTCGCCGACGCCGCCATGCACACGCCGGTCGACGTCACCGACCGCGCGCTGATCCTGGCTCAGGACCGCGGCGTCGACATCGTCGTCGCGGTCGGCGGCGGGAGCGCCGTCGGACTGTCGAAGGCACTCGCTGCCCGCGCCGGGTACCCGCAGGCCGTGGTGCCGACGACGTACGCGGGGTCCGAGGTGACGCCGGTTCTCGGCGAGACCGAGAACGGCGTCAAGACCACGCGTTCCGGACCGGAGATCCTGCCCGAGACCGTCGTCTACGACGTCGACCTGACCCGCGGACTGCCCGCCGGGCTCACCGTCGTCAGCGCCGTCAACGCGCTCGCGCACGCGGTCGAGGCGCTGTACAGTCGCGATGCGAATCCGGCGACGAGTGCGGTGGCGGTGGAGGCTGTCGAACGGCTCTCGCGCGGGGTGCGCACGGTGAGCGTGGCTCCCACGGACCTGGACGGTCGTACCGATCTGCTGGTCGGCGCCTGGCTGGCGGGAACCTGCCTGGCGAGCGCCGGAATGGGCCTGCACCACAAGCTCTGTCACGTCCTGGGCGGCAGCTTCGGGATGCCGCACGCGCCGACCCACACCGTGATCCTCCCGCACGCGATGCGCTACAACGCCGAGGCCGCGCCCGCCGCGATGGCACGGGTGGCGGCGGCGCTCGGCGTCGACGACGCGCCCCGCGGTGTCTTCGACCTCGTGACAGCGGTGGACGGCCCCACCGGCCTCACTCAGTTCGGCTTCACCGCCGACGACGTCCCGCGTGCCGTGGAGATCGCGATGCGGCAGCAGTACCCGAACCCGGCCGCGTTGACATCCGAGGGGTTGACCCGCCTGCTCACGAACGCGGTCGAGGGTCGCCGACCCTGACCGCCATCACCGCGAGGAGCTCGTAGACGATGTGGGCGGCGGCGATGCCGGTCACTTCGGCGTGGTCGTAGGCGGGGGAGACCTCGACGACGTCGGCACCCAGCAGGTTCAGCCCGGCCAACCTCCGCAGGGTGCCGAGGAGTTCGCGGGAGCTCAGGCCTCCGGCCTCGGGTGTCCCGGTTCCGGGCGCGAACGCCGGATCGAGCACGTCTACGTCGACCGAGACGTACACCGGGCCGTCGCCGACTCGCCTGCGTAGCGTCTCGGCGACGCCCGCGACGCCGTCGGTCTCGTAGTCGTCGGCGGTGATGACGCGGAAGCCGAGAATGGCATCGTCGCGCAGGTCGTGCTCGGAGTACAGAGGTCCGCGGGTGCCGACGTGGACGCAGCGTCGCAGGTCGAGCAGCCCTTCTTCACTGGCGCGCCGAAACGGCGTGCCGTGGGTGAAGGGCGCACCGAAGTACGTGTCCCATGTGTCGAGGTGGGCGTCGAAGTGGATCACGGCCACGGGTCCGACGTCCGCGGCGACGGCCCGCAGGATCGGCAGGGCGACGGTGTGGTCGCCGCCGAGCGTGATCACCCGCATCCCTCGGCGGCGCAGCGCGACGACCCCCGACTCGATCGTGGCGAGCGCCTCCGGGATGTCGAAGGGATTGAGGGCGAGATCGCCGGCGTCGACCACCTGGTGCACTGCGAATGGTGACACGCCGAGCCCCGGGTGGAACGGACGCAGGAGCTTCGACGACGCCCGAATGTGTCCGGGGCCGAAGCGGGCGCCCGGTCGGTACGACGTGCCCGCGTCGAACGGCATGCCCAGGATCGCGATCCCGCCCTCCAGAGCCGTCTGGTCGACCTCGTCGATCCTCGGCAGCCGCGCGAAGGTGGCGGGGCCAGCGAACCGTGGGATCACCGTGGCGTCGACCGGACCGACCGGCGTGTCGTGATCGGACATCTCGCGACCTCCTGACCCGGATGACCTGCTCCCTCGATTGTGCACCGAGGCCGGTCCGTCGTCGTCCGAAACGGGCTCCCGACAGCCGTCGGTTCTGCTGAGATGGAGGTGGCCTCGCTGCCCGAGACCGCCGCCGATTGGAATCGAGGAAGTACCAATGAATCTGAAGCCCAGCGCCGCGAATCTTCGCCGTGTTCCGATCCGAGTCGCCGCCGGCGCGTTCATCCTCAATTCCGGCATCGGCAAGCTCTCACTCGACACGGAGAGCGCCGCCGGGATGCAGGGTATGGCCGCGGGAGCGATTCCCCCGGTCGGGCTGCTCCCTCCGGCAGTTTTCGGGAAGGCCCTGGCCGGTTCCGAGATCGCGCTCGGCGCAGCGCTGTTGACTCCGGTGGTCCCGGCCGCCGCCGCGGGTGCCGGGTTGGTTGCGTTCAGCGCCGGCTTGTTGACGATGTACGCGCGCACGCCCGGCATGCACGAGGAGGGTTCGCTGCGCCCCACTCAGCAGGGCACCGCCATCGCCAAGGACTCGTGGCTGCTCGGGATCGGGACCAGCCTGCTCGTGGACGCGAGCCTGTCGGGCGAGGGACTCATCAAGCTGGTCCGCAGCCGGTTCGGCACGAAGGGCGACGACGGCTTCGACATCGACGGAGAGGTCGTCGAGTAGCACCTGCTCCATCGCGGAGGTGACCGATGCGGATCGCGATGTTCCAGGGCCCGGCGGCGTCGGATGTCGCCGGGTCACTGGACGAGGTCGCCGCGGCTGCCGCCGACGCCGCCGCCCGGGGTGCGGAGATCCTGGTGTGCGCCGAACTGACGTGCACCGGTTACCGCGAGCACCGGACCGCCGAGCCGCGTCCCGATGACGGCCCCCGCGGACCGATCGCGACGGCGATGGCGCAGGCCGCCCGCGACGCCGGACTCGCCATCGCTTACGGCTACTCCGAGCTCGACCAGACCGACGACGTCCTCCTGCACAACTCGGTCGCCGTCATCGGTCGCGGCGGTGACGTCCTCGCGCACTATCGGAAGACCCATTTGTACCGACCGACCGGCGGCGCGGACGGCTCTCCCGACGATCGCCCCTTCGTTCCCGGTACCGACCTGGTGGTGCAGTTCCCGCTCGGCGGACTGACGTGCGGCGTCCTGATCTGCTACGACGTCGAGTTCCCTGAGGCGGTCCGGGCTCACGCCCTGGCGGGGACCGATTGGCTGCTGGTTCCGACCGCGCTCGCACACCCGGACACGCAGGTCGCCACCGTCCTGGTCCCGGCCCGCGCCATCGAGAGTCAGATGTTCGTCACGTACGTGAATCGGGTGGGCACCGAACACCGAGACGACGCCGGGAACCGCGACGGGGGCGGCGCTCCCGTCGTCTATTGCGGACTGAGCTGCACCGTCGGTCCCGACGGGGTGGAATTGTCCCGCGCGGGCGACGTACCGGTCGTGCTGGTGACCGACCTGGATCCCGAGAGGCTCGCCGCGTCTCGTCGCCGCAATCCGTACCTTCGCGACCGGCGGGTGGACCTGTACCGAGGGCCGTCGTGAGCGACCCGGCAGCGATCTCGATGATCGGGCCCGACTTCCCGTTCCCGTACGACGATTTCCGTGGCCACCCGGCCGGGCTCGGCTCGATCCCGAACGCCGCACGCGGCACACCCATCGCCGTGATCGGCGCGGGCCTGTCGGGGACGGTCGTCGCCTACGAACTCGCTCGGATGGGGCTGCGGCCGGTGGTCTACGAGGCCGAGGAGATCGGCGGACGGATGCGGTCTTCGTCGTTCGACGGGCATCCCGGCACCGTCGCCGAGATGGGCGCGATGCGCTTCCCGTCGTCGTCCACCACGCTGTTCGGGTATCTCGACGAGATGGGCCTGCGCACCGTTCCGTTCCCGAACCCGCTCGCCGCGGCCACGCCCGACACGGTCATCGACTTGAAGGGGATCACCGTTCACGGACGTACGCTGGACGATCTCCCCGAGGTGTTCGCTCGCGTCGCCCGCGCATGGGACGCGACCCTGGAGGACGGCGCGGACATCACCGCACTCCGGACGGCGCTTCGTGCCCGCGACACCGGCGCCGTCGCCGCACTGTGGCATCGGCTGGTGCAGCGGTACGACGACACCAGCTTCTACCGATTCCTCGCCGACTCGCCACACCTGCGGTCGTTCGCCGATCGCGAGCTGTTCGGCCAGGTCGGCTTCGGCACCGGCGGGTGGGACACCGACTTCTCGAACTCGATCCTCGAGGTCCTCCGCGTGGTCGCGACCGCCGCCGACGAGGATCACCGCGGCATCGTCGGCGGATGCCGGCGGTTGCCGCGCGCCCTGTGGTCGCACCCGCTGCGCAGCGCCGTCGGCCGCCCGGCCGGCGCCTCCGTGGCGGGGCTCCACGACGGCGGCGTTCCTCGACCGGCCGTCACCGACATCGCCCGGAGTCCTTCCGGCAGCATCACCATCACCGATGCGACGGGGGAGACCGCCGAGTACCCCGCCGTCGTGAACACCGCGCCGGTCTGGTTGCTGCTCAGCACCATTCGCTGCGACGAGAGCCTGTTCGACGCCCTCCACTGGAGTGCCATTGAGCGCACCCACTACATGGGGTCGAGCAAGGTGTTCGTCCTCGTCGACCGACCGTTCTGGCGCGATCGGGAGCCGCGCACCGGGCGCTACCCGATGAGCATGACGCTCACCGACCGGATGCCGCGCGGGGTGTATCTGATGGACGGTGCACTCAGCGGCACCGACTCCGAGGACGGTGGAGACGACGGTCCGGCCGTGATCTGCCTGTCGTACACGTGGACCGACGACTCGCTGAAACTTCTTCCGCTCGACGCCACCGAACGGATGGAACTGATGCTGACTTCGCTGAGCAGGATCTATCCCGATCTCGACCTCCGCAGCCGCATCATCGCGCCGCCGCTGACCGTGTCGTGGGAGACCGAACGGAACTTCATGGGCGCCTTCCGCGCCAACCTTCCGGGCCACTACCGCTACCAGGAGCGGCTGTTCACCCACTTCATGCAGGACGATTTCGAGGCGCCGCACCGCGGCATCTTCCTTGCGGGCGACGACATCTCCTGGACCGCGGGGTGGGCCGAGGGCGCGGTCCAGACCGCTCTGAATGCGGTGTGGGGCGTGATGCACCATTTGGGCGGAGCCTGTTGGCCGGACAACCCGGGTCCGGGAGACCGGTTCGCGGAGCTGCGCCCGCTCAGGTTGCCGGACTGAAACCACCGACCCCGCTTCGCTCGTGCCGCCCTCAGCGGACCGTGGCGAGCACCGATGCAATGGAAGATTCGACGAAGTCGTCGTCGATCTCCCGATATCCGAACAGCGCCCGCATGTAGGCGGGGCCGACCAGCGACTCGATGAGGCGGAGGCCGTCCGTGTCCGGGGGGAGTTCGCCACGCGCGATCGCACGCTCGACGATCACCGATGACGCCGCGAATCGCTGCTGGAAGAAGGCGTTTCGCGCATGCCGGGCCGCATCACCCTCCGCGACCACCGCACTGCGCACCACGCGAAGAACCTCGGGGCGTGCCAGCAGCTCGGTGACCTGAGTCAGCAGCAGTCGCAGATCTTCCACCAGGGAACCCGTGTCGGGAATCGGGTTGCCCCGAGCGGCGAGCCGCAGGAGAGCGGCTGCAGCCAAGTCGCCGACGGTCGGCCATCGACGGTAAACGGTCGTCTCGGCGACACCGGCCGCCTGCGCCACCGCGCGGATGGTGAGACCCGAGTAGCCGGCGTCGAGCAGGACTGCCAGGGCCGCGCCCTCGACCTGGTCTTGGACACGCGCCGACCTGCCACCCGTCCGTCGCGCGGGTCGTTCAGGATCGGTCACGTCCGCCACCTCCGTGCTGCCGGGCATCGCGCCGTTGACGACCCGCGCCCCGACACCTATCGTTCGTTAACGATAGACAGTCTAGCTTTAGGGAGACGATGGGGACAGCCGAGTCAGCGATCACCGCGATGATCGGCGGACGAACACACGCCCGCGCCGATGTCTTGAACTGGGAGAGTCGGCGCATCGACGCCGCCGCGAAGAAGCTCGGCGTCGCAGTCCCCACGTCGGGAGACCTCAACACCCGTCGGGAGGCCTGGCTGCACGCCAAGCGTTCACTCGGCGACGACGAGATCCTGCGCCGACTGCATCGCGACACCGCCGTCGCCGACGCACTGGCACGCTCCCAGGCACGCGTCAGCCGGCGGCGTCGCCTCTGCCTCACCGAACTCGTCGTCCCCGGCGCGGCGTCGACGGCGTTCACCGAATGGTTCACCGCGATCACCGTCGAGTCGAACCGCGACGAGATGGAACGCGCCTGCCCCGACCACTTCGTCCTCCGCACGGCCGACGGCATCCAGGAGGTGGTGGAGACGAACGGCGGAAGTCCGCTCGCCGCACGATTCACGATCGACTACGACGACGTCTCGAGCCTCGTCACACCGATCGACCCACTCTTCGCACACCGACTGGACGGCGTCGCCCGAGCATCCGACGGCACTCCGATCGGTGGAGTGCGGCACCAGTTCCGCGACACACCCGCAGGTGTCCACGCACGGCTCGTCATCGAGTTCCCGCTCCTGATGCTCCCGTCGGTCGTCCACGGGCATCGTTGGCACCTCGCGTGTGAGTTCTCGAACTGGTTCGAAGCATGTGCGGCCGCATCCCGGTAACCGACCGGCGCACCGTCTAACGTTCTGTCCAGCGCCATCAGAACCACTCACGGGAGCACTCGCATGACTGACACCGATCTCGACGACCGCCCGCCCGCCGAGCGAAGCCGACCCCTCCGGTCGTGGCGTTTCTGGGCCGGCCCGATCATCGTGGTCACGGTGGTGATGTCGGCGATGGCGGCGCTCTATCTGAGCAGCATCCTCGACCCGACGCGCAATCTGAACTCGTTCCCGATCGCCGTGGTCAACGAGGATGTGGGCGCGACGGACCCGGCGGGCAAGCATGTGAATCTCGCCGAGGAGATCACCAAGTCCGTCGACGCGAAGGTCGACGCCGACCAGGTGCAGTTGGAGTACCTGACGTGGGACGAGACCGTCGAACGAATGCGTGACGGCCGCCTGTACGGCGCCATCCGCGTCCCCGCCGACTTCAGCGCCAAGACGCTGGCGCTGGCGCAGGCGAGCCTGGTTCCCTCGACCACGCCGGCGCCGCAGCCTGAGATCACGGTGCTGACCAACCCGCGGTCGGCCACGATGGGCAGTTCGCTGGTCACCGCACTGAGCGGTGAGGTCCTCGCCGAGATGAACAAGAACGTCGGCGTCAAAGTCACCGAGTCGGTCAATCAAGCCGCCGCTCAACAGAATCCGCCCGCCCACATCACCGGCGTCACGGCGATCACGCTCGCGACCCCGATCAAGATCGTGCCCAAGCAGTTCGAGCCGCTGCCGCACGGGACCGGCCTCGGACTGTCGGCGTTCTACTTCGCACTCCTCGTGCTGCTCGGCGGCTTCACCGGCGCGATGCTCGTCAACACGCTGATCGACGGATCGCTCGGATTCATCGCGTCGGAGATCGGTCCCCGCATCGTGGTCCGTCGACCGCAGGGCTTCAACCGGATGGAGGTGCTCGTGATCAAATGGATCGTCATGGTGGGCACCGCGGTCGTCCTCTCGACTGCATACATCGGCGTCGCGAAAGCGCTCGACATGAACATCGACCATCCATGGATCCTGTGGGGCTACAGCATGCTCGCGATCTCCGCCGTCGGAGTCACCGCACTGTCGGTGGTGTCGGCCTTCGGTGGGATCGGCATGCTGATCAACATGTTCGTGTTCGTGTTCCTCGGGTTGCCGTCGGCCGGTGCGACCATCCCGTTGGAGGCGACGCCGCAGTTCTTCGCCTGGTTGTCGTCGTTCGAGCCGCTGCATCAGGTGTACGTCGGGATCCGCGCCATCGTGTTCTTTGACGCGCGCGGCGCCGCCGGGCTCAGTCATGCGATCGCGATGACCGCCATCGGCCTCGTCATCGGCGTCGCCATCGGTCTCGGCACGGCGTACTACTACGAGCGTCGCGGCCTGCCGCGGCTCGGACTGACCGAGTTGGCGAAAGACCCGGAGCCAGAAACCGAAGCCGTCGAGAGCTAGCGGGGAGGTTGTCCACAGGCGCTGACGTGGAGCGATATCCGGAATCGCAGAACTGTGGACAACGCGTTTTACGTGTTCTGTGATCTCGCTTACGGTCCTGCGCATGACATTCAACGCACAGCAAACCCAGACCTGGTCCGCGGCGAGCATGGACCGCCTCCGAGCCGAACTCCTCCGCGGCTATCAGCGGATCGAGCAGACTCTCGCCCCTGACTTCGATCACGGCACGCTGATGACGCAGACCATGCTCGACGGCGCACAGCTCGCGGTGGAACAGGCGCAACCGACGTGGATGTCCACGAGCACGGTCGCCACCGTCTCGGCGATGCTCGAGTCGCCGGCGCAGACCGACGCGTTGATCGCCGGCGGTCGACTCGGGTTCCTGGTCTTCGAAGAGCCGATCACCCTGACCACTCTGGGTGAGGCCGAACCCGACGGCGTGGCGCCGATGGACGGGCTGGTGTGGTGGGCCGCCGAGTTCGACGGGCACAGCTTCCGTCAGGACTCCGACGAGCCGAACATCGTCGTCGTGCACGGGCTCTCGACCCGCGTCAGCTCGGAGGCGCCGTGGGGTCCGTCCGTCTGGGAGGACTCCGAGCTCACCGATCTCGGCATGTTCCCGCTGCCGCTCGGCATGGAGATGACGCCGCCGACCGCCAAGCAGGACGATCTGGCCCCGGCGATCCAACTCCTGTTCGCGTACGGGCAGGCGATCGAGGCGGGTCGGGTGCTGTTCGCCGACGTCGACGGGGGATCGCCGCGACGGCCGACACCGCGCGAGGTGGCGGTGGTGCTGACCGACGAGGAATGACCGGACTCCTGGGTTGGAGCGCAGTGGCCTCGCCGGCACGATTCGCACCGTTGAAGATCGACTATGTCGACGAGAGGGAGTTCAACGGCGCTCCGGTCGTGGGATGAGCGGGTCCTACTGCTCGACGATGCGTCGTCGGTACAGTTTTCCGTTGTCGTCTCGGGGGAGCGCGGCGCGGATGAGGATCTCCCGCGGAAGCTTTACCGACTGCGGCCGCGTCCTCGACGTCGGGGTGGCTCAGCGCCGCGGCCTCGATCTCGACCGGATACACCTTGGTTGATCGGAACCGGTCGTCCGCCCGCAGACGCGACCGCGATCGAGATCTCGATGCTGTCGCGGCGAGGCCGCGCGCCCTGTGCGACAGGGGAGCGTCGGCCATCGGGGCGGTCAGAACTGGCCGATCGGATGATGCCCGCCCGTTCACCGCTCCATACCGTGAATGTCATGACACACAACGCATTCGCTCGCCGCGCCGCACTCGCCGTCCTGTCGGTCTCCGCCGCCGCAGGTGCCGTCCTGGCCGCCGCCCCGACCACCGCCGCGCCCGCGTTCGCGGCGCCGTCGATCTCGATCCCGTCGCCGTTCGCGCAGAAGCTGACGCCGTCGCAGTCCCTGGCCTCCACCCCGTGGAAGACCACCGGCGCCGTCGATCAGAACGGGAAGCGCGTCGCCCTCGACAACGCGGGCGTGTCGAACTTCGTGGGCTGGGCCTACTTCAAGGCCGACGGCACCTACACGATGTACAACCTCGACGACTCACCGAAGCTGAAGGGCGACTGGACCGTCAACGCCGACGGGTCCGAGCGGTGGATCAACGCCAAGGACGCCACCGGCAAGGTGCTGTTCGAGCGCGTCGTCCCGATCGTCGAGCTGACCAAGAACGTCTTCACCTACCGCGTGTACCCGAACGCCGCGGACACGAAGACCTACTTCGACATCATTCACACCAAGACCAACCACGTGGAGCCCGGCACCGACGCCAAGGGCCCCGGAGCCAACGGCGCGCAGGGCAACGACGGCAAGGGCGGCTACCACTTCAACAACGGCAACAAGCGCTGATTACCACTGACTGAGCTCCCTCCCGCTCAGGGCATGAACCGCCCACCCGACGATCGGTGCCGGCATCTCCTCGTGAGCTGTCGGCATCGGTCGTCTTCGGTAAGGGCGTTGTTCGGCGCGCGGGCCGTCACTCCACGCGGATGATCCGCTGCTCGATGGCCGCGGCGACCGCACCGGCTCGGGTGTCGACGCCCAGCTTGTCGTAGATGTGGGCCAGGTGCGCCTTGACGGTTCCTTCGGAGATGAACATGCTCTTGGCCAGATCCTTGTTGCCCATTCCTTGAGCCAGCAGTTCCAGGACCTCCACTTCGCGTTCGGTGATCGTCGGGCCGGGCCGACCACTTCGTCGCACCAGCGTCGAGGCGATCGCGGGGGAGAGCACCGTCTCGCCGCGTGCCGTTGCTCGAATCGCCGTGAGCAGTTCGTCGGCCGGCGCGTCCTTGAGCAGGTAGCCGCGCGCCCCGGCGTCGAGCGCACGGAGGATGTTGGACTCCGTCTGATAGGTGGTGAGGACCAGGATCTGCGGAATCGGGGCCGTGTTCGGCGCTCTGTGGAGTTCGGCGATGATCTGCGCTCCCGAATGCTCCGACGCTCCGAGGTTGAGGTCCATGAGGATGACGTCCGGCCGGTGCGTCCGGACCGCCCGAAGCGTCGACTCCAGATCGTCGGCCTCAGCGACCACCGACATGTCGTCCAACGCGTTGATCAGGGCCGCGAGTCCGGCGCGCACGATCGGGTGGTCGTCGACGAGCAGGATGCTGATCCGGGTGTCGTTCATTGTCACTGCTCCTCGTGGGGGACACCGATGGGGAACCAGACGGACACGGTGGTGCCGTCGCCGATCTCGGATTCGATCATCGCACCGCCGCCCAGGTCGACGACGCGGTCGCTGACGCCCTTCAGCCCCAGGCCTCGCTGTGAACGTCCGCCCGCCCTCGTCGATCCCGATTGGGCGGCGAGAACCCGATCGACGTCGAACCCCCGCCCGTCGTCACGGATGTCGAGGCGGACCTCGTCGTCGGTGTAGGTCAGGGTCATCATCACGCGATTCGCGCCCGCATGCTCCTGTGCGTTGGCCAGCGCTCCGCGCGCCGTCGCGACGAGGGCCGACGACAGGCGATGCGACAGCGGCACCGCCGTGCCGTCGACCCGCAGCGTCACCGTGGCCGGACCGTGCGACCTCTCGCCGACGTCGTCGAGCCGACGATGCAGTTCGGAGGGCGAGGTCAGCGTCGACGACTCGACGTCGGTGCTGAGGTCGTGGATGACGTGCCGGATCTCCTCGAGACCGCGGCGTGAGGCGTCGATCGCGGTGCGGACATTGTCGTGCGAGTCCTGAGGCTGCGTCTTCCAGCCGCGGTCCGCGACCTGCAGCAGCAGGTACACGCTCGAGAGGTCTTGTCCGACGGAGTCGTGGATGTCACGCGAGAGCCTCGCGCGTTCCCGCAGTGCGCCCGCTCGACGCTGCTCGGCGGCCAGGTCGTCTTGGGTCGCCACGAGCCGGTCGATGAGGTCGGCCCGCGCCTTCGACTCCCGGTCGAGGGCGCGGAACGCCATCACGGTGATGAGTGCGATGCCCAGCGGCCCGGCGATCAGTGCCGGGTCGAACGCGGAACTGATCCGGAGCCACGACGCCGTGATCACCACCATCAGAACGCTCACGCACGCGACCGCCCACCGGAACGGCAGCGTGCCCAGGACGGCGAAGGCCACCGGCACCGCACACCAGGCGAAGGACGGCGCGACCACGGTCAGGGCCGCGACGAGCGCCGCCAGTGTCACCGACCAGGCGGCGGGAACCCACGACCGCTCGGGCAGCCACGGGCGCACCCCGTAGCCCGCGACGAGAACGACCGCACCCAGGAGGATCAGGACCCCGACCGTCCCGAGCCCGTGCCGCAGCACGTAGCGCACCGAGCTCGTCACGACCAGCACGACCAGGACGACGAAAAGCCAGACATCGAGGCGTCGCACCGGCGCGAGCAGTGCTGTCATGTGGTCCCTCACGGATACTCCACCCTCGTGTGCGACTCCGCGAACGCCCACAGCCGTGCCCCGATCGCGGCGTCCCGAACAACCGGGCTGCTCGGAACCTGCACGGGCGCACCTGTCAGCTGGAAGGGCCCCGAGGGACCGAAGTAATCCCCGCCGACGGCGGACGGGTCGGTCGCCGCGCGCAGTATCGGAAGAGCACCCGCAGGCGCATCGTTGACGAACAGCCGCAGCACCGGCCACGTGAGTCTGCTGTGGAACGCGCGCTGGATGACCGCATTCCGTTCGCGCATCACGCCAGTCTTCGCCGCGCCCGGGTGCGCGGCCAGCGAGATCGCCGACGATCCGATCGCGGTGAACCGTCGGTCCAGTTCGCCGGCGAAGATCAGTTGCGCGAGCTTCGCCTCGGCGTAGGCGCGCATCGGCGAGCGCGTCGTCCCGACGCCGAGCGACGACGGATCGACGCCCCGGGTGCGGTGCGCCAGACTGCCGACGGTCACCACGCGCGCAGCCGGAGTCCGACGCACGACGTCGGCGAGGTGCCCGATGAGGGCGAAGTGGCCAAGGAACGTCGCAGCGAAGCCGAGTTCGATCCCGTCATCGTTCCTGACCACCTCGGTCGGGATGTAGCCGGCGTTCGCGACAACGAGGTCGACAGCCGAGTGACGTGCCATGACCCCGTCTGCGCACCGCCGGACGGACTCCGGATCGGCGAGGTCGAGTGGCACGACCGACACGTCCGCGCTCGGGTGGTCGGCGACGATGCTAGCGCGTGCGACCTCGGCGGTACCCGCGGTTCGACAGGCCATCACGACGGTTGCGCCCAGGCGCGCCAACCCGCGCGCCACTTCGAGTCCCAGCCCTGAGTTGGCGCCGGTCACGACGGCGACGCGTCCCGTCTGATCGGGTGCGTCGTCGAGCGTCCAGCGCTCGGTCGCATCAGGTCGCGGCACCGTGTTCTCCTCGCTGCGGCCGCACGGCTGCACGTCGATTGTCTCCTTCACCGAACCGGCCGTTGACAGAGGCCCGAGCACGAACGGGATCGTCGCCGAATCCGACGCACATCCGGTAGACGAGGTCTGCGGCGAGCGTATCGATCTGCGACGGCGGCAGGAGGTCGGTCGCCGCCAGCATCGCCGCGCCGTGGCACGCCGCCCAGATCTCTCCCGCCCACAGCGCAGGGGAGTAGTGGACGTCCGGGTGGAATCGGCCGACGGTCACGCACGCCTCGACGGCTGCGCGGAAGCGGTCGAAGACGCGTTCGGCCGGATCGTGCTCGTCGTCGGGTGGCTGATCGACGAACATCACGCGATAGCGCGACCGGTGGTCCGCTCCGTAGCGGATGTAGACCGCGCTGACCCCGGCGAGATCTGCGACCGGATCCTCGGTCACGTCGATCACGTCGAGCCGGTGCACGAGCGCGTCCAGTTCTCGGCGCCTGACGTGACGGTGGAGTTCGTCCATGCCACCGAAGTAGGTGTACACGGCGGTGGTCGACGTTCCCGCTTCCCGGGCGAGGCGGCGAGAGCTGAGCGCGTCGCGCCCCTCGGTTCCGAGGATGCGGACAGCCGCTTCGGACAGCGCCTCTCGGACGGCGGGGTCCAGTGCGCGCGGACTCATCGGACGCGCCTCGCGACGCGGATCGACCACACCCACACCGCTGCCGTCAGGCCCCAGAGCGGATAGTTCACGACAAGCCGTGCGGCAGCCATCGCGCCGACCGCGTCGAGCTCGTAGAACCAGATCTGCGTACCCGACCGGACGCCGAACGATGCGGCGGTGACCAGCGTCGCGATCGTGTACGCCCGCAGCGCTTCACGATTGTTCCGCCACGCCATCGACTGCCGATTCGCCGCACTCCACAGCACACCGGCGAGCGGTTGTCGGGCCACGACGGAGATGAGCAGCACCACGGCACAGATCAGGTAGCCCCAGATGTCCGGCAGGAAGTAGTCGCGGGCGTCGCCGGTCCACAGAGTCAGGGTCGACGACACCGCGACGCCGACCACGCCGCCGATCGCCGGGCGCAACGACTGTCCGCGGGCAGCGCGCACGGCGACGATCGACACCGCCGCCCCCAGAACCGCCAGAACCGCTGTGAGCACACCGAACACCTGGTGGGTCAGAACGAAGACGATCGACGGGACCGCGGACTGAACGAGGCCGGGAAGTCCACCGATCTGCTCCCACACAGGCGGTCGTGGCTGGGGATCACGACGTCGCCGCGAGCCGCCTCCGCGACCCGCCTCCGTGCGTTCAACGACCCCGCACTGATTCATACCACCGTTATATAACGCCGTTTCGTAACAGGCAAGGATGCGCGACGAACTCAGCGCGAGGCCACGATCTGCTCGACCAGGATGTCGGCGTGACCGGCGTGCCTCGCGAACTCCTCGACCATGTGCTGCAACACGTATCGCACACTCACCGGTTCGTCACGCGAGTTCATCAGCACATCGTCGGCGTCGAGTCCGGAAGCGATGCGCCGCGACTCGGCGCTCGCACGACGGAACTCGGCGATGACGTCGTCCAGACTCTCGGCGTCGTCGACCGCGTAGCTCGCCTCGCCGGGGTTCGCCGGGCCGTCGCACTCTGTGCGGCGATCGAGGAATCGTTGAAACCAGAAGCGTTCGGCGGCGGCCGCATGCTTGATCAAGCCGATCGGCGTGGTCGCGGACGCGACGAGGCGTCGCCGACTCTCCGCGTCGGACAGCCATTCCACGGAGGCGATCAACGCCTCGCGATTTCGGTCGATGATGGCGTCCAGAAGCTCGCGTTCCGACCCGCGATACATCTCTGGCATCGATGCTCCCTCCGGAACGGTCTGGGGTCTGCAGCGTACTAGTTTGCGATGCGATGTCCGCGCGAGACTTCTCACTCGGGGAGGTGACGAGTCACCGATCAGGCCACGTCGGCGACCGGCCAGACGCGATCAGGAGCATGTCGGCGGTAGCGCCGCGAACCTCCGTCGGCGGTCGGGCGTAGTGCCCGTCGCGTACCGCCTCGTCCGACGCGAGTCTCTGGATCGTCGCCAACGCTTGGGGAACCAACTCCGCCGGTATCGAATGCTCGAGCCCGGTCCCTCGCGCGACATCCCACGCATGAAGGAGGACATCGGCACAATTGATCGCCGCGGCCTCGTGTGCCTGGAAATCCCCGAACGGGAGGTGACAGACCCGAACAGGATCGACCGACGACCATGCGGCTCGACTCTCGAGGATCGTGGCACTCAGTGCAGCTCGTCGATCCACTGGACGACGCCTCTGGCCTCGCGGTGCGTCAGTCCTTCCAGCCGCGAACTGCGTGAACTTGTCGGTGACCGTCAGGACGTGGTCGACGACGTCGCCCACCGACCACTCTGCACACGGCGTGGCCCGACAGCATCAGCACCGACAGCTCCACCAACGCTTGATCGAGTGCGTGAGCGGCAGCAGCACACGTCACGGTCGGGGTCGGCGTCGGCCCGGCCTTCGCCGAGAGGGACCGGACGCCGGACCTCGTCCGCGAGTCAGCTCGTCTCGTCACGAACGTCTGCCCCATCCTCGGCGAACGCTTTGAAGTCCTCCATGTGCCGGCGTGACTGTTTGCGGAACACACTGGGGATGAGCAGTCCGAACAGTCGCATCACGAGTCCGTCGAATCGGAATTCGCTCTCACTTTCCCAGAGTGTTCTGTTCGGCCCGGCGTCGATGAGGCGGTCGCGTTGGGCCTGCCACATGCCCTGCGCTGCGATCTCGCGTTCGTAGCGCACTGCAGTGGTGGCGGGCGCTGGCTGCGGGTCGATGGGATCGACGCGAGTGACGGTCTCGGTCGCCTCCATCTGCTGCTTCCCGGTCTGGAAAACGACATGTGAGACGGCGCCGAGCTGTCCGTGCACGCCCTCGATCGGTTCGTGCGAGATCAGGCCGCGCAGCCACTTCGGCATCTGCGCCGGATCAGAGAGCAACTCGACCACCTTGTTGCGTGGCCTGTCGATCTCGATCGAGATGGTGTACTTCATCGGTCGACTCCTCCAGGAAGATGGAACGCGGTGGTGGCCTCGACCGTGACCGCAGTCTGATCTGGACCGTCGCTGGCATCAAGCCGATGATTCCAGAGTCTGCGGAACCAATACACCCACTCGTCGACCTCGTCGAGGGCGAAGGCGAGACGCTCAAGTGGCCACGGCTATAGAGACGCGAACCGAGCGAGATCGGCTGCGCGCATGCCTGTACCCCTGGCCGGTGTGGTTGCCGGTCAGGCGGTCAGGAGGCGGGTGAGGTAGGCCTCGACCCGGGAGTCCTCCGGGGCCGGTGGGGCGTGGGGCCCGAGGTCGGGCAGGAGTTCGGCGTGGTGGATCTGGTTGACCCGCCAGTCCCGGCGGGTGTCGGCCACCGGCCGCCACGCCACCCGCCCCACATCCGGGCCGTCGAGCAGGATCTGGGTTTCCCACTGGCCGACCTGGTGGCCGACCGAGCGGTTGTGCCGCCCGCACGCGGCACCGAGATTATCGATGTCGGTGGCACCACCGTCACGCCACTCGGTGAGGTGGTGCGCCTCGGTGCGGGCGAACGGCGCCGAGCATTCCGGGGCGGTGCACCCGCGGTCGCGGGCGAACAGCATCAACCGTTGATCCTGCGAGGCCAGGCGTCGTCCCCGCCCGAACCACAGGGCCTTACCGGTGGCGGCGGAGAACACCGCCAGGTGCGGCTGCACCGCACCGGCCACGTGCACCAACTCTCGGATCGGGAGGCGGGTGCCGGTCGCGGTGACCGCGACCCCGGCCCGCTGGGCGAGCTCCTTGTCGGTGACCGTCACGACCAGTTCGGTCGAGAGTTTGCCGGCCGGCACCCCGGAGGCGGCGTGCGCGGTCCGCAGGATCGCCAGCAGTGCGTCATGGTTGCGCTGACCCGCGGTGCGGGTGTCGCGCTCGGCCGCGGCGGCCAAAACCGCCGGGTCGGCCAGATCGGCGGCCCCGCGCGGGGACTCGGGATCATCCGGGTTATTCATCCCGGGTGCGGCCCATTGGCCGAGCATGACTTCCAGGTTGGCGCGCAGCTCGGGGCTGAGTTGGGCGCGGACCTTGCTCATCAACTGCCGGTCCTGCGGCATGAGGGTCAGGCCGCGGCGGCGGGCGCGGTCACGTTCGTCGGTGACCTGCCCGTCCGGATCCAGGTGCGCCAGCAGGCGGTGCCCGGCTTGCGCCACGCCCGCGGGGGACAAGTCGCGGGCGATGGCCGCCAACTGGGCCTCCGCCCGACCCCGAGTTTCGGCGTCGACCGCGGAAGGAATCCGGTCCATGACGGCCGCGATTTCCCGGACATGGCCGCCGCCGATGGCGCCGTCGGCGACCGCGGTGGCGGTGGCCGGCAACGCCGGGTCGAGGGTTGCTCCGGTGAGGGAGGAGAATTGGCCGATGGCTTCGGCGGCGATCCGGCGGCGTTTGGCTTCGCCGTCGCCGACCCGCAGGTGCTGGGCCAGGAACTGGTGCAGGGAGAACAGGCCGACCTTGCGGACCGCGTTGCGGTCGGAGATCTCCACCAGCAGGGCCGCATCGGCACCGTCGAGGCGACGGCGCGCCGACTCCATCACCTCGGCGGTGGTGACCAACTGGTCCTCGGTCACCGCGGCGAACGGAGCCGCCGCGAACTTGGCGGCCACCTGGTCCATCAGGGCGGCCAACGCGACCGGATCCTCCGGCAACTGAATGCTGTTTTCGTTCACGTCGACCACCTCCTCCCAAACAAATCCGGATCAGAACGCTTGTTCGAACGTTTGAATACACTGTATCGCGAGGCTCTGACAATTCCGGGAAACGGAATGCCGTGCAGGTCAGCGGAGGGATTCGTTCAGATGCTTCCAGCCTCTTCGACCACGAGAATGCGCGCTTCAGGAGCCGGATGTGCGATGTGCTCGTCGCCGATGTCGACGCAACACACCCACCCGGGAGTCAGACGTTGAACATAGTCTTCGCCGTCAGCGTTCACTGAAGACGAACCCCGGAGATCACACTCATTCGTCACAGTGACATATTTGAGGAGCACAACTCGGGGACACCCACACAGGGGTCACCCAGAGTCCAGAGCGGCAAGTGTCGGCACACGACCTCGCCAGATACCCATCCAACAACGGGATCCGCCGAACTCTGCATACGAGCCACGTCGCCACACCGACGAAGAAGGAACCAACAACGGCCGCAGGCATGCCACCGCACGAAGAACAAGTGACGGGCAGCCGACAGCATCATCGCGTACGTAACGTCCGTAGTAGAAGCGTCGCGGCATATATCGCCAGCTCGCCATACTGGTAACCACTCGTATCACTTTGTCTCGAGTCCAAACCAGCTGAGGCAGGCTCCGAAACCTGCCCTCAGGACGAAAGGGCAGGGACCGGTTTCGTGTAGCCGTCATCGCTGGCAGTTGGTTTGGGCGGGGCGCTGACCGATCGGCGGTGTCCCACGGCGGTGAGGATCACGCCACCGACGATCCACCCGGCGAGTACCAGCCACGATGACGTCGTGTCGGCCTGGGGGAAGTACGACAGTTCACGGACCAGCGTCGCCGATGCACCGGGTGGGAACCACTGTCCGATTTCGCCCCATGCTCCGGGGAGGAACTGTGACGGCAACGCGCTTCCCGAGATGGGGTTGGCGAACAGCATCATCACGACCGGGCCGATTGCAGTACCAGCGCGGCCGATCAGCGCAACGCAGCCGATCATCGGTGCGGCGATAGCGGCGATGGCCACGGCGAAGGCGCCGACGTTGAGTAAGTAGTTGCCCTGGATCGACCCGAACCAGAGTTGCAGGATGCTGGCGAGGACGATTCCGCCGACGATGGCGTACGTCGTCACTGCGAGGATGCGTCGCCTCGCTCCGACGATGACAGTCGAGATGAGGACGCCGCCGATGATGCCGCCGAAGAGCATCGGGAAGAACGCCGAGTTCAGCAGCGCGCCATTGGGGTCTTCGTCGGAGAACGGTGCAACGTCGGTGAGGGTCACTGTGGGTTCACCGCCCGGTGGGACCCCAGACTGTTGAGCGAGCGCCGACTCCAATGGGGTCGCCAGTTGCGCGGCAACCTCATTGACCGCACCATTGGCCGATGCGGTGAGCACCTCGGGCTGCGCACCGAGGACGATCCCGCCCATGTAGTCGCGAGATTCGATGCCGGCCACCACGGCGTCTCGATCATCGACGACGGTGACGTCGTAGATCTCACCACTCGAGGACTGAATCGTCCCGGGTTTGATGGAGACAGGTTTGACCGGAAGGGACACTTGTTTCATGCCTCGCCCATCGAAGTACTCGAAGGAATTGCGGGACCGTGCCACGCGCATGGCCATCGACGCCCGTAAGGACCCCGAGACCGCGCCAGGAGCGTTGGCGCGGATCGCCAAACAACTCGACATCAACCCTGAAACCCTGCGCAACTGGGTTCGCCGCGTCGAGGAAGGACAGGCCGCGGCACCGGGTGTGGAGACGGTCTCGGATATCGAACGGATCCGCCAGTTGGAGAAGGAAGTCTCCGAGTTGCGGCGGGCGAACGAGATATTGAAGACCGCGTCAGCTTTCTTCGCCGCCGAGCTCGACCGGCCACACCGCTGATCGTCGACTTCATCGACCAGCACCGTCATCGATGGCCAGTCGAGGCGATCACCGCCGCCCTCACCGAGGCAGGATGCGCGATCGCGCCATCGACCTACTACGCCGCCCGCGGCCGCGCCCCGTCGGCTCGAGCGGTCCGCGACGAGTATCTGAAAGAGCAGATCATGGACGTCTACGAAGACTCCGGCGGCATCTACGGCCGCCGCAAGATCCGCGCCGCCCTCGCCCGCCGAGGGATCACCGTCGCCAAGTGCACAGTCGAACGACTGTGCCGTGACCTGGGGATACGTGGCGTCGTGCGAGGTAAGTTCCCGCGTACCACGAAACCGGCACCCGAGACCGAACGCCCTGCTGATCTAGTCGACCGCGCGTTCTGCGCGACTGCGCCGAATCAGCTATGGGTTGCCGACATCACCTACGTTCGAACCGAGGTCGGTTGGGTCTACGTCGCGTTCGTGTTGGACGTGTTCTCGCGGATGATCGTCGGCTGGCAGACCTCGACCCGCATGTTCGCCGACCTGGCGATCGACGCATTGGCGATGGGCCTGTGGCTGCGTCGCCGGGCCGGCCAGGACATCACCGGCTTGATTCACCATTCCGACCGGGGCGTCCAGTACCGGGCGATCCGCTACACCCAGGCCCTTGCCGAGGCCGGCGCCGTCGCCTCGGTCGGCTCGCGCGGCGACTCGTATGACAACGCGATGGCCGAAGCCTTGAACTCACTGTACAAGCACGAGTTGATCTACCGGAAGGGCCCGTGGGCGTCGACGAACGCCGTCGAGATCGCGACTGCCGAGTGGGTCCACTGGTACAACACCACGCGCCTGCACGGCGAACTCGATCACCGGCCGCCGGCCGAGGTCGAAGACCACTACTGGCAGCAGCACGCCGCTGCTGCTGAGACAGAACCTGCACTACAGAACAAATGATCGGTCTCCAACAAACCCGGGTCTTGACAGACCCTGCAGGAGGAATGGGCCTACGCCCGTCCCTACCTCAGTGAAACCGAACGCGTCGCGGCCTTCCCCGAGTTCCTTCGCATCTACAATCACGAACGCGGCCACACCGCACTCCGAGGCAACTCACCCGCCGACCGCGTACCCAACCTGTCGGGTCAGTACAGCTAGTCGGCCTGAAAGAATCTGGTGATGAGGTCTGCTGTGGCGCCCCAGTCTCCGTGACGAAGAAAATGACTCAAGTCGACCTTTACGAAGACCGCTTCTGCGGCGAAATAGGTTGTGTCGCCGACAGTACCGTTGGCTTCGATGAAGAGCGCGCGGTCGGTTTCGTCGACGAGGGAGGCGGTGATGTGCACGGGGGTGTGCAGTGGGACCGGGCGTCGATACTCCACGGTGAGGGTTCGGGTGACTGCGGGTGTCTCGGCGATCCACAGGGTGAAACCCATGATGTCATCGCATGCCGCTGAGATGGCTCCGCCGTGGGCGAGTCCCGGGGCTCCTGAGTGGCGCTCGTCGAATTGCAGGTCGGCGTAGACGTGGTCGCCGTGCAGGTGTACCTCGAGGTGCAGGCCATTGGGGTTGTCTTCGCCGCATCCCATGCACCATGGTGCGTGTGCTGGTAGTGGTTTGTCGCCCCTCATAAGTGACCTTTCTGAGCCTTCAATCGGTACCGCCACTGGCAGTTTCGCTCTGTTACCGACGGTATTGTTGTGCAGTCAGGGGTTCGTGATTTTGGCTATATAGGGAGTGGCCAGGTGGAAACCATCGATTCCGACGATGTTGACCCGAGGCGGGTTCGGTCGCGTCAGCGTTTGTTGGATGCTGCGGTGACCTTGCTGAACAGTGGCGGGGTCGAAGCCGTTACCGTGGAGGCGGTCACTCGACTGTCTCGTGTTGCTCGCACCACCTTGTATCGTCACTTCGAGAGCTCCACAGATCTGGTGGCGGCTGCCTTCGAGCGATTGTTGCCTCAGGCCGAGACCCCCGAGACGACGACGTCGATCCGTGATGACCTGCTGAAGCTGATGCAGCGGCAGGCTGAGCTTATTGAGCAGGCACCGCTGCAGTTGACGACGCTGGCATGGTTGGCAATGCTTCCCGAGCAGCCCCGGCAATCCGGGCAATCCGACGGGGATCAGAACGCGCTCGCGCCACTGCGTCGTCGAGTCGTCGAGCAGTATCGAGAACCATTCGATCGAGTTTTGACGAGTGACGTGGCCACGGCGGAGCTCGGCGACCTCGATTTGACCATGGCAGTCACTCAACTGGCGGGCCCCCTTGTCTTTGCCAAGCTCACGGGCATTCGGTCGATGACCGTTGGCGATCTCGAACAGCTTGTCGACGATTTCCTCATGGCCCACCGGCGACACCAAACCTCCTGACCTCCTCCCCCATCTATGGTACTGCTAGTACCGTAACGATACCGTCGGTTTCGTAGACGGGCTGGGTCGAGGGTGAGGTGCTGCGTATGGTGGTCCAACGTCCAAGTGGTGGGCGCTTGGCGGCGCGCCGGTTGGCGGAACGCAGCGAGTACAGCACGACATTGGGGCGGTTGGCACGGTTCACCTTGGCGCACAGATTCCTCGTCATCGGGGCGTGGGTGGCTGTGGGTATCGTCTTGGCGATACTGTTTCCCCAGCTGGAGACGGTGGTGCGGCAGCAGTCTGTTGATCCGATCCCTGCTGGGGTTCCATCGTTTCAAGCACTCGATCAGATGGGTGGTGCGTTCGGTGAGAAGGGCGCCAAGACCACTGTTTTCGTGACCATGGAGAACCCGAACGGGTTCACCGACGTGGCGCGGGAACGCTACGACATGCTCGTTCTGCAGTTGCGCGAAAATTTCGACGATGTGCAGTCAGTGCGGGATTTGCTCTCCGATCCGACGACGGCCGGCCAGGCCTTGAGTGAGGACGGGCAAGCCTGGTACTTGCCTGTCGGGGTCACCGGAACTTTGGGAGGGCCAACGGCCACGCATGCTGTGGAGACCGTGCGCCAAACCGCGCAGCGCGTGTTTGACGGTACGGACACCACTGTCCATGTCACCGGGCCGACGGCCACTTTCAGTGACCAGATCGTCAGTGCTGAAAGCGATTTAGTCGTGATCACTGTGGCGACGGTGGCGCTTATCGCGATCATTCTGTTGATCGTTTACCGATCGCTGTTCACCGCGCTGGTGCCGTTGTTGGTGATCGGTGTCAGCCTCGGCGTGGGCCGCGGGGTCTTGTCCGCACTCGGCGAACTCGGTATGCCGGTATCGCAGTTCACCGTCGCGTTCATGACCGTCATCCTGCTCGGAGCCGGGGTCGACTACTCAGTCTTTTTCATCAGTCGCTATCACGAACGGCTACGCCAGGACGCTACCACTGAGGTTGCGCTCGTGGACGCGACAGCAACTATCGGACGGGTCATCCTGGCTTCAGCTGCCACGGTGGCGCTGGCCTTTTTGGCGATGGTGTTTGGTCAGCTGAGCGTGTTCTCCACCTTGGGTCCGGCATGCGCGATCGCCATCCTCATCGGATTCCTCGCCACGGTCACCCTGCTACCACCGGTGTTGCTGTGGGCGGCGCGATTCGGCTGGGGCGCACCCAGACGAGATCTGACCCGAAAGTACTGGAATCGCGTCGCCGTGCTCGTCGTGCGGCGTCCTGTGCCTCTGCTGGCACTAACCCTGGTCGGGCTAATCGTGCTTAGCGTCTTCGCGATGGGCATCCAGATCACCTTCGACGATCGTGAGGGGCAGCCCGCGACAACCGACAGCAACGAAGGCTACGCGTTGCTCGACCGTCATTTCCCTCAAGACGTCACTATCACTGAGTTCCTCGTTGTAGATGCACCGATCGATCTCCGTACTGCCAGCGGGCTGGCCGATCTTGAGCAAATGGCCTCACGTGTATCCCAGATCCCCGGAGTGACTCGAGTCATCGGTGTTACCCGTCCCACCGGGGACAAGCTCGAGCAAGCCGAGCTGTCCTGGCAGAACGGTCAGATCGGGGACCGGCTGGCGGGTGCGGTCGACGATGGCCAGAACCGCCGAGGTGACCTCGAACAGCTCCGTACCGGCGCATTCCAACTCGCCGACGGGCTTACTCAGCTCGACACCCAGGTACGCACCAACTTGGCCCCCCTGGCCGGCATCCTCGATCAGGCAAGCACAGCAGGGCAGCAAATTCAGCAGTACCAGCCGATACTCCGCCAACTCGCCGCATCTGCACCAGCGCTCGATCGCGCTTCTCAGAATGCCCCACAGCTGGCCGCGCTCACCCGCCAAACATCTGCAGCCCTGGCAACAGTGACCTCGATCCTGCCCATCCTCGATAATGCGCCCTGGTGCACCCAAGTCCCGCAGTGCGCAGCTCTGCGCGCGCAGACCCGCAATCTCGACGCCCTACTGAGCAACGGGACCCTCGACCAGATCGCCACGCTGTCAACACAACTCGCGCAGCTGGATACACCGATCTCAACAGTCACCGACCAACTCACTTCCACCGTCAACTCACTGGGCTCCACGCTGGGAAGCATCAGCAGCCAAGACCTTCCCGGCAAGCTCACCCAACTGCAAACAGGTATCAGTCAACTCGCGGCGGGATCACGCCAACTCGCCGCCGGTGTATCCGCGCTGATCGACAGCAACCTTCAACAACTCGCCGGGATGGCCGCGCTAGCCACACAACTACAAACCTCCGCCCGCGAGACCGCCGGAACAAACTCAGCAACCGGCTTCTACCTCCCACCTCAGGCCAACGCAGACCGCCGTTTCGTCGACGTCGCTCGCCAGTTCGTCTCGCCCGACGGCCATACCGTGCGCTACGCAATACAAACCAGCTTCGACCCCTACAGCACCGAGGCCATGCAACTGGCCGACACAATCACCGATGTCGCACTCGCCGCCAGACCGAACACAACCCTGCAGGACTCCAACATCGCGATAGCCGGGTTCCCCGCCATCAACGCCGATCTGCAACGTCTACTCACCGAAGACTTCCGACTCCTAGCGTTGGCCACCCTCACCATCGTCGGCCTGATCCTGATACTCCTACTCCGAGCACTCATCGCGCCGCTATACCTTCTGGGCACCGTCATACTCAACTACACCGCGGCACTGGGTATCGGTGTCCTGATCTTTCAACACATCCTCAAAACCGATATCGCCTGGCCCGTACCACTACTGGCCTTCATAGTCCTCGTCGCGGTCGGCGCCGACTACAACATGCTTCTTATCTCTCGCCTACGCGAAGAATCCCAAAACAACATCCGCATCGGCGTCCTGAGAACCGTCACCAACACCGGATCAGTCATCACCTCGGCCGGCCTCATCTTCGCTGCCAGCATGTTCGGACTCATGGCCGGATCCATCTCGATCATGACCCAGGTCGGACTCATCATCGGCATCGGCCTGCTGCTCGACACCTTCATCGTCCGCACCATCGTTGTGCCGACCATCGCCACACTTGTCGGCAGAGCAAGCTGGTGGCCGAGTACCCGAACCGACACGCATCCAGTGTCCCGCTAGTACGCACGCACGTGCCGAGATCTGACCGGCCCCGCCAGTCATCCAGCCATCGCGCCCACCTCATCGACTGACACCCGCTCGACGGTCGGCCGCGGCAACCACACCCTACCGTCGCGGATCAGTGCCCAGACCACGTCAACCAGACGTCTAGCGAGAGCGATGAGAGCGTGGACGTGGGAACGCTTCTCGCGTCGTTTGCGCTGGTAGAACTCGCGGGACGGGCCGTCGCGTTGCGAGCTGTTGAGTGCGGCCATGTAGAACACCTTGCGAAGTCCTCTGTGGTAACGCTGGGGTCTACGCAAGGCTCCCCGGCGGTTACCGGAGTCGTGCGGTACCGGAGCAAGGCCGGCGTAGGCGGCGAGTCTGGCGGGCGAGCCGAACGAAGTGAGGTCGCCGCCGGTGATCGCGACGAGCTCAGCGCCGCTTCGGGTGCCGATGCCTGGCACGGATTCGAGAATCCGTGCGTGACGGTGGCGGCGGAACACCTCGGTGATCTGCTTATCCAGGTCGGCGATCTGACGGGTCAGCATGACCAACGAGGTAGCCGCGTGTTGCACCAGTAGGGCTGTGGTCGCCTCGCCAGGCAGGGTGACGGTCTGCGCGGCCGCCGCGGCACGGGCTTTGTCGATCATCTTCGGGATCGTGGGTCGGCGGACGCCGTGACTGCGCAGGTGGTCGTAGATCTCGTCGTCAGAGACCGCAGCGATCGCAGATGGCGTGGCGAAGCGGGTGAGGAACGTTAGACCGGTCAGTGTCGAGTAGTCGAAACACCGTTCTAGTGCAGGGAAGATGCGGGTCAGCAGGCCGCGCAGGCGGTTGATGCCTCGCGTACGTTCAGCGACGAGGTCGTTGCGATGTCCGGTCAGCAGGTCGAGTTCGATCGCGACGTCGTCGGGCGCCGAGACGGTGGCGAGATCGCCACGTAGGCGGGCTGTCTGGGCGATCACGACCGCATCGCGGGCATCGGTCTTGCCCTCACCCGCGAACGCACCGGTCATGCTGTGCACGACCCGGCCGGGCACGTAGCGGATCTGCTGGCGCCGCGCAGCCAGCACACCCCTCAGCAGCGCCGATTCCGGTGCGGTCATGTCGATCGCCCACACCACGAATTTCATGTCGGCGACCCGGTCCATGAGCGCTTCGATCGCCGGTTGATCGTTGGGAAGCCGCCGAGACCACAGCACCGTTCCCGCCTCATCGACCGCGGCGGCGTGATGCGCATGCCGACCGACATCAATTCCTACCCAGATCTTTTCGTCCATACTGTCCTTCCGTGTGCGGTTGGCTCGTCAGGGTGGTTTCGCCGGCACACCTTTACACAGCGACAAGTTCGCGAACACATCTCAATCAGCGGCCGAAACGACCCGTCACGGTCCGGGGTGACCTTCCACGCCAAGCCACCAGCGACAACAGGTGATTGTCGAGCCACGCCCCGAACCGCGGACGAACGTCCGAGGCGACCGCCCCGGACGTACTCCAACGTAAAGGTGATTGTGGCGGTGGGCACCACGCTCTACGGCGTGGGTGAGGCCGCGTCGGTGCGGGTCAATCAGGAGTCGGTGACGTTGAAACGGCTGCCCGCCGAGTTCGACGGTCTACGCGTGGCCGTCGTCAGCGATTTGCACCTGGGACCCGCCCGCGGGGAGGCGTTCACACGCACGATCGTCGACATGGTCAACGCCGAGCGCCCCGACCTCATCGCGATCGTCGGTGACCTGTCAGACGAAACCATCGAGCATGTCGGATCAGACCTGCAGCCACTCGCTGATCTGCGAGCGCCGTTGGGTGTCTTCGGTGTCTCAGGCAACCACGAACAGATCTCCGACGACGTCGGCGCCTGGATGGACGAGTGGCGTTCGCTGGGTATCACCACCATCAACAACTCAAGCGTGGAGATCCGACGCGGGGCAGCCACCATCGATGTCGCTGGAGTGCATGACCTCAGCAATTCCGCCCCGTACGAACCCGACCTTGACGCCGCGGTCGCCGGTCGACCCGACGATCGATTCACCCTGCTACTGGCGCATCAACCCAACCACGTCCGGGAGGCAGCAGCCCACGACGTCGATCGGGCCTTCCCCCTGGATGTTGGACACGCTGATTCCAGCCTGATGCTGGGGAAGCGAGATGATGTAGTCCATGGCCAGGAAGCACTACGACGAGGAGGGGCCTTCCCCCTGGATGTTGGACACGCTGATTCCAGCCTGATGCTGGGGAAGCGAGATGATGTAGTCCATGGCCAGGAAGCACTACGACGAGGAGGGGCCTTCCCCCTGGATGTTGGACACGCTGATTCCAGCCTGATGCTGGGGAAGCGAGATGATGTAGTCCATGGCCAGGAAGCACTACGACGAGGAGGGGCCTTCCCCCTGGATGTTGGACACGCTGATTCCAGCCTGATGCTGGGGAAGCGAGATGATGTAGTCCATGGCCAGGAAGCACTACGACGAGGAGTTCCGGCGTAACGCGGTCGACTTGTACGAGACCACGCCGGGTGCGACGGTCCGGTCGATCGCCGGCGATCTCGGGATCGAACGCGGCACGCTACGCGGATGGCTCGACAAGTACGGGACCGGACGCAAGACCGGCGCCGACGGAACCCCGACCACCAGCCCGCTACACCGCAGAACCACCGATGAGGTACCCGACGGCGAGACTCCCGAGGAAGAACTGGTCCGGCTGCGGGCACGGGTCCGGGCGTTGGAGGTCGAGACGACGAAGCTGACGACCGAACGCGAGATCCTGCGGAAGGCAGCCAAGTATTTCGCGGGGGAGACGAACTGGTGAGCCGCTTCCAGTTCGTCGCCGACAACTCCGCCACCTACCCGGTGAAGTGGCTGTGTGACCTGCTCGAGGTCGTTCGTTCCTCGTACTACGCATGGCGCAAGGCCGCGCCCGGTCGCGAGCGTCGAGCCGCTACCGACGATGCCCTGCTCAAGGAGATCACAGCCGTGCACGACGAGGACACGTCCTACGGTGCCCCGCGGATCACTGCCGACCTCAACGACGGGAAACCCGCTGGTGAGCGCGTCAATCACAAACGTGTGGAGCGGGTCATGCGCGAACACGGGATCGCCGGCTACCGGAAACGACGACGGGTCAAGACGACGGTGCCAGAACCGGCAGAGCAGAAGTACCCGGACCAGGTGAAACGGGACTTCACCGCGCCGGCACCGAACAAGGTGTACGTCGGCGACATCACGTATCTACCGTTGGCGATCCCGGGTATCGACGGGAAGGCCAAGAACCTGTATCTGGCCACGGTCATCGACTGCTTCTCTCGCCGGCTCGTCGGGTGGGCGATCGCTGATCACATGCGCATCGAGCTGGTCATCGACGCGCTACGCGCGGCCGAGCGTGACCGCGGGAGTCTGCGCGGAGCGATCTTCCACTCCGACCACGGATCGGTCTACACCTCGAAGGACTTCGCTGACGCCTGCCAGGACATGGGCGTGACGCAGTCGATGGGCGCGGTGGGTACCAGTGCCGACAACGCGTTGGCCGAGTCGTTCAACGCGGCATTCAAACGCGAGGTCCTGCGCGATTCGGCGAGTTGGCCCGATGAGAGGACGTGTCGACGGCAGGCGTTTCGGTGGTTGACCCGCTACAACACGCGGCGGCGGCACTCGTTCTGCAACAACATGTCCCCGAACGATTACGAGCGGAGCGTCTCCGATAGAATCGGAGACGCAGCTTAATTCACCCCTGTGTCCACTATCCGGGGGGAAGCCCCATCTCCAGGTATCCGGACACACGCACGGCGGGCAGATGTGGCCGCTGCGTTACGCCGCCGCTGCTGCCGCCGACACCGCAGTCACCGGACTCGACTTCTACAAGGACACCACCGTGTTCACCACCTATGGGGCCGGCGCCTGGGGACCGCCCGTCCGAGTGGGTGCGCCGCCTGAAATCGCCATCCTGCAGTTGCGCAGCGCCTGATCGACCGACAGTCATTGCTCGCGTTGGCCGTTTCGTGCTGCAACGTATGCGCCAAACTGACTCGATCCGCGGAGTGCATGATTGATCGCCGTCTGTGTGTGGATGCCGAGTGCGTCTGCAAGGACAGGAGGCGGTGAGGTCTGGGTGATGGTTTGCCAGGTACCGAGACGCGTTGTGAGCGAGGGAAATCCGAGTGCCTTGAGGCGGCGCCTCAGGTGACTTTCGTTGAGATGGTTCCCAGGCTGATAACCGGGGAAGACCCACACCGATTCGCTATGCGCGGCGGTCTGCCGGTTGGTTGTCGCCTCGGCGACCTCGGCGACGAGCCGATCCAATGGCGACTCCAATACGATTGGGTGCTTTCCGAGGGTGATGGTGCAGGTCTCCTCGCGGTTGATCTGATCCCATCGCAATGCGGCGACTTTGTGAGTGGGCTGCCCGAACACCACGATCAGCGCAGCGGCCAGGCGATCGCGCGGAGTCAGCGCGTCGTTGGCAAAGAGCCGTGTGAGTTGTTCGACTTGCATGGTTTCGGTCAGGGCTCGTGTCGTGCCGCGTTGGTGAGGCGCGATCGTCAGCGGGGGCAATCGATACGTGGCGACTACCCACGGGAGAAATCGGCTCAATAGCCGGTTGGTTTCGGTGCCGGACGCGACGAACGTATCGACCTGACTTTGATCGACGTCGGTGACCGATATCTGCAGCATGTCGAGGAAGTTGAGGAAGTCGATTGCAACGGTCACTCCCTGCTTGGCGGCGAGAAACGTTCCGTTGGTGCACTTGTCGTCGAATCGTCTTGACACATGCCACCGAATGTAGCTGCGGATCACGAGCTGATTGTCAGGGTTGGTGAGCGTCGCGAGCTTGCTGTCGGCCCACGCGGTGAACCTGGTCCGGAAATCCACTCGGGCGCCATCGATGCCGTGCTCATCGAGGAGGGCGCGAATGTGCACGGACGAACGGTTCACCGGTAGCGCTGCCAGCAGTCGCTGGTCCACAGTGTCGGCGGCGGCGATCTGTTGGAGCACGGCGCGAACAGTTGGGTTTCGCAGCCACGTGACCCCGCTGTTGGCGCGAGGCATCTGTTTAAGCGCAGCTGCGAGGCCGGCCAGTTGCGGATTGACGACACCGGTGTGCGGGTTGGTGAGGAGTTCGTCGACTTGATGGGCGAGCTCGCAGCGCCAGCAATGACCGCGACGGTAGAGCTCGGCCTCGGCTCCGCATTCGACGCAATCGACGTTGAGTTGGATGCCGCTACAGGTGCGGCACAGGTATTGGCCGGTCGGTGTGCGTCCCGGGACAATTCCTGAGTGTGCGC
The DNA here is from genome assembly GCF_001305675.1 of Gordonia phthalatica. Taxonomy (NCBI): domain Bacteria; kingdom Bacillati; phylum Actinomycetota; class Actinomycetes; order Mycobacteriales; family Gordoniaceae; genus Gordonia; species Gordonia phthalatica. Next base: position 2,325,285 of record NZ_CP011853.1, read on the forward strand.
ATTCAACACATTGCCCGACAACGCGTTTGGCTTGGTTGTAGCAATAGCAGCAGATTGGGGTGTCCTGCCACCACGCGGCGGTGAGATAGGCCTCACCGCATCGTTCGCACGGCTCGTACCGGTCAGGTTCGGGTGCGGGCTTCCGGCGTGCCATCATCTATCATCACCGCGGGCCTAGGTATCTCGTGGGCCGTCGTCGGAATCGACCACGCGAACGCGACGAACCCCGGGAGCCTTCTTCGGTCGGGCTTCTCCTGCCGGCAGAATGTCGGGTGCGGTTCCGGTTGCCCTACCTTGCATCACCACGACGGGCTCGAACAATTCGGCGGGGGAGCAGTCGAGGATGTCACACAGCGCGGCGAAGACCCGGCTGTTGATGCGTTCCGGTTTGCCCGTCATCAATCGGTACGCCTGAGGTTGAGAGAGAGTGATACCGCGGCTCCGAAGGAGGGTGACCAGTTCGGTCGACTTCCACAGATTGCGGTCGGCCATGAGTTTTCGCAGGTTCCAATGGAAATCGACGCGCTTCTGAACGTTCATGCCTGGTTGCTTTCGCCGTAGGGGACAGCCGCGGATGCGAGTCGCTCGCGGATCATGCGCTGCAGGGTCTTCTGTCGGTAGTCCGAACTCACCTGGGTGTAGAGCGCCGTGGTGGATGAATGCTCGTGGCCCACCTGTTGTTGCACGAACAGCGGATCGTAGCCGTCCTCGATCAAGTGCGTGACGTACGACCGGCGAAACCCGTGAAGCGACAGACCATCTGGCAAACCGGCACGTCGACGATGGCCTGTGAATCGAGTGGCGTACGAGTTCAAGGTCAACTGGTCACCGCGTTCTGACGGCCACAGCCAGGGCGAGTCCGCCGCATGTCCCATGAGTTGTCGGCATCCTTCTGCGCCCACCCACGCCTCAAACACATCCGGACCCCAGTCCATCAGGGGAACCGTCAAGACAGTACGTCGCTTGTGTGCGGAGCCACGCGACCCTTTGCCGTACCGGACGTAGACAGCACCAAAGGCCTTATATTGCGGCACATGTGGATTCGGTCCGAAGTCATGGATCTGCAGTCGTAGGAGTTCTTGACGACGAAGGCCGTAGCCGTAAGCAACCTTTGCGATGCAGGAATCGCGCAGCGTGGTCAGCCAGGCCTTGTTGTTCTTCGCGTAGAGACGCTCAACTTCGTCGTCGAAGTAGTCGAACAGGGTCTGAACTTCATTGCGGGAGAACGCTCTCCGTTCTGGCTCCGCCTCGTTGTCAGAGACATGGACCGGAAGATTGTAGGCGAAGCAGATCTGCGACGGGTATTCGCCGAAGACCTGGGCGCACAGGTCTGGCCACCGGTAGACCGGCTCGCAGAGAAAGCTACAGAAGCCCCTGACCACCATCAGATAGGCGCGAATGGTTGACTTGGCGGCCGTCCCGCCATTGCGTGCGTTCAGCGTGGTGACGTACTCGTCGACGTCCTGCGGCATCCATCGCCACGGGTAGTCGCCAGAGACTGCCTGAAAATCCTGAAGGACTCGCAGGTAGCCATAGATCGTGGATGCACCCAACGTGCGTGCCATCAGCGCCGATTTCCAACCCTCGAGCATCTCTGTCCAGATCTGCTCTTCGGGACGAAGCAACTCGGCGCCAGACGAGACGAGTCGTAACGGGGCGCTACCAGGCAGTGGGTGTTCACCACTCATAATCCAGCACCATACGCCTCTATTCATCCAATGAATAGAGTTTCGGCAAATATCAGTGGGGCAGACCCGCGCCGGCGCCGACAACGATTCGGGGCCACGCTGTATCGAGCAACCAGTAAGGAGGCAGTGGTCCATACATGCTGCAGAAGAACTGAATCCACTCAGACGTGCAGAATCGTCACAGTGACATATTGCGCGCTCGCGCCAGGTGATGTCAGACGGGAGACCCGGCGAACTCACGGTGCATCGCACCTCATCCCGCGACCTTTCCATGCATCAGATGAATTATCTTGTCATGTCTGCACGTAGATCGGACGGAACCGTGCAGCTGCGTCATGCCGCGGGAGGCGAACAATCCGCGTTCCCGCTGGTTCTGGCGTTTTACCAATGATCTCGAGTATTCACCTGTTTGCGAACTCGATAGATAATTGCGCCGATAAGATACATTATGTTAAGTCCAGTTCTGCGTATTGCACCAAATGAATCATCATCGAGTTACAACGGAAACAGGCAACTACTTCGACATTCATCAAAGCCTTGGAGGTTCTCATGTCCCGCGTACAACTCGCTCTCAACGTCGACGATCTGGAAGCGTCGATCGCGTTCTACAGCAGGCTGTTCAACACCACCCCCGCGAAGGTCAAGCCCGGCTATGCGAACTTCGCGATCGATGAACCCGCGCTGAAGCTGGTTCTGCTGGAGAATCGCGGAGAGGGTGGCACCGTCAACCACCTCGGCGTCGAAGTCGACTCCAGTGAGGCCGTGCACGGCGAGATCGCCCGCCTGGCCGGCGAAGGATTGTTCACCGAGGAGCAGATCAACACCACGTGCTGTTTCGCCACGCAGGACAAGGTGTGGGTCGGCGCTCCCGACGGTGAACGCTGGGAGGTTTACACCGTCCTGGCCGACTCGGACACCTTCGGTGAGGCACCCACTCTCGCCGCGGAGGGCTCCGACCTGGGCCTGACACAGGCTTCGCAGGGGTCCTCGACGTGCTGCACGCCGGCCTCCGCGAGCTGCTGAAAACTGCGTTGGCCTCGAGTCGGGGAAGAGCGTCACCCTCTGGGTGACGCCCTTTCGTGTTGCACCCGATATCGACCAGTGTCAATATCGATATATGTCGAAATCATTGGGAATCGAGGTCTCACCGGTCCGGTGTTCGCCGCTGGTGCGTGAGCCGTTGACCCCCGAGCAGTCGGTGCAGGCGGCCGCGGTGTTCAAGGCGCTCGCCGATCCGGTGCGGCTACAGTTGTTCAGCTTGATCGCCAGCCACGACGGCGGTCAGGCGTGCGTGTGCGACATCTCGCCGGCGGTCGATGTCTCACAGCCGACGGTCTCCCACCACTTGAAGGTCCTGCGGACCGCTGGGCTGCTGGAGTCCGAACGCCGCGGATCGTGGGTGCACTATCGGGTCGTACCGGCCGCCCTCGACGTCGTCGCCGGCATCGTGGCACCGTTGACCGGGAAGGCCCTGGCATGAGCGTCCAGACGCCGAGCCGCAGCGTCGCCGGGAAGTTGTCGACGCTGGACCGGTTCCTTCCGGTGTGGATCGGGTTGGCGATGGTCGCCGGGCTGCTGCTCGGTCGCCTCATCCCGAGCCTGAACACCGTCATCGACAAGATTCAGGTCGACGGGATCTCCCTGCCCATCGCACTCGGTCTCCTGATCATGATGTACCCGGTGCTGGCGAAAGTCCGCTACGACCGTCTCGACACCGTCACCGGCGACCGCCGGCTGCTGGTCGGGTCGCTGGTCTTGAACTGGGTTGTCGGCCCAGCGCTGATGTTCGCCCTGGCGTGGCTGCTGCTGCCGGACCTGCCCGAGTACCGCACCGGACTCATCATCGTCGGCCTGGCCCGCTGCATCGCGATGGTCATCATCTGGAACGACCTCGCGTGCGGAGACCGGGAAGCCGCCGCCGTACTCGTGGCGATCAACTCGGTGTTCCAAGTCCTGATGTTCGCCGTGCTGGGCTGGTTCTACCTGTCGGTGCTTCCCGGCTGGCTCGGGTTGGAGCAGACCACGATCGACACCTCCCCCTGGCAGATCGCCAAGTCCGTGCTGATCTTCCTCGGCATCCCGCTGTTGGCCGGATACCTCAGTCGCCGGATCGGGGAACGTCGCCGCGGCCGAGCCTGGTACGAGCAGACCTTGCTGCCTCGCATCGGACCGTGGGCCCTGTACGGACTGTTGTTCACGATCGTGCTGCTCTTCAGCCTGCAAGGCGACCAGATCACCTCTCGCCCCGCCGACGTCGCCCGCATCGCACTGCCGCTACTGGCCTACTTCGCCATCATGTGGGGCGGCGGGTACCTCCTCGGCGCCTCCCTCGGGCTGGGCTACGAACGCACCACCACCCTCGCGTTCACCGCAGCAGGAAACAACTTCGAACTCGCGATCGCCGTCGCGATCGGCACCTACGGCGCTACGTCCGGCCAGGCCCTGGCCGGTGTCGTCGGACCGCTCATCGAGGTCCCCGTCCTGGTCGCTCTGGTCTACGTCTCCCTCGCCCTTCGCAACCGGTTCACCCCCAACACTTCTCAGCCCACCGAAAGGGGCCTGCCATGAGACCGTCCGTGCTGTTCGTCTGCGTCAAGAACGGCGGCAAGTCCGCGATGGCCGAAGGCCTCCTGCGCCAGGCCGCGGGCGGTGCGATCGAGGTGCACTCGGCCGGCACCCGCCCCGGCATCGCCGTCAACGCACTCTCCGCCGAAGCCCTCGCCGAAGTCGGCGTCGACATCACCGGACACGTCCCGGTCGGCATCGACCCGGCCCTGCTGGCCCGAGTCGACAAAGTGATCACCTTGGGTCGGGAAGCCGTCGTCGACGCCCCCGGCGTCACCGTCATCAACTGGGATACCGACGAGCCCTCCGAACGCGGCATCGACGGCATCGAACGCATGCGCTTGGTCCGCGACGACATCACCGCCCGCGTCCGGGCGCTCGCCGCCGACCTCACCCCGGAGGCCACGGCTCAATAGACGGCGGAAGCAACGCTGACTCGGTGCCGATCTAGGCCGCAATATGTTGCGCAGGTGCCCGCCATCGCGAATTTCTGACGATGATCGCATCGAGGTAGATCACCGGATACAGGGCTTCGAGGTCGCGGGTCTGCCATTTGGTGACCTCCTCGGCGACCTCCTCGGTGATCGTCAACACCGTGTCGGCACTCCTCGCCGAGCAGCCCGTCGCCACCGCGGACCTCGCTGCGGCGCTCGCCTGGTGCGCCGGGATCGGAGTCGTCGCCTACCTGGCGGCGATCAGGCTGTACCGCCGCAGGATTCGCTGAGTCGCGACGCGGACCGACACCGCTCAGCGACGCGGCGTCAACGTGAACCGTCCGACCACGGCACCGCCGAGGTACGCCGGTCCCGAGTACCCACCGTGCCCGTCGCTGTTCATGAATACGCGGTGACCCGGGAAGAAGTCCACATAGCCGCCCCTCGCGGTGCGGTGGATCGGGTAGCGCCCGATGAGCACCAGGTCTCCCCCTTCGACCCGACCGGGTCGCTGCAGGAGTACAGCACCCGACGACCAGGTGGTGGACGTGTAGTTACCGGACTTGACGTCGGCGGACGCGATGCCCGGAGCGCCGAGCACCGCGACGGCACTGACGGCGGTGGCGAGTACGGCAGTCCGGAACACAGCCGGACGAATGGTGATCGACATGATGAACTCCTGTCGGCTCGGGCTCCCCAATTTACGCCTGTTTCGAGGCGACGCCGAGGGATCAGAGGAGGCGAGAGACCCGGCGGTGAACCGCTGCGCGGTCCACCGCCGGGTTTCCGGCTATTGCGTGAATCTCTAGTCGCCCGTGAGCTTCTCGGCCACCTCGTTGGCCTTGTCCTTCACCTTCTCGATCCCCTTCTTGACGCCCGACGAGGCCTGATCGGCCTTACCCTCGTTCTTCAGATCATCGTCGCCGATCGCCGATCCGGCCGATTCCTTCGCGCGTCCTTTCAGTTCTTCGGCCTTGTTCTCGAACTTGTCCTGAATTCCCATGGCGAGCTCCCTACTGTGTGTTGCGACGTAATGAATGAATCCGGTTCGGCCCACTGTGATCCCGACATCGCGATCGATGCCGGCGGACCGCCGAGACGATCAGTACCAGTGCCGTCGTCCGGCGACGGCATGCCCGAGGGCTCCCGCCACCAGCAGCACCACACCGATCGCCAATGCGATGATGCCGATCGTCCACAGAATCGGAATCTTGAGGACGAGTCCGATGATGAGCAGAATCGCACCTATCACGATCATCAGGCGTTCTCCTTTCGCTTGAAAGAGTTCGACCGATCGACGACTCGCCGGTCACAGGCGCCGCCGAATCCGCACGACCCACGAAACGCCGACGGATGCGAGCAGCACCGCACACACGGCTCCGACGACGCAGGTGACCAGGCTCAGGATCCAGCCGGGGTCCGCGGTGCCGACATCGAACACGGTGATTCCAGCACCTCCGGCGATGCCGCCCACCGCTCCGAGAAGTCCGCAGATCGACGCCCGGAGATGTTCGTCGTGCGGGATGAAGTCCACCGTGTGCCAACCGGCTACCGCCCCGACCAGAAGCCAACCCGCGCCAGTCATGAACCACACCACGCACGAGCCTTCCGCCATCTGCTGGCCTGGCGCGCGACGTACTGCGGAGCCGACGATCTGGCCGACAAAGCGCATCTGACGCTTTGCTGATCGAAACGCTATGTGGTTGTGGCACTTACGTCTTCACCCCTAAGGGTGAAGCGACGGGCCGATATGATCGTCGATGTGACCCCACTCGTTCTCGCGCTCATCGACGATTACGAAGTCGTCGTCGAAGGCTTGGCATCCATGATGCGCAGCTACCAGGACCGCATTCGGATCGTGGAGTTGGATGCGAATGCGACAGTCGCCACCCCCGTCGACATCGCGCTCTACGACTCATTTGCGAATCCCCAGGGCGACAGCCCCCAGGTCCGCGAACTCGCGGCGAATCCGAATGTCGCCAAAACAGTCGTCTACACGTGGAAGTTCGACCAGCGGAGCATCACGCGCGCCCTCGCGAACGGGGCCGACGGCTACGTCGCGAAAAGTCTGGCGGCCGCGGAGTTGGTGACCGCCCTCGAGTCGATCCACCGTGGGGAACAACGCGTTCATCCCACCGGCCGAGCGTCACGGAAGGTGGTCGCCGGCGACTGGCCCGGGCGCGAGGAAGGTCTGACTCACCGGGAAGCCGAGATGCTCGCCCTCATCACGCAAGGACTGAGCAACGAGATGATCGCTGAGCGCACCGCGCTGTCGATCAATTCGGTGAAGACCCACATTCGCAGTTGCTACCGCCGGATCGGCGTCACGACCCGGACTCAGGCCGTCCTGTGGGGAGTCGACCACGGCTTCCTCCCCGACCGATCACGACGATCCGGCGACGACGTCTGATCCCCAGTCACCCGCCACCACCAGAAGGAGCTACCCGCCATGACCACTTCCGCTGCCAGCCGCGACTTCTCCGAAGAGATCCGGATCGACGCCGATCGCGACCGCGTGTGGGCGGTGCTGAGCGACCCCGCGACGATGCCGGAGGCCAGTCCGGAGCTGTTCGCAGTGACGCGGCGGCACGGTCCGTTCAAGGTCGGCGAACGCTTCGTCGGGTGGAATCGTCGCGGGGCTGTCGTGTGGCCGACCGTCAACAGAGTGCTCAGCGTGGATCCCGGTCGCGAACTCTCCTGGCTGACCAAGACGAGCGGCGCTGTGTGGACGTACACGCTCACGGAGGACGACGGTGCCACCATTCTTCGCGAGACGCGCCAGATGCCGAGCGGTGCACCGCGGTTCGCGACGATGTTCGGCGACGCTCTGCTCGGCGGTATGGCGAATCACGCCGATGAGCTCGAGACGCACGTGTCGGCGACTCTGGCGTGGATCAAGGCGCGCACCGAATCCTGACATCGCACTGGTGGTGAGCCTGTCATCGGCGGTCATGCTGCTGGACGGGGATGGTCCGGCCGTGGAGGACGCACCCGGCGTCGCAACGCTCGACGCGATGCCGAATGCACCGACCGAACGGTGGCGTCGGACCGGCCACGACCTGTTCGGCCCGGAGGTCGCCCAGACCCGTGTCCTGGCGCAGAACGACGACGTGGTGATCGTCAGCGGCACCCGAGCCGAGCCCGACGCGAAGTCTGTGATGACCGCCGTCGACGCCCGAACCGGTGAGGCTCGGTGGGGTGCTCCGCGGGAGGACTGGCCGTCGGAGTGCGCCATCAGCGACAACGGCCGCCTGGCCTGTGTCCGCAACGCCCGGGACCGCGGCGTCGTGGTGAGCCGCGTCAGTTTCCTGGACCCGTCCACGGGGCGAGAACAGCGGTCGGAGCTGGTCCGAAGTCCGGGGTGGTCGAAGATCTTCGCTGCCGGCGACGGGTTCCTGGTGATCACCGACGGGACCGAGAACATCGGTCTGCCCGAGGACCGTCGGCCGGGAGACAGTTCCCGCTACGTTCTGATGCGCGTCGACCCGCGGACGCAACTCGATCGGCAGGCGTCGCTGGTCCGCTTCTCGTCGGACGGTGATCGGCTGTGGGACGCAGCACCACCGAAGAATCACTCGCGGGCGCCGATTCGCTCCACCGAGATCAGTCGCGACCTCATCGTGCTCGGGGACACCAAGTCGGACGGATTCTCCGTCTATCGGATCGATGACGGCGAGCTGGTCTACACAGGCGAGAACCCGGCCGCTACAGGGAGCGTGTCGGCGATGTACGCCGTCTACGACGGCGGGTTCGCCATCACCCCCGACCGGGCTTCGGACGCACCGCGCACCGAATTCTTCGACACCGACGGCACCGAGATCGGCAATGTCGCCGGCTGGGGCCTCACCGCCTTCGATTCGGTCGTCGGACAGGCCCCGGGGATCGCCGCGAACACGATCCCGGTGCTGTCGGCCACGAGAGAACGGATCGGCGTTGCCTCCGCCGTCATCGGCGGCGTCCGCTGGGAGGCACCGGCCGGTGCGCCCGGCGTCCGTGCTGTCGTGGCGACAGTCCTCGCCGACGACACCCTCATGGTCTCCACCCATGACCCGACCGGCTCCGCCGTCCAGGTCTTCGACACCGCTCACCAGGCTCCGCTGTCGACAGTTCCGATCAGTTTCGGCCAGTCGGTCATGGGCTTCGACGGTTCTCGACTGGTCGTCAGCGGGCGCGACCCCGCGAGTCGTTCCACGGCGCATGTGCTGGTCGCCTACGACGTCCGGACCGGGGCGCAGAGTTGGCAAGTCCTGCCGCAGGCCCCCGACTCCATGTGGCAGCCGATCGAACCGGGACTCGTCCTGGTCTCCACGGCCTCGTCCGACGGCGGATCCGTCGCACGCTACGCCTCATGACCGGGTTCGTCACCGGCGCAAAACCTTCCGGTTCCCTCGCGGTCACCCGAAGCCACGACCGTGGAGACATGACCGCAGACCCACGCCCGCTCGTGTCCCGTCGAACGCTTCTCCGCGGCGCCGCCGCCGGAGCCGTCCTGATCCCAACGGGCGGTGTGTTGGCGGCGTGCGGATCGTCGACCACGACGCCCGCTCCGAGCTCGACGGGATTGACCCGTACCCGTCCCGGGCTCACACACGGTGTGGCCGTCGGCGATGTCACGACCAGCAGCGGCCTGGTCTGGGCACGGTCCGACAGTCCGGCGACGATGATTGTCGAGACGTCGGCGACGGAGAACTTCGCCAATCCGAGGAAGACCCGCGGCCCCGTCCTCTCGCCGGCGACCGACGGCACTGGGCGCGTCCAGGTCGCAGGCCTCGAACCCGGTCAGACCGTGTTCTACCGGGTGAGCCTGGAAGGCGAGAACGGCGCCGTCGGCGAACCGCTCGTCGGCCATTTCACCACTGCACCCAGCACCGCGTCCGACATCCGCTTCGTGTGGTCGGGCGACGTGGTGGGCCAGGGCTGGGGAATCAATCCCGACATGGGCGGGATGACGATCTTCGGCTCGATGGCCGACCTGGAGCCCGACTTCTTCATCCACTCGGGCGACGCGATCTACGCCGACGGCCCGGTGAAGGCCACGCAGCAGCAGAACGACGGCAAGACGTACCGGAGCATCACCAGCCCGGCCAAGGATCAGGTGGCTCAGACGCTCGACCAATTCCGCGGGAACTACGCCTACAACCTCACCGACGAGCACTACCGTCGGTTCAACGCGTCGGTGGCGCAACTGATCCAGTGGGACGACCACGAGGTGATCAACAACTGGTTCCCCGGCGAGGATTTGACCAGCCAGAAGCGGGACGGATACTCGGAGATGAACGTCGACGTGCTCGCCGGCCGAGCCCGCCAGGCATGGGCGGAGTGGCAGCCCGTCCAACTCGGCACGCAGAACCGTCTGTACCGGAAGGTGTCGTACGGGCCGAACCTGGACGTGTTCATCCTCGACATGCGGAGCTACAAGAATTCGAATCCGGACGCCTGGAAGACCGACGATGCCGCGGGGATCCTCGGCGAGGCGCAGACCCGCTGGCTGATCGACGAACTCAAGCGCTCCACCGCGACGTGGAAGGTGATCGCCAACGACTTGCCCCTGAGCATCGTCGTGCCCGATGCCGCCTCCGACCCGAAGGAGGGCCCCAAGTCCATGGAAGCCGTCGCACAAGGCGACAACGGTGTGCCACTCGGCCGCGAGATCGCGTTCTCCCGCATCCTGGCGCAGACCAAGGACGTCCGGAACAAGGTCTTCCTGACCGCCGATGTGCACTACACCGCAGCGATCTCATACGAGCCGGACCGCGCGCCGTTCAAGGACTTCCGACCGTTCTGGGAGTTCGTCTCCGGGCCGCTCCACGCCGGAGCATTCCCCGAGAGCCCGCTGGACACCACCTTCGGGGCGAAGTACCAGTTCGTGCACGCTCCCACCGAGAAGAACGTCTCCCCCGCCGAAGGCTTCCAACACTTCGGCGAGGTCACGATCGCGAAGGACACCTCGGTTCTGACCGTGAACCTGCGCGACGCCGCCGGCGCGTCACTCTACGAGAAGTCGTTGTCCCCGGAGCGCTGATCGGCCCACGGTCACGACAGTCGCGTGTCGGCGATCTGCTGTTTGATCTCCCGATAGCCCGCGACCCGCGCAAGCACCTGATCGGCGACGCTGTCAGCCGGCTCAGCGATCGCCGACGCTTCCACGCCGTACAGCATCGAGTTCAGCTTCCGTTGCAGTTCGTCGCGCTGCTCTTCGGTGCGTGTCCGCTCCTTCTCCTCTCGCAGCGACTCGTCGATCCGATCCGCTTCGTCGGCGCAGCGGGCGATGAGGTCGGCGCGCTCGCGGCCGTTTCTATCGAGCCCCTTCGCGGCTGTGACGGCCTCGGCGAGAAGCCTCCGATCAGCCGGCGTCGGATTAGGCAGTGCCTGCAGTTCGATGGCAACGCTCCGCAACTCCTGCGACCTGCCGAACGCCTCCTCGATGCCGCGAATGTCCTCGCTGAAGTCGACCTCACCCAGCCAACCCTCCTGCGCCGCCTCCGAATTCGCGATTCGGTCGGCAGCAGCGAGCGCCGTCTCCACGTGGCGCGCATTGGTCGCGCCGAGCACCTCGACGCGCCGTGTCACCGCGGCCGCCGCCTGAGCGACCCTTGTGTTCTCGGCTCTGATCGCCCGTTCGCGACGATTGCCTGCGACGGTTTCCGCGATCACCATCGCGATCCAGACCAGCACACCGATGCCGACCAGGACGCCGAGCCCGATCCACACCGCCTTCGGGATCATCGTCAACACACCGATCACCATCACGAGGACAACCAGTCCCGCCATCCCGAGACATCCGTCTGCCTCGCCCTTGCCGTTGGCCATGGCCCTCTCCGATCACCCGTTTCGCCTCATCCGCTGCGAACACCCGCACCGTACAAGGCACCACCGACAATTCCGGCGACGAGGACGAGCGCTGCTACCTCCGCGGCCAGGCCGACCGACGGAGCAACCGAAGCCCGTTGAGGCCGACGATCACCGTCGACCCCTCGTGCCCGGCGACACCGAGCGGAAGCGGGAGGGTGCCGACCAGATTCCACACCACCAGCACCCCGATGAAAGCGGCTGCGATGACCAGATTCGCCACCACCACGCGGTGCGCCCGGCGAGCGAAGGCGAGGATCGACGGAACCGCAGTCAGGTCGTCGCGCACGATCACCACGTCAGCGGCCTGCAGCGCGAGATCGGATCCGACTCCACCCATCGCGATGCCGACCTTCGACGCCGCCAGCGCGGGAGCGTCGTTGATTCCGTCACCGACCATCGCGACGGCGCGACCGCCCGCGTGGAGCTCGGCGACCGCCGACGTCTTGTCTTGCGGGAGCAGCTCCGACCGCACGTCGCCGACACCGACGGTCCCGGCGACCCGCTCGGCACTGGACCGATTGTCGCCGGTGAGCATCGTCGTCGCCACGCCGAGCGATTCGAGCGCCGCGACCGATGCCGCAGCATCCTCGCGGACCGTGTCCGACAGGGTGATCACGCCGACCGCGGCAGCATCGACGAACACGACCACTGCGGTCCCGCCCCGGGCCTCAGCGCGTCCGACCTGGCCGGCGACCTCCTCCGGCAGGGCGAGTCCACGCGGCGACAGGACGGCGATCGTTCGACCGTCCACGCATCCGCTGACGCCGACACCGGGATGCGCCAGAAAGTCGGTCGCATCAGGCGTCTGCGCCGTGCGTCGACTCGCTTCGGCGATGATCGCCGAACCCAGCGGATGCTCGCTGCCACGTTCGACGGCGACGGCCATGGACAGGACCGACGCGGCGTCGCCGTCCACGCTCCAGATCTCACTGACGACGGGGCGGCCGGTGGTGATGGTGCCGGTCTTGTCGAACGCCACCGTGTCGACGGCCGCGAGGTTCTCCATCACCACCGCGGACTTGACGAGGACTCCGCGCCGGCCGGCGGTGGCGATCGCGGCGAGCAGCGGCGGCATGGTCGCGAGGACGACCGCGCACGGCGAGGCGACGATCATGAACGTCATCGCGCGCAGCAGCGACGCCTGCAGTTCCGCGCCCAACACCATCGGCACACCGAAGACCGCGAGCGTGCAGATCACCATGCCGATCGAGTACTTCTGCTCCACCTTCTCCACGAACAGTTGCGCGCTCGCCTTGGTCTGCGACGCCTCCGCGACCAGCACCGCGATACGTGCGACGATCGATTCGCGGGCGCGCCGGTCGACCCGCACCGTCAACGCGCCCGTGCCGTTCACCGTCCCGGCGAAGACGGCATCGCCCTCGCGCTTCCCGACGGGCAACGGCTCACCGGTGATCGTCGCCTGATCGACCTCACTCGCTCCGCCGATCACGGTCCCGTCTGCCGCGATCCGTTCACCGGGGCGGACCAGGATGTGGTCACCGACGTCGAGAGCGGCGGCGTCGACGAGGCGCCGACTCTCGCCGTCGACCCGGGTCGCGGTGTCGGGCGCCAGATCGAGCAGACCGCGCACCGAGTCCTCGGTCCTCGCTGTCGCGACGGCCTCGAGGGCGCCGGACGTGGCGAAGATGACGATGAGGAGGGCACCGTCGGTGACCTGGCCGATCGCGGCGGCTCCGATCGCCGCGACCACCATCAGGAGGTCCACGTCGAGGGTCTTCTGACGCAGGGCCCGCAGACCCGCGAGTCCCGGCTCCCACCCGCCTGCCGCGTAGCAGGCGAGATACAGCGTCCACCACATCCACGGCGGACCTCCCGCGGCGTGCGCTGCGAGACCGATCAGGAACAGCGCGACAGCCGGCACCGCCCACCGCACCTCCGCGAGATCCCGCAGTCGCGTCCGTCGACCGGAGCCGAGCCGACGCCCGGTCTCGACATCGGTGGCACGGATCAGCGTCGTATCCATGCGCTCTCCCGGTGCTCGACGATCAACAACATCAGCTTATCTGAACATCTGTTCATATGAATGTGCAACGGTATCCTGCTCACATGGGACACCGGATGACCGACGCCGTCAGCGACGCTCCGCTCGACGCGGCGACCGCCGAGCGCGTCGCGACCACGCTGCAGGCCCTCGCCACCCCGAGTCGCCTGCGGATCCTGTCCCGACTTCGGACGACGCCGATGGCCGTGGGCGAGCTCGCCGACGCCATCGAGATGGAGCCCTCGGCCGTCTCCCACCAACTGAGACTGCTCCGCAACCTGGGCCTCGTGGTCGGCGAGCGAGACGGGCGGAGCATCGTCTACCGCCTGTACGACGTGCACGTCGCGCAACTGCTCGACGAAGCCGTGTTCCACAGTGAGCACCTGCGACTCGGCCTCACGGACGACTGAGGACTCCGTCGGTCCCCGACCCGTCGGATCGGGCCCATGAGCCCGCGGACCGTGGCAGCATCAGCACATGGGCAACAACACGTATCGAGTCATCGACGTCGTCGGATCGTCTCCCGAGGGCAGCGACGCCGCCATCCGCAATGCGATCGCACGAGTCAGCGAGACCACGCGCAATGTCGAGTGGTTCGAGGTGGTCGACACTCGCGGTCACGTGGTCGACGGCGCTGTCGCGCACTTCCAGGTGACGTTGCGCGTCGGTTTCCGCATCGACGCGAACGAGTAGCGACTACTACTCCTGAGGGATCGGCCGCGACGCCAGGCGGTTCACGTTCTCCGCTCCCTCGTAGAGCACCCATGTCCGGGGCCCGCCGCCGATCTCGAGCACCGAGTGTCCGACCGTGTGCCGAGCGACCCACTCCCTCGGGAAGCCCTCGAGGTCGCCCTTCTCGGTCTTGGGCAGTGACGCCAGCAACGCCGGCATCTCGCTGTCGTCGTCCATGAACCACAGCCACGTCTCCGGGTTGAACTCGTGGACGGCCTCGGCGAGTTCGATGAACTTCGCGCCACTCATCCCCTTCGGGATCAGGTAGTACTGCCGCTCGAAGCCTTGCGCGGTGGTGAACGAGCCGATCGGTTCTGCTTGGCTGGTGATGCCGTCCTGCTGGTCGGAGTTGTCGAGGTAGCCGCATCCGGCGACCACCAGCGCCATCACGGCACCCAACAGCACAACGACGAGTCTGCGAACGATTCCGGCATTCATGCCGAAAGGCTAGCCGGTCGGGGCTCCGAAGTCGCGTTCGACGACCTCCGTCAGGACAGCATGTCCTTGACCATCGGCACCACCGTGCTCCCGTACAACTCGATCGAGCGCAGGTGGTCGGCGTGCTGCACGGGCTGGTCGTACTTGAGGTCGAACCGGTCGACGTCGAGCGCACGGACGGTACCCGCGATCTTGGCCGCGACGGTCTCCGGCGAACCGACGTACAGCGCACCGGACTCGATCTCGCGCTCGAAGTCGCCTGCCGACGGCGGCGGCCACCCGCGCTCGCGGCCCATCTTGGTGCGCATCGCGAACCAGCCCTCGTAGACCAGTTCTCGCGCGTGCGCGTCGGTGTCGGCGACGAGTCCCGGCGAGTGCACGGCCACCGGCTGATGCGGGACGTGGAACTCGTCCTGCGCCCGCTGGAACAGGTCGATGTACGCCGAGAACCGGTCGGCGGGACCGCCGATGATCGCCAGGAACAGTCCGAACCCGTAGCGGGCCGTCCGGACCACCGACTCGGGGCTGCCGCCCACGCCCACCCATGCGCGAAGTCCGTCGGCCGTCGTCGGGAACACTCGCTGCGCCGTCAGTCCCGCCCGGGTGCTCCCCTGCCACGTGACCGGTTCCTCCTTGAGGAGTTGCGCCAGCAGCGCCAGCTTCTCCTCGAACAGCACGTCGTAGTCGGCGAGGTCGTACCCGAACAGCGGGAACGACTCGGTGAACGAGCCGCGACCGGCGACGATCTCGGCGCGGCCGTTCGAGACCGCGTCCAGGGTCGCGAACCGTTCGAAGACGCGCACCGGGTCGTCGGAGCTGAGGACGGTGACCGTGGAACCGAGGCGGATCCGATCGGTCCGACCGGCGATCGCCGACAGGACCATCTCCGGGCTGGACACGGCGAAGTCGGGACGGTGATGCTCACCGACGCCGAAGAAGTCCAGTCCCGTCTGGTCGGCGACGACCGCATCCTCGACGAGGTCGCGGATCACCTGCGGGTGCGGAAGGTGGTCGCCGTTCGCGTCGCGCGTCAGGCCACCGAACGTGTCCAGACCGAATTCGATGTCGCTCATGCTCCAGGCCAACAGCGGAAGGTCGTGGAAGATTCCCGCGACCGGCGGCGCGCCGGACGCTGCCGGGATACGGTCGGTCGGTCGCTGACCCCTCGTCGAACGGAGGCCTGTCGTGTCACGTTTCGCCCTTCCACCCGAAGACGTCCTGCGCGCCCGAGAGCGCTTGGTGCTGGACCACTTCCACGATGAGGTGGCCCAGGACTGGGACGCGACGCTCGCGACGTTCCCGCATCCGCACTATGAACTCATCGCGCAGATGGTGGTGCACGACGGAGACGCCGAGGTCCGCGACTACTACCGCGACACGCGCACGGCGTTTCCCGATCAGAACCACGAGATCATCGCCCTCCGTCACAGCCACGACGCGGTGATCGTCGAGTTCTGGTTGACCGGAACCCACCTCGGTCCGCTGGGAAAGATCCCACCGACGGGCAGCGCGCACCGGACCCGGATGACCGCCTACTTCGTCTTCGACGACGCCGAGAACCTGGTTAGCGAACGCATCTACTTCGATCAACTGACGATCCTGAAACAGTTGATCGACGGTCTCGACAAGACGAGCCCCAAGGATCTGGTCACCCTCCTCGGCGCCCTTCGCGGCGCCCTCACGATGTCCGCCGGAGCACCCGATCCCCGACTCGTCGACACCACCCCGCCGACGTTCGACGACTGACGCCGCAGCGGCGTCAGTCGTCGGCCACGGTCACACGTCGCGGCGTCGTACCAGCGCCCAGGCGACCCCGAGCATGACCGTCACCTCCGCGATCAGCACCGCCAGCCCGGTCCACGCCGACAGCAGTTCCGGGTTGAACGGCACCGGTGACGAGATCGCCTGGCCTGCGTTGCCGGGCATCAGCTTCGCGAGCCAGTCGCCGAACGCGCCGGGCACCATCATCACCATGTTGCCGAGGATCAGGATGACGGCGAGGACCAGAGTGATGGTCCCCGCGGTGTGGCGGGCGATGAACCCGACGGCCACGCTCAGCAGGGCGATGCACATCAGGAACAGGCCGCTGCCGTACATGGAGCGGAGGACGTCGCCTTCCAACGGCATCCCGACTCCGGCTCGGGTCAGGAAGTAGTTGCCGCCGAGGTAACCGAGCAGAGCGGTCGCCGTCCCGACGACGACCATCAGGGTTGCGACGAGAACCGATTTGGCGAGCATCACCGTTCCCCGCGACGGGACCGCGGCGATCGTCGACGCAATGGTGCGCGTGCCGTACTCGCTGGTGACGCACAGCGCCCCGAGGACGACGGCACAGATCTGCGCGATCATCATGCCCCAGGTGATGAACGAGCCCGGCGATTCGTCGGCCTCGCCGCTCGCCAGCCAATCGGCGTTGACGGCGCACAGCAGCACGGTGAGCCCGGCGCCGAGGCCGACGGTCGCGCCCAGCGTCCACCATGTGGAGCGCAGAGAGGAGAGTTTGATCCACTCGGCGCGGAGGGCGTCGACGAGTCTCGGCACCGCGACGGGGTCGAGCCTCGTGGAGTGGATGTCGGGGACGCTGGCGGTGCTCATCGGAGGGCTCCTTCGCGGGCGAGAGCGGGTTCGGACGGCTCGGGTCGGTTCGGTGCAGCGGTGGTGCCGGCGCGGTATTCGACCGTGTCGGCGGTCAGCGTCATGAACGCGTCCTCCAACGACGACTGCACCGCGGTGAGCTCATGAACGCGTACTTCGGCGTCGAACAGGAGGTCGCCGATCGCGGCGGCGTCGCGGCTGCTGACGCGCAGCTCGCCGTCGACGTCGACGACGTCGAGTCCTGCCGCGGTGAGTGCCGCCCGGGCCTGAACGCGGTCGCGGGTCTGTAGCCGGACGTAGCTCGGCGCGTGCCCGCTCATGAAGTCGGTCATGGAGTCGTCGGCCAGGATGCGCCCCTGACCGATCACCAACAGGTGGTCGGCCATCAGCGCCATCTCAGACATCAGGTGCGACGAGACGAACACCGTGCGCCCCTCGGCAGCGAGCTCGCGGCACAGACGGCGGACCCACCGGATGCCCTCGGAGTCGAGCCCGTTGACCGGCTCGTCGAGGATGACGATCGGCGGGTCACCGATCAGCGCGGAGGCGATGCCGAGACGCTGGCGCATGCCGAGCGAGAACTTGCCCGCCCGTTTGCCCGCGACATCGGTCAGTCCCACCTGCTCGAGGATCTCGTCGACGCGGGCGGCGGGAATCCGGTTGCTCGCCGCGAGCCATCGCAGGTGCGCCCGCGCCGTCCGCCCGGGATGCACGGCGCTCGCCTCGAGCAGCGCTCCGACTTCGCGGAGCGGTGCCACCGACTCAGCGTACGGGTGTCCGTTGACAGTGACCGTGCCGGACGTCGGCCGGTCGAGGCCGAGGATCATCCGCATGGTGGTCGACTTGCCTGCCCCGTTCGGCCCGAGGAAGCCGGTCACCATTCCCGGCTCGACGGTGAAGTCGAGACCGTCGACGGCGGTCTTGTCTCCGTAGCGTTTGGTGAGTTCTCGTGCCCTGATCATCGGTGCGCTCCTCGGTGCTGGATTCCGGCGAATGTCGTGGCTTCGAGCCTTCTCGGAACGACGGTGTGGCACATCGGGGAGCGCCCCGAATCCGCCCCCGGTTCCCGACTCGGGGTGGTCCCGGGGGTTCCTCCCCAAGGGCGCCCGCCGGCCGCAGCTGTCGCAGCTAATCTGAGCAGCATGCCAACACCTCGCGTGAGTATCGATAAGCAGACCCCGAGCGCCTACAAGGCGATGGTGAAGGTCTCCCTCAAGATCGCGGCCGCCGCCGAAGCCGCGGGACTCTCGAGGGCCGTCATGGAATTGGTGAACATGCACTGCTCGCAGATCAACGGCTGCGCCTTCTGCCTGACCGTGCACCGCGAGGACGCGATTGCCGCGGGTCTAACGGCGCAGCAGTTGGCAGTGCTCCCCGCGTGGCGCGACGCACCGAACCTGTACACCGACGAGATGCGAGCCGCCCTGGAGTTGGCGGAGATGGTCACGAACCTGCCCGATCATCACACGGCCGACTGCGCGTACGAGCGGGCCGCCGACATCCTCAACGCCGATCAGATCTCCGTCGTGATCTGGGGCGCCACCTCGATCAACGCCTTCAACCGGATCTCGATCCTCAGCCGCTACAACGTGCATCCGCGGCCGTGACGGACGCGATGTGACCGGCACACCGCTCACTCTCAGCCGAAGTTCATCTGCCCTCGCTTATCCTCACTCTCGATGAGTACTTCACGAAGTGACACCGCGCGAAGGTATTCGCTCGTTGCCATGGTCGCCGGTCTGGTCGCGATCCTCGCGGCGATCGCGACCCCGTTTCTGCCGGTCACCGCACACGACGCGTCGATTGACTGGCCTAACGGCCAGCAACTTTCGGCCGACAACGCCTCGGTGGTCGCACCGCTGACGGCGCAGACCGCGCGGTCGCTGAACATCACCGTCGGCTGCACCGTCCTCCGGGACGCGGTGTCGCGTGACGGCGACTCCGTGATCGTGGCCACCGCACCGTCATCCGCTCCCCGTGAGATCCGCAACACAGCGATGTCGGTGACCGCCGGCGCCTACGGCGTCCGCGTGATGTCGGCGAACAGGGTCCTCGCGGCAGCAGATGCCGCGACCCTGCAGAAGTGCTCGGACCTGAAGATCTGGGCCGACGAGTCGGCGTTGGGCGCCCAGTTCGTCGGCGCCGGTCCGCCGGCGCGCGGCGACCCGCTCGACCGCCCGACCGTCGCCGGCGTGTTCACCAGCCTCACCGCAGATCAGGTCCGCGCCGCCGGCGCCGCCCTGTCGGTCCACGTCGGCATCGACAACGCGTTCGACGTCACCCGCACGTGGCTGAAGACCACCGTCATCGTGATCGGCGTGCTGGCCGCACTCATCGCCCTGATCGCCCTGGCCAAGCTCGACTCCGTCGCCCGCCTCCGCGGCGCGATCGGCGGACGGCGGGCACTGCTCCGGCTGGCCGCACCGAGCATCACCGACCTGACGGTGACCGCCGCACTGGTGATCTGGCACTTCCTCGGTGCAGGCACATCCGAGGACGGCTACATCCAGGTGATGGGCCGGAACGCCGCCGACTCCGGTCTGCTCTCGAACTACTACCGCTTCTTCGGCATCCCCGAGGCTCCGTTCGACTGGTACTACTCGTTCCTCTCGCACTGGTCGTCGATCAGCACGGCGGGCATCTGGATGCGTCTGCCCGGGCTGATCGCGGGCCTGCTGTCGTGGTTCATTCTCAGCCGCGTGATCCTGCCCCGTCTGGGCACCGCGGTCCGCACCTCGCGGTGGGCCGTGTTCAGCGGCGCCGCCGTCTTCGTCGTCTTCTGGATGGCGTTCTGCAGCGGACTGCGCGCCGAGCCGATCATCGTCCTCGGCAGCCTCGCCACGTGGTGGTTCGTCGAGTCCGCGATCGCCACCCGACGACTGCTGCCCGCGGCGCTCGCCACGTTCGCCGCGCTCCTGACCTTCGCCGCCGGACCGCAGGGCGTGGTCGCGATCGCCGTCCTCATCGTCGGCTCCCGTCCGATGCTGCGGATCGTGCGCTCCCTGCGCCGCGAGTACGGTCTGCTCCCCTTGTTCGCGTCCCTGGCCTCGGCCGCCTCGCTGATCGTCTTCCTGGTGTTCCGCACGCAGACCATCGCGAACATCGTTCAGGCCGTCCAGGTCCGGTACGCGGTAGGACCGACGCTGTCCTGGTACCAGGAGCTGATGCGGTACTACTTCCTGACCGTCGGCACCCCGGACGCCGCGCTCGCCAAGCGCGTTCCGATGCTGCTGCTGATCGTCGCGCTGGGTGCCACCATCGCGATCATGCTGCGTCGCAAGCGTCTCGCCGGATTCGCGCGCGGCCCCGTGTGGAGACTGATCGGCACCGTGCTGCTGACGATCGGTCTGCTCTCCTTCGTCCCCACCAAGTGGACGCTGCAGTTCGGTGTCTTCGCGGGTGTGGCGGCGGCGTTGGTGGCCGTGTCGACCGCGGCCCTCATCGCCGTGGCGGGCACGTCGGCGCGGGCGCTCTGGGCGTACCTGACGGTTCTGCTCGGTGCGTGCGCCGTCGCCGCCGCAGGCAACAACGCCTGGGGTTGGGCCTACGACTACGGCATCCCGTGGTTCGACAAGGCTCCCATCCTCGCCGGCCAGCCGCTGTCGACGCTGTTCCTGGTGCTCACCGGCGCGTCGTTCCTGGTGCTGGTGTGGGTGTGTGTCCGGCCCTCGAATCGCCCGGTGACCCCCGAGACCGCGAAGCGCCGTCGACTCCTCGCCGGTGTGCCGGTGCTGTTCATCGCCGCCGTCCTGGTGCTCGCCGAGTTCGCGATGTTCGGGCGGGCCGCCCTCGACCGCTCCGACACCTACACGACCTTCAGCGCCAACATGCGCGCCCTCACCGGCGACGCCTGTGGAATGGCCGATCGCGTGCTGGTGGAAGAGAACCCGAACGAGGGCATGCTGGTGCCCGTCGACGGCGCGAACCCCTCGAAGACCCTGCGCGGTGAGTCGACCGGATTCACCCCGGACGGCGTCGGCTTCGATCTGACGCCCGAACCGGTCCGCATGGGGGCCGGAACCATCGACGTGTCGAGCCCCGGCCATTCGACGAGTGCGAAGGGCGCGACCCCGGGCACGGTCGGCGGCATCGGTCCGCGCACCGTCAACGGCTCTCGCGCGGCACTGCCCTTCGGCCTGGATCCGGCCACGACCCCCGTCCTCGGCAGCTTCGGCTTCGACAACGGCACCGCGAAACTGACTTCGGGCTGGTACCAGCTCCCGAAGCGGGACGCGTCCCCGCTGATCGTGCTGTCGGCCGCCGGTTCCATCTTCTCGATCACCCCCGACGGCGCCCCGATCGGCGGCCGCGATCTGAAGATCGAGTTCGGCACTCGCACCGGCGGCGAGTTCACCCCCGTCGGCGCACCGTTCATTCCGATCGACGCCGGCCCCGACCACGCCAACCGTCCGTGGCGAAACCTGCGGATCCCCATGGACGCCGTTCCGGCGAAGGCCACAGCCCTGCGGATCGTGGCCGTGGACTCGAACCTCAACCCCGACGAGTGGCTTGCGGTGACCCCGCCGCGCGCTCCGCACCTGAGGACGCTGCAGGCCGTCGTCGGCAGCGACGATCCGGTCCTGCTCGACCTGTCGGTCGGCAGCCAGTTCCCGTGCCAGTCTCCGATCACCGCGCGCAACGGCGTGTTCACCGTGCCGCACTGGCGGATCACCCCCGACCGCGCGGCGACGTTCACCAAGTCGAAGACCTGGCAGCGGGCCGGTGCGGGCGGCATCCTCTCCGTCTCGGACTCGTTGACGCAGTCGTCGACGGTCGCGACCTACCTGGAGAACGACTGGTATCGCGACTGGGGCAATCTGATCAAGCTGACGCCGCTGGTGCCCGACGCCCCCGTCGCACACCTGACCACGACCACGTCACGACAGGTCGGCTGGAGCAGCTCCAGCACCATCGTGACCGGAGGATCCGATGACTGACCCGACCCCGAACACCACCGAGCGTTCGGCGCGCACCGTCGTCATCGCGAAGACCGTGGCCGTCGTGACGGGCCTCCTCGGCATCCTGCTGGCTCTGGCCGCACCGTTGCTTCCCGTCACGTACACCAACGCGGAGATCGTCTGGCCGCAGGCCGCGTCGGTCGACGCGGCCCCGACCGTCGAGAACGTGGTGGCTCCCAACGTCTCCTACAACCCGACGTCGATGGACGTGTCGGTGCCGTGTTCGCTGGCATCGCTGCTCCCAGAGAACGGCGGCGTCCTGCTCTCGACGGTCCCGAAGAACGGCTTGAACGCCCGACAGGTGGGGCTGTTCATCACAGCCACGCACGACAACATTCTGGTCACCCAGCGCAACGCCGTCCTGCTGGCGATGCCGAGGGCGGCCGCGCAGTCGTCGCCCGACTGCCGGATCGTCGTGCACGCGGACACCACCGGGACACGCGGTTCCGTGGAGGGCATCCCGCTCGACAACGCCACGTTCGACCTCCCCGACTCGAACGCCCGACCGCAGATCATCGGCGTCTACACCGATCTTCCGAAGACCGCGCCGATCGAGGGGCTGAGCTTCCGGTCCACCATCGACACCCGGTTCAGCACCAGCCCGACCGCGTTGAAGCGGACCCTGCTGATCCTCGGCGTCCTGTCGACGATCGCGTCGATCATCGCTCTGGCCGTGCTCGATGCCCGTGACGGTCGCAAGATCCGCCGTCTGCTGCCCCGCGGCTGGTGGCGGCCGACGATCGTCGACGGCTTCATCACCGTGGTCCTGGCGGCGTGGGCGATGATCGGCGGCAACACCGCCGACGACGGCTACCAGGTGACCGTCGGTCGCGTGGCGCCCGGTGCCGGATATCTGGACAACTACTACCGCTACTTCGGCGTCCCGCAGGATCCGTTCGGCTGGCACTACCAGTATCTGGCGAAGTGGATGGAGATCAGCACCGCCATCCCGTGGCTGCGGCTGCTCCCCTTCCTGTTCGCCTGCGTGGCCTGGTTCCTGATCAGCCGCATCGCGATCCCCCGCCTCGGCCGGACGGTCAATGCGTCGACCGTCGCCCGCTGGGCCGCAGCACTGGCCTTCCTCGCCGTGTGGCTGCCGTTCAACAACGGTCTCCGCGTGGAGCCCGCCATCACCGTCGGCATCCTGCTGACCTGGGTTCTGGTGGAACGCGCGATCGCGACAGGTCGGTTCATGCCGTTCGCTCTGGCGATCGTGTCCGCGGCGTTCACGTTGACGATCCACCCGGTCGGTGCGATCGCCGCCGTGGCCCTGCTGGCCGCCCTGCGCCCCATGCTGCGTCGCCTCCAGTACCGCCGTCGGCGCGACGGCCTGCTGCCGATCCTGATCCCGCTGTTGGCATCCGGGCTGCTGGTCCTCTACGAGATCTTCGCCGACCAACCGCTCGCGACGATCATCGAGGGTGTCAAGGCGCAAGGCGTCGTCGGCCCCACCAACAAATGGTGGACCGAGGCGATGCGCTGGTACATCCTGCTCAATCCGACACCGGACGGCTCCATCGCCCGCCGCGTCGGGATCTTTGTGACCATCCTCTCGGCCCTGCTGGTGGTCCTCGTCCTGGTCCGCAAGCACAACGTTCCGGGTGTCGCGACGGCAGCCCTGTGGCGGCTGGTCGGCGTGACCGGCGGCGCGGTGGCCGTCCTGGCCTTCGTCCCGACCAAGGCGACCCACCAGATGGGCGTCTTCGCCTCGCTGGCCGGTCCATTGGCGGCTGCGGCGACCGCCTTCGTCCAGCCGAGCATTCTGCGGCGCCGCTGCAACCGGACGTTCTTCGCCGCGGCGAGCGCATACGCCCTCGCCGTCGCGTTCGCGGGCCGCAACCAGTGGTGGTATGTCGGCAGCTACGGCATCCCGTGGGCCGACGACACCCCGCACATCGCCGGCATCGGCCTGTTCTGGCCGATCTTCGCCGTCGCGGTCGCTCTCACCGCTCTCGGCCTGTGGCAGTACTACCGCGACGACGCGAGCGAGCAGGCCGACGAGACCGGCGACACCCCCGTGCCGTTCCAGCGCGGTCCCGCCCGAGCGCTGGAAAAGCTGCCGATGTACTCGCTGGTGATCGTGTCGGCGGTGATGCTCGCGTTCAACTTCATGTCGTTCGCCAAGGCCGCACGTGCACAAGCTGACTCGTGGTCGTGGGCCAGCAGCAACATCGACACCTTCCGCGGCAAGCCGTGTGCGCTCGCCGAAGCCGTGCTGGTGGAGCCGAATCCGAACGACGGCCTGCTCGCCCCGGCGAACCTGCCCGGCAAGCCGACGCCCGGCGTCGGCCAGGCACTGGCAGGCAGCCAGACCGCCCCCGCGGGCTTCAGTCCCGACGGTGTCGCCACCCACCTGGTGAGCGACGAGGACAAGAGTTCAGATGGCTCGGACAGCAGTTCGCAGTCGGCTCAG
The DNA here is from genome assembly GCF_001305675.1 of Gordonia phthalatica. NCBI lineage: Bacteria > Bacillati > Actinomycetota > Actinomycetes > Mycobacteriales > Gordoniaceae > Gordonia > Gordonia phthalatica. The sequence goes on from NZ_CP011853.1 coordinate 2,349,962, forward strand.
GCCGTCGGCGACGCCCAGCGCGAGGCACCGACGACCACCGACGGGACGGATTCGTCGGCCACATCGGACACCTCCGGTGGCACCACCTCCAGTCGCGGTGTCAACGGCTCGTCGGTGAAACTGCCCTTCGGGCTGGATCAGCGCAAGGTCCCGGTCCTGGGCACATACGGAGACAAGAACGGCACCGGACAGCTGACCTCCAGCTGGTATCAGCTGCCGAAACGCTCCCCCGACCGCCCGCTGGTGACGATGTCGGTGGCCGGACAGGTGGAGAGCATCGACGAGGTCGCTCAACTCCGCAAGGGACAGAGCGTCCGCCTGGAGGCTGGTCGAGTGATGCCCGACGGCACCGTCAAGACCGTGGCGTCGTTGACGCCGTTCGACTCGGGCGGCGCACCCGAGTGGCGGAATCTCCGCTTCCCGATGAGTCAGATCCCGGGCGGTGCCACCGTGGTCCGGGTGATCGTCACCGACACCTCGCCGAGCACAGACTCATGGGTGGCCGTGACGCCGCCGCGGGCCTCGACGATGGTGACGCTCAACCAACTCGTCGGCGAGGAGGACCCGGTCCTGTTGGACTGGGAGGTCGCGTTCGCGTTCCCCTGCCAGCGTCCCGCAGGCGTGGTCCACGGCGTCCTCGAAACCCCGAAATGGCGAATCACGCCCGACGCCGAGGGCGAGCGGGTGAACTCGGCACGCTGGATGGCCGGCGATTACGGTGGGCCGCTCGGCATCACCGAGAACGAGCTGCGCCCGACGGAGATCCCCGCCTACCTGAAGAACGACTGGGCTCGGGACTGGGGTTCGCTCCAGCAGTACACCCCGCTGCTTCCGCAGCGCGATGCCGCCCTCACCCTCTCGGACGAGAGCCACACCGGACTGTGGACGCCCGGCCCGATGCGGGTGATCAAGAACTGATCTCCGTCCGGCATCCGGAAGCCTGATCCGCCGAGGCGGGATCGACGTCGCCCGTCGATCCCGCCTTTGTCGATCTTGCGAGTGTCATTCGTTCGATCGACATGTCTCGGTTCCTTGACGAAGGCCGAGCATCTCTATTTTTCCATTGAATAGATGGCAGTTCCGTGCGAGGGTTACTCGCGGGTCGGGTTTTCGACGACAGGGGAGAATTTCATTGAGCACAGTGCCGAGAACATCCGCGCAGGGTCGAGTCGTCGCTGGTAGGAGGGGAATCATCGTCGCGCTCGTCGCGGCGTCGGCCCTCGCGCTGACGTCGCTGGCCGCGCCGATCGCATCCGCGGAACCCGCTGAACCCGCTGCGCCCTCGACCGCGCAGCCGGAACCCGCGCCACCGAACGACTCGACGCCGCCGGCCGAGCCGACGGAACCCGAGAAGCCGACAGTGCCCGAGAAGCCTGCGCCGAAGCCGCCCGAGCCCAACCGGTATCTCGCCGCCAATCCGCTCGGCCGCTACATCGTCGTTCTGGGTGCACGGATGGAGAAGTCCGGCCGCCCGCCATCCTCTCGCAGCGACTCGACAGAACCGCGGCGCTGGCACGCACCCATCCGTCAACCGGGTCATCGTGACCGGCGGCAACAGCTGGTGGCTCCCGATCCCCGAGTCCGCGTTCATGCATCTGCAACTCGCCAACCGGGGCGTCACCCCCTTCAAGGTGATCGAGGAGCCCACTGCGATGTCGACGGTCCAGAACGCCCAGCGCACCGTCGCGATGCTCAAGGGACTCGGAGCATCCGGCGCGGTGATCGTGACCAACGGCTTCCACATGAAGCAGGCCCTGACGGACTTCCGCAAGGAGGCGCAACGACAGGGAACGCGCCTCGACTTCGTGCCCGGCTACGCGTGACCGCTGCGAACCGTCATTCGCTGAACATCTGCCAGCAGATCGAGTTCCGCGCCCGCTGATCATCCAGCACCAGGGCACGGATCGACTCGGGGAGCCGGTCGCGCTGCCAAGCGCACTCCCGGGATCGCGCGTCCTCGGCGTCGACCGCGGGCACCGACGCGACGACGGCCTTGATCGCATACGCCGCGGCACCCAGGTCGTGGGCGGCGACGTGGGCGACGGCACCCGCCTGACCTGCTGCGTACGCGGCGAATCTCGGCGCGCCCGACAGATCGCGGGCGGCACCCATCGCATGACCGCCCGCGGCGCGCGACGCCATCATCCCGAGGTCACCGCGCGTCCAGCGACGGATCGCCTCAATCGCCTCGCGCGGCCGCTGGTCGTCGGGCCGTTCGGCCTCGAACAGCGGCAGGACGTGCTCGGCGCACGTCGCGGACCACAGCGCCAGCAGGCGATGGTCGTCGTCGGTGAGCGTTCCACCGCGCCGGACGGTGACGAGGCGCAGGTCGCGGACAGACGGGAGGATCACACCTCGACACTAGACTGGTTCGGTGACCTCTCCCGCTTCCCCGCTGCACCTGACACACGGCCCGTCGTGGCCCAACCGGATGGCGCTGGCGCCGCTGACCAATCTGCAGAGCAACGCCGACGGCACGCTCTCCGACGACGAGTACGCGTGGCTGACCCGGCGCGCACAGGGCGGCTTCGGCATGGTGATGACGTGCGCCGCCTGGATCTCGGAGGAGGGGCACACCTTCGACGGGCAGCTCGGTGTCGGCAGCAGTGCCCACCTGGCGGGTCTCGCACGCCTGGCGAGCGGGCTGCGCGCGACGGGGACGGTGTCGTCGATCCAGCTGCAGCACGGCGGTCGACGCGGAGACGGACACTTCACGCCCCGTCGTGCCGCACCGTGGACGGATCCGTCGAAGAACGCGGTCGCGATGACGACGGCGGAGGTCGAGTCCGTGGTGGCGGACTTCGCGGCGGCCGCGGTGCTCGCCGAGTCGGCGGGCTTCGACGGCGCCGAGATCCACGGTGCGCACGGCTACCTGCTCTGCCAGTTCCTCGACGCCCGCAGCAACGACCGGACCGACAAGTACGGTGGCAGCGCCGACAACCGCTTCCGGATCGTCCACGAGGTGGTGGACGCGGTCCGCGCGGCGACGGGCCCGAACTTCCAACTGGGTCTGCGTCTGTCCCCCGAGCGGTACGGCATCCCCCTGTCCGACGGCCGCGAGCTCGCCGCCCAGATGCTGGCCTCCGGACGACTCGACTACCTCGACATGTCACTGTGGGACGCGTTCAAGCAGCCCCACGAGCCCGAGCATCACGGTCGCCGGATGATCGACCACTTCGTCGATCTGCCGCGCGGTGAGACGCGACTGGGGGTGGCGGGCAAGATCCTGAGCGCCGCCCAGGTGCACGAGTGCTTGGATTCCGGTGTCGACTTCGTGCTGATCGGGACGGGCGGGATCCTGCACCACGACTTCGCCTCGCGAGTCGTCGCCGATCCTGGATTCGCCTCCGTCCCGCAGCCGGTCACCGCCGCACACATGCGGGCGGAATCGATCGGCCCCGCCTTCCTCGAATACCTGTCGACCAACTGGGACGACTTCGTCCGGGGCTGATCGACAGCCCCGGACGAGTGTCGCCGGTCTGGTGCAGGACGCTAGCGGAGGATGCGTGCCGCGCTGCTCGCCGGATCCAGATCGAGCCGACGCAACAGTTGCGAGTTGAGCGCCACGACGATCGTCGACGCCGACATCAGGATCGCGCCGACGCTCATCGGCATCACGAAACCGATCGGTGCCAGCACCCCGGCCGCGAGCGGGACCGACACCAGGTTGTAGCCGGCGGCCCACCAGAGGTTCTGCTGCATCTTCCGGTAGCCAGCACGCGACAGTTCGATCACCGACAGCACCGAACGCGGATCGGAGCTCGCCAGGACCACCCCGGCGGACGCGATCGCGACGTCGGTGCCCGCACCGATCGCGATGCCGACATCGGCACCCGCGAGCGCGGGGGCGTCGTTGACACCGTCGCCGACCATCGCGACCACGCGTCCCTCCGCCTGGAGCGCGGCGACGGTTCCAGCCTTGTCCTCGGGCCGGACCTCCGCGTACACGCGGTCCACGCCGAGTTCGGCGGCGACGGTCTCGGCCACCGCCCGGGCGTCGCCGGTGATCATGACGACCTGGACGCCCAGCCTGTGCAGCGCGTCGACCGCATCCCGCGATTCGGGGCGGATGTCGTCGGCCAGCTTCACCGCTCCGGCCACGGCGCCGTCGACCACGACGTGGAGGATGATCGCCCCCTCCGTGCGCCAGCGGTCGGCCACCGGGAGCTCCGCGGCGTCGTGAACAGTCAGCATGCGCGGCCCACCGACCTCGACGCGACGGCCGTCGACGGTCGCGACCACGCCGGTCGCCGGCTCCGAGGAGAAGTCCGCGGCGCGAGCGACGGTCAGGCCGCGGTGGGACGCGGCAGCGACGATCGCCGTCGCCAGCGGGTGCTCGCTGTCGGACTCGGCAGCGGCCGCGAGGGCAAGGACCTCGTCTGCGGTGTACGGACCCGCGGGCTCCACCTCGACGACCGTCGGCGCGCCCTTGGTCAGGGTGCCGGTCTTGTCGAACAGGACGGTGTCGACGGTGCGCATCTGCTCCAGTGCCAGGCGATCCTTCACGAGCACGCCGCTGCGGGCGGCTCGTTCGGTCGCGATCGACACGACGAGCGGGATCGCCAGACCCAGGGCGTGGGGGCAGGCGATCACGAGCACGGTGATGACTCGGACCACGGCGGTGTCGGGCATCCCGAGGGCCAGCCAGCTGATCGCGGTCAGCGCTGCGGAGCCCGCAGCGAACCAGAACAGCCAGCCCGCCGCACGGTCGGCGAGGCGCTGCGTCTTGGACGATGACGCCTGTGCGTCGGCGACCAGTCGCGCGATGCCCGCGAGGGCGGTCTGGTCGCCGACCGCGGTGACCCGCACACGCAGCCCGGAGTCGGTCGCCACCGTTCCGGCGACCACCGAGTCGCCGACCGTGCGGGCGACGGTGCGCGACTCCCCCGTCACCATCGACTCGTCGAGGTTCGCCGAGCCCTCCACCACTGTTCCATCGGCCGGGATCGATCCGCCGGGGCGGATGAGGACGACGTCGCCAAGCGCCAGGGCGTCCGGCGAGACGCGCCGGACCTGATCGCCGTCGACCACCTCGGCCTCGTCGGAGAGCAGCGCCGCGAGCGAGTCGAGCGCCGACGTGGTCTGCGCGAGGGAGGCCATCTCGATCCAGTGTCCGAGCAGCATGATCACGACCAGCAGCGCGAGCTCCCACCAGAAGCTCAGCTCGTGACTCAGCACACCGAGTGCCGATCCCCACGACGACACGAAGGCGACGGTGATCGCGAGGCCGATGAGGAGCATCATTCCGGGCTTCCGGCTGCGGATCTCATCGACGGCACCGGTCAGGAACGGGCGACCGCCCCAAACGTAGACCACGGTGCCGAGCACGGGCGCGATCCACCGCGCCCATCCGGGAACCTCGTAGCCGAGGAGGTCCGCGAACATCGGATCGAAGGCGACGACGGGCACCGCGATCACGGTCATCGTCTGGAAGAGGCGCCGGAACATCGCGACGTGGTCGCCGCCGTGACCGCCGTGATCGGCATGGCCCTCGTGTCCGGAGTGCCCCTCGCGTCCGGCGTGCTCCGGGTGTCCGGCGTGCTCTCCGTGCGGGATCTGCTCACCGTGATCGGGATGCGAGCCGTGGTGTCCGGAATGTGGGTCGTGGTGCCCGTGCATCGTGACCGACGAGTCGTGCGTCGTGCCCTGGTTCATGTTCTCCATGCGGTCAAATTATACCCATAGGGGGTATGGGTCAACAGGCGCCCGGTGCACGCGACAGCGCGATGGAGCCCACCCCGTACGCTTGTCTCCATGCCCCACACCGTGAGCCCGGCAGCACGACTGGCCGGGTACTCAGCGACTGTCGCAGACTCCGCACTCGTCGTTCTCTCGCTGGTCAGCGTGCTGACGCGTTCGATGACGCTGATGATCGTCTGGGAGGTCGCAGCGGCGACGTACATGGTGGCGGCGTTGATGCTCAGCCGTCGGATGACCATTCGCGGCACCGCCGACACGCGCACCGGCTTCTTCCGCTGGATGTCGGGCCTGATGCCGTTCGCCGCCAGCCTCGCCGGAGTGAACGCCGCCCTCGTCTCACTCGTCGGTCGAAACCTGGTGGTCGAGGGCGCCGATCCGAGCGGCCTCCGCGTCGTCGGCGTCGCGGGCATCGTCATCGCCTGGGGGCTGCTGAACACGAGTTTCGTCAACGTGTACATGACGCTGATCGACAGGGCCGCCCCCGACCGACCGCCGTTCGACGTTCCCGGCGAAGACGATCCCGATTACCCGGAGATGATCTACTTCTCCTTCACCATCGGAACCAGCTTCGCGGCCTCGGACATCGAGGTCCTCACCCGCCCGGCCCGGCGCGCCGTGCTCTCGCACAGCGTCGTCGCCTTCTTCTTCAACGCGATCGTCGTCGCCTCGGCGTTCCAGGCGATCCAGCAGCTCGCATGACCGCGTCCACCTGGGCCGCCCTCCTCGGCGCCTGCCTGCTGATCAGTCTCACCCCGGGCGCGGGTGCCATCAACACGATGAACAACGCCCTCAACGTCGGCTTCCGCCGAGCCATCTGGGGCATCCTCGGCCAGCAGTTGGCCCTGCTGATCCAACTCGTCATCGTGGCCCTCGGACTCGGCCTCGTCGTCACCAACTCCCCCACCGCCTTCGCGGTGATCCGCAATGTCGGCGCCGCCTACCTGGTCTATCTCGGCGTGAAGCAGATCCGCGCGAAACCCACCGCAGCCGACGGGGAGCAGACCGCCGCGATCGACGACGGCGCGTGGTCGATGTTCACGCGGGGCGTCTGGGTGAACCTCCTCAACCCGAAGGCCATCGTCTTCCTCGTCGCCTTCATCCCGGGTTTCGTCCGATCCGATGGCGCCGTCGCCCTGCAGTACACCGAGATCGGCGCGACCATCGTCGTCGTCGATCTGATCATCATGTGGTTGTTCTTCGCGCTGGTCGGCCGGACCTTCCGTCGCGTCACCGGAACGCCCCGCGGACAGCGGCGCCTCAACATCTTCTTCGGCGTGCTGTTCATCGGCGTCGGACTGATGCTCGTCTTCCTCTGACCGCGCGCATCCCCTGCGGCACAGGGCGTCCGACGTCCGAATGATCACATCTGCCCCGTGTGGGACACTGGTTGGACAACGACTGCTACGGGGGTATGCGTGCTTGGCATCATCCTGCTGATCATCGGCGGTGTGGGACTCGCTCTCACCCTGCTGTCCTTATTCGGGCTGGACTTCGGCGACTTCGACTTCGACCTGGGCGACGGCGGCGTCGGCCTGCTGTCGCTCGTCACGCCGTTCGCCACCGGCTTCGGTCTCCTCGGAGGCGGGCTGATGCAGTTCACCGACACCCCCACCTGGCTGGCACTGCTCGTCGGGCTCGCGACCGGAGTCGGGCTCTCCCTCGTCGCCGTGGTGGTCCTGGGCTACCTGGTGGGCTCCGAGGAGGAGCTGCCGACGCTCGACTACATCGGGTCGATGGTCCGCGTCGTCGAACCGGTCTCCCCGGGCCGGTTCGGACTCGGCGAGGTCGCCACCGCTCTCGGCGCGCAACAGCTGACGATCACCGCCGACGAAACCCTCGAACACAACGCCTCCGCGGTCGTCGTGGAGAAGATGGACGGACGCGACAGCTACGTCGTCGTCCGCTATACCGAACCCGCCTGATGACCGTCCCGCACTTTTCCACCCGGCTCGCCCGCGAGCCGAACGAATGAAAGGAACCCATCACCCATGGGAGCCATTTTCGGCGCAGTAGTGGCCATCGTGGTCCTGCTCGTCCTCCTCGTCATCCTGTTGCTGTCGCGCTACCGCGTGCCGGGAGCCGAAGAAGCGTTCATCGTCACCGGCACCGGCAAGGGACACCAGGGCAAGGTGTACCGCGGTACCGGCACGTTCGTGCTGCCCGTCGTGCAGCGCGCGACCCGCGTCCAGCTCTCGTCGGTCAAGGCCGATCTGGACACCTCGACCCCCGCCAACGACGGCATCGAGTTGAAGGTCCGCGGCGTGGCCATCGTGAAGGTCGGCGACACCCCGGAGGCCATCCTGAAGGCCGGCCCGCGTTTCGGCGACGACCTGATGCGCGTCAAGGCACTGGTCACCGAGCAGCTGTCCGGTGAACTCCGCTCGATCGTCGGCACCATGACGGCCAAGAGCATCCTCGTGGACCGCCAGCAGCTGGTGGACCAGGTCGCTCAGTCGATCAAGGAGATCCTGGGCAACCAGGGTCTCGTGCTCGACAGTTTCTCCATCAACGACGTCCAGGACTCGGACGGCCAGTACTTCTCCGACCTCGCCGCCCGTGAGCGCTCCGACCAGGCGGCCATCGCCGCCAAGTCGCGCGCCGAGGCGCACCGCGTGGCCGAGGAGAGCCGCATCGCGAACGAGCAGGCCGTCATCCAGCAGCAGCGTGAGCTGGACATCGAGCGGGAGGCCGCACGCCAGGCCACCGACCGTGCCGCCGCCGAGGCCGACGCCGTCCGGCCGCTGGTCGAGGCCGAGCGCCGTCGCATCCAGGTGGAGAAGGACAACGAGGTCGCCGAGCAGAAGGCGCGCCTGCGCGACACCGAGCTCGACGCCGAGGTCCGTCGCCCCGCCGAGGCCGAGCTGTACGCCGCTCAGCAGCGCGCCGAGGCACGCAAGGCCGAGATCATCGCCGAGGCCGCAGCCAAGGCCGAGGGCATCCGGATCACCGGTGAAGCTGAAGCCGACGCCCTCGAGAAGCGCGCCGAGGCCCTCGGCAAGCTCGACAACGTCGGTCAGCTCGAGCTGGTTCTGAGCAAGCTCCCCGACATCGTCAAGGCCGCCTCGGCGCCGCTGGCCGACGCGAACATCACGCTGGTCGGCGACTCCGTCAGCCCCATCGCCAAGGGCGCGGGATCCAGCCTCGTCAGCACCATGGAGGTGATTCAGGGCGCCACCGGCATCGACGTCGCGGGCATGATCGCCAAGCTCGGCGAGTCGAAGGAGTCGACGACCGTCGACGCCCCCGCTGCCGACTAGTCGGTCCGCCACATTCACGTGGGCAAGTGAGAAACGCCCTGAGCGTCGAAGAACGCACAGACTTCAACCCTGTGCGAACCTCGACGCCCAGGGCGTTTTACTTGATCACCCTCGGGATCAGTGCGACTTCAGGAAGTCGAGGATCTCCGGGGTCACCGGGTCGACGATGTCGGACACTTCGTCGTGCTTGCTCACGTAACGCGCCACCAACGGGCACACTGCGACCACCCGCTGTCCCGCGGCCCGGGTGTCCTCGAGAGCGTCGTGCACCAGGATCGAGCTGAGGCCGCGGCCGGCGAAGCGGTCGTCGAGCTCGGTGTGCGGGAAGATCCGCTGCGGACCCCGGTCGATGAACACGGTGAAGCCGGCCAGCTCGTCGTTCACGAAGATGTCGTAGCGTCCCTCCGCGTCGTTGCGGACAACGGAAGTACGGTCTGCCTCGGTCATTCTCGTCCTTTCTCAGGGTCAGCGCCGCTTGCGCGGCTTCAACCGACTGTTGGGTAGTGGCGGGGCGGGGATCCATTCGTCGGCTCCCCACCCGCCTACTGTTCCGAAACGCTCGCCACGCGCCTGCCATTCCTCGCGGTACCCGACGATCTCGTCATGGTCGCGTCCGACGAAGTTCCACCACATGATGATGTCCTCGTCGAACGGCGCCCCGCCCAGCAAGACCACGCGGGCGACCGCGTCGGTCGGGTTCGCCAGTTCCAGCCGCGTGGCACCGGGACCGACGTAGGCCAACGACGCGCGGCCGATCGCCACACCGTTCACGGTCAGCGCCTCGGTGTCGAGGAGGACGCCGTGCTCGAAGGTCGTATCGACGTCGACGACCGCCGTGGCGCTCGGATCGATGAGGAGTTCCGCGCCCAGCAGCGGCGTAGCGGTGGTGATGTCGGCGGTGGACCCGCCGAGGGTGCCCGCGAACACCTTCATGGTTCCCGCTGGGGCACCCGAACCGTCGGTGAGGTCGACAGCGGGTGGCGCGTAATGCTGGAAGCCGTTGTGGCCGTCGCGCACCGCATCGGGCAGTGCCACCCACAGCTGGACACCGTGGAGCATCTCGACGCGCTCGGTGGAGATCTCGGAGTGGCTGATCCCGTATCCCGCGGACATGAGGTTCATCTCGCCGGGCAGCACCATCGCCTCGACGCCCGCACTGTCACGATGCTCGATCTCGCCTTCGAAGAGCCAGCTGACGGTCTGCAATCCGGTGTGCGGGTGCGGGATCACCTGCATGCCGCCGGACTGAGAGACCGGTTCGGGACCGTAGTGGTCGGCGAAGCACCACGCACCGACCATCGAGCGGTCCCGCGTCGGAAGGGTCCGGTTCACCTGCATCGCGCGCACGCCGCCGAGTGGGACCAGGCGCGGCTCGATCACCTCGACGCCGTCGACGGGGTCTCCCCCGCATTCCATCTCGGCCGGTTCGGCCTCCACGTTGCTCATGCTCATCCCTTCAATCGGAACCGCAGCGCCGCGATCAGGTCGTCGAGCGCCGTCTCGATCACCTCGACGCGGGTCGCCGCGTCGGGAGCGGACAGGACGCTGTGCCGGTCGGCCGGCCCCAGCGGGAGGTCGGAGGCGGCGCGGAACGACGCCTCGACCGGGTCGTCGGTCTCGTATGAGACCGGTTTGGTCAGTTGGGAGGCGATCCACTTGAGCTGCGGGTCGCGGCGGCCGCCCTGCCCGCACAGGAGGCGCAGTTGAGCTCGCCGCTCCAGCAGGACGGTCCAGTCGATCTCCTCGCCGACCGCATCGACGAGGTCGTCGACCATCGCCCGCGGATACGGATCGTCGGGAAGCCATTCGTGAACCGTGATTCGCGAGATCCCGTTGCACAGGAGGGAGTACCGGCCCGGCCCGGCCTGGGTGATCCGGGCGATCTGCGCGACGGTCCCGACCATCGCGCGGACGTCGCCGCCACCGACTTCCGACCCGCGCTCGATCAGCACGGTGCCGAACTGTCCGCCCGCGGCTTCGACGTCGGGAACCATTGCCGCATAACGGGGTTCGAAGATCCGCAGGGGCAGCTGCTCACCCGGGAGGAGCACCGCCCCGAGCGGAAACATCGGCATCTCCCTCATGGCGATCACAGTACCCGTCGGGTGTTGCACCCATCCTGATTCGAACGGTTGTCGGTGCGCACCCGTGCCAGCAGACTGGGTTCCGTGCTGATGCAGATGTGTTCGCCCACTCGATGTCGCTGACCGACCCACGTCGGCAGTCCCGGCCGCTCGGCCGTTCCCCACCCCTTCTACTTCCCTTCAGCGGAGGTCTATTCGTCATGCCCGAAAACCGTTCCGAACGGCAGCTCCACGCCGCCGCCCAACCCCTCCAGTTCGCCTACTGGGTCCCCAACGTCTCCGGCGCTCTCGTCGTCTCGAAGATCGAGCAGCGCACCGACTGGGGCTACGACTACAACCGCGTGCTCGCGCAGCTCGCCGAGAACAACGGCTTCGACTACGCGCTCAGTCAGGTCCGCTACACCGCGTCGTACGGCGCCGCCTACCAGCACGAGTCCACCAGCTTCTCGCTGGCGCTCCTTCTGGCGACCGAACGGCTCAAGGTGATCGCCGCCGTCCATCCCGGACTGTGGCATCCCGGCGTCCTCGCGAAGTTCCTCGCGACCGCCGATCACCTGTCGGGCGGTCGTGCCGCGGTGAACGTGGTGTCGGGCTGGTTCAAGGACGAGTTCACCAAACTCGGCGAGCCGTGGCTGGAGCACGACGAACGCTACCGGCGCGCCGAGGAGTTCATCACCTACCTGCGCCGCCTCTGGACCGACGACCACGCCGAGCTGGCGGGCGACTTCTACCGCCTCCACGACTTCGATCTGAAGCCCAAACCGCTCGACGTCCCCGGTCGCCCGCATCCCGAGATCTTCCAGGGCGGCAACTCGACGGCCGCCCGCGCGATGGCCGGTCGCGTGTCCGACTGGTACTTCAGCAACGGCAAGGACTTCGACGGGATCACCGAACAGGTCAGCGACGTGCTGACCGAGGCCGCGCTGCACGACCGGACCGTCAAGTTCGGTCTCAACGGGTTCCTCATCGGCCGGGACACCGAGACGGAGGCGCGCGACGTCCTCCGCGAGATCGTCGACAAGGCCGACCGCGAGGCCGTCGACGGGTTCGGTGCCGCCGTCAAGCAGGCCGGCTCGTCGACGTCCGACGGCAAGGGGATGTGGCAGGACTCGGAGTTCGCCGACCTCGTCCAGTACAACGACGGCTTCCGCACCGGTCTGATCGGCACGCCCGAGCAGATCGCCGAGCGGATCGTCGCGTACAAGACCCGCGGCGTGAACCTGCTGCTCCTCGGCTTGCTGCACTACCACGAGGACGTCGTCTACTTCGGCGAGAAGATCCTGCCGATCATCCGCGATCTGGAGAACGACCTCGCCGTCAGCGGCCGCCTGGAATCCGAACTCGCCCGCCACGGCGTCCTCACCGCCGGCTGACACCCACGCCCTCATCCACCGACATCCACGTCGAAGAGTCAAAGGACCTCTCATGACCATCACCGAATCCACCGCCGACACCGCGACCCAGTTCGAGGACGCGCTGCGGCGCGCCGACATCGTCGCGGCAGAGCTCCGTGCGACGGCCGCCGAGCGCGACCGCGCCAACAAGGCGCCGATCGCCGAGATCGAACTGCTCCGCGAGGCCGACCTGCTCCAGGTCGGCGAGCCCGTAGCGTACGGCGGCTCCGGACTGAACTACGCGCAGTCTCAGCAGCTGACCCGGCGGATCGCGCGCGGCGACACCTCCATCGCGCACCTTCTCGGCTACCACTACGCGCAGCAGCGGATCCCCCACCTGTTCGGGACGCCCGAGCAGGCTGACGCCCTCTCGCGCCGCAACGCTCATTTCAAGACGTTCTGGGGCGGCGTGCAGAATCCGCGCGGTGCGTCGGGTCTCGAGCTGACCCGGGAGGGCTCGGGCTTCCGTCTCAGCGGGCGCCGCACCTTCGCGTCCGGTGCGAGCGTCGCCGATCAACTCTCCATCACGGCGGCACTCGACGGGGATCTGGTCTTCCTCTCGATTCCGGCACGCCGGGAAGGCTTCACTCCACTCGGCGACTGGGACAACATCGGTCAGCGACTCACCGACTCCGGCGGCGTCGTCTTCGACGACGCCCGGATCGAGCGTGACGAGATCCTCGGCGACGATCCGCTCACCGGCCGAGTCCCGAACGCCTACCAGACACTGGTCACGCCGCACTGGCAGCTGGCCTTCGTCAACTTCTACATCGGCACCGCGGAGGGCGCGCTGGAGGAGGCGCTGGACTGGACCCGCCTGCACGCATCGCCCTGGGAGACCTCGGGTCTGGATGCGGCGACCGACGATCCGTACATCCTCGAACTGATCGGCCAACTGCAGTCGGAGGTCCGGGCCGCGGCCCTGCTCGCCGACCGGGCCGGTGACGCCCTGCAGCACGCCCTCGACATCGGCCCCGCGCTGACCGCCGACCAGCGGGCCGAGGCGGCCGTCGCGATCGCCGAGGCCAAGTACGTGACGACCAAGGTCTCGCTGGACGTGGCCTCCCGCCTCTTCGAGATCCAGGGCGCCCGCGCCACCACCACCGAGCACGGCTTCGACCGTCACTGGCGCAACCTGTGGACGCACACCGTCCACGATCCGGTGGCGTACAAGGCGCGCGAAGTCGGCGACTGGACCCTGAATCGTCGCGCCCCGCAGTTCACGCTCTACAGCTGATCCGCACCCCTCAACCAGTGAAAGCGAGTCCCAGACCATGACCTCCGTCCTCCGACCGGCCGCTCCGGAGAACAGTGCGGCCCTCCGCGACGCGCTGTCCCGGATCGTGCCCGACATCGCGGCCTCGGCATCTGATCGCGACCGCGACCGGGTGCTTCCCCGCGCCGAACTGGATGCGCTGTCGGAGGCCGGTCTGCTCGCGATCACTGTTCCCGCCGACCACGGCGGTCGCGGACTGGGCATCGGGGCGGCGGTGACGATCACCGCGGAGATCGCCGCCGTCGACCCGAGCCTGGCCCAGATTCCGCAGAGCCACTTCGTCTTCCTCGACGCGCTGCGGCGCGTCGGGCCCCCGGACCTGGCCCGGGAGGTGTTCGGCCGGGTGTTGCGCGGAGATCGGCTCGCCAACGCCCAGACCGAACGGGGCGGCGCCACCGTGCTCGACGACGCCACCGCCGTGGTCGCCGGGCCGGACGGTCTGCGGTTGACGGGCGCCAAGTACTACTGCACGGGCTCGGTCCTCGCCGATCTCCTCGCGGTCCGCGCCGTCGGACCGGCCGGCCGCGTCCTGGTCTATCTGCCCGCCGATGCTTCCGGCATCACGATCGCCGACGACTGGGACGCCGTCGGACAGCGGACCACCGCGTCGGGCACCGTCACCTTCGACGACGTCGCCGTCGAATCGCACCGGGTGGTCGACTTCGACGCCCTCTTCGCCCGTCCGACCACCTACGGGGCGCGGGCCCAGATCCTGCATGCCGCCATCGACGTGGGCGTCGCTACCGGGGCGCTGGCCGCCGGGGCCGAGCTCGCACAACGCGCACGGCCGTGGTTCGAGGCCGGGACGGAGCGGGCGGTCGACGATCCGCTCCTCCTCGGCGTCGCCGGTGAACTGGAGCTGACCGTCCGAACCGCGCGAGCCCTCCTCGACGCGGCCGTCGCCGCGATCGAGGCCGCGGAGGCCGCGGGCGAACCCGCCGACCTGGTCGCCGAGGCGTCACTGGCGACGGCCGCGGCGAAGGTCGCCGCCGGGCGTGCCGCCCGCCGCGTCGGCGAGGCCCTGTTCGACCTCGGCGGGACCCGCGCGGCGGCCGCGTCGTCGAACCTGTCGCGGTACTGGCGCGACGCCCGCACCCACACCCTGCACGACCCCGAGCGATGGAAGCTCGCCCACCTCGGCCGGTGGGCGTTGACCCGCACCGCACCGCCGGTCCACGGCAACATCTGATTCAAGGAGACATTCGACATGACCCCGCAGTCCGGCTCGCTGAAGCTGCACTGGTTCCTGCCCACCTATGGCGACTCCCGCTTCATCGTCGGCGGCGGCCACGGCATCCCGAAGGGCGCGGCGCACGGCGACCGTCGGGCGTCGATCGGCTACCTGGCGTCCATCGCCCGTGCCGCCGAGGACTTCGGCTTCACCGCCGCACTGACACCGACCGGCGCGTGGTGCGAGGACGCCTGGCTGACCACGGCGATGGTCGCGCGCGAGACCGAACGGCTCGGGTTCCTGGTGGCGCTGCGCCCCGGGCTGGTGAGTCCGACGCTCGCCGCCCAGATGGCGGCCACCTTCAGCAGGCATGCGCCGGGACGACTCCTGCTGAACGTCGTGACCGGAGGCGAGTCGCACGAGCAGCGCGCGTACGGCGACTTCCTCGACAAGCCGGCGCGTTATGCGCGCGCCGACGAGTTCCTGAGCGTGGTCCGTCGGTTGTGGAGCGGCGAGCGCGTCTCCCTCGACGGCGATCACCTCCGCGTCGACGACGCGGCACTCGCCACCCTGCCGGCCCCGGAGATCCCGATCTACTTCGGCGGATCCTCGCCCGAGGCCGGCCCGGTGGCGGCCCGCCACAGCGACGTCTACCTGACGTGGGGTGAGCCGCCCGCCGCGGTCGCCGCCAAGATCGAGTGGATCCGCAGGCTCGCCGAGCGAGAGGGCCGGACCGTGCGGTTCGGCATCCGATTGCACACCATCAGCCGCGACACCTCCGACGACGCGTGGCGCGAGGCCGGACGGTTGCTGGGCGCGCTCGACGAGGACACCGTCCGCGCGGCGCAGGCCGGTCTCGCGCGCAGCGAGTCGACCGGGCAGGCATCGATGCGCGACCTGCACGCGGCTCATCGGAGCGACGGCTCGTGGCGCGACCCGCGAGCGCTGGAGGTGGCGCCGAACCTGTGGGCGGGCGTCGGGCTGGTGCGCGGCGGCGCGGGCACCGCGCTGGTCGGCAGCCATCGCGAGGTCGCCGACCGGATCGCGGAGTACGCGGCCCTCGGTATCGACGAGTTCATCTTCTCCGGCTACCCGCACCTCGAGGAGCTGTACTGGTTCGGCGAGGGAGTGATCCCGCATCTCACCGAGCGCGGCCTGTTCGTGCCGCCGTCGAGCAGCGCGCAGACGACGAGCGCACCCTTTCTCGCCGCCGCCCGCTGAGCCGGACTACTCGCCGTCGCTGACCATCCAGCGGATGCCGAACCTGTCGATGAACATGCCGAAGCGGTGGCCCCACGGCGCCATCGTGAACGGGGCTTCGACGGTCGCACCGTCGGAGAGCCCGTCCCACCACGCCTGCGTGGTGTCCGCGTCGGGACCGTTGATCGACACGGCGATGTTCTGGCCGCGCGGCGCGTCGACGCCTTCCGGGGAGTCCGCCGCCATGATCACCAGACCGTGGGTGGTGACGAGGGAGCCGTGCAGGATGCGGTCGGCGCTCTCCGGCGGAGTGCCCGGCATGTCGGCGTAAGTCCGGAACGTCAGCTCTCCACCGAGCACGCCGCGGTAGAACTCCAACGCCGGGCGCGCGGTGTCGCCGAGCATGAGGTACGGGTTCAGTTGTGCTGCCATGGTGACGCCTCTCGTGGGTGATGGGATGCCGGGTGAACGGCTACTGCTGGATCAGCAGGGTCGAGGTGCCCAGTTCGGGCTGTCGGACGGTGCAGACCCGCGTCCCGGCCTTCCGACCTGTGCGGACCTCGCTGACGTTCAGGCCCGCGTCGACCAGGCGTCGCTGCTCGGCGACGATGTCGTCGCTGCGCCAGGCGATGCCCATCAGGCCGATGCCGTCGGTCGGGGAGCCTCCCCCGGCGACCACTTCGAGAACCGCCGACCGCGTGCGGAAGAACAGTTGCGAGACGCCCTTGCCCAGGTCGCGGACCAGGCGCAGGTTGACACCGAGTCGCCCGCCGAAGAGGGCGATTGCGCGGTCGGCGTCACCGACCGTCAGGACGACGTGGTCGATCATCCGGCCTCCGGCGACGCGGCCGCCGAGCCCGGTGATGCGCAGCGGCGAGAAGTCGCTCAGGGCCGCGACTTCGGTCTGCTCGTCGAGGTTCAGGCCGCGGCGTCGAAGGAGCGCGGTCGCCGCACCGACGTCGGCCACCCGGAGATCGACGGTCAGCGGTTGATCGCCGTCGGCCAACGCCACCGACCCGTTGGCGGCGGCCCAGCGGTCGTCGGTTCCGGCGCCGAGCAGGAGGTCGTAGAGGCGGGCCGCCTCGGCGCGATCGGCGACCGGAAGCGTGAGGTGCACGTCGTCGATGGACAGCGGATCCGGGATCGCATTCACGATTCCATCCTGACACAGCAGAAGCACGCAGATGCGGTGCGTGGTCGCGGTTTACAGTGAGGGTTCCCTCCCGACAGCGATAGGCCCACGATGACTGACGACGCGCCGACCCACCCCGAGACAGCTCGGGACGACGACGCGCGCAGCGCCGGATCGCTCGACCGCCTGCGGAACCTGGTCTCGGCGTACTGCGGACGACTCTCGTACGCGGGTCTGGTGCTCGGCACCGTCATGCTGTGGTTGGCGGCGACGCCGTCGCTACTCCCCCGCGGTCCGCTGTTCCAGGGTCTGGTCAGTGCCGCGACCGCCGCGCTCGGCTATGCCCTCGGCGCGTTCGGGACGTGGCTCGCCCGGTACCTCGTCTCTCGGAAGGAACGGTGGCGCACCCCGGGTCGTCCGTGGTGGATCGGCCTCGGGATCGTCTTCGTGATCGGTACCGCGGTGATGCTGTACTGGTATCACCGCTGGCAGGACGAACTGCGCGACTTGATGGGCGTCGACCGGCTCGACGGTTCCGCGTACCCGATCATCATCGCGGTGGCGGTGGTCGTCTTCGCGATCCTGGTCGGGGTCGGACAGGCGTGGGGTGCCCTGGTGCGAATGCTGGCCCGGAAGCTGAGTCGGCGCGTTCCGCCGCGGATCGCCGGCCTCGTCGCCGCGACCGTCGTCGTGGTGGTCAGCGTGTTGATCCTCAACGGTGTCGTCGCCGACTATGGGATGCGGGCCCTGAACAACACGTTCGCCGCGGCGAATGACGAGACGAACCCGGACAGCGCACCGCCGACATCGGTGCTCCGCTCCGGCGGGTCCGAGTCGCTGGTCAGCTGGGCGAGCCTCGGCAGGCTGGGACGCACGTTCGTGTCCGTCGGGCCGTCGGTCAGCGATCTGGAGACGTTCAACGGTGTGCCTGCGAAGGAACCGATCCGCGTCTACGCCGGCCTGAAGTCGGCCGACACGATCCAGCAGAGCGCCGAGCTCGCCGCGCGCGAACTGGTCCGGACCGGCGGTCTGCAGCGCAAGGTGATCGGCATCGCCGGGTCCACCGGGACCGGGTGGGTCAATCAGGCCAACCTCGACTCCCTCGAATACATGTACAACGGCGACACCGCGATGGTGTCGATGCAGTACTCGATGCTGCCGAGTTGGCTGTCGTTCCTGGTGGACCAGGAACGCGCCCGGACCGCCGGTCGCGCCCTGTTCGAGGCGGTCGACCGGATGGTCCGCAAGATCCCCGAAGCCCAGCGCCCCAAGATCGTCGTGTTCGGCGAGAGCCTCGGGTCGTTCGGTGCCGAGGCCCCGTTCGGTTCCGTCGCGACGATGAGCGCCCGCACCGACGGCGCCCTCCTCACCGGTCCCACGTTCAGCAATCAGATGTGGGCCGACACCACCGGCGGTCGCGACAGCGGCTCTCCCGAGGTCCTGCCGATCTTCGAGGACGGCGATCAGGTCCGGTTCATCAACACCGCGAAGGATCTCGACCGCCCTGCGGGTAGACCGTGGGATCGCGGCCGCGTCGTCTATCTGCAGCACGCGTCGGATCCGATCACGTGGTGGAACCCCGAGTTGATCCTGAACAAGCCCGACTGGCTGCGCGAGGGCCGCGGCGCGGACGTGCTGGACTCGGTCCGTTGGATCCCGTTCGTCACCTTCCTCCAGGTGGCGGCCGACATGGCGGTCTCGGTCGACGTCCCCGACGGCCACGGGCACAACTACCTGCGCGAGATTCCGCAGGCGTGGGCGCAGATACTCACCCCGGAGGGATGGACCGCGGAGAAGACCGCGCAGCTCCTCCCCCTCCTGCGCCGCGACTGAGCGTCACGACCACAGACGGGTTACTCGTCAGTAACCCCTTCCGGGTAGCATCGTCGACGTGACTCAGGACAACACCGACGCCGCTGTGACCGGCGCAGACGCTCCCGCGTACCGCACCCACCCGTACAAGGCGTTCACCGTGACGGTGGCCGACCACGTCGCCGAGGTGACCCTCATCGGCCCGAGCAAGGGCAACGCCCAGGGACCCGACTTCTGGAGCGAGTCGGCACCGCTGTTCAACGCCCTCGACGCCGACCCCGACGTCCGCGCCGTGGTGCTGACCGGTTCCGGCAAGAACTTCTCCTTCGGCCTCGACCTCCCCGCGATGATGGGCGACTTCGGCAAGGTCCTGGCGCCCGACGCGAAGGCGGGCCCGCGCACCGAGTTCCACAGCATGATCAAGAGCATGCAGGGTGCCGTCAACGCGGTCGCCGACTGCCGCAAGCCCGTCGTCGCCGCGATCTCCGGCTGGTGCATCGGCGGCGCCGTCGACCTCATCAGCGCCGCGGACATCCGTGTCGCCAGCGCCGACGCCAAGTTCAGCGTCCGCGAGGTGAAGGTCGCGATCGTCGCCGACATGGGCTCGCTCGCCCGCCTGCCGCTCATCATCGGTGAGGGCCACACCCGCGAGCTCGCCCTGACCGGCAAGGACATCGACGCCGCCCGCGCCGAGAAGATCGGCCTCGTCAGCGACGTCTACGACGACAAGGACGCCGCCCTCGAAGCAGCGCACGCCATCGCCGCCGAGATCGCGGGCAACGCACCTCTCGTCGTGCAGGGCTTCAAGGACGTGCTGGACCACAGCCGCAGCGCGCGGGTCGACGACAGCCTGCGCTACGTCGCCGCCTGGAACGCCGCGTTCCTGCCCAGCAACGACCTCACCGAGGCCATCACGGCGGTCTTCGAGAAGCGCCCGCCGAACTTCAAGGGACAGTAGACGACGCCACCGGGCGCACCGGACCAGCAGGCCGGGATCGATCACGTGATCGGTCCCGGCCTGTTCTCGTCCCCTGCTCGGCTCGGCGAGAGAGTATCAAGAGACACCTCATCGACTTGTCTGGAGATCGCATGACCATCGACGCATCCGCCGGCGAACTCGCTCTCGGCACCGCCGAGCAACTCGCCGCCATGCCCTTCCGCCCGCAGGATCTGTCGATCGACGACGAGCGGCTCCTCCGCAAGCAGGAGCTGGCGGGTGCGTTCCGCCTGTTCGGCAGGCTCGGCTTCGCCGAGGGCGTCGCCGGCCACATCACCGCCCGCGACCCGGAGTTCACCGACACCTTCTGGGTGAACCCGTTCGGCGTCAGCTTCAACCAGATCCACGTCTCCGATCTCATCCGCGTCGACCACGAGGGCAACGTCGTGGAAGGAGTTCTCCCGGTCAACCGCGCCGCGTTCTGTATCCACGCCGAGGTCCACAAGGCACGGCCCGACACCGTCGCCGCCGCCCATTCGCACTCGGTGTACGGCAAGTCGTTCTCGAGCCTCGGCATCCGACTGGATCCGATCACCCAGGACGCGTGCGCGTTCTACGAGGACCACGGTCTGTATACCGACTATGTCGGCGTCGTCAGCGACACCGAGGAGGGCCGTCGGATCGGCGTCGCGCTCGGCGATGCGAAGGCCGTCATCCTGCAGAACCACGGACTCCTGACCGTCGGCCAGACTGTGCCCGAGGCGGCGTGGTGGTTCATCACCATGGAGCGGTCGTGCCAGGCGCAACTGTCGGCGATGGCGGCGGGCACGCCGAAGCACATCGACCACGACACCGCGACGCTGGTCCGCAGCCAGATCGGTCACCCGTTCGCCGGCTGGTTCCAGCTCCGCCCGCTGTGGAACGAGATCATTCGTTCGCAGCCGGACCTGTTCGACTGAGCGGGCCGCTCAGTCGGCTCCCTCCGGCAACTCCTATGCGACGGGCGTCAGCCTGAACACCGGGATCGTGCGCGACGTCCGGCGCTCGTAGACGGTGAAGTTGGGCCAGACGCCCAGCAGCGTCTGCCAGCCGGCGGCGCGGTCGTCGCCGGTCAGCTCGATCGGTCGCATCGGTGTCTCGACACCGTTCACCGCGACGGTCATGGTGTCGGCGGCACGCAGATTGAACACCCACGCCGGCGTCTTGGGCCCGCCGAAGAACGACCCGGCGACGATCCAGTCGTCACCGTCCGGTGCGGTCAGCACGTGCGTGCTGTGCGGCTTCCCCGACTTGCGTCCGGGAATCGTCATCGTGATCCCCGGCAGCCCCGCGATGCGGAGCAGCCCGTACCGTCCACGAGTCAGGAAGTGGATCAGCACGTCGATCTTCACGATGTACGGCAGGTATCGGGGCAACCATTCGATCGCCCCGATACGCACCGCGACCGGAGTCAGCAGTCCCACGGATCAGCCGAGATTCTTGGTCAGGGCATCGGCGAGCAGCTTCGCGACCTCGGCCGGATCCTCCAAATCGCCGCCCTCGGCGAGGACCGCGGAGGCGTAGACCAGCTTGGCGGTGGACTCCAGGTCGGCGTGATCGTCGCTCTCCGCGTCGAACTTGCCGACCAGTGCGGTGACCAGCGCGTTGTCGGGGTTCAGCTCCAGGATCCGCTTGGAGTGCGGCACCGGCTGACCGGAGGCGCGGTACAGCTTCTCCAGCTGCGGCGTCATCGAGAACGCGTCGCCCACCAGGCAGGCAGCCGACTCGGTCAGGCGCGAGCTGAGGCGGACCTCGGTGACCTCGTCGGTCAGCGTCTCGCCCATCCAGGTCAGCAGCGGCGCGAACTGCTCCTGCTGCTTGGTCTTGGCCTCCTCGTCGACGTCGGCATCGTCGCCGTCGAGGTCGACGACGCCCTTGGCGATCGACACCAGCTGCTTGTCCTCGAAGTCGAGCCCCGACGAGACCCACACCTCGTCGACCGGGTCCGACAGCAGCAGGACCTCGATGCCCTTGGCGCGGAACGCCTCCAGGTGCGGCGACCGCTCGATCTGCGTCCGCGACTCGCCCGTCATGTAGTAGATGACGTCCTGGTCGGCCTTCATCCGCGAGATGTAGTCGACGAGCGTGGTGGGCTCGGTCTCGCTGGCTGTCGACGCGAACACCGACGCCTTCAGGATGGCCTTGGCGTTGTCGTGATCGTTGATCAGGCCTTCCTTGAACACGCGGCCGAAGTTGGCCCAGAAGGTCTGGTAGTCCTCGGGACGCCGGTCCTGCAGTTCCTGCACCGACGAGATGACCTTCTTGACGAGGCGACGGCGGATGGCGCGGATCTGGCGGTCCTGCTGCAGGATCTCGCGGGAGACGTTCAGCGACAGATCGGCCGCGTCGACGACGCCCTGGACGAAGCGCAGGTACTCGGGCATGAGCTCGGCGGCGTCGTCCATGATGAAGACGCGCTTCACGTACAGGTGGATGCCGGTGCTGCGTTCCCGCATGAACAGGTCGAACGGCGCCTGCGTAGGGATGAACAGCAGCGCCTGGTACTCGAAGGTGCCCTCGGCGTGCAGGGTGATGGTCTCGAGCGGCTCGTCCCAGGCGTGGGAGATGTGCCGGTAGAACTCGGCGTACTCCTCCTTGGAGACCTCCGACGACGACTTGGCCCACAGCGCCTTCTGCGAGTTGAGCGTCTCGTCGGCCTCCTCGACGGTCGGCTCGGGGGTCTCGCCGTCCTCGCCCGGCTCACCCGGGACACTCTTGACGACGGTCATCCGGATGGGCCAAGAGATGAAGTCCGAGTACTTCTTCACCAGCCGACGCAGCACGTTCTGGTCGGCGTAGTCGTTGACGGCGTCGTCCTCGTCCACCGGCTTCAGCGACAGCGTGATCGCGGTGCCCTGCGGGGCGTCGGCCACCTCGTCGAGGGTGTACGTGCCGTCGCCGGTCGACTCCCAGCGGGTGCCGACGGTCTCCCCCGCCTTACGGGTCACCAGCTCCACCCTGTCGGCGACCATGAACACCGAGTAGAAGCCGATGCCGAACTGGCCGATCAGGTCGCCCGCGTCCGCAGGATCCTTCTCGGCGAGCTTCTGTCGGAGCTCGTCGGTGCCGGACTTCGCGACGGTGCCGATCAGCTCGATCACCTCGTCGCGGGTCATGCCGATGCCGTTGTCGGAGACGGTCAGGGTCCGGGCCTCGGAGTCCGGCGTCAGCCGGATGTGGAGGTCGGAGATGTCGGCGTCGAGGTCCTTGTCCCGGAGACCTTCCAGACGGAGTTTGTCGACGGCGTCCGACGCGTTCGAGATCAGCTCCCGGAGAAAGCTGTCCTTGTTCGAGTAGATGGAGTGAACCATCAGATCCAGCAGCTGACGTGCCTGTGCCTGGAACTCAAATACCTGCGAGGTCAACGCAATGACTCCTCATCGTGAAACCGAAATGTCGGGATGATTTTGCGCCGACGAGTTTACCGGTCGCCCGACGCGTACTGTGAGGAGCGTGTCTGGCACCGCACGTGCGCTCTTCGTTCACGCCCATCCCGACGATGAATCGTTGTGGACCGGCGGCACCATGGCACGCCTGGCGCGGGCCGGCGCCGAGGTGTCCCTCGTCACCTGCACCTGGGTTCGCGGCACCACCCGCCACGGCGAACTGGTCAACGCTGCCCGACAACTGGGCCTCGCCCGCGAGCCGATCATGCTCGGCTACGCCGACAGCTTCGTCCCCGAGTCGGCGCCCGGCGCGGCGTCGTTCATCCTGGCACCGTTCGACGAGCAGGTGGCCGCCCTGGTGGCGCACATCCGTGAACTCAAGCCCCAGATCATCGTCACGTACGACGCCTACGGCATGTACGGCCATCCCGACCACATCCACGCCAACCGCCTCGCCTGCGCCGCGGCCGACGCCGCCGCCGTGGCCGCTTACCACCCGGAGCTCGGCGAGCCGTGGCAGACGTCGTCGCTGTATTTCATCACCATGCCGATGAGCACCGTCGCCGAGTTGCGACCCTTCCTCGCCAACGCCTCGCACCTGCCGATCGACGGCACGCACGCCGACCTGATCGACGTGACCGTCGGCGTCGACGACTGCATCGGATGCAAGATCCGCGCCATCGTCTGTCACGAGACCGAGATGGCACGCAGCGCCTCGATGCAGGACTTCGCCGCGCTCCCCGCCGAGCAGCAGCGGCTGTTCCTCCGCACCGAGGCCTATCTGCGCCGCGACCTGGTTCCGGGCGGCGCGGAACTGGTGTAGCGGCCGAATTCCGACCGCGCGCCCGGGGCGGTGCTCACGACCCGGCCCGGGTCCGATCTCGATGCGCAGGCTCGCTACGCTCGCACGCTCACTCGATCAGCGTGGGAACTGCCAGTCCGAAGTCGATGCGCTCACTCGATCAGCGAGGCCCCACCTCGACCAGGTTCGTGCGCAGGCCCGAGGCGCGGGCGACCCGACGGGCGACCGCGGCGCGCAGCGCGTCCGGGGTCCCGATGATCGTGACCTCGCGTTCGGCGCGGGTGATCGCGGTGTAGAGGAGTTCTCGGGTCAGCAGTTCGGCGTCGGGCGGCGGCAGGACGACCGTCACCGTGGCGAACTGGCTGCCCTGGCTGCGGTGAATGGTCATCGCGTAGACGGGGACGGCGTCGGCCAACTGACTCGGGTGCAGCTTCTTGATCTCGTGGCCTCGTTCGAAGACTGCGGCGAGACTCGTACCGTCGCCTTCGGGGTCGACGATGACGACGCCGGAGTCACCGTTGTACACGCCCTGCGCGCGATCATTGGCGGTCACGAGCAGCGGTTCCCCCGCGTACCAGCCGACGCCGGCGGGCGGGCCGCCCAGGTCGTCAGTGATCCAGCCTGTCACCGTCCGGGACCAGCCGCCGACCCCGTAGGGGCCGTCGCGGTGGGCGCACAGCACTCGGTGTCCACGCAGCGCCGTGACCGCGGCGCGGGCGTCGCCTGCGAGGGCCGCCGACCGCAGGGCCCCCGCCCAGCCGACCGCTTCTCCGCGCACCGCGTCGGCATCGTCGAGGTCGATCAGGCGGACCGGATGGGTGGTGTCGGGGCCGTGGCCGATCAGTTCCAGGACCCGGTCGGCGTCACCGGTGTTGACGGCTTCGGCGATCTCGCCGATGCGGTCGCCGTAGCGATGGCCGCGGCGTAGGGTGATGACGCCGCGGGCGAGCGACGCCTGTTCCGCGACGTCGAAGTCGGCGGTCGGCAGATCCGTGACGTCGGCGAACGCCTGCGGCAGTTCGGCGGACGCCCCGGTGGACGGATCCCGATCAACGAGGTCTGCGAGGACGGCACCGGCCTCCACGGACACCAACTGGTGTGGGTCGCCGACCAGGATCAGACGGGTGTCGGACCGGAGCGATTCGAGCAGTCGGCACATCATCGTCACCGGCAGCATCGAGGTCTCGTCGACGACGACGACGTCGAACGGCAGCCGATTGGCCGAGCCGCGCAGGAAGGTTCCGTCGGGTCGGGAGCCGAGCAGGCGGTGGACGGTGACGGCGGCGGGCTCGCTGCGCAGGGTCTGGTGTTCGCGACGGTACTCGCCGATCGCCGTCTGCAGCTGCGCGGCCGCGCGGCCGGTCGGTGCGCACAGCCCGATGCGGAGATCGCCGTCGAAGAGTGCCTCCATCACCGCGAGGATGCGGGCGACGGTGTACGTCTTTCCGGTGCCGGGACCGCCCGCGAGGACGGTGGTCCACGAGGTGGCGGCGAGGGCGGCCGCGGCGCGCTGGCGGTCGTAGCCACCGGTGTCGCCGTCCCCGAAGGCGGTGTCGAGTGCGGCCGCGAGGATCTGGGCGTCCACCTCGGGACGGCCCGCGGCCCGCGCGTCGAGGATGGTCCTGATGCTCTGCTCCTGCCGGAAGTACTTGCGCAGGTAGAGGAGCGGGCCGTCGTCGGAGTCGGCGAGGGCGAGCGGCCGCAACGGCCCGGACGGGCAGCCGAGCACCAGGTGCGACGACGCGACGGCGTCCCGGAGTGCGGTCGGGTCGGGCCATTGCAGCGGTTCGGCGTCGGCGACGACCGGCGCGATCTCGGCGATGCTGTCGAGCTCCACGCACGTCGATCCCGTCCGGACGGCACGGACCGCGAGTGCGGTGGCGAGCAGGACGTCGTCGTCGACGGGTGCTCCGGACAGTGCTGCGACCCGTCGTGCGACGTGCACGTCGGCGGCGTTGAGCACGCCTGCGCGATTGAACGGGGTCAGCCGGTCGTCGCCGCGGGCCACCCGCTGCGCGCCCCGATCGTCGGTCGCAGTCATCGCGCGTTCCCCTCTCCGTGGGCTCGGCCGTGGGCGGCGAGCAGCTCCGACATCGCGACGGTGAGCGCGGGCGGCAGATCCCACTGGAATACGCCGCAGCCGGGCGGCGTCGACGGTCCTGCCATGCCGCGGACGAAGTGGTATTGAACCGGGCCGAGGTGGCGGGTCGGGTCGTAGTCGGCGAGACGCCACCGCAGGTAGCGGTGCAGCGCGACCGAGTAGAGCAGCGCCTGCAGCGGGTAGTGCGCGGTCATCATCTCGGCGGCCATCGACTCGCGGGTGAAGTCCTCCACCGACAGGTCTCCGGCTCGGAGCCGGTTGGTCTTGTAGTCGACGACGACGAAGCGGCCGTCCGGCAGCCGCAGGATCGAGTCGACGCTGCCGGTCAGGTAGCCGCTGAACCGGTCGGCGGACACCGCTCGCACCAGGTCCGCGTACGGTGCGAGGGGGTCGTCGGCGGGCAGGTGGGCAGCGAGCAGGTCGCCGACTTCGTCGAGACCGAATCCGCCCGCTGCTGCGGACAGCGGAAGTTCGAAGTCCATCTCCGCGAGGCGGTCCTTCGGCTTCACGCTCCAGAGATCACCGAAGCCCAGCGGTGTGGTGAGCACGCCGACGAGAGCGCGGGCGAGAGCCTCGACGTCGATGTCGGCCCCGACCGCGACGGCACCCTGCCGGCACATGTCGAGGATGTGGGCGTCGATGTCGGCGGACGAGGTGTCGACGTGCTCGAGAACCTCGTGGACCAGGGTGCCGAAGCCCGCACCGTACGGCAGCCCGTTCATCAGCGACGGCATCCCTTCGACGCCGGTCGCATCGCCACCCCCGCCGGCCCCCTGCCCGTCTGTCACGGCGGCGACGTCGTCCGGCTCGTCGGGACGCAGGACGTCCTCCGGTTCGCTTCCACTCTCGACGATCGACGCAGGCCTCGGTGCCTCGGCGTGCACGGCGGCATGGGCTGCCGCGACGATCGCCGAGTAGGAGGTCCGTCGCCACTGCCGATCGATGGTCCGACCGAAGGTCGAGACGTCCAGGGCCGGTGCGGCCTCCTCGCCGTCGGCGGCACGCCATCGGACCAGCGTGCGGTCGCCCGCCGGCTCCAGCGCGATCGCCGGACTGCACGCAGCGATCGCCTTCAGCACGCTCACGCACTCGCCGTCCTCGGACAGCATCGGCACGGTGTCCGGAATGGGCGAGACGGTTCCCGATCGCGCGGCGATCCGGCGGTCACCGATGGTGAACAGGAGCCGGTGCAGCGCGCCCCGGGCCGTGGCGGTGCTCGGCGTCCACCACAGCACCACCTGGCTGCTGGCTCGGGTGACGGCGACGTACAGCAGCCGCAGGTCCTCGCCCGCGTTCTCGGTACGTGATCGGTGGTCGCGACGGTGGTATCCGCGCGCCTGTTTGCCGCCGACGTCCAGGTAGCGCGCCTGGTCGTCCTCGTGGAACAGGAAGGTCTGCGGATTCGGATGACTGGCACCGTCCCACCCGAACGGCACGTAGACGATCGGGAACTCGAGCCCCTTGCTGGCATGGACGGTCATGATCTGGACGGCCTCGGTGTCCCGGTCCAGCCGGCGGGTGGCGTCCCGCTGCTGTCCCCATCCGGCGCTGTCCTGGATCTGGCCGCCGAGCCACTCGACCAACGAGGTGACACCGCCGGACGTGTCGACGGCACGTCGATTGCACAGTTCGGACAGCTGCAGGACGTCGGTCATCAGGCGCTCGCCGCCGTCGAACCCGAGGAGACGTTCGGCCGTGCGGAACTCGGCGAAGAGCCGTGCGGCCATCGGCGCGAAGCCGCCGGCGGCGAAGATCCGCCCCAGCTCGGCGAGCGTGCCGGACAAGGTGCCGACACCGGTGTCGCCCTGGTGTTCCAGGGTCTGCGCAGTGAGGCCGATGATCGGGGTCAGCGCGGCCAACCGGACGCGCGGCTG
The DNA here is from genome assembly GCF_001305675.1 of Gordonia phthalatica. Taxonomy (NCBI): domain Bacteria; kingdom Bacillati; phylum Actinomycetota; class Actinomycetes; order Mycobacteriales; family Gordoniaceae; genus Gordonia; species Gordonia phthalatica. Next base: position 2,378,127 of record NZ_CP011853.1, read on the forward strand.
CCGCGACGGACTCTCGATGGCGGCCAGGACGTACCACCAGTAGCGGGCCGCGGGCGTCGCGAAGATCGACGTTCCCGAGGTGACGACCGACGCCACCCCGCGTGCGGCCAGGGCGCGTTGCAGCGGCGCGACGGTCTTGTTGGCCCGCAACAGGACTGCGATGTCGCCGGGCTTCACCGGACGCTCGCCGTCACCGTCGTCGATCAGGGTGCCGCTGCCGAGGACCCGGGCGATGTCGTTGGCGACGTCCTCGGTGACCCGCTCGCGGACGGGCCCGATCAGCGGCGCGGTCCCGTCCTGGGTGGTGGCCGTGAAGTCCCGGCGCAGGAACGCCCGGATCCGGACGGCGGGCGCCCCGTGGATCCGCGAGCCCGCGTGCTCCGCGCGCACCGGGTGGTAGGCGATGCGGGGGTGACCGAGTGTCGCCCCGTCGAACAGGACGCCGAGGCCGTCGACGACCGCCTCGTCCGAGCGCCAGTTCACGGTGAGCCGCCGCTGATCCGATGCCGACTCGACGGCGTTCAGGTAACTGAGCACCTCCGCGCCACGGAATGCGTAGATCGACTGCTTCGGATCGCCGACCAGCACCAGCGGCAGGTGACCGTGGAAGCACAGTTTGACGATCGCCCACTGCTGCGGGTCGGTGTCCTGGAACTCGTCGATGAGGACCGCGGAGAACTGCGCTCGGATCCGGCGGCACGCCTCCTCGCCGATGACCGGGTCGGTCACGATCTCGAACAGTGCCTGCTGGAGGTCGTCGTAGGTGCGGAGCCGAGCGAGCCGCTTGCGGACCGCGGTGTGCTTGCGCGCCTGTTCCGCGATCCACACCCGGATGTCGGACTCCTCGGTGCGCTCGTCCTCCCGGTTCGGCGCCAGCGTGGCCGCCGGGTCGCGGACGGCGGCGATCGCGATCCGTTCGGCGTCCTCGTAGGGCGGTGCCGAGTCCGGGTCGCCGGCGAAGCGTGCCAGGTAGGCGTCGCGCGCCAGTTCGGCGACCATGTCGTCGACGTTCTCGACGATCGGGAACTGCTGCTGCCGCCCGCCGAGGAAGCCGAGCGCCGCGAGCATCCGATTGCAGAAGGTGTGCGTGGTCGCCACGGTGGCGGCGTCGAAGTCCGACAGGGCGTCGCCCAGCCGTTGCCGTCGCAGATCCACCGAGTCGGGGTCGGCGGCGGCGAGGAACGCGACGAGGTCGTCGCCGGAGGCGCGCGCCGCCACCGGATCGGCGAGGGCGGCGACGCACTCGGTGAGGCGCGAGTGCGTCCGGTCGCGGAGTTCGGCCGAGGCGGCATTCGAGAAGGTCGCCATCAGCAGGTCCGACACCGGCACGCCGTCGGCGATGTAGCGGACGGCGAGTGCGACGATCGCGTACGTCTTGCCCGTTCCGGCGCTGGCTTCGAGGACCAGGGTCCGTTCCGGGAGCGGACCGGTCAGATCGAATGCGTCGTCACCGGATGCGGCCGATCGGGGGTCGGTCATCGGTCCTCCTCGTTCTGCAGCAGCGGTCCGAACAGGGCGGCCGCGAGGCGGACGTACATGGCGGTGTCGTCGGCGCCGGGCAGCCACCCCGCCGCGGGTGCCATCGCCTCGACGGTCGGCACCGCGGCGGTCAGGGTGTCGAACGCGACGTCGGCGTCGGGGTCACCGTGAAAGACCAGTCCCGCGTAGCGGTTCGGATCCGCATACGACTTCTTGTAGGCCCATCCCGCACGTTGCAGCGCCGTGGTGTCCTTGCCGGTGCGATTGAATTCGGCGGCGGCGGCACCGGCCGCGTCGAGGGTGAGGCCGACCGGCGACGAGAGTCCTGCATCGCGGAGAGTGACCAGGACGCCCAGCAGGTCCGCGGCGTTCGACGGCGCGTGCAGACGACTGACCTTGGCCGACGGGTAGTGCCCCGAGGCGCTGCCGATGACGATGGCCTCCGACACCTCGTGATCGGATCCGGCGGCGATCGCAAGGAGGCGGATCCAGGCGGCGAGGCGGTGCTTGGGAGCGAGCCGCGAATAACTGACGGGCACCAGCCTGCCCGAGAAGATCTCGCCGACCGTACCGTTCAACCGCCGACCGCCCGGCAGCACGACGCGGACATCGACGGCATCGGCGGAGTCGCTGCGGTAGCCGTGGGCTGCGGTGGCCACGGCCTGCGCCTTGTCGCGGATCGGGGCGAACTCGCGGGCGCCGAACGCGAACGGCGGCAGCGACCCGCGACGGAACTCGGCACCCTGCGCCGCGGCCGGGTCGTCGCCGGCGAGCAGAGCCGCGAGGAAGCGGTTGCCGACGCCCCACCGCTCCAGGCCGTCGAGGTTCACCGCGAGTTCGTCGGAGTGCTCGTCGGCGTCGTCGGGGAGGCCCACACCGAGCCGCTGTCGGGCATAGCCCTCCACGGGCGCGGACAGGAAGGTGATGAGATCGTCGAGGTCGACGTCTCCGGAGACGTCGGCGGGCGGCAGCGTCTCGTCGGAGATGACCGGCGGCCGCGGGCCCCGATCCCGGGTGCGAGTGAGAGCGCTCAATGCCCGCGCTGCGGGCAGCAGCCCGCGGTCGTAGCTGAACGGTCCGCCGTCGGCGTCGACGAAGTTGTCCTCGTCGAAGGCGTGCAGGGTGTGCCGCATCAGCACCGGATTCGCACGGTCGGCGTCCACGTCGAGCACCGTGCGCGCGGTGTCGAGCAGTTCGCTGACGACGGTCGCCGGCGGTGTCCGGGTGCCGGTGAGGGCGTCGGCTCCGGTGTAGAAGACGAGCAGGTTGTCCGTGGCGGCGCAGATCGCGTCGAGGAACACCTGACGGTCCTCGTCTCGGACGCTGCGTTCGCCGACCATCGGCGTCACCTGGAGGATGTCGTCACCGTCGACGGTTCCGGCCCTCGGGTACGCACCGCTGTCCATGCCGAGTATCGCGATCACCCGGTGCGGGACCGCGCGCATCGGCACCATGGTGCAGACGGTGAGTTCACCGGTGCAGAAGTTGGAGCGGGTCGGCCGTGCCCGGAGCAGTTGCCCCATCAGGTCGCGGAGGTCGGCGAGTTCGAGTTCCGACTCGGCGGCACCGTCGGGAATCGTGAGGGCGTCGGTGATCATGCCGACGGCCTGGCTCCGCTGCCACTGGGTGTCGGAGTCGGTGTCGGTGAGCAGGTCCACCGTGCGGATCAACAACTCCGCCCACGCACCGGTCGCATGGCGTCTGGCGACGGCGTCGAGGAGGTCGCTGAGGCGGCCCGCGAATTCGGCGAAGCGGCCGGCGAGGTCGGTGTCGGTGGAGTCGATGCCCGACAGCGGCAGGGCGGTCGCGAGCCACTCGTTCTCCGATTCCTCGGCGACCACGCCGAGGAGGATCCGGTCCAGGCCGGTCTGCACGGTGCCCTGGGGGAAGCCGCCGAGGCCGAAGCGCTGCCGTTGGGCGTCGTCGACGCCCCACCGCACACCCGACCGCTGCACCCAGCCGGTCAGCGCGTCGACGTCGTCGTCGCTGAACCCGAACCGGCGACGGACCGGTTCGGCCGCGACCAGATCGAGGAGGTCGCCTGCGCGGACACGGCCCGCGGCGAGGTCGAGCACCCGCGCGACCACGTCGAGGACGCCGTTCTGAGTGCGGATTCCGCGATCGGCGAGGCGAACGCGCAGGGTGAACGCCGGGTGATCGCCGCCCATGCCCGCCTGGCCGAAGGCACCGCCGATCAGCGGTGCGAAGGTCTCGACGTCGGGGCACATGATGAGGACGTCGCGGGGTTCGAGCGTGGGGTCGGCGTCGAAGAGGTGCAGCAGGCGGTCGCGGAGGACCTCCACCTGCCGTGCGGGCCCGTGGCAGGCGTGCACTTCGAGGCTGCCGTCGGCCGTCACGCCACCGGCCGGGGCGAGCTCGTCACGGCGAATGCCGTCCTGCACCGTGCTCAGGAGGGTCTCCGCTGCCGTCTTCGACGACGAATGGTGAAGGGACGCTCCGATCGCCGGGGCGAGGACCTCGTGGAGTTCCTGGACGTCGCGCGACAGACTCGCCAGCAGCGGGTGACTCGGTCGCAGCACGGCCCGGTTCGACCGTGCCAGCACGCCTGCGCCCGGAGCGGCGTCGTGCACCCGGTCCCAGAGCGTCGGCGACGGATGCGGCAGGTACAGCCCGACCTCGCGGGTGTCGGACAGGGCTTCGAGCACTTCCCGGAGAGTCTGCGGAATCCGAGTGGCACCGAACAGAGCCAGCCGCTCAGGGAGATCGACGACACCGGGATCGCTCCGCAACCGGTCGAGCACCGCGCCGAGGTCCTCCGCCAGGTGCGGGTGGCCGACGTCGTCGCGGACCAGACGCCACAGCCACGGTTGCCACCGCAGGTGCTCGGCGAGCTCCGTGCCGGTGCCGTCGGTGTCGTGTCCGGCCGCCCATTCGGCGATCATCGTCGGACGCTGCCACCCGTATGCGCTGAAGAGTCCCGCGATCGTCGACGCCGTGGCGAGGCGGCGGCCGCGTTTGTCGGCGCCCGTCTCACCGTGTCCGAGGTGGGCGGCCAGCACGCGCAGGTGCGGATCGTCGAGGTGGGCGTCGAGGACCCGGAGCACGGGCCATCGCAGCTGGTCCGCGAACCAGCTCTCGGCGGCGTCGGGATCGACGGAGACGCCGTCGATCACCTGCCGCAGCAGCGAACGCGGCGAGTCGAAGGCGATGTTGGCCGCGATCCCGTCGACACTCCCCGAGCCGGACCCGGTGCCGAGTCGCAGGGACAGCTGCTGACGCAGCCACCGTTCGACGCCGCGTTCGGGAACCGCCACGACCTCCGTCTGCATGGGATCGCGGAGCGGGACCGCAAGGCTCTGGGCCAGGACGTCGACCAGCCGATGCACGTCCTCGGCACGGTGCACTGTCAACACGGCGACGACTCCCCTCTTCTCACACCCGAATCCGCTGTCTCGATCGTCGCGGGCAGGTCAGCGGCGACGACGCAGTTCCACTTCGTCTCCGGTGTGCTCCCGCAGGAAGCCCGCGAGCTCATCGGGTACGGCGACCGGCCTGCCGGTAGCGAAATCGACGGTCGTGCACGTGGTCTCGGCCAGTGCAGACAGTTCGCCCTCGGCCGACCGCAGGCGGTACGCGTAGTCGAACGACTTCCCGCCGATCCGCGAGATCCAGATCTCGACGGTGGCCGGCCGGTCGCTGTACAGCAGCGGACGGACGAACTCGATCTCCTGCCGTGCGATGAAGAACGCGAAGCCCCGCTCGCGATTCCCGAACCACTGGTGCATCGCCCGCACACGCGCCTCTTCGAAAATCCGCGCGAACTGCACGTTGTTGATGTGGTTGAGGGGATCCATGTCGCCCCACCGCAACTGGATCTCGATCATCGACGAGTTCTCCGACATGGCTGCACCCTATCGCTGCGGTCGGACATTCCACCGAGCCGGGGATCCCGACGCGGCCGGGCCGCGTCCCCCGATTCCGCGGGGAGCCGCCGTTAGACTCGGCGGGTGGACATCGGCACCCGACGACTTCGACTGCGCCCCGTGGCGCCGGCCGACGCCGCACTGCTCCGCACCCTCGATGCAGACCCCGAGGTGATGCGCTTCGTGTCCGGCGGTGAGGCGACTCCGCTCTCGTCGATCGTCGACTGGGTGATCCCTCGGTCGCAGGCCCAGTTCCGCGAGCACGGAACCGGACTGTGGCTGGCGTTCGACCGCCGGACCGAACGGATGGCCGGCTGGGTGTGGCTGCGGCTCCCCCGGCATTCCGCCGTCCCCGAACTGGAGCTCAGCTACCGGCTGGCGCGGGAGTCGTGGCATCGCGGTCTCGCGACCGAGGCCGCACGCGCGCTGATCGACCTCGCCTTCACCACCACCGACACCGGTCGCGTCTTCGCGAGCACCCATCCCGACAACATCCGTTCCCAACGCGTCATGCAGAAGCTGGGCATGCGCCTGGCCACCGAGGGACTGCGCCGCGAACAGTTCGACGACGGATTCACCGGACAGGATGTGGAATACGAACTCGTGAGGAACGATTGGGTGCGCAACCGGGTTCCGGGCAGGCATGCCGCGACGGGCCGACATCACCGTCGCGGTGATCCCGGCACCGTCGGGATGCCCGCCTGAGGTCATCGGACTACCGTAGAAAGCCGGGTGTACCGGTGCCGGAACGGCGATAATCCTCGTCACGGCCCTGGCCGCCGACCACGCACCTTCGTCACGAGAACAGAATTCAGGAGTTACTCAATGACCAGCAGCCCTGCCACGAGCCTGCGTCGCCGCCGTCAGGTGGTCATCATCGGCTCGGGTTTCGGTGGCCTGTTCGCCGCGCAGCGCCTCAAGAAGGCCGATGTCGACGTCACGCTGATCGCCAAGACCACCCACCATCTCTTCCAGCCGATGCTGTACCAGGTCGCGACCGGCATCATCGCCGAAGGTGAGATCGCTCCGGCGACCCGCGTGATCCTCCGTGACCAGAAGAACGCCAGCGTCCTGCTCGGCGAGGTCTTCGACATCGATCTGAAGAATCAGACCGTCCGCTCGCAGCTGCTGGAGCGCGTCACCGAGACCCCGTACGACGATCTCATCGTCGCCGCAGGCGCCGATCAGTCGTACTTCGGCAACGATCACTTCGCCGAGTACGCCCCCGGCATGAAGACCATCGACCACGCGCTGGAGCTGCGCGGCCGCATCCTCGGCGCTTTCGAGCAGGCAGAGCTCTCGGACGATCCGGAGGAGCAGGCCAAGCTGCTGACCTTCGTGGTGATCGGTGCGGGTCCGACCGGTGTGGAGATGGCCGGTCAGATCGCCGAGATGAGCGACATCACTCTGAAGGGCACCTTCCGGAACATCGACTCCACGCAGTCGCGCGTCATCCTGCTCGACGCCGCCCCCGCAGTCCTCGCACCCTTCGGCCCGAAGCTCGGTCAGAAGGCCAAGCGACGCCTGGAGAAGCTGGGCGTCGACGTCCGCCTCGGCGCCATGGTGACCGACCTCGACTACGACGGCCTCTCGGTCAAGTACCAGGACGGGACCGTCGAGCGCATCGAGAGCCAGTGCAAGGTGTGGTCTGCCGGCGTGCAGGCCAGCTCGCTGGGCAAGGTCCTCGCCGACCAGTCCGAGACCGAACTCGACCGCGCGGGCCGCGTGAAGGTGGGACCGGACCTGACGATCCCCGGCCATTCCAACGTCTTCGTCGTGGGCGACATGATGGCCGTCGACGGCGTCCCCGGCGTCGCGCAGGGTGCGATCCAGGGCGGCCGGTACGCCGCCGACGCGATCCTGGCTGAGATGAAGAAGGGCCAGACCCCGGAGCAGCGCAAGCCGTTCAGCTACTGGGACAAGGGCTCGATGGCGACGGTGTCGCGCTTCAGCGCCGTGATGCAGGTGCCGATCCCCTTCACCAAGAAGAAGTTCGAGACCGAGGGCTACCTGGCGTGGCTCGGCTGGCTGGCCCTGCACCTGGTGTACATGGTCGGCTTCCGCAACCGCCTCAACACCTTCATCAACTGGTTCTTCGCGTTCTCGACTCGCGGTCGGACCCAGTTGGCGGTGACCGAGCAGCAGGTGTACGCGCGGTCCGCGCTCACGGAGCTGTCGTACCTGGAACGGCTGCGGGTGGCCGAGGCCGCCCGGGCCGAAGCACAGGGCGACGGCGAGGCCGACGACAAGCAGGCCGACAACGCCGGCTGACCGCCCAGACGACGCATCCGCGTAGTTCACCGTCACAAGCGTGGTTCAGAACCAGGCTTCCGACGGCGGACTACGCGGATGCTGTCGTTCGAGGGTCGATCAGGCGTCCGGGAGAGCAGGCATCTCGATGTTCTGCAGGCGGACTCGCGACTGGGCGGCCAGCTTGCCGTCGGCGTCGACCATGTCGATCTGCCACAGCTGCTGACGACGGCCGCGGTGGATCGGGGTGGTCGTGACGGTGAGGACGCCGCTCGAGACCGACCGGAGGAAGTCGGTGTTGTTGTTGACGCCCACCGCGGACCCGCCGATACCGGTCTCCTGCAGCCAGCAGAACGCGCTCACGCTGGCCGCGCTCTCTGCCAGGGCGCAGTACACGCCGCCGTGCGTGATGCCGAAGGGCTGGTGGTGGATGGCGGCGATGTCCAGGGTGCCCTCGACCCGGTCTCCGGTGGCGACCGTGATGGTGAAACCGAGGAGCTTGTCGAGGCCGCGCGCCTGCTTCGCATCCACGGATGCTGCAACGTTTTCCATGATGGGAACATATCGACAACCCGGACGGGCAAGCCAATGGCCCCCGCGCTCATCGCCGAGCGCGGGGGCCATTGTCACGGATCGGGGGTCTCTGCAGCCCTCAGGACTCTCACGCGATCCTTGATACTGAACATAGGCTAACCTTAGTGACGTGTCAACCCCGTCCGGGAACACCGTGCGTCTGTCGTTCGTTGCACTGACGCGAGCGGGACGAGAGTCACCGGGACACGGGATTACACACCCGAAGCTGAGAAAACTGGGAGTCGACGTAGAATGAAGAAGATGAACGGATTGGGCGACCTCGAGCGTGCGGTGATGGACACGCTGTGGGCTTCGGCGACACCGCAGACGGTGCGTCAAGTCCACGCCGAGTTGTCCAGATCTCGGAGCCTGGCGTACACGACGGTGATGACCGTCCTGCAGCGGCTCACGAAGAAGGGGCTCGTCACCCAGATCCGCGACGACCGCGCCCACCAGTACACGGCCACCTCGCCGCGCGAAGATCTCGTCGCGAAGCTGATGGTCGACGCGCTCAGTTCCGCCGACGCTCCCGGCTCGCGGCACGCTGCGCTCGTCTCCTTCGTCGGCCGAGTCGGCGCCGACGAGGCCGCCGCCCTCCGCGAAGCCCTCGACGAACTCGAATCCACCCGCTCCACCCATCGTTGACTGTCCCGACCCGCGACTGACGTCCTGAACACAGAGGAAGGCCGATGACCGCACTGCTGTTCGGCATCCTCACCGTGGCATTGGTCGGGCCGATTCCCGAAGTCCTCTCCCGCGCCTCCTGGCCCCTGCACGCGCCGCGTGCCGCGATGGCACTGTGGCAGTCCATCGCGCTCGCCGCAGTCCTGTCGGCGTTCAGCACGGGTCTCGCGATCGCCGCAAATCTCCTCGCGCCGGGCGCCGACGGAACTCCCACCAACAATCCCGTCGAGGAGATCCACCGGCTCGGCTGGTTCCTCTGGGGTGTGTACGTCATCGTCTTCGTCGTCACCCTGGTGATCGGCGCCCGCCTCATGTACACGGTGCTGCGCGTCGGCATCCGCACCCGAGCCCGCCGCAACGCGCACCGCAACCTCATCGATCTCGTCGACAACGTGGGTCGCAGCCGCGAAGCCGGCCGCGACATCCGCATCCTCGACGTCCCCGATCCGCTCGCCTACTGCCTTCCGGGCCTGCGCAGCCGCGTGGTCCTCAGCGAGGGCGTCCTGAATCGGCTCGACGACCGCGAGCTCGCCGCCGTCATCGAGCACGAGCGCGCCCACCTGCGCGCCCGCCACGACCTGGTGCTCGAAGCGTTCATCGCCCTGCACGAGGCGTTCCCGCGGTTCGTCCGCTCCAAGTCCGCACTCGGTGCCGTCGAACTGCTCGCCGAAGCGCTCGCCGATGACCAGGCCGCGCGTGCCACCAGCCCCACCACGGTCGGACGCGCGCTCGTCGCCTGCGCCGACGCCACCGCGCCGCGCGGCGCCATGGCCGTCGGCGGACCCACCACCCTGGTCCGTGTCCGGCGCCTCGGCTACCTCGCGCCCACCTGGCAGGTCTCCGCCACCGCGTACACGCTCGCCGCGGCCATCCTCATCGTCCCGACCCTCGCCGTCGCGATCCCCTGGCTGACCGAGCTCACGCGCCTGATCTCGCATCACTGACCTCGCACCACACTGCACACGCTCCGACGAGAAAGGGCCCCACTGTGCGATTCCTCGACGGCCACGCACCGAATCACGACCTCACCTACGACGATGTCTTCATCGTTCCGAATCGGTCCGCCGTCACCTCCCGCTTCGACGTCGACATGTCGACCTCTGACGGCACCGGGACCACCATTCCCCTCGTGGTCGCCAACATGACCGCGATCGCCGGGAAGCGGATGGCGGAGACCGTCGCCCGTCGCGGCGGTCTGGTGGTCCTGCCGCAGGACGTGCCGATCGACGCGGCCCGCCAGACCATCGCCTACGTCAAGTCCCGCCATCTGATCGCGGAGACGCCCGTGACGCTCGCCGCAGGCGACGTGATGGCACACGCCCAGGCGCTGATCCCCAAGCGGTCGCACGGCTACGCGGTGGTTCTGAATGAGAACCGTCCCATCGGGCTGATCCCCCGAGCACTCCCGGGCCACGAGATCGATCTCTTCACCGACCTCGAGTCGGCCGCCGCGCCGATTCCGGTGAGCCTGCCTGCCGACACCGATCCGCACGCCGTGTTCGAGGCCCTGGTCGACGCCAACGCCGACCTCGCGGTGCTCACCGATGAAACGGGTGGCCTCGCCGGTGTCCTCACCCGGCTCGGCGCTCTGCGCGCGGGCATCTACCAGCCGAACGTGGACGCGCAGGGACGTCTGCGGATCGCCGCCGCCGTCGGCATCAACGGCGACGTCGTCGCCCGTGCCCGCGCGCTCGTCGACGCCGGCGCCGATCTCCTCGTCGTCGACACCGCCCACGGTCATCAGGAGAAGATGATCACCGCCCTGGGTGCGATCGCCGCCGCGGACCTCGGCGTTCCCCTCGCCGCAGGCAACGTGGTCTCCGCACAGGGTGCGCTCGACCTGATCAACGCCGGTGCGAACATCATCAAGGTCGGCGTCGGCCCCGGCGCCATGTGCACCACCCGGATGATGACCGGCGTGGGTCGCCCCCAGTTCTCCGCCGTCGCCGAGTGCGCGGCGCTCGCCCGCGAGCACGGGGCCTCGGTGTGGGCCGACGGCGGCATCCGCCATCCGCGCGACGTGGCCCTCGCGATCGCCGCGGGCGCGTCCAACGCCATGGTCGGTTCGTGGTTCGCCGGCACATACGAGTCGCCCGGCGACCTGCACACCGATGCCCAGGGCGAGTACAAGGTCAGTTTCGGCATGGCCTCCAAGCGCGCCGTCGCCGCTCGCTCGTCCGGCGACTCCGCCTACGACCGAGCGCGGAAGGCCCTGTTCGAGGAGGGCATCTCGTCGTCGCGGATCCGCATCGATCCCGAGCGGCCGGGCGTCGAGGATCTGATCGACCACATCTGTTCGGGGGTGCGCAGCACCGCCACCTACGCCGGTGCCGCCACCCTGGAGGAGTTGCACGACAAGGTGGTCCTGGGCGTGCAGTCGGCCGCGGGCTTCGCGGAAGGTCGCCCGCTTCCGGGCGGTTGGTGACCGGCCGCGGTGGACATCCTCATCATCGTCCTCAGTCTGATCGGCTTCGTCGCGCTGACGCTCGGCACCGCCCTGTTCGTCGCCGGTGAGTTCTCACTGACCGCACTGGAACGTTCGACGATCGCCGGCGATGTCGCCCGTCGCGGTGACCGACGTGCACGCGCGGTGGAGAAGGCACATCGCACGCTGTCGTTCCAGCTCTCCGGCGCGCAGCTCGGCATCACGATCACCACGCTCGTCACCGGATACATCGCCGAACCGGTCCTGGCCCGGATCTTCGATCCGCTGCTCACCGCGATGAAGGTCCCGGAGGGCGCCGTCTCCGGCATCTCGCTGGCCCTGGCGCTGATCATCGCGACCTCGCTGTCGATGGTGCTCGGCGAACTGATGCCGAAGAACCTCGCCATCGCGAAGCCGTTGGGCGTCGCCCGCGCCACCGCGACACCGCTGGCGATGTTCTCCACCTTCTTCAAGTACGCGATCAACGGACTGAACGGCACCGCCAACGCCCTGGTCCGCAGGCTCGGCATCGAACCCACCGAGGAACTCGGCTCGGCGCGCTCGGCGGCCGAACTCGCGGCGCTGGTCCGGAACTCGGCGCTGCGCGGCTCGCTCGACGCCGACACCGCCACCCTCGTCGACCGGTCCCTCCGCTTCGGCGAGCTCACCGCCGAAGACCTGATGACCCCCCGGGTCCGCATCGAGTCGCTCGAACCCGGTGACTCGGTCCGCGACCTGATCGCCGCGGCGTCGCGCACCGGTCACTCGCGGTTCCTCATCGCCGAAGCCGGCGACCTCGACAACCTGGTCGGCGTCGTCCACATCAAACAGGCCTTCACCCTGCCACCGCAGAGTCTGGCCACCACCTCGCTGCGTTCCCTCGCGCGACCGGTGACCCGCGTCCCCGACAGCCTCGACAGCGACTCACTGATGGACCGCATCTCGTCGAACGGACTCGAGGTGTGCGTGGTGATCGACGAGTACGGCGGCACCGCGGGCCTGGTGACGTCGGAGGACATCGTCGAGGAGATCCTCGGCAACGTGACCGACGAGCACGATGTGGAGGAATCCGATGTGACGCCCGTCGGAAACGGCTTCCGCTGTTCCGGCCTGCTCCGCCTGGACGAGGTGCAGACCGCCATCGGCTACCGCGCGCCCGAGGGATCGTACGAGACGCTGGGCGGTCTGATCATGTTCTGCCTCGGCCGCATTCCGGAGACCGGAGACATCATCGACCTGCCGCTGCACGAAACCGCGAACGAGAATCCGCTCGACGGCCCCGAGCCGCGCTGGCGAGCGACCGTCGTCCAGATGGACCAGCGGCGCGTCGACAAGGTGTGGATGACCATCATCGACGGCACGGCCGTCGCCCACGGAGACGAGGCCACCCATGAATGACTGGTGGGGTCTGGTCCTCGCGGTGATCCTCCTCGCCGCCAACGCATTCTTCGTGGCCGCCGAGTTCTCCCTGATCGCGGCGCGTCGCGACCGACTCACCGCCCTCGAGGAGAGCGGTAAGAAGCGCGCGCGGACCGTCATCAACGCCTCCGAGCACCTGTCGCTGATGCTCGCAGGCTCGCAGCTGGGCATCACGATCTGCTCGATCCTTCTGGGCCGCGTCGCCGAACCGGCGATCGCGCACCTGATCTCTGCGCCCCTGGACTGGGCGCACGTCCCCGACGAACTGCTCCATCCCATCGCGTTCGCCATCGGCCTGGCGATCGTGGTGATCCTGCACATCCTGCTCGGCGAGATGGTGCCGAAGAACATCGCGCTGGCCGGACCGGAGACGGTGGCGATGCTGGTGGTTCCGGTGCACCTGCAGTTCATGCGCCTGGCGAAGCCGCTGATCTGGTTCTACAACATGCTCGCCAATGTCCTGCTCCGCGTCTTCGGCGTGGAGCCGAAGGACGAGCTGACCTCCACGGTCAACGAGAGCGAGCTCGCCGACATGATCTCCGAGTCCCGGGAGACCGGGCTCCTCGACGCCGACGAGCACGAGCGCCTCACCCGCGCGTTGGAGACCGTGGAACGGACGGCGGCCGAGCTGATGATCCCGCTCGACGGCATCCGCAGCGTCCGGGTCCAGCTCGACGCCGCCACCGGCGGCCTCGGTCCGCGCCTGGGTTCGGTGGAGCGCGCGGTCCGTGAGACCGGGTACTCGCGGTTCCCGGTACGCGGGCTCGACGGCTCGTTCATCGGCTATCTGCACATCAAGGACGTCCTCGACGACATCCTCGACGAGGCGATCGGCCCGGACACGATCATCGGCATCGACCAGATCCGCCCGTTGCCGAAGATCCCCCGGAGCACACCGCTCGACGAGGCCGCGGTGGTGCTGCGCCGCACGAGCGCCCACCTCGGCGCCGTGGTCGACGAGGGCGGGACGATCCTCGGTGTCCTGGCCCTGGCCGATCTCGCCGAGGCCTTCATCGGCGACGTCCGCGACTCCACGCATCGGATCTGATGGTCGACGAGCTCGTCCTCGCTCGACCGGACTGGCAGTCCCGCGCCCGAGCCCATCGCGATCGCATCGAGGCACTGATCGCGCCGTACCTGGACGCGCACCGGCGCGGCGACAAGCACCCGGTGATCGACTTCCTGTTCACCTATTACTCCGCCCGCCCCGGTCAGGTGATGCGCTGGCATCCGGGGTACGGCGTCGCACTGGCGCAGGCCCACCGCTACCGGGAGCTCCGGGGCTACGTGTGCGACGACCGCGACACGGCACGGGTGAGCCGCGAACACCTGATCTCGCGCCTGCATCTGGTCCGCTGGATCCTCGACATGGAGCGCGCCACCGCCGGGCGTGCACCGCGGTTGAGCTGCTTCGGCCTGCACGAGTGGGCGATGGTCTACCGGACCGGTGAGAAGCGCCACGAGGTCCCGCTGCGTCTCGGGTCGGCGGGAACCGACGCCGTCGTCGAAGCGCATCCCCTCCGGTGCACCCACTTCGACGCCTTCCGGTTCTTCACCGAGGACGCGGTGCCGCTCAACGCGACTCCCCTCTCGCGGGCCGACGCACTCGCCAACGAGCAACCGGGGTGCCTGCACGCGAACATGGACCTGTACCGGTACTGCCTCAAGTTGACGCCGCTGATCCCCGGCGACCTCCTCGCCGAGTGCTTCGAACTGGCCTTCACCGCCCGCGCCCTCGACATGCGAGCCAGCCCGTACGATCTGTCGTCCTACGGCTACCGACCGGTGCCGATCGAGACGCCCGACGGCCGCGCACAGTATGTGCGCGAACAGACCGCGATCGCGCGACGCGGTCAAGAGCTCCGTGAGGTCCTGGTCACAACCTGCGAAGATCTGCTCGCGGCAGCCGGCGAGACCCCGGACCTCCGATAAATACTCGCCAGTAACCCCAGGTACCATGGATGATCGTGGGAGACGCCGCGCGGAATTCTCGTCCCGCGCGTCGATGTTCCCCGATGAACGCACTCGCAAAGGAAAGGTTGCCATGACCGATCGCGTCAACGTCAACGGACTGCAGGTCGCCGAAGTTCTCTACAACTTCGTCAACAACGAAGCCCTTCCCGGCACCGGCGTAGACGCCGACAAGTTCTGGGCGGGCGCAGCCGCCGTGTTCAACGACCTCGCGCCGCGCAACCGCGAACTCCTCGACGTCCGTCAGGAGCTCCAGGACAAGATCGATGCCTGGCTCCGCGACCACAAGGACTACGAGTTCTCCGAATACAAGGCCTTCCTGACCGAGATCGGCTACCTGGTGCCGGTCCCCGAGGACTTCGAGATCACCACTGACGGCGTCGACGCCGAGATCGCCGACATCCCCGGCCCGCAGCTGGTGGTCCCGGTTCTCAACGCCCGCTTCGCCCTCAATGCGTCCAACGCCCGCTGGGGCTCGCTGTACGACGCCCTGTACGGCACCGACGCCATCCCCGAGACCGACGGCGCCGAGAAGGGTTCGTCGTACAACAAGGTCCGCGGCGACAAGGTGATCGCTTTCGCCAAGGCCTTCCTCGACAAGGCGGTGCCGCTGGAGCAGTGCAGCCACGCCGATGTGACCTCGTACACGGTGGCCGACGGCGCCGTCGTCGCCGCGTTCGGCGACGGACAGACCACCACCTTCGCCGATCCGACCGCGTTCGCCGGCTACACCGGTGAGGCCTCGGCCCCGACCGGGATCCTGCTCCGCCACAACGGCCTGCACCTGGACATCCAGATCGACCCGACCTCGCCGATCGGCTCCACCGACGCCGCCGGCGTCAAGGACGTCGTCGTCGAGTCGGCAGTCACGACGATCATGGACTTCGAGGACTCGGTCGCCGCTGTCGACGCCGACGACAAGGTCCTCGGCTACCACAACTGGCTGGGCCTGAACCGCGGCGACCTCGCCGAAGAGGTCAGCAAGGGCGGCAAGACCTTCACCCGCACGCTGAACCCGAACCGCGTCTACACCGCTCCCGACGGCTCCGGCCAGGTGGAACTGCACGGCCGCAGCCTGCTGTTCGTCCGCAACGTCGGTCACCTGATGACCAACCCGGCCATCCTCGACGCCGACGGCAACGAGCTGCCCGAGGGCATCATGGATGCCCTGATCACCTCCGCGATCGGCATCCACGGCATGAGTGCCGAGGGCCTGCAGAACTCGCGCACCGGTTCCATCTACATCGTGAAGCCGAAGATGCACGGACCCGACGAGGTCGCGTTCACCAGCGAACTCTTCGGTCGCGTGGAGCAGGTCCTCGGACTGCCGGAAAACACCATCAAGGTCGGCATCATGGACGAGGAGCGTCGCACCTCGGTGAACCTGAAGGCCGCGATCAAGGCCGCGTCCGCTCGCGTCGTCTTCATCAACACCGGCTTCCTGGACCGCACCGGCGACGAGATCCACACCTCGATGGAGGCCGGTCCTTTCGTCCGCAAGGCCGAGATCAAGGGCCAGAGCTGGTACCCGGCGTACGAGGACTCGAACGTCGACACCGGTCTGCACGCGGGTCTGCAGCACAAGGCGCAGATCGGCAAGGGCATGTGGGCCATGCCGGACCTGATGGCCGACATGCTGAAGCAGAAGATCGGTCACCCGCAGGCCGGCGCCAACACCGCGTGGGTGCCGTCGCCGACCGCCGCGACCCTGCACGCGCTGCACTACCACGAGGTCGACGTCTTCGAGCGCCAGGACGAGATCGCCAAGCGCGACCCCGCCAACGTCGACGACATCCTCGTGATCCCGCTCGCGAAGGATCCGAACTGGACCGATGAGGAGAAGCAGCAGGAGCTCGACAACAACTGCCAGTCGATCCTCGGCTACGTGGTCCGGTGGATCGACCAGGGCGTCGGCTGCTCCAAGGTGCCGGACATCCACGACATCGCACTGATGGAGGATCGCGCCACGCTGCGCATCTCGAGCCAGCATCTGGCGAACTGGATCCGCCACGGCGTGGTGACCGAGGCCGACGTCGTCGCCGCTCTGGAGCGCATGGCACCCGTCGTCGACCGCCAGAACGCGGGCGACGCGAGCTACCGCCCGTTGGCGCCGAACTTCGACACCAACATCGCCTTCCAGGCTGCGAAGGACCTGATCCTCAAGGGTGCGGTCCAGCCGAGCGGTTACACCGAACCGCTGCTGCACGCCGCGCGCCGCCAGTACAAGGCCGCCAACGCCTGATATACACGAGTAGGTGTGATCACCGAGCCCGGACCGGATCTCGGTCCGGGCTCGCTGGCTCATCGGGGACGGGTCATGACACGAATCGCCGGAGGAGGACGATCGGTGGCAAAGCACAACAGCGATGGGCGCAGCAGGAACTTCGTCAGTCGCCCGCTGATCGCGGTGGCACTCACTCTGATCCTGATCGCGGGCCTGGTCACCGCGTGGCGTCAGCTGGGTGATCGGATCGACGAGGAGCCGGTCGCCGCCAACCCGTGTCTCGAGGGCCCGGCCACCGTCTCCGTTCTCGCCGACCCCGCCATCGCCCCCGGGCTGCAGCAGATCGCCGAGAACTACAACAAGACCAAGCCTGCCGTGCGTGACCACTGCATCACCGTCGAGGTGCGGCCGGCGGACGCGCGCGCCACCCTGGAAGGCCTGTCGGCCAAGACGTGGGACCAGAAGACCTACGGTGCATTCCCGGCCGCGTGGGTGCCGCAGTCGTCGGTGTGGGCGGCATCCCTCCAGGTCGCCAAATCAGATGCGCTGCAGGGCAACCCCGAGTCACTCGTGTCGTCACCGGTGCGGCTGGCGATGGAGCCCGAACTCGCGAAGGCCATCGACGGGCGTCTGGCCTGGGCGGACCTCCCCGCTCAGACCCGTGCCGCGTCGCTCGGTGATTTCGGGCTCCGTTCGTGGGGCTCGATGCGCATCGCGATGCCGGACGGACCCCAATCCGACGCGACCGCGCTCATGACGCAGGCCGTGGCCGCCGCGACGGTGTCGGCGAAGGCTCCGCTCACCGACAAGCAGGTTCGGTCCGGCGGCGTGCAGGGCGCCATCGACGAACTGTTGTCGGCACCGCCGAGGGTGGGCGACGGCTCCATCGATGCCGCCGTCCGATCCATCGCCGAGACCACCGATCCGTCCGACGCACCGGTCCGCGCCGTCGCCGTCACCGAGCAGCAGCTGTACGCGATCACCAAGAACGACAAGAAGGCGCGTGTCGCTGCGGTGACACCGAAGGGCCCGACGCCCGTCGCCGACTACCCGGTCGTTCGGCTCGCCGGACAGGCGGTGCCGCCGCACGTGAGCGACGCCGTCGCCGAGTTCTTCACCTTCGCACGCAAACCCGTTCAGATGGAGATCCTCACCAAGTCGGGCTTCCACGGCAGCGGCCCACTCCCCGAGTCCACCGCCACCGTGACCTTCGGCGAGGTGTCCGATCAGCTCCCGCTGCCGGAACCCGCCGCCTCGGTAGCGATCAGCCGACGCGTGTACCCGGCGGCCGCGCTGTAGAACGCGGTCAGCCCCGCTCCTTCAGGATCAGGTACTGGGCGGAGATCTTCTGCTGGGCGTCGAGCAGGGACTTCCTCGACGACGCGGTCGCGTAGTACCGGCCGACGACGACGGTGCAGCCGTAGGACTTGTCCGTGGCGGAATCGACGTCCTCGACGCAGGTCGCCGTCGGCAGGTCCCGCGGCGACGCAGCTTTGCGACTTCCGGCGTCGACCTCGCGTCGCCAGGTCTCGAAACCGGTCCGCAGCTCCGACGCCTTAGCAGGCGACGAGGCTCGGAAGACGACGGTCTCGCGTTGCCCGATCAGGTCGACGCCGGCCTGGGACAGAAGTCGACTCCCCCGCTTCTTGTCGTGGTAGATGTGCGCGTACGACGCAGGTCCGACCGCAGTGCCGTCGAAGAACATGCGGTCACCGTCGCCGAGGAACGGCACAGTCAGCGTCACGAACGACGCATTACGCATAGCCGACTTCTCCGAGACGTCCGCGGACCCCGCGAGGCGCTCGATCATCAGATCGACGGATCGCTTGAGCGTCGAGGCGGTGTCCGCCGCGGACCGGCCGTACGAGTGCACCATCAGGACATCACGACCATGCGGTACCAGCACCCTCGTCGACATGCCGGTGTCGCGTCCGCTCGCCTCGCTGGAAACCGTCATCGATCCGGCGGGGAAGCCTACGCCCGCGTCGTCGACCAGGACGTCGACCTTCTCCAGGTCGAAGCGATCGCGTGTCGCGATCAGCTCAGCTCGGTTCGCCTCCGCGGTGGGGCGGACCGCGGCGCGCGCGGCCCCGGCATCGGTGTAGCGGAACACTCCGAAGCCGAGGCTCCGGGTGTTCGGGGACCCCTCGACCGTCGGATCGGAGTTGTTGCCACCCGCCGCGAAACCGAACTGGAACTCGGCGTTCTCAGGCACTTTCTCGGCACCGTCGATGTGCGCACCGAGGTTCTTGAGGGTCGCCGCCGGCGCGGTGCCATTGGTGGTGCGGATCATCGTGTCGTCGATCTCGGAGGGAAACGGCACGTACGCGGCCAGCTCCGCACCGGCCATCCACCGCGGTGAGCTGACCCCCGCGTCCGTCTTCACCGTCTTGTACTGGCCCGCGTCGACGTCCACCGGCACACGGTGCGCCGTCCCGCTGACCTCGCAACCTGCGAGCGCCACGGTGCCCGCGAGCGCTGCCAGCACTGTCCCCATCCGTTTCCTCACGCATCGAGCCTAAGGGATGAGGATCCAACCGTTCGGGGCCGATGACCCTAGCCCCGCTCCTTCAGGATCAGGTACTGGGCGGAGATCTTCTGCTGGGCGTCGAGCAGCTTCTTCGCCGACCCGGTCGCGTAGTACCGGCCGACGACGACCGTGCACTGGAACGGCTGAAAGAGGTCATCGGTCTTGGCGCAGTCCGCGATCGGCAGGTCGCGCGGTGTGCCGACCCGCTTCCAGGAGTCGCCCTCGAAGTCGACGAACGCCTTCTGCAGGCCTTCGGCCTTCACTTTCGAGGCGGCTCGGAACACCGCGGTCTCGCGCTGACCGACGACGTCGACGCCGGCTGCGGTGAGAATCTTCAAGACGCGCGGCGAATAGTTGTAGGAGTGCGCGTACGCCTTGCGCAGCGCTGCGGTTCCCTCGAACTTCATCAGCGGATCGACACCCGAGCGGAACGGCACCGTCAGCTCGACGACGTCGACGTTGCGCATGGAGCTCGCGACAT
This sequence comes from Gordonia phthalatica, assembly GCF_001305675.1. NCBI lineage: Bacteria > Bacillati > Actinomycetota > Actinomycetes > Mycobacteriales > Gordoniaceae > Gordonia > Gordonia phthalatica. Next base: position 2,398,047 of record NZ_CP011853.1, read on the forward strand.
CGACGCCGCCCGCGCCCTCGATGCGATCGGTCATCAGACCGACGGCCCGTTTGAGGGTGTCGAGCGCCTCGGTCTCCGACGTGTAGGAGTTGTAGTAGTCCATCAGGAGGACATCGCGTCCGTGTGGAACCAGGAGCATCATTGAAATGGTTCCGATGGAGTCCCGACCTTGAATGAGCTTCGCGCCGGCGGGGAAGCCGGCCGGCTCACTGAGTCGGCGGCGCCCGTCGTTGTCGAACTTCTTGTCCTGCGCGATCCGCGCTGCGAGGTTGGCCTCTGCCGTCGCTGCCGCTGCCGCGCGAGCAGTGCCCTCGTCCGGGTAGCGCAGGACCCCGAGCATCAGACTTCGAGAGAGCTTGACCGCTTCGTCGAGGCTCTCGGTGAGGAAACCGAACTGGAACTTCTTGTTCTCCGGGACGTCCTCGACCCCGTCCACGAACTCCGCGAGCTGGTCGAGTGTGCCGAGCGGTGACGTCCCCAGCCGAGCGTGGTCGAGGCGTTCGTCGATCTCCGCCGGATACGGCACGTACGCACCGAGTTCGGCACCCGCCATCCATGCCGGTGTGCCGATGCCCGCATCACTCTTGACGGTCTTGTACTGGCCGGCATCGATGTCGAGCGCCGTGCGCTGCGCCGTGCCCCGGACCTCGCATCCGACGAGTGCCACGGTGCTGAGTGCGACGACCAGCGCTGTCACTATCGATTTCTTCACGCACCGAGCCTAGGACATGGACTGCCCCGGGTCGGTCAGTCGACTCGTCGGGCGGCAGCGGTCAGTAGCTGCGCGCGAAGCCGAGAACGTTCGACACGTACTCCATCGAATTGTTGTAGCGCAGGACCGCGGTGGTCTGGTCGGCGACGGTGCGGAGGTTCAGGCCCTCGTCGCACAGGTACTTCGCGGTGGTGAGGGCCGCGTCGAACAGGTTCTGCGGATCGCTCTTGCCGTCGCCGTTGCCGTCACCGGCGTAGTGGTTCCAGGTGGACGGGAGGAACTGCATGGGACCGACCGCGCGGTCGTAGACGGGGTCGCCGTCGAGCTTGCCGCCGTCGGTGTCATTGATCACCTGATTGCCGGCGAGGGTGCCGTTCAGCGTCGGACCGTAGATCGGGGTACGCAGCTCACCGGTCTTGTCGGCGTCGCCGAAGTTCGCGTGATGCGACTCCACCTTGCCGATACCGGCGATGAGTCGCCAGTCGATCCCGCAGCGCGGCTCATCCTTGGCGATCTTCGCGGCAGCCGCCTGGTAGGCCTCGAAGTTGATCTTGGGGACGGCACCGGACTTCACCGAGGCGGGAACCGCCTGGAAGGTTGCGACGATCGGCTTGACCGCAGGCTTCGGTTTGGCCTTCTCATCCTGCGTCTTCGGCAACTCGTAGGCGACGTTGGAGACGTCCGCGGGGGTCGAGAGACGGGCGGGTGACGGTCCGGCGAGGTCGGTCGACGATGCTCCCACCAGCAGGCCCGCCGCGGGGACGAGACCCGCGGCGACGAGCGCTGCCGACTTCAGCCGTGTGCGATTGCGATGCATGCGAAAAGGAACCTCGGGATCGGGGAAAGGACGAGCCTCCACCCGAGACTCCGCTCCGCGACGTGGCGCAGGCGGGCGGCAGAACGCCGGTCAGACGTCGCATCCCTCGGTGGGCTGGTAACGAACGTACATCAATCCGTCTCCTGCTTGTTATCTTCCTGTTATCAAACCGGCCGCAGCAAACATCTGTTAGCTGCCAGCAAACACTGCGGTCGACGGCGTCGCAGGTCAGAGGACATTCGGCCGCGCCGGTGTGAGTCCCCGCACGAAATCACGAGGTCGCAGCCTTTTCAGCCGCATCACGCCGTCGAGAGGCCACCGAACTCATCGAGCAGGAAGGCGGCCAGGAGGTCGACCGCCGGCGTCGTCACGTCCGTCGGCCACGCCATGGCGGCCGATCGTCGCAGCTGCGGTGACGACACCGGAATCTCGACGATCCCGACATCGGTGGTTGCCGCCCGCGGCAGCAGCGCGACTCCGAGTCCGCGTTCGACGAGCTCGCGGATCGTGGTGAACTCGGTGATCTCGATCGCGACGTCGGGGTGGAATCCAGCCTCTCGACACCACGCCTCGGTCAGGTGCCTCAGGTTGTACGACGGCGGATTCGCGATGAACACTTCTCCGGCGAGATCCGCGAGGTCCACTGCGGCCCGGGACGCCAATCGGTGTCGCTCGGGCACGGCGAGCACGATCTCCTGCTCCCCCAGCTCCCGATGCCGCAGATGCTCGGCGGGCGGAATCGTGATCGCGAGGTCGAGAGCGCCCGCCTCCAGGTCCGCGACCAGTTCGGCCCCGTGCGCCTGCTTCAGTTCCAGATGAATGCGCGGGTGACGATGGTGGAAAGCCGCGAGGAGTTCCGGCACCGCCCCTGCCCCCATCGTGAGCGGGAAGCCGAATCGCACCGTCCCCGACTCCGGATCAGCGGCGGCCGTCGCACGTGTCACCGCGCGTTCGAGGGCGGCGAGTGGACCTGCGCAGTCAGCGATCAACGACTCCGCCTGCGACGTGAGCCGCACGGTGCGGCCGTCGCGGATGAGCAGCGGGACGCCGAGGGCCGATTCCAGCGCGTGCAGGCGCCGACTGATCGACGACTGCGCCACTCCGAGCGCCTCGGCGGTCGCGGTCATCGATCCGGACTGTGCACCGAGTTCCACCAGCGCGGTCAGCTGAGGTGCGAACTCGACCATCCACCTATCCATGATCGGATCATATCCTCCTGAAATCGCATTGGACGGATTGATCGACGACGGCCGATGATCGAGTCGTACCGATCACGACATGTTCGAAGGGATGACCATCATGCGTATTCGTCACGACAACCGGTCCGGCTCGACGCGCTCTCACGATCTGGGTTCGGTCGACGTCGCCCTGATCGGCGGCGGCATCATGTCGGCGACCCTGGCGTCGATGCTCGGCGAGCTGGCACCCGACTGGCGCGTCGTCGTCCTGGAGCAGGCCGACCGGCTCGCCACCGAGAGCAGCGACCCGTGGAACAACGCGGGCACCGGCCACTCCGGATTCTGCGAGCTCAACTACATGCCGGACCCCGACGACGCCGCCAAACCCGTTGAGATGGCACGCCAGTTCCTCCTCACTCGTCAGTGGTGGTCACACCTCGCCGACCGTGGCGCGATCAAGCCCGACTCGTTCGTCCACGGCACTCCGCACCTGTCCGTCGTCTTCGGCGACGACGATCGCTCCTACCTGCAGCGACGCCACCGCACCATGCGACGGTCACCGCTGTTCCGCGACCTGCAGTATTCGGAGGACCGCGACCAGATCGCCGCCTGGGCACCGCTGGTCATGGCGGGCCGCGCGGATGACGAGACCGTCACCGCCACCCGACACGCGGCGGGCACCGATGTCGACTTCGGGGCGCTGACCGCGTCGCTTCTCGCCGCGTCCGGCGCCCATGTCCTCACCGGACACGAGGTCACGCGCATCGCTCGCCGCGACGACGGCGTCGAGATCTCAGGCCGGTGCGATCGGCGTGATTTCCGTGTGCGCGCCCGGCACATCTTCGTCGGCGCGGGCGGTCAGGCGCTGCGGATGCTGCAACAGGCGAAGGCACGCGAGGTCCGCGGCTACGGTGTGCTGCCGGTCGGTGCGGCGTTCCTGCGGTGCAGTGATCCGGCCGTAGCCGCGCAGCACGACGGCAAGGTCTACGGGCAGGCGCCGATCGGTGCTCCCCCGATGTCGGTGCCGCACCTCGACCATCGGACCGTCGACGGACTCGACCACCTGATGTTCGGTCCGTACGCGACGTTCAGCACCAAACTCCTCAAGCACGGCAGGCTGACCGACTTCTTCGCGACGCTGCGGCCGTCGAATCTGTGGACCGTGATGTCCGCCGGTGCGACCAACCTGAGCCTGGTGCGGTTCCTGGTCTCCGAACTGCTGGCGAGCCCGCGACGCCGGTTCCGTCAGCTGCAGCGGTACTACCCCACCGCACACCGCGACGATTGGGAACTGATCCCCGCAGGCCAGCGCGCACAACTGGTGACTCCCGGCCCGCGCGGAATCGGCGTTCTGCAGCAGGGCACGGAACTGATCACCACGTCGGACGGTGACATGTCCGGGTTGCTCGGCGCCTCACCCGGCGCATCGACGGCGGTGCCGATCATGGTGGACCTGCTCGGCCGCTGCTTCCCCGATCAGTGGGCGGCCGGATGGGAGGCCGCGCTCAACAGCGCGATCCCCGGCCTGGCCGTGACCGAGTGGACCGACGAGGCGGTGGCGCAGGCGACCGCGTCGACGGCTCAGTCGTTGGGGTTGGCGGCCGCGTCCGTGGGCGTCATGAGCACGGAGGCGCTTGGATAGCTGGACGCGAACCCGTCCGGGAGGTCGGCGATGAAGACGTTCTCCGTGCGCGTGCGGGTGATCGCCCACCGGTCGCCGACCTTCCGGAAGGCGTTGTTGAGGCGGCTTGACCGGAGAATCGCCGAGCCGTCGGTGAACAGCCACGGCTGCATGTGAATCCACTGCCCCTCGGCGGTCCGACCGTCGACGTGGATCTGCTCCGACGTCAGATAGTGGGCGTTCAGCAGCAGACCCGGCTCTCGGTCGGCGCTCCAGAACCGTTCGAAGTGCTCGCGGACGGCCTGCTTGCCCTCGGCTCGGCCGAACTGTCCGTCGTAGTATTCGCCGACGCCCTCCCACACGGCATCCTCGGCGTACAGGTCCATGATTCGGTCGATCCGCGCCGTGTCGTCGGTGACGTCGAACTCCGGGCAAGGGGTGTCGCACAGGAACATGTACCGCGCCTGCAAGCGTCGGATGTCGGCCTCGGCCTCCAGCCTCTCGACCCGCTCGACGAGTGCATCGATCCGGGGGTCGGTCATCGCTGGTCACCCCGAGCAGCGCCCTCGAGCAGATCGACGACGACGCGCGCGCGGCGGAGCCAGTAGCCGATCTCCCGCCCCGAGGTGCGGCTCGGGAGTTGGGCGAGTCGCAGCGTCATCGTGTACTGCCCGTGCTGGTCCCGAACCGGCAGGACCACGGAGCCGATGTCGTAGGACTCGTCGTCGTCGAGGCTGTGGATCCCGTAGTCGACGGCGGTATCCCGGATCGACTGGCGGATCCGCCGCTCCTCGGCGGGGGTCAGGCGCCCCTTCTCGTACTGGCGCGTCGCATCGAGCATGCCCTGATACGCGGCCTGTCCCTCGACGTCGGGCAGGAACGACAGCGCGTACCCGTGCTCCCGGAGGAAGTCCAGTCGGGCTCGATGGAGGTTGCGCTCGGCGTCATCGGCGTCGCGCAGCTTCCCGAGCCACCCCTCCTGGACCTCCGCCGGCTGCGCGAACACATAGCTGTCACCGATCGGCGGGACGATCGGGATCCGTCGGGCCAGACCGCGCTCGCGGTCGATGCCCGGAGCGGTCACCGACAGTACTGTCGCCATCTCGTCGTCGCTGACAGTGGTGTAAACGGTGACCTCGCAGCCGATGTCGTCGGCGAGTTCCTCGACGTGGGGGCGGACACCGTGGGCGGTGTGAATGGCGGGCAGGATCTCGTGATCCATTCGCGCCATGAGCGAGGTGCAGACGAAGCTGCCGTAGCCGCCCTGGAAGAAGATGAGCGGCGACACCGGGTTGGTGACCGCCATGTCGACCACCTCGCACAGGGCGATCCAGTGGTCACCGGCTTCGACGATGTCGTGCATCCTCGTGTCGATCCAGGCCACCGAGTCGGCGAGCACCGGATCCCCGGACGGCGATTCGAACCAGTCGATCCCGTCGAGTTTGTTCTCCCATCGGCGGGCGACAGTCATCACCGTGGCCTCCTGTTCGCCGCACAGGATGTTGACGCACAGGGAGTCGCATTCGCGCATCCGCTCGAAGGTCTTCGATGTCTTCATCGGCATGAACGAGACGAGCGGCGGATCCATCGACACCGAACTGAAGGTGCCGACGACCATGGCGAGGACGTCCCCGTCATCGTCGCGCCCGGTCACCACCACGACGCCCGTCGGGTAGTGCCCCATCACGTCGCGGAACAGCAGCGGGTCGATCTGCGGCTCGGCCAGTCCCGTCTTGTCTTTCAGTGCAGTCATGTCGTTCTCCTTCGTCATCCCCGGGCGTAGCGTCGCTGAAGCGCGCTGCCGAGGCGTTCCGGCCGCAGGAAGGCGATGCACAGTGCGCCGCCGACCAGCAGGATGATGCCCGTGATGGTGAATGCGAGGTGGACGCCGTCGGCCATGTTGGCCGCCATCTCCGGGCTGGGTTTGACGCCCTTCGGCGGCGAGACGTAGCCGGCGCGAGTCATCAACCAGCCGACGAGGCTCGGTGAGATGACGGCGCCCAGCGAGGCGACGCCGCCGAGGGTCGCCATCATGATGGGGCGCTGCCTGGTGCCGACCGAATAGCCGATGGCCGACGCCGTCATCGGGTAGGCGAGGCTGCAGCCGGCCGCGAGCGACAGGAGCGCCACCGACATCGCGCCCGACGTCAGCTGCACCAGGAGGAAGCAGACGCCTGCCACCAGTGCGGCGGCACCGAACGGAATCGCGATCGACCGGTGGGCGTTGTGACCGCGCGCCAGCATCCGCTGACCGAGGACCCCGAGGCCGAGCAGGACCAGGGCGCCGAGCACCCACGGGATCGTCGTGACGGTGCCGACCTCCTGCAGCGACAACCCGATGACCGTCCCCAGGTACTGGGGCAGCCAGGTGGTGAGGAAGCCCTGAACCCAGAAGTTCGACGCGCCGCCGATGACCGCGGCGAGGAAGCACAGGCTGGCGAAGGCCCGCCAGACGACGACCGGCTGCTGCGCGTCGACGGCCGACGTGGTGACCTCGTCCGCCGCGGCGTCGGCGCCGTCTGCCGAGTCTTCGTCGGTCTCGGCCTTCTGCTGTTCCCGGTAGGGTCCGTCGGCGCCGAGGATCAGCCATGCCGCCATCCAGATGAGGCCGACGATGCCGAGCACGCCGAACGCCCATCGCCATCCCCACGCGGTGATGACCCACGCGAGGACCGGCGCCGCGATCACCGGGCCCAGGGTGGACCCGATCGCGACGAGGTTCGACGGCAGCGCACGACGGCGAGGCGCGAACCAGGTGTGCACCGAGGTCAGCGACATCGCAGTCGCCGGCCCCTCCGCTCCACCGAGCAGGACGCGCGTAACGAGCAGCACCGCGGCGGCGCCGCCGAGCAGCATCGGGAACTGCAGGACCGCCCAGGCCAGAGCCATGACGAAGAGGATCCACTTGACCGGGAATTTGGCCGCGAGGAAGCCCACCACGATGGAGACGAGTGCGTACAAGAAGAAGAACGAACTGCCGATGAAGCCGAATTCGGTGGCACTCAGGCCGAGTTCGGGCATCGCGTCGGCCGAGACGAGACCGAGGACGGCCTTGTCGGCGAAGGCGACGATCTGGAAGAGCACCAGCAGGCCGGTGATGACCCAGGCGCGTCTGCTCATCCGGGACAGGTCGATCCGGCGGGACGTCGTCGACGGCTGCTCGACGTCGGAGTCGTCCGGGGTCACGATGGTCATGAGATCCTCGGTTCTCGTTCGGGGAAGGTCGGGGTGTTGAAGGTTCGGGAGTTCCAACGATGCGAACGTAGGCAGGCACCCGGTTACGGCGGTAGGAGGGATTTCTTTACTGTCGGACGGTCGCTCGACGGGGCAGACTGAACTACGCGACAGGCAGTGACCCTCGTCTCTGCGCGGATTTCAGGAGGAATGTTGAGCGGCCCCATCTGGCGACAGTCGATCCAGGATCAGGCGGCCGCCGTCGGCCGCGGTGAGATCACCGCGCAGCAGTTGGCCGCCGACGTCCGGGCCGCGATCGACGCGGCCGAACCAGACCTGCGAGCCTGGACCGAGCTCGCGGATGAGTTCCCGAGCACGGTCGGCGCCGACACGCGGCCGCTGGCCGGGGTGTCGGTGGCGGTGAAGGACCTCATCGACGTCGCGGGCCTGCCGACCCGCTGCGGATCCGCAGTCACCTCCGCGGCTCCTGCGACCGCCGATGCCGCATGCGTCACCAGGCTCCGCGAGCTCGGCGCCGTCATTCAGGGCAAGACCGTGACCACCGAGTTCGGCTACTTCGCGCCCGGCCCCACGCGTAATCCGCGCGCGCTGACCCACACGCCCGGCGGGTCTTCGAGCGGCTCGGCCGCGGCCGTCGGCGCCGGCGTGGTCCCCCTCGCCCTCGGCACGCAGACCGCCGGATCCACCACCCGACCGGCCTCCTTCTGCGGGGCGGCCGCCATGGTTCTCGCGCACGGCGCAGCGTCCCTCGACGGCGTCGCAGGACTGTGCGAGTCACTGGACTCGCTCGGACTCCTGACCCGGACCATCGCCGACCTCGCCACCGCGTACGAGGCGTTCTCCGGCGACACCCGTCCCGAGTCCTTCGCTCCGGTCGGCGAGGTCCATATCTGGGAGGGCAGCGGACTCGGCGAGTTCCACCCGGCGATGACCGAGCTCGTCGCGCGTCTGGACGCCCTCGTCCTGGAAGCGGGAGCCGACCTCGGCGACCTCGACGGCGACGATCACGTCCGGACGCTCACCGAGGACCACTTCACCGTGATGGCGTACGAGGCGTTCGGCGTCCTCGACCCCCTCGTCGCGCAGCATCGAGACCGGCTCAGCACCCAGCTCGTCGACCTCGCGGAGTCGGGTCGCCGGACTTCCGCCGACGACTACGAGGCCGCGATCATCCGCCGCGACACCTCCTTCGCCCTGCTGCGCAGTCACCTGTCGGGGACTGCGGGCTCCGGATCGGTGATCATCGCGGGCCCCGCCGCGCTCGGCCCCGCTCCCGAGGGACTCGCCGCGACCGGTGATCCCATCCTGAGTCGCCCCTGGCAGCTTCTCGGCTGCCCCGTGGTCGTGGTACCCGGCGCCCGCACCGAAGCCGGCCTTCCGCTCGGCGTACAGCTGATCGGGTTGCCCGGACAGGAATGGCAGCTGCTGGAGTTCGCGGCGCGACTGGAACCGCTGCTCGGCGCACTGGATCCGATCACCGGCACCAGCGTCGTCCGGTAGAACCGAGAGAGGGAACGAGGAGAACGATGAGCATCAAGCCACGGCCCACACACCACTACCGCACCTTCCTCACCTGCTATGAGGACACGCTGAACTACGGCTGGCACCACGTCGACCTGTTCGTCCACGACGAGCACGACCGCGAGGTGAACTGGGTCCACTGGACCGTCGAGGCCGACGGCCCCGAAGCGGCGGACGCCTCGGTCCGCGCCGAGGAGCCGGACCTGCGGCGGACGAGCCCGTGGGAGCACCGGGTGAGCGCCGCAGGCGTCAATTACTGGACGGCCGACGCCACGTGGGGCGAACCCGAGGTGGCAGCCGGATGACAGCCGATCCGTTGCCGACGGTGTACGTCGTCGACGACGACTCCGAACTGTGCGATTCGGTGGACTGGCTGCTGGGCAGCATCGGCATCAAACCGCAGATCTGCCACAGCGCCGACGAGTTCCTCTCCCTGTACACCGCCGATCACCCGGCGTGCATCGTCCTGGACGTCCGCATGCCCAAGATGAGCGGCCCTCGACTCCAGGAGCAGCTCAACGAGATCGCCCCGCACGTGGCGATCATCTTCGTCTCCGCGCACGGCGACATCCGCATGTCGGTGTCCACGATGCAGGCCGGCGCACTCGACTTCCTCGAGAAGCCCTACGACCCGCAGCGTCTGCTGGACGCGGTGCAGAGTGGCATCGAGACCGCCACCGAGCGCTTCGAAGCCTTCCAGATGCACCGCGACGTCGAACGCCGCGTCGCGCTGCTGACCCCGCGCGAACGCGAGATCCTGGCGTTCGTCGTGGAAGGTCTGCCGAGCCAGAACATCGCCCGCAAGCTCGGCATGAGCGTGAAGACCGTCGACGTCCACCGCACCCGGATCAAGAGCAAGACCGACGCCGACAGCATCAGCACGCTGGTCCGCGACATCCTGCGGTACGGGGTGGAGGTGCCGGTCGGGTAGGTGTACTGACCGGGGACGTTGGTCAATCGTGAGAAAGGCGGCTGGTTTGTCGCAGGCCGTGTGGGCGGCCGGTGCTTGTTGTACTGGTGAAGCCAATCGGCGAGGTTATCGCTCCACAGGTGCGAACGGTACGCGCCGCCGTTCGCGCCGGTCAGTCCTCGACCTGGAATCCCGGCTGACGTGCATAGTCCTGCCGGCGTTGATCGAGGACCATGCGGATCTGGTCGGCAGATCCCTCGCCGAGGACCAGCCGCAAGGGCCCCTCTGGCGCGGTGACGTGGGCAAGGATCCCCTCGGCGATAGCCTCCGGCGACGACCCACCGCCCGTGGCCCCAGGATCGCTCGTCCAGGGCACGACGGCGGTTCCAAAGAGCCGTTCGCGCAGCACGTCATACGCGGGAATTGGTGCACTGAACTGCATCCCCGAGGTCGCCCACTGGGTATTCATGGCACCGACTTCGACGAGGGTGACTCGCACACCCATCGAGCTGACCTCGCCCGCCAAGGCCTCGCTGAACCCCTCGAGGCCCCACTTCGCGGCGTTGTAGAGCCCAAGCAGGGGCATGGCACCGACTCCGCCGGTCGACGAGATCTGCACGATGTGACCGGCGCCTTGGGCGCGCATCAGCGGAAGCGCAGCCTGTGTGAGCCACAAGGGGCCGAGAAGATCGACGTCAAGGATGGCCCTCGCATTCTCCTCGCTGACCTCCTCGGTGGCGCCGACGAGGCCGTAGCCCGCGTTGTTCACCAGGACGTCGAGACAGCCCGCGGCCTCGTGAGCTTCTTGGACTGCTCGCCAGCAGTCATTCCGGTCGGCTGGATCGAGCCGCATCACGGTCAAAGACGGGTGCTGCACAGGTAGCGCGCCCAGGCGGCTCGTGGCCACCACGCGATCACCTGCAGCCAGCACCCGCTGGGTCAACGCAAGGCCAAGGCCGCTGCTCGCGCCGGTGATGAGCCAGGTCTTCGTTGTCGTCATTCGCCTATTCAAGCACAAACGAGACGGTGCGTCTCGCTTCTATACTGGTGACATGGCCCGCCCTGCCACCGCCGCGCGCGTCTTCGCCGCCGTCCTGCGCCTCGCCGAGCGCGGCGGCCCGAATGCCCTCACCATGGAAGGCATCGCAGCGGAAGCCTGCGTCGGAAAGCAAACGCTCTACCGCACATGGCCATCGATCCATGCACTCCTGTTTGACGCCCTCGCGACGGAATCTGTGGTGTCCGAACCCGTCGGCAGCGACCCTGAGCTTTTCGAAGCGCTGAAGGCGACCAGCGCCGAACTGGCGGCAGAACCGCGAGTCTCACTGCTGCGGATGCTGGCCGCCGAGGTCCAGAGCGACGAGGTGGTCGCACGTCAGTTCCACTCCGCCCTTCTTCAGCCTCAGCAGCAGCAGTTCGCTCGGGTGGTTGCCGCTGACGGCTTCGACAATCCCGAGCGAGCTACGGAGCTTCTTCTGGCTCCCCTCCTGTTCCGATGGTTTCTCCGACTGCCTCCCCTAACCGACGGTGAGCTGGCAGACCACATCGAAACCGTTCGACGCCTACACCGGCCCGGTTGATCAACGTGTCCGGTCAGTACCGCTAGACCATGTTCCGAAGGTCCACCGCCGAGTCAGGCGAGGGGCTCGCTCACCTCGACAACGCCCGCTCCCTACGACGACGCTCGCTCACCTCCGGAGGTGAGCGAGCGTCGTGGTAGGGAGCGAAGAGCTACCGCGAATCAGTAGTAATCGAGCACCAGCTTTGGGTCGCGGGTCCGGGAGACGCAGACGGTGATCAGCTCACCGGACTCCTTCTCCGACTTCGTCAGGACGTTGTCACGGTGCTCGGGGGTGCCGCAGATCACCTGCATGATGCAGGTCCCGCAGATGCCCTCCTCGCACGACGTGTCGATGTCGGCGCCGTTCTCCACCAGGACCTCGGCGATGCTCTTGTCCGCGGGCACCTCGTACGTCTCCCCTTCGAGCTCCACCTCGAAGGCCGTGTTCTCGGCGGCGTCGGGTTGGTCGGTCGCGTGGAAGGCCTCGAAGTGGACGGCGTCGGCCGGGACGTGCTTCTCGGCGAGCTCGACGACCTTGTCCATGAAGCCCTGCGGCCCGCAGACGTAGACGTGTGCGCCGGCCGGCATCGCGGTGAACGCCTCGTCCAGCAAGTCCGCCTGCCGGTCGCGGCTGACACCGAGGTTGGCGTGCAGCTTCTCGGGGCAGCGGTCGCGCAGGAGCGGAAGGAACGCCGCGTCCTCCTCGGTGCGGGCGAAGTAGTGCAGGTCGAAGGGGATGTCGTTGACGTCCATGTAGCGCGCCATGCTGAGCATCGGCGTGATGCCGATCCCCGCGGCGATCAGGACGTGGTGTGTCGCGTCCTGATCGATCGCGAGGAGGTTCCGCGGCTCACTGATCTGGAGGGCGTCGCCGACCTTCAGATCGTGCAGCGCCGCGGAACCGCCGCGCGAGGCCTCCTCGCGTTTGACCGCGACGGCGAACGACTCCTGGCCGTCCGGTCGACTGCACAGCGAGTACTGCCGGGTGATCGCGGTCGGCCCGACGACGTCGATGTGCGCGCCCGGCGAGTACGACCCGATGGGCGTGCCGTCCGGCTCGGTCAGATAGAACGTCTTGACCGTCGGAGTCTCCTCCACGATGCGGGACACGACGACGTCGATGAGTGCCATGATCTCTCTCCTGCAGTTCTCGTGCTGTGTTCCGTGCGGTCAGCGCACGTACAGTCCGCCGTTGACGTCCCAGCAGGCACCGGTCACGAAGTAGGCGTTGTCGGCCGCGAGCAGTGCGACCGTGTCGGCGATGAAGGCGGCGTCGCCGAGCTTCCCGACCGGGATGCCCGCCACGACCGCCGCGAGCTTGTCGGGCGGGACGGTGGCCTTGACGACCGGGAGGTCGTGCGGGCCGGGGGCGATGGCATTGACCGTGACGCCCGCCGAAGCGAGTTCGCGGGCGAACACCTTGGTGGTGGTCAGGATGGCGCCCTTCGAGGCGGCATAGTGCGCGCCGGTCGCGGTGCCGCCGTTCTGGCCGGCGAGGGAGGCCATGTTGACGATGCGTCCGAACCCCTCCTCCGCCATCGCGGCACCGAACACCTGGCAGCCGAAGAAGATGCTGTTGACGTTGGTGTTCAGGACCGAGTTGAACGAGTCCTCGTCGAGCGTCATCAAGTCCGCGGCCTGGGTGCGCGCGGCGTTGTTGACGACGATCGTCGGGGTGCCCCAGCGCTCGCGGATCTGCGCGAGGGCGTCGACGAAGCTGTCGCGGTGCGCGACGTCGAGATCCATGGCGACTGCGGTGGCGCCGTCCGGCGACAGGTCTTTCGCGATCTGCTCGGCCTGATCCACCGCGATGTCGGCGAGCACCACCCGACGACCGTCCGCGTGCAGGCGACGCGCGATGTGCTCGCCCATCCCGCCGGCGGCGCCGGTGACGACCGCGATGCCGCTCACAGCAGGTACCCCGATGCGCTGACGGCGTCCTCGCTGTCGACCAGCCGAACCACCTTGAGCGCGATCTGGTCGTCGGCGGTCGTCTCACCGAACCGCACCACGTGAACCATCTCGGCACCGATCGTGGTGAAGGTCTGCCGTTTGAACGCGTTGAGGATCTGCGCGGAGCGGATGGTCACCGAGGCGTCGGAGGCCTCGTCGACGGTGAACCGCGAGACGATCCGCACGGTGCGCGCCGCCGCGACCGCCGACTGCGAGTAGCCCTGCATCATGCGCTGCACGCGGAGCCCGCGCATCCGCTTGTCGTCGTTGACCATGTTGAGCGACGCGTCGAAGTCGTCGGTGTCCGGGTCGATCGGGATCACGTACTTGGCGTCGTCGGCGTACATCGCCTCCCACGTGCGGTAGTCCTTGGCGTCCAGCAGGGCCGCCTCGCGCCAGATCAGTTCGATCGCGCGCAGCACGCGCGGATCGGTGAAGCTCAGGTCAGTCATCGCTCATCATCTTCTTCCACATCTTGTACGACTCACGCATGCCGGTCTCGTCGGTGACGTGCGAGGTCGGCCAGCCTTCGTCGGAGAGGTGCTCGCGGCCCAGACCGCGGTTCACCATGATCGGCATGTCCGGCTGGCCTGCGGCGCCCAGCTGCACGCGGTCCCAGCCCTCGGCGTCGTCGGGGCTGCCGAAGCCGAACGGCCCCTGGAAGTGCTCGTGGATGCGCAGTCGTTCCCGATTGACCGACTCCGGTCCGCCGTCCATGCCGATCGCCATGTGCCAGACCTCGGTCTGGTCCACGCTGATCGGCACCAGGATGCGGAAGAACGACGACGACATCGCGGCGTTCGGGAACATGTTGAGGTTGAATCCGCAGCCGTGCATCGACCGCATGTAGCGACGGATCCGTTCGGGGCTCTCCCCCGCGGCCTCGAGTTCCTCGACGAGGTGCGCGAACCGCGGCTGGATCTCCTCGGTGCCGTCGTCGATGTCGAGGTCGACGTGCGAGTGCGCCATGATCGCGACGCTGTGTCCGTTGCCGAGTGCGTGGGTCACCGACTTCGGGTCGTCCATGAACGACATCATGTCGGCGGTCTCGGCGTCGACGGACGCCATCCACGACTTGTGCACCATCGGGAAGTGGTAGCCGTCGGTGGTGTTCTCCAGCTGGATCTTCCAGTTGCCGCGGAAGCGGAACTTGTGGATGCCGATCACCTTGGTCGGGAAGCCGTTGGACTGCTTGAGGAAGCGCTCCATCCAGATCTTGGCGTCGCCGAGGAAGTCCTCCAGCGGCTCGATGTCCTGGTTGAAGGTCGCGAAGATCATCCCGAGGTAGCTCTCGGTCCGCAGCGTGTGCAGCGGGAAGTCCTTCTTGTCCAGGACGCCCTCGTAGCCGTCCGGGTACGGGACGCCGCGGAGGCGGCCGTCGAGCGCGTACGACCAGTTGTGGTACGGGCAGGTGAAGCCGTTGGCCTTGCCGCTGCGCTGGTCGCAGACGGTGGCGCCGCGGTGCCGGCAGCGGTTCACCAGGGTGTTGAAGTTGTCCTTGCGGTCGCGGGTCACGATGACCGGTTCGGCGCCGACGTGCGTCGTCTTGAACGATCCCGCTTCGGGGATCTCGCTCTCGTGGGCCACCCAGACCCAGGTCTTGTAGAAGATCCGCTTCATCTCCTCGTCGAAGATCTCCGGATCGGTGTACACGCGGCCGGCGATGCGGTCGGCCTCGGAGAGGTCGCCGAAGGCGCCGGGGGCGGTGCTGTCCATGGTCGTCATGGCACGGTGCTCCTGTCTGTGAGTGCCGGGGTCAGAGTTCGACGTCGTCGCGGATGGTGAGCTCGCGACCCATGCGGGCCTCGATCTTGAAGTACTTCCACAACGCGTATTCGCCGATCATGGTGGTGCGCAGCAGGTTGCAGGCTTCGCGCACGGTCGGCTGATCGCGGACGTCGGCCAGGACGTAGCAGGTCCAGGGCCAGCCGTCCGACGGCCCGACCATGTGGGCGTCGTCGTCGAAGGTGCCGATGATGTCGACGCCGTCCATGTTCTTCAGCGCGGACAGCATGTCCTGGATGCCGACCCAGACGGGTCCGATCTCCGCCTTCGGCAGGTCGAAGAAGTTCTGGTTGTTGCCGATGCAGAACAGGGTGCGCAGGGTCTCGGTTGCCGGTTCGGTTGCCGGTTCGGTTGCCATCGTGTGCTCCTCGTGGGGTGTGTGGGTGTGGGGCGGGTTCGGACCGGTCACGGGAAGCTCGGGATGCCGGCCTCGAGGCCGAGCATCAGGGCGCCGACCGCCTCGTACGTGTTGGTCTGCAGCATCGCGTGCTGAGCGGGGACCAGCGCGTCCTGGAGGTAGCGCTGGAGGGGGTGGTTGGCGTAGATCGCTCCGGTGCCGACGACGTCGAAGACCTGGAGGACGACGGAGCGGCCGACGTGCGCGGCGTGGGTGGCCGCCAGTCGCAGGTCTGCCTGGTCGTCGACGGTGATCAACTCGTCGGCGACTGCCTTGGCCCACACCGCGTCGGTGGCCTCGTAGAAGTAGGCGCGCGCCGACCGCAGCTCGGCTTCCGCGCGGGCGATGCCCGCCTTGTAGGCGGGGCGGTTGCCCTTGGCCTGGCCTCCGGTGATGGACGCGTTGGCGCCGCCGATCGTGATCGCGAAGTCGATGGCGCCGCGCGCCGCGCCGAGCGTGACGACGGCGAGGACCTGCGCCGCGTAGGCGAGCGACGGGTAGCGGGTCAGCGGTTCGTCGATCTGCGAGGCGCCGCCGCGGATGAAGGTCATCTCCTCCGGAACGAACAGCCGGTCGGCGCGGATGGCGTGCGAGCCGGTGCCCTTCATGCCCGCGACGTCCCAGTTGTCGACGATCTCGACGTCGGCGGGGTCGACGAGCGCGGTGATCGGCTTGCCCTCGGTCTCCGGTCCGCCGGCGAGGCCGATGCCGAGGATGTCGGCGCCCATGCAGCCGCTGGCGAACTGCCAGGTGCCGGTGCAGAGGTAGCCGCCGTCGACCTTCTCCGCCTCGTGCATCGGGAACAGGCCGCCCGCGTAGGTCAGGTCGGCGCCGTCGGCGAAGAGCTTCTTCTGCGTCTGCACCGGGAGGGCTGCCAGGTACACCAGCGACGAGCCGAAGCTCGCGACCCAGCCGGTGGCCGGGTCGACGGCCGAGATGTCCTCGATCCGCCGCATGAAGTCCGACGGCGCCATCGGTTCGCCGCCGAACTGCTCCGGCGTCGACGCCCGGTACAGGCCCGCCTTCTTCAGCAGGTCGATGTAGTCACGCGGAACGTGATGCGCCTGCGCGAACTCGTCGCGTCGGTCGCGCAGGACGTCCAGCGCATGGGCGAACGCCTTCTCGCGGGCCGGTCCCGTCGGCTCGGCCACCACTCGTCTGGTCGCACTCTCCACAGTCATCGATCACTCCGTTCAGGCTTTGCGGATGCTCTGGCAAGAACGCTATGGACGGCCGAGCGACGGCGGTATCGGAAGTTTCCGCGTCACGCGTAAGCAATTCTTTAGCGGGCGTCCGGCTATCACGGGGCTGTCCGAACTCAGCGCGCGCACTACCGTCGTAGGGGAAGAACGCGGACGTCGCGTCCGCGAGCATGGAGGTGATCCGACGGTGTTTCCACAGACCGCCGACTTCGAGGAGATGGCTCTCAACACTCGCACCGGTCTCCTCATCCACGAGGCCGAGACCAAGAACATCCTGTGGGCGAATCCCGCCGCCTGCCGCATGTTCGGCTGGACGCTCGACGAGTTGAAGCCGCTGAAGGCGCATCACATGAGTGCGCAGGAACGGAAGTACCGGCGGGAGGTCGGTGTCGCCTGGCTGCAGGCCGCGGTCGAGAACGGAACCAGCCGGAAACAGTGGAAGTACCGGGCGAAGGACGGCACCGAGTTCCTCACCGACGCGATCGCGACGCTGGTGCAGTCGGTCGACGGCCCGGTGGTGATGGTCGAGTTCCGGGACATCGGCGAGGAGATCGAACTGCAGGAGGAACTGCACCGCGTCTCCGAGTCACTCCAGCGGATCATGACCCACACCGCGGCGGGCGTGGTGGTCCTGACCGAGGACAACCTGATCGACGACATCTCTCCGCTCGCCGCCAGTCTGTTCGGCCGGACGGCGGAGGAACTCATGGGACGCCCGCTCGACGAGTTCTGCACCAGTGAACCGCCGCTGAGGGCTCCCGCGGTCGTGGAGACGTTGACGACTGCGAACGGCTCTGCCTCCGTCCAGCTGGAGGTGACCGACGACGCCCGCACCACCTGGCTGGCCGGCGAGATCGAGACCGTGGCACACGACGGCATCCGCACCCGGGTGCTCACGGTCCGCGATGTCACCGAACGCGTCGAGTGGCAGCAGCGGAGCGACTACCAGCAGGCCAACCTGCAATACCTGAGCCGCTATCACGCGATGGGCGACATGGCGATGATCCTGGCGCACCAGCTCGGCCAGCCCCTCGCCGCGTCGACCAACTATCTGAGCGGATTGAAGGCCCGCCTCGGCCGCGACGACTTCGATCCGCGGAGCCTCACCTACGGGATCGATCAGATCGAGGCGCAACTCCACCGGGCGGCCGACATCGTCGCATCGGTCAAGAAGTACGTCCGACGGATCGAGAGCACCGCGGCGCTGATGGACCTCAACGCGTCGACCGCCGAGGCGCTGTACTTCGTGCGCCTCCGCGCGGCGGAGAAGGGCGTCCGCGTCTTCGCCGACCTGCCCGAACGGAACCTCTACATCCGTGGCGAGAGCGTCATGGTGGGACAGGTCATCATCAACGCCTGCATGAATGCGCTCGATGAGATCGCGCAGCCGACGACGCTCGTCAAGGAGTTGGCGCTGACGACCGGCGAGGCCGACGGCTTCGCGTTCGTCACCGTCCAGGATCAGGGCCGCGGGATCGGTGAGACCTCCGTCCCCGGCCTCATCGACGGCGCGTTCACCACGAAGGTCGACGGATCCGGCATCGGGCTGCTTATCTCGCAGCACATCGTCGAACGCCACGGCGGCACCATCGAGTTCCTGCCCAACGATCCGCAGGGGACGATCGTGAAGATCAGCATCCCGCTGGCGGACGCCGCGGTGGGGGTCAGCGCGACCGCCGGTTCCAGAACTGGTGGGTGAGACCGCTGCCGATGGTCACCGTCTCGACGTCGAAGCGATCCTGCAGGTCGGCGCCGCCATCCCAGATCGAGACACCCGAGCCGATGACGACCGGAACGGTCACCAGGTGCAGGAAGTCGACCAGGTCGGCCTGCAGGAACTCGCGGACGCTCGTCGGTCCGCCGCCGAGGCGGACGTCGCCGTCGGCCAGGCTCTTCGCGTAATCGAGCGCCTCCGCGGCCGGGGCGTCGACGAAGTGGAAGACGGTGCCGTTCTCGAATTCGATGGGTTCTCGTTCGTGGTGGGTCAGCACCACGACCGGCGTCTTGAACGGCGGTTCCTCGCCCCACCAGCCGACCCAGCCGTCGTCGGGCCACGGACCGGTCTGCGGCCCGAACTTGCGGCGCCCCATGATCTCGACGCCGATCCCCTGGTGCCAGGTGCTGGTGATGACGTGGTCGGCGCGGATGGGGTCGTCGATGTGCTGGACACCCCAGATCACCCGGCCGTCGAAGCGGGAGAAGAGCGCTCCGGCCTCGCCGATCGGCTTATCGAAGGTGACCTCGTCGCCGGCGCTGAAGCCGTCGAGCGAGATGTTGAGGTTGTGCACGCGGACCTTCGCCATGGTGGGGTGGCCTTCCCGATCGGTGTCGCGGTGTCGATCTCCGCAACGGTAATCGTCGATACTCGTGCGTGCAGGACAACGGCGACCCTCGCGGAGAGTTCCGCGAGGGTCGCCGTTGATGCGGGTCGCTACTCGGCGAAGGCGTCGATCGGCGGGCAGCTGCAGACCAGGTTGCGGTCGCCGAACGCGCCGTCGATGCGGCGGACTGCGGGCCACACCTTGGCGCGGGCGCCGGCGGACGGCAGACCGTTCGGGTACACGGCCGTCATCCGGTCGTAGCCGTGGTTCCACTCGCCCACCAGCGACTCCGCGGTGTGCGGCGCGCCGGCGAGCGGGTTGTCCTCGACGGTCCAGGTGCCGTCGGCGACCTTCTCGATCTCGCCGCGGATCGCGATCATGGCGTCGATGAAGGCGTCGAGTTCAGCGAGGTTCTCGCTCTCGGTGGGCTCCACCATCAGCGTGCCCGCGACCGGGAAGCTCATCGTCGGGGCGTGGAAGCCGTAATCCGCCAGGCGCTTGGCGACGTCGTCGATGGAGACGCCGGTGTCCTTCGACAGCTGCCGCAGGTCGAGGATGCACTCGTGCGCCACCCAGCCGCCGTCGCCGGTGTACAGGACCGGGTAGTAGTCGTTGAGACGGCGCGCGATGTAGTTGGCCGACGCGATGGCGGTGAGCGTCGCGGTTCGCAGGCCCTCCGCGCCCATCATGGCGATGTATGCGTAGGTGATCGGCAGGATCGACGCCGACCCGTACGGCGCGGCCGAGACCGTGACGCCGGTCTGCGGCAGCTCCGTGGCGAGGGGGTTGCTCGGCAGGAAGTCCGCGAGGTGCTCGCGGACCGCGACCGGGCCGACACCGGGGCCGCCGCCGCCGTGCGGGATGCAGAAGGTCTTGTGCAGGTTCAGGTGCGAGACGTCGCCGCCGAACTGGCCGGGTCGGGCCAGGCCGACGAGGGCGTTGAGGTTGGCGCCGTCGACGTACACCTGACCTCCGGCCTCGTGGACGGCTGCACAGATGTCGGTGACCTCGTCCTCGAACACGCCGTGCGTGGACGGGTAGGTGATCATGATCGCGGCGAGCTCGTCGCGGTGCTTCTCGATCTTGGCGCGCAGGTCGTCGATGTCGACGTCGCCGGTGTCGCGGCTGGCGACCACCACGACGCGCAGACCGGCCATGACGGCCGACGCCGCGTTGGTGCCGTGCGCGCTCGACGGGATCAGGCACACGTCGCGGGCGTCGTCGCCGCGCGAGAGGTGGTAGCGGCGGATCGCGAGCAGTCCCGCGTACTCGCCCTGCGAGCCCGCGTTGGGCTGCAGGCTGACGCGGTCGTAGCCGGTGACGGCCACCAGCCAGCTCTCCAGCTGCCCGATGAGTTCGCGGATGCCCTCGGTGTCGGCGAGCGGCGCGAACGGGTGCAGACCGCCGATCTCGGGCCAGGTGATCGGCTCCATCTCGGTG
This sequence comes from Gordonia phthalatica, assembly GCF_001305675.1. NCBI lineage: Bacteria > Bacillati > Actinomycetota > Actinomycetes > Mycobacteriales > Gordoniaceae > Gordonia > Gordonia phthalatica. Next base: position 2,418,660 of record NZ_CP011853.1, read on the forward strand.
GTCGCGTTCAGCTTCATGGTGCAGGACCCCAGCGGGATCATGCTGCGGTCGAGCGCGATGTCCTTGTCCGACAGCATCCGCAGGTACCGCAGCATCGCGGTCTCGGTGCGGTAGAGGTGGAACGCCGGGTGCGTCAGGTACTCGCTGGTGCGGTTCTCGATGCCGGTGGCGAAGGCGGTGGGCACCGCGTCGGCGGCACCGAAGGCGTCGAGGACGCCGGCGACGTCGTCGGCCGTGGTGGTCTCGTCGCAGGAGACGCCGACGCGGTCGGCGTCGACGAGCCGGAGGTTGATGTTGTGGCGGGTCTTGGCGGCGTCGACGATCTCCTGTGCCCGCCCCTCGGCACGGACGACGAGGGTGTCGAAGAAGGCGGCGTGCTCGACCGTCGCTCCGGCGCCGGTGAGGGCGTTCGCGATGTCGGCGGCGTGCCCGTGGACTCGCCGCGCGATGGCCTTCAGGCCCGCGGGGCCGTGGTAGGAGGCGTACATGGCGGCGATGATCGCCAGGAGGACCTGCGCGGTGCAGATGTTGCTGGTGGCCTTCTCGCGGCGGATGTGCTGCTCGCGGGTCTGCAGGGCCAGGCGGTAGGCGACGTTGCCGTCGGCGTCCTTCGAGACGCCGACCAGGCGGCCGGGAAGCTGACGGGTCCGCTTGGTGGACACGGCCAGGTACCCGGCGTGGGGTCCGCCGAAGCCCATCGGGACGCCGAAGCGCTGGGTGGTGCCGAAGCAGGCGTCGGCGCCCTGCTCTCCGGGCGGGGTGATCAGCGTCGCGGCCAGCAGGTCGACGCCGGCGGCGATGAGGGCACCGCGCTCGTGGGCGGCGTCGATGACCGGTCCCAGGTCGGTGATCCGGCCGGAGGCGCCGGGGATCTGGACGATGACGCCGAAGAAGTCTCCCTCGGGCAGGCCGGCGTCGGGAGCGCTCGAATCGAGGACGGCTTCGACGACCTCGATGTCGAGCGGCGTGGCACGGGTCTCGATGACGGCGCGGACCTGCGGGAACAGGTCGACGTCGACGACGATGCGGTTGGACTTCGACTTGCCCGCCCGACGCAGGAGCGTCATGGCTTCGGCGGCGGCGGTGGCCTCGTCGAGCATCGAGGCGTTGGCAACCTCCATGCCGGTGAGGTCGGAGACCATGGTCTGGAAGTTGAGCAGGGCCTCGAGGCGCCCCTGGCTGATCTCGGGCTGGTACGGGGTGTACGCGGTGTACCAGGCGGGGTTCTCGAGGATGTTGCGCTTGATGACGCCCGGGATGTGGGTGTCGTAGTAGCCGAGACCGATCATCGAGCGGGCCACCACGTTGCGGTCGGCGAGCGCGCGGATCGCGGCGATGGCTTCCGGCTCGCTCAGCGGTGCGGGCAGCGCGTCGAGTCCGGGCGCGAGGCCCTCTGCTCCGAGCCCGTCCGCGATGGAGGCGGGAACCACCTTGGTGGCGAGTTCGTCCAGCGACGAGACGCCGAGCACGTCGAGGATCGTGGACAGTTCTCCGTCGACCGGGCCGAGGTGGCGCTGGGAGAATTCGGAGGCTGGAATCGTCAAGAGGGCACCTTGCTCGTTTCGGTCCGGGCATGTCCCGGACTGGGCCCTCCCCCTCTGTCATGCTGCACGGGCGGCAGCGCCTGAGAGATTCAGCAGCGGCGAGCGCTGCCTTTCACCGTGGGCGGACGGGGCACACCCCGCCACTTTCCAGAGACGCCGTCAGCAGCCACGGTCCCGGGTGCCTGAGAGTTTGACGGAGAGGTGTTGCTCCTTCGGCGGCCGTTCGGAGTTCCGAACGACGCTCTCCCGCGGCGTAGCGGCGCTCCGTCAGATTACCAAGACATCGACCGAAACCACGTGTCCGACGCCACGCCCGAGCGCGGGGTCACAGAACGGGCGGTCGTTAACCGGTCTGACGGGTGCGGTTCTTGCGCCGTGCAGCCAGTTCGTCCTCGGGGGCCGACTCGCTGACGCCGCCGTCGGCACGCTCGCTCGGGAAGTCCGCGATGGTGCCGGTCAGTTCGCGCATCGCACCGGAGACTGCGATGCCGAAGACACCCTGCCCGCCCTGCAGGAGGTCGACGACCTCTTCGGCGGAGGTGCACTCGTAGACGGTGGTGCCATCGGAGAACAGGGTGATGCGGGCCAGGTCCTCGACGCCGCGCTGGCGGAGGTGGTCGACCGCGACCCGAATGTTCTGCAGGGAGATGCCGGTGTCGAGCAGTCGCTTGACGATCTTGAGGACGAGGACGTCCTTGAACGAGTAGAGCCGCTGGCTGCCGGATCCCGCTGCGGTGCGGATCGACGGGACGACCAGCGACGTGCGCGCCCAGTAGTCGAGTTGGCGGTAGGTGATGCCTGCGATCTGGCAGGCGCTGGGCCCGCGGTAGCCGACGAGAGCGTCCGGGATGGTTCCGTTGGGGAACAGGCCCGGGGCGATGTCGTCCAGACCTCCCTGCACCGGCACGGCCGTGGCCGACGCAGCACCTTCCGACGTTGCGTCGCCGGACTGCGGATCTGACGGGTGATCGCCCACGGTAGCTCCCTTACACAAGACTCGGGCCGGTGGTTCCTCGTTTAGAGGGTACTCCCGACCGCTGACAAAGTGTTCGTCCTCGCTCTCGCGGTGACGCTGGGATAGAAGTTATGGACTCTCGGGGGCGCAATCAACGCGACTCGCGGTAAACCTCAACCTAAACTTCAGGTGTAGACAAACGGTGATGTCACGGAGATGCGATCGTTATCCTTCACCCGGCATGTCGTCGCACGTCCGGAGATCGAGGATCAGCTCTCGGGGCCGAGGAAGTCCTCGGGTGAGACCTGGTCGAGGAACTCGCGGAAGGCCTCGACCTCGTCGTCGCCGACCGCGTCGTCGGCTGCGGGGCCGCCCTCTTCCTCCGGCATGATCATCCCCGCGCCGTCCAGGACGTCGTCCGCCGCGATGATCGGGGCGTCGCACCGCATCGCGACCGCGATCGCATCGGACGGACGCGCCTCGACCACCACGTCGTCGTCGAAGACCATCTCGGCGTAGAAGGTCCCCTCCTGCATGTCGACGATCCGGACCTCGTGCAGGGTGCGCCCGAAGGCCTGGAAGATGTTGACGACGAGGTCATGGGTGAGCGGCCGCGGCGGCTCCACGCCGCGCTGCTGCAGCGCGATCGACGCCGCTTCGCTCTGCCCGATCCAGATCGGCAGATAGCGGATGCCGCTCACCTCGCGGAGCAGGAGCACCGGCTGGTTCTGCGGAGGTTCCACTCGGATACCCACAACGCGCATCTCACCCATGGTCTCGCCTCCTGAAACGACTAGAAGTACAGGTTACGCCCGGCGCCGTCAGTCGAGGGCGCCGCGAACGGCGGCCTTGACCAACTGCGTGTGAAGCGTGACCGACAGTGCGGCCATCTCGCGGATCAGCTCCTCGGCTCGATCGCGCGCCCCGGTCCCCTTGCCCTTGGCGATGGGGCCGGCGATCTGTGCGACCAGGCCGGCCTCGCGGTCCGCGCTGATCTTGAACGCCCGAAGATGCCGGGATTCGAGGCCGAAGTTGGCCAGGGCCGCAGCGGCCTCGACCAGACGCACCGCGTCCTCGTCGAAGAAGCCGCCGGGCCCCGCCGAAAGCAGTCCGTTGCGGACCAGCTCGGAAATGAACGGCGAGTCGACCCCGGTCCGCTCCATCAGAGTCTCGCGATCCACCCGACCGCCGCGCGAGGCGAAGTCGGTGGCCGGCGCCACGGCGCTGCGCGCCGACGACAGCAGTCGGGGCGCGGCACCGCCGCTCGCGGCGTCGGCGTCGATCTCGTCGAGCTGCTCACGAATCACCTTGAGCGGCAGGTAGCGGTCGCGCTGCGCAGTGAGCACGAACCGCAGCCGCTCGCAGTCTCGGTCGCTGAACCGTCGATATCCCGACGGCGCTCGATCCGGAGTCACCAGTCCCTCGGCCTCGAGGAAACGGATCTTCGAGATGGTGACGTCGGGGAACTCCTCACGGAGCACCGCCAGCACGGCACCGATCGACATCGTGCGGTCGCCGCCGGCGGCCGCGCGTGCAGCAGACGAGGTCACGACAGCGCGGCACCCGCTTCTCCGGCGCGCGGGCCGGACAGGAAGACCAGGCGGAACTTGCCGATCTGAACTTCGTCGCCGCTGGTGAGAGTGGCCGTGTCGACCGGCTCACGGTTGACGTAGGTGCCGTTGAGGCTGCCCACGTCGACCACCTGGAAGTCCTCGCCGTTGCGGCGGAACTCGGCGTGCCGACGGCTCACCGTGACATCGTCCAAGAAGATGTCGCTGTCGGGATGGCGTCCCGCCGACGTCGTCGGCTGGTCGAGGAGGAAGCGCGAACCCGCGTTGGGGCCTCGCTTCACCACCAGCAGCGCCGTTCCCGGCGACAGTCGCTCGACACCGGTATCGGCCGGCTCGTTCGACGTCGCAGGCGCGTCTACTTCCTTGATGAAGTCCTCGCGGAAGACCGAAGTCGTCTCCACGGGGGCCTCAAAGCCGTTGTCGTTACCGCTCACCACATCTCCTTCATCGTCGACGCACCCCGCCGTGACTGCGACTGCGCAGTCCCCGGGCGGGTCCTGCATTGCGTCAGTCGAGGTACCTGCTCGAACCCAAATGCTCGGTGTCACCGCGCAATTCGCGTTCGCTCGCTGTTACACACGCTTTGCTCATCTCACCATTGAGATGCACGTCTGCGGGGCAGGATCCTCATATGTGAACCTACCGTTTTTGTCCTTGCGCCGCCCAGTGTCGGCGACGTTCGGCGTACAAGAAATCATATCGACACTCATCCGTTGACGGACTCATGTCACCGGTGATCTTCCCGATCGCCGGATAGGCGTTATTCGCTGATGGTCCCGCGGTAACCTTCGGCGTCGAGCAGACCGTCGACCAGTTCGTCCAGATCCACGTCGGCGCCCACGGTGATCTCGACCAGCCAGCCGTCACCGTAGGGTGCCGAGTTGACCAGTTCCGGAGCGTCGTCGAGAGCCTCGTTGACGGCCGCGACCGTGCCGTTGAGCGGGCCGAAGATGTCCGAGACGCTCTTGGTCGACTCGACCTCGGCGAACGACTCCCCGACCTCGACCTCGTCGTCGACCTCGGGCAGCTGCACGAAGACGATGTCACCGAGCGAGGACTGAGCGAAGTCGGTGATGCCGACTCGGACGGTGTGGTCGCTGACCTTCTGAATCCACTCGTGCTCCTCTGTGTAGCGAAGCTCTTCGGGAATCTTGGTGTCGCTCACGATTCGGCCTTTCTCAGGTCTGTAGAACACGGGTTCTTCTCATCCGTCCGTCGCGACGTTGCGGTGGGCGAATGCTCAATGACTGTAACGTGTGGGCCTCGCCGATCGTGCATCAACCCGGTACGCGGCCCGGGCGTGATCAGGCTGTGACCGCGGCGCGCGGCATCTGTCGCAGCACGCTCGCCGTCTGGATCCAGTAGAGCACGAGCGACCACACGTACAGGCCTACGCCCCACAGCAGGAACGCCCAGCCGACGGGGTGCGCGAAGGTCCCGACGGCACCGTCGATCTGCCCGGCGAGCAGCCACGGGAAGGCGCTCATCAGGGCGAAGGTGGCCGCCTTGCCGATGTACAGGATGGGCAGGGCCGTGACCCCGCGTGAGCGAAGCAGCGGCGCCGTCGCGAACAGCAGGACGTCGCGCCCGATGATGAGGCCGATGATCCACCACGGGACGAACTCCCGGATGCCGAAGCAGATCGGGATGATGATCACGTACAGGCGGTCGGCCGCCGGATCGAGCAGTGCGCCGAGCTTCGACGACTGCCCCAGCCAACGGGCCAGCTTTCCGTCGAGCCAGTCGGTGACCCCGGAGACGAACAGGACCGCGAACGCCCAGCCGGCCGACTCCTCCACCAACAGCAGCCAGATGAACACCGGGATCATCAGCAGCCGCAGGAGGCTCAGCGCGTTGGGCACCGTCCAGATCGCGTCGCTCCGCTCGGGCGGCGTGCCGCCCGTCGACGGCTCCTCGGTCGCGGCGGGACTCATCGGAAGATGCCGACGATGCCCTGCACGGCCTGTGCGCCGGCGGAGGCGAAGTGGTTCTCGTGCACCAGGTAGGTCCACGTCATCGTCGACCGATGCAAGCCCTCCAGGCCCAGGTCGACGCCGTCCTTCGTGATCGTCGCGTCGACGAAGGTCTTTCGCGCCGCCGCCAGCGCCTCCTCCGCGAGCTTGACGAACTCGGCGAAGATCAGCTTGTGGAACTCCTCGAGAGGGCTCTGCTGCCCGAGCGCCCGGAGATGGATGCTGGCCTGCACGTCCGCGATGAACGCGAGGTGGTCGGCCCAGGCGCGGTCCAGGTGATAGAGCATGATCTGCCGTGCTGCTTCGACGAGGACGTCCTCGTCGATGTCCTCGGCGAGGCTCTCGTAGCGCTCCGGTTCGGCCTCCTTGAGGTCGGCGAGCGCACGATCGGTGGTCAGGATCTCCATCCGACGACGCACGATGGAGTTGCGCTGCTCGTTGACCTGCTTGTTGTACTCCCACGTGTTGCTGTGCAGTTGCAGCATCGCGCCCTCGGCGATCTTCTGCGCGTTCTGCACCGCTTCGATGCCCTTGGCGCCCATCGATCCGTCCGAGGACACCGCGCTCTGCTCGCGCTGATGCGTGAGGTTCTTCGTGACCAGCGGGTCCTCGAGGCTGGAGAAGAACACCGAGCGTCCGGGGTCGCCCTGGCGTCCGGCGCGACCGCGCAACTGGTTGTCGAGTCGTTCGGTGTCGTAGCGGCCGGTGCCGATGACGCAGAGGCCGCCGAGTTCGACGACCTCGTCGCGGGCCTCCTCGTCGCCTGCGGATCCGCCGAGACGGATGTCGGTGCCGCGACCGGCCATCTGGGTGGAGACGGTGACGGCGCCCTTGCGGCCGGCCTCCGCGATGATCGCCGCCTCTTCGGGGTCGTTCTTGGCGTTGAGGACCACCGACGGGATGTCGGCGCGGTCCAGGAAGTAGGCGAGCTCCTCCGACTGGGCGACGTCGTGCGTGCCGATCAGGATCGGCTGGCCCGTCTCGTGGATCTCGGCGACCAGGTCGACGACCGCTTCCACCTTGTGCGCCTTGTTGTCGTAGACGCGGTCGGGCTCGTCTTCGCGGACGTTGGGGCGGTTCGGCGGGATCTGCGACACCTGGAGGTCGTAGAACTGGCGGAACTGCTCGCCTGCGGCGATGGCCGTGCCGGTCATGCCCGCCACGCGCGGGTAGCGACCGATCAGGGCCTGGACGGTGATGGTGTCGATGACCTCGCCCGCCTGCGTCGGGTTGAGCCCCTCCTTGTACTCCACCGCGGCCTGGACGCCGTCGGGCCAGCGCTGCAGTCGTGCGACGCGGCCGCGGGAGGCGTTGATGAGGTGGATGCCGCCGTCGCGGACGATGTAGTCGACGTCGCGTTCGAGCAGGTAGTACGCGTACAGCGCGACGTTGACGTGCACCAGCGTGCTGGAGACGTGCTTCTCGTCGTAGAGGTTGATGCCGCCGAGGGTGCGTTCGACGAACTGGGCGCCCTCCTCGGTCAACGAGACGTTCTTGCCGTCCTGGTCGAGTTCGTAATGCCTGCTCTTGAGGTGCGCGACCACTTCGTGGATGGCGCTGTTCGGGATCTCGGCGTCGGTGGACCCCGCCAGGATCAGCGGCACCAGGGCCTCGTCGACGAGCACCGAGTCCGCCTCGTCGACGATGACCACGTCGGGTTCGGGGGCGACGAGATCGTCGGCGTGCAGCGCCAGGTGATCGCGCAGGATGTCGAAGCCGATCTCGTTCACGGACGCGTAGGTGACGTCGGCGTCGTAGGCCTTCTGCCGTTCCTCGCGCGTGGAGTGCTCGTTGATGGAGGCGACCGAGATGCCGAAGAGGTCGTACAGCGGCTTCATCCAGTCGGCGTCGCGGGCCGCGAGGTAGTCGTTCACGGAGACGACGTGGATCTGATGTCCGTCGAGCGCGTAACCGATCGCTGCGATCGCGCCGGCGAGCGTCTTGCCCTCGCCGGTCGCCATCTCGACGACGTCGCCCTCGAGCATGCGGAGGGCGCCCTGCAGCTGGACGTCGAACGGCTTCATGTCGAGCTTGCGGTCGCCGCCCTCGCGGACGAGTGCCAGGAATTTGGCCCGATCGGCGATCAGCGACATGTCGAGCTCGGCCGCCTCACTCGCGAAATCGCCGTCTGCCAGGTCCGATGCCCAGTCATCGTGTTCGGCGGATTCCTTGATCATCGTCAACGACTGCGACTGGTTGCGAGAGGTCTGCGCGCCCAGCATGCGCCACATCGCGTTGGTGAGTCTTCCCACGTGCTCCCTGTTCCTTCGAACTCGACCGACTGCTGTTGACCGCGATGCGCGACGCGCGCACCGGGCCGATCGTGATCTACCGTACGCGGCCGTCCACTACGGTGACGCACATGAGCTTGCGACACCGCGACCGCCCCGACGCCCTCCGCCGACGCCGTTCTCGGGCCCGGTCCACGATCGTCGGCCTCACGGCCGCGGTCGTCGCCGCGAGCACCGTGGTGGCGGGATGCTCGGACGCCGATCCCGCGGCGTCGTCGGATCCGGCGGACCTGGTCGGCAACACGTACCTCTCGACCGAGGTCACCGGACCGGCGATCCCCGGCGGCGGTCCACTCGTCCTCGGATTCACCAAGGGTTCGTTGAGTGCGAATGCCGGCTGCAACGGCCACGGCGGCAGCGTCGCCTTCGACGGCGGCACGATGACGGCCGGGCGGCTGATGGGCACGATGATGGCGTGTCCGCCCCCGCGCGACGGCACCGACCGGTGGGTGTCCGATCTGTTCGCCGCCCCACTGACGTGGCAGTTGACCGGTACCGAGCTGGTCCTGTCCCGCGGTGACCAGAAGGTGGTGCTGCAGGAGCGGACGAACCGACCCGTCGTCGGCACTCGGTGGCAGGTGACTTCACTCGTGAAGCACGACGCCGTCTCGAGTTCCGTCATCCTGGAGCAGCGCAAGCCCTTCTTCCGCATCGACGCCGACGGAAAGCTGACGGGCAACGACGGATGCAACGCGATGACGGGTTCGGCGAAGGTCGACGGCACCACCGTCGAGTTCTCCCCCATCGCGACCACCCGCAAGGCGTGCGACCCGGAGACCGCCGAGATCGAGCGCGCCGTCCTCGCCGCGCTGAACGGGAAGACGACCGTCAAGGTCGACGGCGACGACATGTCCCTCACGAACGCCGCCGACGGCAACGTCGGACTACGTCTGACGGCCGTCGGCGACTGATCGGGACTCGCCCGGGGGTGACCCGCGGGTCTACACGGCGGTGCTCAGGCCCGCCATCTCGCGGAGCTCGGCCAGGAGCTCGACGGCCTTCGGCCACGGGCCGTAGCCTGCGGCGGGGTTGAGGTGCCCCACGGCGCCCGCGTCGACCAGTTTGCTGCCCCAGGCCTCGGCGTAGCCCGCGACCACGTCGGCGTCGGCCAGCGGATCGTCGGTGCTGGAGACGACGATGCTCGGCCACGGGAGCGGCGACATCGGCAGTTCGCCCCAGCCGCCCTCGGCCAGCTGCTCCGGGGTCGGGTGCGGAGCGTGCATCGGCTGCGTCAGGTCGGGCGGGGTGGCCAGGAGCGCACCGGCGACCTTCTGCGCGGTCTGCTGCGCCCAGTAGACGACCGTCGGGCAGCCGGCGCTGTGCGCCACGAGGATCACCGGGCCGGTCGCGGCGGCGACGGTCTTCTCCAGCGCTTCGAGGCGGGCGGCGAGGTTCACCGGGTCGCCGTCGATCGGCGGCACGATGAGCGAGTCGGCGAGCGCGCCGGCCAGCAGTGTCTGCCAGTGCTCTTCGACGTGTCCGCGCAGTCCGGGCACGATCACGTAGGTGGGTGCGGTCATGGTTTGTCTCCTAGTGGAAGAAGGATGCGGTCCGAGCGTCGGCAACCGCGGAGAAGGCAGAGCGGGCGGAACGCGAAGCAGCGTTCCGCCCGCTCTGGAGGGATTGTCCTGACGGATCAGGCGTGGTGGGTGAAGCCGACCTGGCCGGGCTGGCGGTTGGGGGCGAAGCCGACCTTGGCGAGGGTCTCGTCGGCATCGGCGTACCACTCACCGATGTGGTAGATGTCGCGGGCTTCCTTGCCGTCGGCGACCTCACGGCCCAGCTCCTCCGACAGACGCACCAGCTGCTTGATCTGCTGCACCGAGGTCATCTTCTCGCCCTTGGCGCCCCAGATGGTGTCCTCATTGCCGCACCGGCCGTGCAGACCCAACGCGATCGCCATCGCGTTCACCGGAGCCACCGACCGCATCAGCGTCTCCAGCGTCAGGCACGCACCGTCCGGAACCCGCTGGATGAAGTTCATGATGTTGTACGGGTTCGGGCCGTCGAAGCCGCCGCCGATGCCGACCCAGGTCAGGTTCAGCGGACCGGTGTACTTGCCGCGGCGGATCAGGCGCTCGACGGTCTCCAGCTGCGGGATGCTCGAGAGCTGGAAGTGCGGCTGGATGCCGTTGGCCTGCAGACGACGCAGGTGCTCCTCGACCCACTCCGGGCCGGCCGGAACGGTCATCTCCCGGTAGGTGTCGTACAGTTCCGGACGCGCCAGCGAGGTGCCCGCGATGTCGTCCTCGGTCATCAACTCCATGATGTTCATCTGGCTGGTGTTGATCGCGATGGTCACCTGATCCGGCTTCGGATCCAGCTCGGCCAGCATGTGGCGGGTGTCGTCCGAGAGCCACTTGGCGTCGGCGCCGTCGCCCTCGGGGGCGAAGGAGATCGAGCCGCCGACCTGCAGGATCATGTCCGGCACGGCCTCACGCAGACCCGAGAGCAGTTCGTTGAACTTCGACAGCCGCTTGGAGCCGTGGCCGTCCTCCTCGCGGACGTGGATGTGCAGGACGGTGGCGCCGGCCTCGTAGCAGTCCACAGCCTGCTGAACGTGCTGCTCCATCGTCAGGGGCAGATCCTCGCGGAAGTCGTCGAGCTCCCACTCCGGGCCGTACGGCGCAGCCGTGATGACCAGCTTGTCCTGCAGTTCGGGGAAGAGGGCGTCGTCGTGGAAATGCATGGGGTTCTCCTAATCAGAGGGTTATTCGGTGGGGAGAGGCTGTCGTGCCGGGGGTGTCGCCCGGTGGACGACGGAGGTGTGGTTCGGTCGCGTGTCGGATCAGAACGGGCGGTCGCCGACGATGCCTGCGCGCTCCATCTTGCGAACGGCGGGCCAGTAGTCCTGGACGGCGTAGTGCTGGGTGCAGCGGTTGTCCCAGATGGCGACGCTGTTGGTGGTCCAGCGCCAGCGGACCTGGTACTCGGGGATGCTGGCCTGGCTCTGCAGGTACTGCAGCAGGTTGCTCGCACCCGGCGCGTAGTCGATGCCGTAGCGAATGTTCGAGTCGTTGTGGAAGTTGGTGAAGTGCGTCGTGAAGCTGTTGACGAACAGGATCTTCTCGCCGGTCTCCGGGTGCGTGCGGACCACGGGGTGCTCGGCGTCCGGGAACTTCTCCTTCAGCGCGAGCCGCTGCTCGATCGGCATGCGAGCACCGAACGAGGCCTCGATGCTGTGGCGGGCGCGGAGTCCCTCGATCTGCTCCTTGATGTGCTCGGGCAGGTTCGCGTAGGCCAGGCCCATGTTGACCCACATGGTGTCGCCGCCGACCTCGGGGCCCTCGATCAGTCGGAGCACCGAGCCCATGGGCGGGTTCTCGCGCCAGGTGGCGTCGCAGTGGTATGCGTTCTCGTAGGCCTCACGCGGGCTGTCGAGGTCCTTGTAGATGCGCACCAGGCCGGGGTTCTCCGGGTCGCTGCCGAGGACGGGGTGGTCCTCCAGCTCACCGAACCGGCGGGCCAGCTTCACGTGGTCGGCGCGCGACATGTCCTGATCGCGGAAGAACAGCACCTTGTGGTCCAGCAGGTGCGCCTTCAACTCTGAGAACAACTCGTCGCTGTTCGCGACCTCGGCGAGGTCGACGTCGTGCAGTTCAGCGCCGATGCTGCTGGTGAGCCGTTCGACGTTCATGGTCGTCTCGGTCGGTCGCTGTGCGACGGGGGTGTTGACTGCGGTCATGTCATCCTCCTTGAGGGGATCAGGGGTGAAGTGGATGCCTGGTTCGGCGAAGTGGTGGGGTCGGAGAGGTGGCTCAGAAGGTGAAGACCGAGGAGCCGACGCTGGCGCCGGTCTCGAGGTCCTTGTGCGCCTGCTGCGCCTCTTCGAGGGCGTAGTGCTGGTTGATCTCGACCTTGATGCGACCGTTCGCGACGTGATCGAACAGCTCGCCGGCGAGCTCGGCGCGCTCGGCGGGATCGGCGATGTAGTCGGCGAGCGCCGGGCGGGTCACGTAGAGCGAGCCCTTCACCGCCAGCTCGAACGCGTTGATCGGCGGGATCGGGCCCGATGCGGTACCGAAGGCCACCAGCAGACCGCGGCGCGAGAGGCAGTCGAGCGACTTCTCGACGGTGGCGGCGCCGATGCTGTCGAAGACCACCGGGACACCCTTGCCGTCGGTGAGCTCGCGGACGCGGGCCACCAGGTCCTCTTCGCGGTAGTTGATCATGTGCGTGGCGCCGTGAGCCTTGGCGACTTCGGCCTTCTCCGCGGTGGAGGTGGTGCCGATGACGGTGATGCCCAGCTCCTTGGCCCACTGGCAGAAGAGGAGGCCGACGCCGCCTGCGGCCGCGTGGAGGAGGACGGTGTCACCCGACTTCAGTCCGGGGGCGATGCGACGCAGCAGGTACGAGGTGGTGAGGCCGCGCATGGTCATCGCCGCGGCGGTCTCGAACGGGATCGCGTCCGGCAGGTGGATGAGGCTGTCGACGGGCATGACGCGCTCGGTGCTGTAGGCGCCGAGCGGGCTGCCGGTGTAGGTGACGCGGTCGCCTTCGGCGAAGCCCTCGACGCCCGGGCCGACGGCCTCGATGACGCCGGCGGCCTCGACACCCATGCCGTTGGGCAGCGGCACCGGGTAGTAGCCCGTGCGGTAGTAGGTGTCGGCGAAGTTCAGGCCCACGGCCTCGTGCCGGACGCGCACCTCGCCGACGCCGGGATCGCCGACCTCGACGGTCTCCCACTTGAGGACTTCGGGTCCGCCGGTCTCGTAGAAACGAATCGCATTCGCCATGGGAAGGTCTCCTTTTTCGGTGTCGTCCGGTGTGATTCAACTGACATGAAGATATGGGGGTTAAACTCGCCATACTTACCCCTGCGTGACACTGTTCTTTCCATATCGGGACGCGATGTGAACTGGATCAACTCGGTGATGCAGGGTGGCGATGACCACGAAGGGATCCGTCCGATGGCGAAGGCACTGGCGCGCTACGCAGCCCTGTCCGGCTATGTCGACGTCAGCCGCAAGCTGAATATCGATCCGATGCAGCTGATGCGCGCCGCGCAGTTGGATCCGAAGAGCCTCGACCTGCAGGATCGCTGGATTCCGGCGGCGTCGGTCACGCGTCTGCTGGAGATGTCGGCCCGAGCATCCGGCCACCCGGACTTCGCCCTGCTTCTGGCCGAGCAGCGTCTGCTGTCCGCCCTCGGGCCGTTGAGCATGAGCTTCCGGGAGCAGCCCGACGCCCGCACTGCGTTGACGATGCTGATCCGGCTGCAGCACATGTACAACGAGTCGCTCTTCATGGAGGTCATCGAGAAGGGTGGCCTGGCGACGATCACGGTGAGCGTGGACCCCGGCGAACCGACCCCGGTCCGCCAGTCTGTGGAGTTGGCCGTCGCCGTCGTCCGACAGCTGCTGGGCAGCATCCTCGGCGAACGGTGGCATCCGGTGTCCGTGACCTTCACCCACCCGAAGCCGACCTACGACACCACGCACAAGAGACTGTTCGAGGCGCCGATCAAGTTCTCCGGCGACTACAACGGGCTCGTCGTCTACACCTCAGACCTGGACCAGCCGAACCGGTACGCGGACCCCGGCATGGTCTCCTATGCGGAGAAGCTCCTCGCCTCGCAGGTCGACCATTCCCCGACAGCCGAGGCGCGCGTGCGCGAGCTGATCGAACTGCTGCTGCCCACCGGCCGCTGCTCCATCGACCAGGTCGCACGCAGTCTGGGCGTGGACCGCCGCACCGTCCACCGTTGGCTGACGAAGGCCGGCGTCACCTTCACCCAGGTGCTCGACGCGACCCGCGCCGATCTGGCGGAACGGATGGTGGCATCCGACCGCCACTCCTTCACCGAGATCTCCGAGATGCTGGCGTTCTCGACGCCGAGCAGTTTCTCCCGCTGGTTCAGCGTCCAGTTCGGGGTGAGCCCTCGGCAGTGGCGCAAACAGACGCGTCCGGCCGACTCCGATTATCGGGATCGGCCGGACGCGGAGGACGGCGCTATCGAGTGACGCCTAGAGGAGTTCGGCGTCGGTCGCGGAGCGGACATACTCGGGGGTCACGCCGGGCGCGCACTCCCGGAGGACGAGTCCGTCGGGCGTCACGTCGATGACCGCCAGATCGGTGATGATCCGGTTGACGACGCGGCGGCCGGTGAGCGGCAGCGTGCACTCGGGAACCACCTTGGAGCCGCCGGAGCGGTCGCGGTGCTCCATCAGCACGATCACCCGTCGCGCACCGTGGACCAGGTCCATCGCGCCGCCCATGCCCTTGACCATCTTGCCCGGGACCATCCAGTTGGCGAGGTCGCCGGCGGAGGAGACCTGCATGCCGCCGAGGACCGCGGTGTCGATGTGCCGCCCGCGGATCATCGCGAAGCTGGTCGCCGAGTTGAAGAACGAGGCGCCCGGATTGACGGTGACCGTCTCCTTGCCCGCGTTGATCAGGTCGGCATCGACGTTCTCCTCGGTCGGGTAGGGACCGGTGCCGAGGATGCCGTTCTCGCTGTGCAGCGTCACGTGGACGCCTTCGGGGAGCACATCCGGAATGGTCGTCGGCAGGCCGATGCCGAGGTTCACGTAGCTGCCGGAGACCAGTTCCTGCGCGGCGCGTGCGGCCATCTCCAGTCGGCTCCAGCCGACGGTCTCGTCGGCCTTCTTCGCGGTGTCGATCGTGGTGCTCATGCCGACACCTCCGCCGCTGCGACGGTGCGCTTCTCGATGGTCTTCACGGGCACTCCGATCTCGACGATGCGGTCGACGAAGATTCCCGGCAGGTGCACGTGCGCCGGGTCGATGGTGCCGGCAGGGACCACCTGCTCGGCCTGGACGATGCAGACGTCTCCGGCCATGGCCGCGAGGGGGTTGAAGTTCATCGCGGCCTTGTTGAAGACGAGGTTGCCCTCGGTGTCGGCGACGAGAGCGTGGACCAGCGCATAGTCGGCGCGGATCGCCTCCTCGAGGACGTACTCGCGGCCGTCGAAGGTGCGGACCTCCTTGGCGGGCGACGAGACTGCGATGGAGCCGTCGTCCGCGTAACGCCAGGGCAGGCCGCCCTCGGCGACGGCGGTGCCGACGCCGGTCGGCGTGAAGAAGGCGGCGATGCCCGCTCCGCCGGCACGCAGCTTCTCTGCCAGGGTGCCCTGCGGCGTCAGTTCCACTTCCAGCTCACCGGACAGGTAGCGGCGGGCGAACTCCTTGTTCTCTCCCACGTACGACGCCACGATCCGGCTGATCCGACCGGCGTTGAGCAGGACACCGAGCCCGAGGGCGTCGATCCCGCAGTTGTTGGAGACGACTTCCAGGTCGGTGGCGCCGGTCTCGGCGAGCGCGTTGATCAGCGCTTCGGGGATCCCGCAGACTCCGAACCCGCCGACCGCGAGCCGTGACCCGGAGCCGATGTCGGCCACCGCTGCCGCGGTGCTGTCGTAGAGCTTGCTCATGGTTTCCTTCTGACTCGTGGTGACGGGGTGGAGTGGAACGGGGGTCTCGACGATGGGGGCGCTCATGCCGCGGTGCCCGCGTACTTGGTGCTCTGCGCCGCCAGCTTGCGCAGTCCGGCAGGGAAGACGCGGTAGCCGACGAGGAGGGCGACGATGGCGCCGACGTAGAACAGGGGCGCCAGGGCCAGGGAGTCCATCAGGCCGAGATGGTCGGCCAGGACGCCGATCACGAACGGGCCGAGGGCCAGGCCGAGCAGGTTGTTGGCGACGGTCAGGGTGCCCAGGGCGGACGAGCGGACCGACTCGTGGGTCAGGCCGGCGACCATGGCCGCGGTGGGACCGGAAGTGCCCGCGGCGAAGAAGGCGCCGATGGCCAGGAGCGTGAGCTGTGCTGCACCGGTGTCGATGCGGAAGGCGATGCTGAGGCTCACGAGCGAGATCGAGCAGAAGACCACGGCGGCCAACCACTTCTTCCGGGTGTCGAAGCGGCTCACGCGGTCGGTGATGATGCCGCAGACCACCATGCCGGTGCCGACGAGGAAGACGAACAGGGCGGCGACGCCACCGGCCTTGGCCGGGTCCATGTCGTAGTAGCGGTTGAAGAAGCTCGGGGTCCAGGACAGCAGGACGGCGGCGGTGAACATCTGGAGGCCACCGGCGATGTAGGCGGCCCACACGGCGGAGTTGGTGAACAGAGTGGAGACGGGCACGCGGATCTTCGCGATCTTGGCGGCGAGCGCGGCATCGGAGGACTCGTCGCGGACCGCGTAGCGCTCGAGTCGCTTCTCGGTGACGACGGCACGGAACGCGGCGGCCAGGATCAGGCCCAGGACGGCCATGGCGAGGAACGACCAGCGCCAGCCGAGGTGCACGGCGATGACGCCGCCGAGGGCCACGCCGACCACCGAGCCGAACGAGCCGCCGGCCATGAACGCTCCACTGAGCGAGGAGTGCAGGCGCGGGGAGAACACACCGAGGACCACGGCGATGCCGACGCTGCCGTAGGCGGCTTCACCGACGCCGACGAAGAAGCGTGCGATGAGCATGTGCTCGTAGCTCGCGGCGATGGCGCACATCAGGGTCGCGAGGCTCCACACGACGGCCATCGTGACCAGCGAGCGCACGCGGCCGAAGCGGTCGGCGATGACCGAGAGCGGGAAGGTCAGCAGGCCCACCATGAGGGCGACGACGCTGGTGAGGGAGGCGAGCTGCGAGTCGGTGAGGTCCCATTCGCCCTTGAGCATCGGGAAGACTGCGGTGAGCACCTGGCGCGACATGTAGTCCGACAGCAGCAGCGCGAAGGCGAGCGCCGCCACCACCCAGGGGTAGATTCGGCGCTTCGGCGGCATGCCGACGGGAGTGAAGTCAGTGCTCACGGCCGGCTCCGTGTTCTCTGCGGGCGAATCCGCCGCGCTGGTGGTGTTGGTCATCGGGTCTCCTCGAAAATGGTCTCGACGTGCGGTCGATCCGACGCCCTGGGGCTGTGCGTCCGTCATCTTCCGCTCCCTCAGTGAGGTGCGATACAGCACTCACTTGATGAGGTGTAGATCACGGTAGAACGCGCAAGTGCGACAGACTTAGCTGTTGGGGACACTGTTCTATCCATATCGGGACACGGGTGATCTCGTCGGCACTCACCGTGCGTGTCGAGCCGGTCACCTACACTCGACGAATGGGGAAGAAGAACTCGAAATCGCCGAAGCTGTCGAAAGACGTGTACGAAGCCGAGCTGTTCCGACTGCAGACCGAGCTGGTGCAGTTGCAGGAATGGGTCCGCGCGACGGGGGCGCGCGTGGTGGTTCTGTTCGAGGGGCGTGACGCCGCAGGCAAGGGCGGGGCCATCAAGCGGATCACCGAGTATTTGAGCCCGCGGATCTGCCGGGTGGCGGCACTCCCCGCCCCCACCGATCGGGAGAAGGGGCAGTGGTACTACCAGCGGTATGTTGCCCATCTGCCGGCGCCCGGCGAGATCGTCCTGTTCGATCGTTCCTGGTACAACCGTGCCGGCGTCGAGAAGGTGATGGGCTTCTGCACCCCCGAGGAGCACACCCGCTTCCTGCGTCAGACCCCCATCTTCGAGCAGATGCTGATCGACGACGGAATCATCGTCCGCAAGTACTGGTTCTCGGTCTCGAACGACGAGCAGCTCCGCCGCTTCCGCGCCCGCCGCGACGATCCAGTGAGGCAGTGGAAGCTGAGCCCGATGGATCTGGAGTCGGTGTACCGCTGGGAGGACTACTCCCGCGCCAAGGACGAGATGATGGTGCACACCGACACCGGCATCAGCCCGTGGTACGTCGTGGAGTCCGATCACAAGCGGCACGCACGGATCAACATGATCTCGCACCTGCTGTCGACGATCGAGTACACACCGGTTCAGCTGCCCGAGGTGAAGCTTCCGAAGAAGCCGATCGAGTCCGGCAACTATCACCGGCCGCCGCGATCGCTGTCGAAGTTCGTTCCGGACCACGTCGCCAACCTGCTCGGCGACACCGAGACCTAGGAACTCTGCGGCAACGATGACGGAATTCCCTTCCCGCGCAGAGCTCTTCCGGCTCTCGCGTAGAGTTCGTCGCGCGCTCGACTCGCGCGAAGTGATCTATCTGGTGACCTCGGCCGGATTCCCCAACTTCGGAGACGAGCTGATCGTCGAGGCCTGGCTCCGGCATCTCGCACTCCGGCGTCCCGGCGCCCGCGTGGTGGTCGACTCGCCGCGCCCCGGCCAGGCGTCGCTCCTGCTCCGCCACGCCAATCGACACGCGGTCTTCGTCGACACCGTCTGGAGCCTCGCCTTGTTCGCCGCGAGCGACGAGGCCGGCCCGGAGATCGACCGCGACGCACCGTGGGAGTGGGTCGCCGACGTCACCTCCCGGCTCGGCGGCGCACCGCGGGACGCCGAGGGCGTCGAGCTGCTGTTGCGGGCGAGCACCGTTCACATCGTGGGCGGCGGATACCTCAACAACGTGTGGCCGCACCACGTCTCGCTGGTGGCGGCGGTGGCCGCCGTCTCCCGGGCGAACGGGGCTCGCGCGATCGCGACCGGCACCGGCCTCACTCCCGGTTTCACCGGTGCCGCCCTCGAGCGCTTCCGCACGGACGCCGCACAGTTCGAGGTCTTCGACCTGCGTGATCGACCGAGCCTGGACGTTCTGGCCGACGCTCCCGGCGGGTCCTTCACCGGCGACGACGCCTGGCTCTCCCCTCGCCTCGCCATCGACTCTCCCGCGTCGCGGACACCGTCGGGCCGCGTGGTCCTGTGCGCCCAGAGCGACCTGACCGACGACTTCGCCTGGCGCGGCCGCACGGGTACCGACGCACTGGCCGATTTCATGACCGCGACACTCGACGAGTGGGGCGTCGACGGCTCCGAGGTGACCGTCGTCGAGTGCATCCCCGGCCACGACAACACGATTCCGCACCTGATGGGCAGCAGGCTCGACGGCGCCCACCGTGTCCCGTTCCTGACCGCCTGGCGCTCGGGCCTGCCGTTCGGGGAGGGTCACACCTGGTTGACGACCCGCTTCCACCCGCACCTGATGGCGGCCGCGGCCGGCGACTCGGGGGTTGCGGTGGTGGCGAAACCCGACTACTACGCCACGAAGCACCGGTCACTGACGGCTGCTGGATCGGCGTGGACGGTGGTGTCCGGTGACACGTCCGACCACGGCGGAGTCCCGCCGCGGCCGACAGTCGGCGGCTTCTCCCCCGCGGACGCGAAACGGAACCGCGCCGTCAAACGCGAGCTGGCGGCCCGGCTCTACCCGCGCGGAATTCGCTTGCGCTGAGCGGCGGGTCGCGTAGAGTCGACGCCCTCATGTGGATTGGTTCTCTGGAATTCGACATTCTCCTCGGCGACGTGCACTCCCTCAAGGGCAAACGGTCCGTCGTCCGTCCGATCATCGCCGAGATCCGCAGGCGGTTCGACGTCTCCGTCGCCGAGGTGGATCACCGCGATCTGCACCGCCGCAGCGTGATCGGAGTCGGTGTGGTCAGCGGCGACGCCGGGCACGTCACCGACGTCCTCGACGCCGTCGAACGCTTCGTGGCCGCCCGCCCCGAGACCGAACTCCTGTCCGCACGCAGGAGGATGGCGACTACCGACGACCTGTGATCGGCGACGGCTTCCCCACCGCGATGATCACGGCGCTCACCAGCAGCAACGGTGCCACGACCGCCGCAGCGGCCCGATAGCCGCCGAGCTCCGGGAGCAGCTCGCCCGACGGGGTCGCCGCGGCCAGCAGCAGTCCGGCCAACGCACTGCCGATGCTGAAGCCGACAGTGCGCACGATCTGGTTGATCGACAGGACGCTCGCGGTCTCCTGCTGCGGTACTCCGGCCAGGACGAGGCGCGGCATGATCGCCGACGCGCCGCCCACGCCGAAACCGAGAACCGCCATCGCGGCGAGCGTCGCCGCCACCGAGTCCGGGGCGCCTGCGAACACTCCCGCGGCCACGACCACCGCGATGCTGAAGACGACGAATGCCCCGCGCGGACCGACCCGCGCGGCCAGCCGAGTGGTGAGGCGGCCTGCGACGAACCCCAGCACGGAGAACGGGATCAGGGCCGCCCCGGCCAGAACGCCGGACAGCCCGAAGCCGTAACCTGCCGCCGTGGGTGTCTGGACGTAGCGCGTCAGCAGCGAGAACAGCAGGTACATTCCGATGCCCGCCGACAGCATGGCGGTGTTGGCGCGCAGGATGGTCGGCCGGATCAGCAGACCCGGGTCGACCAGTGGTGTCGGCGTGCGGCGTTCCCAGAGGACCCACGAGCTCAGCACTGCGACGGCGCCCGCGACGAGCGAGGCGCCCACCCACCGCGGCTGCCACACCGCGGGCGGGAGGTGCTCTCCTGCTCGGTTCCCCTGCTCACTCGCTCGACGCTACGCGGTACGCCGCCGACACCCTCCGATAGACCGGTGTCCGGAAGGCTGCCAGCGCCACGACGATCGTCAGCAGACCGGTGACGCCGAAGATCAGGGCGATGCCGCGGGCGTCACCGTGCCCCAACCACGGGGCGAGGACGGCGGCGCCGTCGTCGGAGCGCGCCCACGGGATCACGAACGCCTCGGCGACGGGTGCGACGAGGAAGGCGGTGAGGGGTGCGGCGGCGGCCTCCACGGCGCCGGCGAAGCCGAACACGCGTCCCTGCTGCGGCAGCGGCACCACCCGCTGGATCACCGTCTGCTCCGCCGCCTCGACGGCAGGCATCGTCAGCATGAACAACCACACGCCGCCGATCGCCAGCCAGGCCCATTCGCGCGCCGCGAACACGGTGCAGATGACGCCGAGGACCGCGACGCCGATCAGCATGGTGCGGATCGGATTCGACCCCAGACCGACCCGGCCGATGAGTGCACCGCCGAGCATGAAGCCGGTGGCGCCGAAGGCGAACACGACACCCCACATCTGCACGGAGAACAGTTCCAGACCGTACGGGTCCAACAGCGCCATGTAGACGCCGCCGGTGAAGTTGTTGAACATCGAGAACAGGATGAGCGCCACCAGGCCCGGGACCGCGGTCACGGCCCGCCAGGCGCCGCGGACGTCGAAGGCGCCCTTCGCATCGGTCTCGGCGACCGTCGGCTCCTCCGGCATCCGGATCGTCAGGAGGTGCAGCCATCCGACGGCGGTCAACGCGATCGCGCAGGCGATGGTCGCACCCATCCCGAGGAAGCCGACGGACAGGCCGGAGAACACGCTGGTGACGATGAACGTCAGGCCCTGGACCGCGCCGACGTAACCGTTGGCGTTGGCCCGGCGGTCGGGGTCGACGAGGATCGTCACGGTGGTCGACAGCGCCACGTCGCGCAGCACCTCGACGACGGCTCCGGCCAGCACGACGAACGCGAACAGCCACAGCCACGGCGACGCCAGTGACGCCATGGTGTCGCCGGCGACCAGGTAGACCAGTCCGGCCAGGACGAAGGCGACCGTGGTGGCCGCCGCCGACACCCGCATCACGGTGAGCTTGCGATAACGGTCGACGAAGGTCCCGAACGCCATGCTGCACACCGCGATCGTCAGCATGTAGCCGCCGCCGATGACTCCGGTCGCCACCACGTTGCGGGTCTCCAAGTACACCCAGAAGGTCAGCGCGAAGAACAGGTAGCTGGTCGTCAGGTTCGCGACCGCCGTGTTGGCCAGGATGGCGAAGAAGGTGCGCTGTCGATCCGACGCCGGGCGACGGTCACCCGGTGGGCTGAGTGCCGCCTCCGTGGCGTCGACGGCATCATCGGGATCGTCGGCGGCGTCGACGTTCACCGGGATGTCAGACATGGGACCAGCCTAAGAGGTGCCGGGCGGCCCGACCAACCGATTTTCTGCCGGTCGGGCCGACGGCGGGTCTACTTGCCGAAGCCTGCGTCGCGGAGGGCCTGCGCCATGGATCCGCTCGCCGGACGGTCGTCGCGGCGGTTGCCGCCGCGATTGTTTCCCGCCCGATTCTGGCCGCCCCGATTCTGACCGCCGCGGTTCCGGCCGCCCCGATCACCGCCGCCTTGACCACCGCCGCGCGGGCCGTTCCCTCGCTGGCCGCTGCCCTGCTGCTTACCGCCCGCCGGGTCGTCGTTGAGGCGCAACGACAGTCCGATGCGCTGCCGGTCCACATCGACCTCCATCACCTTGACCTTGACGACCTGCCCGGAGCGGACCACCTCGTGGGGGTCGGAGACGTAGCGGTCCGACATGGCCGAGACGTGGACGAGGCCGTCCTGGTGGACGCCGACGTCGACGAAGGCGCCGAAGGCCGCGACGTTGGTGACGACGCCCTCGAGGACCATGCCGGGCGTCAGGTCGGAGACCTTCTCGACGCCGCTGGCGAAGGTCGCGGTGGTGAACGCGGGACGCGGGTCGCGCCCCGGCTTCTCCAACTCGCCGATGATGTCGGTGACGGTCGGGATGCCGAACTGCTCGTCGGCGAAGTCCGACGGCTTCAGCGTCCGCAGCGTCTTGGTGTCGCCGATGAGCTCGGACAACGGGCGACCGCTGCGATCGAGGATCTTCCGCACGACGGGGTACGCCTCCGGGTGGACGCCCGACGCGTCGAGCGGGTCCACGCCGTCGCGGATCCGGAGGAAGCCCGCGCACTGCTCGAACGCCTTGGGGCCGAGGCGCGGCACGTCGAGCAGTGCCTTGCGGCTCGGGAAGGCACCGGTCTGATCGCGGTGCGCGACGATCGCGGTCGCGAGGGTCGACGTGACACCCGAGACCCGCGCCAGCAGCGGAGCCGACGCGGTGTTGAGATCCACGCCGACGGCGTTCACCGCGTCCTCGACCACCGCGTCCAGGCTGCGCGCGAGGTTGGTGGCCGAGACGTCGTGCTGATACTGGCCGACGCCGATCGACTTGGGGTCGATCTTCACCAGCTCGGCGAGCGGGTCCTGCAGTCGTCGTGCGATGGAGACGGCGCCGCGGATCGAGACGTCGAGCTCCGGCAGCTCCTGCGAGGCGTACTCGGACGCCGAGTACACCGAGGCGCCTGCCTCCGAGACCACGGCCTTGACCGGCGCCTTGGCGCCGGACTTCGTGATCTCGGCGAGGAGTTCTGCGGTCAGTTGATCGGTCTCGCGGGACGCGGTGCCGTTGCCGATGGCGATCAGCTCCACGCCGTGGCGGGCGATCAGCGCGGCGAGCATGGCCTTCGACTTGTCCCACTGCTGCTGCGGTTTGTGGGGGTAGATGATGCAGTGGTCGAGCACTTTGCCGGTGGCGTCGACGACCGCCACCTTGACGCCGTTGCGGTAGCCCGGATCGAGACCGAGCGTGGCGCGGGTCCCCGCGGGTGCGGCCAGCAGCAGGTCCTTGAGGTTGGTCGCGAAGACGGCGACGGCGTCGTCCTCCGCGCGGGCTCGCAGTTTCATCCGCGCGTCGATGGTCGCGGTGATCATCAGTTTGGTGCGCCACGCCCAGCGGACGGTCCCGGCCAGCCACTCGGTGGCCGCGCCCGGGTTCGCGAGGTCGACGCCGAGAGTGGCCGCGACCATCGCCTGGTACGCCTCGTCCTCGCCGCCGTCGAAGGACAGGCTCAGCGCCTCCTCCTTCTCGCCGCGGAGAACTGCGAGCACGCGGTGCGACGGCATCTGTTCGAGGGGCTCGGCGAAATCGAAGTAGTCGCGGAACTTCTGCGCGGCCGGAGTGTTCTCCGCACCGGTCCGCACCTGGGTGCGCGCGGTGCCGTCGGCCCAGAACTTCTCGCGGATCGCGCCGACGAGTTCGGCGTCCTCCGAGGCCCGCTCGATGAGGATGTGGCGGGCGCCGTCGAGCGCCGCCGCGGCATCGGCGACGTTCTCACCGAGGTAGGCGCTCGCCGCGTCCGCGGGAGTGAGCGATGGATCGGCGAGCAGCGCGTCGGCGAGCGGTTCCAGGCCGGCCTCGCGCGCGATCTGCGCCTTGGTGCGCCGCTTCTTCTTGTACGGCAGGTAGATGTCCTCGACGCGCGCCTTGGTGTCGGCCGCCAGCAGCGATGCCCGCAGCTGGTCGGTCAGCTTTCCCTGCTCTTCGATCGAGGCGATGACGGCGGCGCGCCGCTCATCGAGCTCGCGGAGGTATCGGAGTCGTTCGTCGAGCAGGCGCAGCTGCGCGTCGTCGAGGCTGCCCGTCACCTCCTTGCGGTAGCGGGCGATGAACGGGACGGTGGAGCCTTCGTCGAGCAGCTTCACGGCTGCGGCCACCTGGCCCTCGCCGACGGACAGTTCCGTCGCGATGCGGGCGTTCACGGACTTCAAAGGCGCACTGTTGGTCACCGGATGCAGGCTACCGAAGTCGATGAGCGGGGCCTCGCACCGACCGGGCCGTCACCGCAAAACATGACCGAAGCCACCGATGGGCGACGCCGTGCTCCACCCGCCGTTAGTGTCCTGTGTGTGGACGACACGCGCATGGTGGCGAGCGCCGACGCCTGGGTCCGATCGCATCGGTGGGTCCCGGACACCGCACTGGCCGTGCTGCTCGCCCTCTTCTGCCTCACGATGAGCGTGTCGACCGTCCTGGACTCCGCGTGGTCGACGCCCGCGCGAGCGACGCTGGTCGTCGTCCTCGTCGTCGGGCACGCGGCCGTCGCCGCTCGGCGTACCGCACCGTTCACCGCCTTCGCGGTCGTGTCCGCCATGTGCCTGGTGCTGGTGGCGGCGCCGGGCATCACCGGGGACCTCGCCAATCGGCTCGGTGCCCCGGTGCCGCCGATCCTCCTGCCGTCGACGCTGCTGTTCGCCGTCGTCCTGTACTCCGTCACCGCCGACGGCACCCGTCGGCAGTCTCGGGTGGCGGCCGGGATCGCCGTTGTCGGGGCCGTGGCCGTGGTGCTGCGCATCGCGTTCGACGAGGTCGTCACCGCGTCGGCACCGGCGTCGGTCGGTCCCGCGGACGGATGGCTCCTGTTCCTGATCCCGGCCGTCGTGGGGTGCACCGTCGCCCCGTGGAGTCTCGGACGACTGCGCCGTGCGCATCGCCGGTATCTGGCATCGCAGCGGGAGGTGGGGCTCCTCGCCGAACGTGCCCGCCTCGCGAGCGAGATCCACGACGTGGTGTCCCATTCTCTCGCCGTGATGGTCAGCCAAGCCGAGGGCGGGCGCATGATCGCCGAATCGCGGCCCGCCGTCGCCCGCACCGTTCTCGCGACCATCGCCGACACCGGCCGAGAGGCGATGGACGGGATGCACGGTCTGCTCGACGCGCTGGATCCGACCGAACGCGGTGGCGGCGCACCGCAGCCGACCCTCGCCGACCTGTCCGGGCTGATCGACCGCATCCGCGACGCCGGTGTCCCGGTGCGCGTCGACCGGGTCGGCGATGTCGGGCCGCTGAGCCCGACGGCGGAGCTCACCGCCTACCGCGTCGTGCAGGAGACGTTGACGAACGTCCTCAAGCACGCGCCCGACGCCGACGACGTTCTGGTCCGCTGCGCGTGGTCGCCCGACGGCCTGACGATCACGGTCCGCAACGACGGAGTCAGCGGCGCGGAGCCCCGAACCGGCTCGTCCGGCCGTGGGCTGCCCGGTCTGCGACGACGCGTCGAGGCCGCAGGCGGAGAGCTCACCGTCGAGGCGGTCGACGACGCCTTCCAGGTGACGGCGATGATTCCGGGAACGGGAGGGACATGACGGTCCGAGTGCTCGTGGTCGACGATCAGGAGCTGGTCCGCAGCGGGCTGTCGATGATCGTGGACTCGCAGGACGACCTCGAGGTGGTCGCCGACGCCGACTCCGGCGCGGCGGCGGTGGACCTGTGCCGGCGGCTCCGCGTCGACGTCGTGCTGATGGACGTCCGCATGCCCGGCATGGACGGCATCACCGCGACGCGGGAGATCGTGGCGGCGGCGCAGGCGCCACGGGTGATCGTCGTGACGACGTTCGACCTCGACGAGAACGCCTTCGCCGCGCTCCGCGCCGGTGCGAGCGGTTTCCTGCTCAAGAGTTCCCGAGCCGAGGACGTGATCGACGCGATCCGCACCGTCCACGCCGGCGACGCGGTCATCGCGCCGAGTACCACCCGTCGGTTGATCGAGCACGTCGCGCCGACCCTGCCGGGTGCCGCTGAGCCTTCCGAGATGGACCGTCTCACCGACCGCGAACGGGAGATCCTGATCGAGGTCGCGTCCGGCGATTCGAACGCCGAGATCGCCGCGCGACTGCACGTGTCGGAGGCGACGGTGAAGACCCACGTGGGACGACTGCTGCACAAGCTCGGCGCCCGCGACCGCGTGCAGTTGGCGGTGCTCGCGTACGAGACGCGTCTCGTCGTTCCGGGCACCTGACCTCGGTGCGGGATCATCCTGCGGGCTGAGACGGACTAGCCCGCAGGTGGACGAATCACGCCGCCGATCGCGCGACGGTTGATCCATGACGAAATCAACGATCCACCCCATCGATTCCCCACCCCTGCGCACCGCCCGCCCGACGCCGCCCGACCGGCGCTCCCGCGGCCCGCTCGTCGGCCTCGCCGTCGTCGTCCTCGCTGTGATCCCGTACAGCACGATGAAGATCGCCTGGCTCGCCGGTTCCACCGTCGGCGTCACCGACGCCGCTTCCGCCGACGACATGCACTCCCCAGCGATGCTGATCGGAAACGGCATCACGCTGGGTCTCGAAGTCGTCGCCGTGTGCCTCGCGGCGGCGCTGACCCGCCCGATCGGCCTCCGCCTGCCCGCGTGGCTGGTGTTCGTGATCGCGGGTGGTGCCACCGGTCTGCTCGCGCCGATCGCGGCCGGAGTCCCCACCGGGCTCGTCGCTCAGCTGCTCACCGAGAGCGATGTCCACACCGCCGGCATGGACCACATGAGTCCGTGGGTGTTCTTCGTCGCGTACGGCGGCTTCTGCGTCCTCGCCGTCGGATTCGCCGTCCTGCTCGGCGAGTACTGCCTGACCCGGTGGGGCGACCTCCTCGCGGCGCCCCCGTCGCCGAGCCGCCTGACCACCGTGATCGGCGCCATCGGGCTGCTGCCGTTCGCCGTCGCCATGCTCTGGTGGGGACTCGTCGGATCGGGTGCCTTCGGTCCCGAGGCGATGACCGCGATTTCGCAACGCACGTTCCTCGTCTTCTCCGGACTGTTCCCGCTGCTCGCCTTCCTCGCTCCCCGGTTCGGGCCGCTCATCCGGCGGCCCCGACTCGCCTGGCTCGCCGTGTGGGTCGGCTGTGCGACGGCCGTGATGCAGCCCGTCACCTCGGTGCTGTTGGATCTGGGCGGCGCACCGAGTGCGCTGTTCGTCGCGATCGCCGCGGCGACCGTCCCGGGGGCGTTCGCCTACGGCGTCATCCTGCTGCGAACCCGGGTGCGTGCCGTCGCGCGCGCATGGCCGCCCTCGCGGCGCTCCCGACCGCGGTGTGGCGCCTCGGTCCGGGCTTCGGTTTCACGCTGGGGACGCCCGACGCGTGGCGCGACCTGCAGCAGCTTCCGGGTGCGGGAACGGCGTACGTCATGACGCTCTCCGCGGTCCAACTCGTCGCCGCGGCGTCCCGCTTGTTCCTGGCGGTCGAGTGCTACCTGATCGCCGTCGCCTGGCCGGCCTTCTTGATCCCGGCGTCGATCGGCTATCTGCGTCGCGGAGGCCGCTCAGACCTCAGTCTCGGTCGGCGCCGGAATCTGGGCGAACCTGCCGAATCGGCCGTCGGGTGAGACGTCCAGCCCCTCCGACCGTCCGCGCTGCACCCGTGCGATCACCCACAGCAGGACCGCGGCCATGACCGCCACCTGGAGTGCGCCGCCGCCGACCAGCGAGGCGCGGGGCCCGAACCATTCGGCGAACACGCCGAGCAGCGGTGCGCCGATCGGGGTGCCGCCCATCAGCATCGTCATGTACAGCGCCATCACCCGACCGCGGACCTGCGGGTCCATGCTCATCTGGACGAACATGTTGGCCGCCGTGAGCGCGAGCAGGGCCGACAGTCCGACGAACGGCAGGGCCAACCCGTACAGCAGCGGAGTCGGAGCCAGGCCGGACAGTACGTTGAACACCGCGAAGACCAGCGCGGACTGCACGACGAACCGCAGGCCGGGCGCCGACTTGCGCCGCGCGGCGAGCAGCGCGCCGAGCAGTGAGCCGATGCCGGACACCGTGCCGAGGAGGCCGTACATCGCCGCGTCGAGGTGGAACTCGTTGCGCACCATCAGAGCGTTCGTCATCTGGAAGTTGAGGCCGAAGGTGCCGACCGCGAAGGCGACGCCGAGCGCGATCAACAGGTCGGCGCGGCCGGCCACGTACCGGATGCCTTCGCGGACCTGCCCCTTGGCGCGCGGCAGCGGCTCGGTCTTGACGAGCTTGTTCTCGTTCAGGAGCAGCAGCGCGATCAGGAAGGCGACGTAGCTGACGCCGTTGGTCATGATGGCCCAGCCGCTGCCGAAGACGGCGATCACGATGCCTGCGATGCCGGGGCCGATCAGTCGTGCGGTGTTGAACGCGGAGCTGTTGAGGCCGATCGCATTGGTGAGCCGTTCAGTGCCGACCATCTCCGAGACGAAGGCCTGACGGGCCGGGGCGTCGACGGCGGCGCCCATGCCGAAGACGACGGCGAAGACGTAGACGTGCCATGTCTCGGCGACTCCCACGACGGCGAGGAAGCCGAGGATAAGGGAGCTGACGGCCATCCAGCTCTGGGTGAGCATGAGGAGCCTGCGCTTGTCGAAGCGGTCCGCGAGCAGACCGCCGAACGGCGAGAGGAACAGGGCGGGCGCGAACTGCAGCGCCGTGGTGATGCCGACCGCCATCGCCGACCCGCCGGACAGCTGCAGCACCAGCCAGTCCTGGGCGACCCGCTGGATCCAGGTGCCGATGTTCGAGACGAGCGCACCGCTGACGTAGGTGCGGAAATTGGGTACGGCGAGCGATGCGAAGGTCGATGAACCACGCGACGCTGCCAAATCTCCTCCTGACCGACTGAGGAATTCAACGCCCGATCACCGGGCTTTATTCCAGGTGTCCGACCGCGTCGCCACCATCGGTCGCGGACTGCGCATACGCTGGTCTCCATGCGCGGAGTCATCATGCATTCACCCGGCCACGTCAGTGTTCAAGACCGCCCCGATCCGAGGATCGAGAAGCCGACCGACGCGATCATCCGGCTCGCCGCCACCTGCATCTGCGGCTCGGATCTGTGGCCCTATCGCGGCGCCAACGACGTCCACGACGCGCCGATGGGACACGAGTACGTCGGCTACGTGACCGAGGTCGGTGCCGACGTGCGGACGGTGAAGGTCGGCGATTTCGTCGTCGGCTCGTTCATGGCGTCCGACAACACGTGCGAGATCTGCTCGGCCGGCTACCAGTCGCGCTGCGTCGACGTCGTCGGCATGGGCGGCGTCGGCACGCAGGCCCAGTTCGCGCGGATCCCCCACGCCGACGGCACGCTGGTCGCGACGCCGGAACCGCCCGCCGAAGACCTCATCCCGTCCTACCTCGCGGCCTCCGACGTCCTCGGCACCGGGTGGTTCGCGGCCGACGCCGCCGAAGCCGGCCCGGGCAAGACCGTCGTGGTGGTGGGCGACGGCGCCGTCGGTCTGATGGGCGTACTGGCCGCCCAGCAGATGGGTGCCGAGCGGATCATCGCGATGAGCCGCCACGCCGACCGCCAAGCCCTGGCTCGGGAGTTCGGCGCCACCGACATCGTCGCCGAGCGCGGCGACGCCGGTGTGGCCGCCGTCCGCGAGCTGACCGGCGGCCTGGGCGCGCACTCGGTGATCGAGGCGGTCGGCACCCAGGAGTCGATGATGCAGGCCGTGCGCTCCACGCGAGCCGGCGGCCACGTCGGGTTCGTCGGCGTCTCGCACGGCGTGGAGCTGCCGGGCGACAAGCTCTTCTACTCCGCCGTTCACCTGCACGGCGGCCCCGCACCGGTCCGCCGGTATCTGCCCGACCTCCTGCAGCGCATCGCCGATCGGACGATCGATCCGGGCAAGGTCTTCGACCTTCGGATCCCGCTCGAGCAGGCCGCCGAGGGCTACCGCGCGATGGACCAGCGCGAGGCGATCAAGGTGTTGCTGACGCTCTGACCGCTCGCGCGCTCCAGCGTCGGCCGTCGTACCCGACGTCGATCGGATGACGGAAGGCCCGCGTGATGACCTCGGAGGTCACCGTCTGATCGGCGGGGCCCGCGGCCACCGTCGCGCCGTCGCTGATGACGATCGCGTGACTCGTCGACTCCGGCAACTCCTCCAGATGGTGGGTGACGAGCACCGATGCGACGTCGGGGGCCGACGAGGCCAGGGCGTCGACGGTCTCCAGCAACTGCTCGCGGGCCGCCACATCGAGCCCGGTGGTCGGTTCGTCGAGCAGCAGGAGTTCCGGTTCGGCGATCAACGCTCGAGCGATCAAAGCGCGGCCGCGCTCGCCCTGCGACAGAGTGTGCCAGCCGGAGTCGGCCCGAGCGGTCATGCCGATGTCGTCGATGAGCGCCGCGGCCCGCGTCCGCTGCTCGTCGGTCGGGACCCACCGCATCGGCAGGTCGATGGTTCCGGTGACGCCGGTGAGCACCACCTCGGTCACGGTGAGATCGGTCTGGAGCCGATGCCGCGGGTTCACGTGCCCGATGTGCTTGCGGAGCACCGCCGTGTCGACACGTCCGAGTCGCTGCCCGAGGACGTCCACGGTGCCCGACGTCGGGTGCGTCTGCGCGGCGCAGAAGCCGACGACCGTGGTCTTGCCCGCACCGTTCGGGCCGAGAAGCGCCCAGTGCTCCCCCGCCCGCACCGTGAGATCGATACCGTGCAGGATCTGCCGACCGTTGCGGCGGAAGGTGACGGCGTCCAGGCGGAGGACTTCGGCTGGGTCGGTCATGCGAGTGCCTCCTTGAGGCCGTCGAGGTGGGTGCGTGCGCAGGTCGCAGCAGCGTCGCTGCGTCGGTCCGGGGCTTCGAGGACGGCTTGCCGCACCACTTGTGTCTCCCGCACTCGGTCGCGACCGAGTGCGGGAGGCAGAACTGGTGCGACGAGGCGCGAAGTGGTGCGGGAAGACCGCCTCGTCCGGCGAACTGCCGACTTCAGCGTCCCACCCACCGGGAATCAATCATCGAGCGCCCTGCCGTTCGTACGCGTCGTTGAAGGCCCGGAGTTGCCGCAGCAGCGACTCCGGGTCTCCGGGCGCCAGATCGGCGAACACACGGTTGAGCCGATCGGCGCGTCGGCGACCGTCGTGGTTGAACGCCTCGTTGCCCTCCACGGTCGGCCGATGCATCCAGCTGACGCACTCGGGAATCTGGAAGCGCTCGACGAAGCCGCGCTTCATCGCGGCGTTGACCTGGCGGTTCACCGTCGACTGCTCCAGGTCGAGGTCGACACTCAGCTCCCGCAGGGTGCGCGCACGGCCGTCCG
Source organism: Gordonia phthalatica (assembly GCF_001305675.1). NCBI lineage: Bacteria > Bacillati > Actinomycetota > Actinomycetes > Mycobacteriales > Gordoniaceae > Gordonia > Gordonia phthalatica. The sequence goes on from NZ_CP011853.1 coordinate 2,450,183, forward strand.
ACAGCAGCCACAGGATCTGGAAGGCCGACGAATCCAGGATCGCCTGGGGATCCACCTCGTAGCGGCGTCGACGCATCCGGAGCAGCTCCTCGACAACGTCGCGATGGACGGTCGACGGCCAGATCTCTTCGTCGCTTTCCACCGTTTTCGCCCCGCTCTCGCAGCCGTCGTCGTTCGTTCCCGATTTGGGGATGTGCATGATGCATATGTAGGTTACATACCCTGTTGCACATCAGCGAAAACCATACCCAGAAGGACCCTTCATGACTCGCTCCCCCGACGCGGCGGAATCGATGTCGCGCGACGACGCGACACCGAGCACCGCCATTTCGGACACCGCGACACCGTCCACCCCGGACATGCCGCGCAATGCGCTGGCCATCGTCATCACGCTCTGCTTCGGCGGTCTCGTCGCGTCCCTGATGCAGACGCTGATCATCCCGGTGCAGCCCGAGCTTCCGCAGCTGCTCAACACCTCGATCTCGAACGCGTCGTGGATCATCACCGCGACCCTCCTCGGCGGTGCGGTGGCCATGCCGATCGCCGGTCGCCTCGGCGACATGTACGGCAAGCAGCGTGTGATCCTCGCCAGCTCGGTACTCCTCGTGGTCGGCTCGCTGATCTGCGCGATCGGCGGCTCGCTGCTCCCGATGCTCATCGGTCGCACCGTACAGGGCCTGGCGATGGGCTTCATCCCCGTCGGCATCAGCCTGATGCGCGAGGTGACGCCTCCCCGACTGACGTCCATGGCGGTGGCCGCGATGAGTGCGACGCTCGGCGTCGGCGGCGCCATCGGCCTGCCGCTGTCCGCGTGGGTGGCGCAGACCTGGGACTGGCGCGCCCTCTTCTGGACGTCGGCCGGCCTCGCGGTGATCATCACCGTCCTCGTCCTCACCGTGATCCCGAACATCGCCGACAATGCGGGCGGCAAACTCGACGTCGTCGGCGCGATCGGCCTGTCGGTCGGTCTGTGCGGCGCGCTGATCGCCATCTCGAAGGGCAAGGACTGGGGCTGGACCTCGGGAACCACCCTCGGCTTCTTCGCCCTCGGCATCGTCGTCCTGCTGGCATGGGCCTACTTCGAGCTCCGCCACAGCGACCCGCTGGTCGACCTCCGCAGCTCGGCCAAGCCGACAGTCCTGCTGACGAACATCGCCGCAATCGCGATCGGCTTCGGCATGATGGCGCAGGCCATCGTGGTCCCGATGATGCTGGAGGTCCCCGAGGCCGCAGGCGGCTTCGGCCAGACGATCCTGCAGACCGGACTGTGGATGGCGCCCGGCGGCATCATGATGATGGTCTTCGCGCCCGTCTCCGGAACCCTGATCAACAACCTCGGGCCCAAGCTCACCCTGGCGATCGGCGCCGCCGTCCTCGGCGTCGGCTACCTGACCGCGTTCTTCCTCATGAACGCCCCGTGGCAGCTGGCCGTCGCCTCGATCATCGCCTCCGCCGGCGTCGGCATCGGCTACGCTGCCATGCCGACCCTGGTGATGGGCGCGGTCCCGCTCACCGAAGCAGGTGCGGCCGTCGGCCTCAACGGGCTGATGCGATCGGTCGGCACCACGCTGTCGTCGGCCATCATGGCCGTCGTCCTCGCCGCCTCCACCGTCTCGATGGGCGGGCACGACATCCCGACGCACACCGCATTCAAGTGGTGCTTCTTGATCGGCGCGATCGCCGCATTCGTCGGCGTCGCCATCACGATGCTGATTCCGCGGTCCGCCTCGACCACCGAGGAGACCGTGGCCTGACACCCGCCGCTTCGGTTGACGACGCCGCCCGTACCGCTATCCCAGCGGTACGGGCGGCGTTCCGTCTCCGAAGGGTCGGCCGCCGAGGGCATCCCGCCCGTGCGGGGTGTGCCAATTCGCGAGATCCGGCCCCTTGGGCACGATGCCCGACGGGTTCACGTCGCGGTGCACCTTGTAGTAGTGCGCCTTGATCTGCTCGAAGTTCGTCGAGTCGCCGAAGCCCGGCGTCTGGAACAGGTCGCGGGCGTACGCCCACAGCACCGGCATCTCCGACAGCTTCTCGCGGTTGCACTTGAAGTGCCCGTGGTAGACGGCGTCGAAGCGAGCGAGCGTCGTGAACAGGCGGACATCGGCCTCGGTGATGGTGTCGCCGACCAGATAGCGCTGGTTCGCGAGCCGATCGCTGAGCCAGTCGAGGCGGGAGAACAGCTGGTCGTACGCCGCTTCGTACGACTCCTGGGAGCCCGCGAAACCGCAGCGGTAGACGCCGTTGTTCACATCCTTGTAAACGACCGCGTTCACCTCGTCGATCTCCGGTCGTAGGTCCTCGGGATAGAGCTGCGGAGCGCCGTCCCGGTGGAAGTCGGTCCACTCGAGCGAGAAGTCGATGGTGATCTGCGGGAAGTCGTTGGTGACGACGGCACCCGACGGGATGTCGACGATCGCGGGGACCGTGATCCCCTTGGGGTAGTCGGGGAACCGCTTGAAGTAGGCGTCCTGCAGCCGCGGTATGCCGAGCACGGGGTCCACCTCGCCCGGGTCGAGGTCGAAGGTCCACGACCGCTTGTCGTGGGTCGGCCCGCAGACGCCCATCGAGATCGCGTCCTCGAGGCCCAGGAGTCGGCGGACGATGATCGCCCGATTGGCCCACGGGCAGGCGTAGGCGACGACGAGCCGATAGCGACCGGCCTCGACCGGGAAGCCGTCGGCGCCGTCGCGAGTGATGCGGGTCTCGATGTACCGGGTATCGCGCTCGAACGCCTTGTTCGGCTCCACGTAGTCGGCCTGCTGATCGGTGTCCTTCTCAGTCATGAGTCCAGGATGTCACCGTCGGCCGGGCGACGCGCGCTGTCAGAGACCTTCGAACGCGCGCCCCAGCTCCACGTCGACGTCGATCAGGCGCGCCTTGCGGACTTCGGGCTTGTCGATCTCTGTCTCGACGAACCTGGCGATCACCCGACGGATCTCGTCGTCCACCTGGGCGAGGTTGCGGATGATCTCGCCGCGCATGTTGCGGGAGTTCACATCGACGAAGACGTCACGCGGACGCGGCGGCTCTACCTCGATCCGCAACTGCAGCGGCGCCGCGCAGCGGACCGTCATCGGGAGCGTCACGAGACCGTCGACGTCGTAGCGGATCCGATCCACCTTGAGGTTCACCGACAGGGCGATGTGCAGCGGCAGCTTCACCGTGAAGGTGATCAGTTGGCCGACGTCGCGGGTGATCTCCGGTTCGGACACACGCACCTTGGCCTGCACCTTGACCATGCCACCCGGGCCGGATGCGATGGGGCCGACTTCGAACTCCTCACCGGCGATCGCGGTGAACGCGGTGCCGATGCGCTCCTCGGTGACTGCGATCTCGAAGAACCGGCGACCGAACTCCTCGTACGACATGTAGCTGAGTTCGCCCTGATCGTCGGGTTCGGCGTCCACCACGATCGCGGCCTGCATGGACCCGACGGCTTCGACGACGTCGGCCACCTCGTCGTCGTTCAGCTGCGCCTCGTCGGCGGCCTGGTCGACGTCGGCCGCCTCGTCCAGCGGATGCACGCTCGACGCGGCGTCGTCGACGGCGTTCTCGACGGTCTCGTTCTCGGGGGCTTCATTCTCCGACACGGATACATCCTTACCTATCGGGCCCGAACTTCGTAGTCCGGGAAACGATCTCGATTGCGACGACGCGTCTGATCAGCGGCGACTGGCGTCGGGGACTCTGCGCGGGCAGTGCGTGCCCGGCACGGCGACCAACTCGAAGTGCCACCACTCGTTGTCGAAGGTACGACACAGGCCCCAGCGGACCCCGTTGGCCTGCAGCCAGGCGGCGCCGGCGCGCGGTCCGACGTCGATCGCCTGCCCCGTGACGTGCGTCGACTCGTCGGGAGGCAGGACCCAGCGTCGTGCTTCGGCGGCGCTGCCGTAATCCCTGATGCCCTGCCGCCAGAGGCTCGCCTGCTCTGCACGCGACCGTTTTCCGGAGTTCACGTACATCGGGACACCGGCGGCACGGGCGTCGCGATACGCCAGCGTGTAAGCGACGCCGAGTTGCGGCGTCAATCCCGCGGTGCCGGGAGCCAGCGCCACGCCGAGCAGGTGCTGCCGGGCGGTGTCGGGCGACGCGGCGGCCTGCGGAGCACACAGCGACGCGATCAGCAGCACGGCCGCTCCGATCACCAGCAGACCGATTGATCGAGGAAGGGTCGGTGTCCGGTTTCGCATCACGGATAGACGCTACTACGCCGGACGCCGGGGTGCCGTCCATCGGCCACCGCGGCATCCGTCAGAACGACAGTCCTCGTACGCAGACCGCAGTTCAGCGGTAGAACCCGTCACGCAGGTTGATTCCGTGCTCCAGCCAGACCTTGAGTGCGGCCAGCATCCCGGTCCAGCCCATGCAGTTGCCGAAGGCGCTCTCCGCGCCGACCGCCGTCGGAGTCCAGGACGATTCGGTGACCGACACCCGGGTCCGCGCCCCGCCGTCGACGGGTTCGAACTCGAAGGCGACATCCGTACCGTCCCCGCCGACGGTCTCGGTTCCTGCCCAGCGGATGACGATTCGCCGCGGGGCCTCCGCCTCGATGACCCGGACGTCGAACGCGCCGGGGAAGTCGTGGAAGTCCCACGAGACGGTGGCACCGGCATCGAGGCGACCGTGTGCTCCGCCCGTGGTGAAGTACTTCGACAGCTGCTCCGGATCGGCCACCGCCTCGTACACCTCGGCCACCGGCCGGGACACATAGCCGAACACGGTGAATGACAGGTCGTTGATCGGCGCATTCGGCGTCGCGGCGGCATCGTTGGTCATGGTTCGAATCTACCGGTGCAGGACACCGGGCCGTGTCACGTCTTGCCCTGGAATCGCGCAGGTGACACGGTAGACCGATGACAGTCTCGCCGCGCAGCGATCACCACGGCCGCCCTGCACCGTCGACCTCGCCGCGGGTGAGACTGCGTCTGGGCCGCTCCGTCGCCACTCTCGCCGCCGCCCTCACGGTCGGCACCTCGCTGTCGGTGGTCGCGGCGCCCGCATCGGCGGCACCCCCGACGCCCGGCATCACCGCGCACCAGGTGGCGAGTGCCCCGTACAGCGCCCTGTTCTCGATGGGCGTGCCGGTCTACGAGCGCGTTCAGTTCATCCGCGAATCGCACAGCACGCGCCGCGCGATGATCATGCGACGCCTGTACCGCCCCACCGACGGTAAGCGCGGCAGCGCCCGCTACGTCTTCCTCGGCGATCGTCTGCCCACCTCGTTCATCGTCGCCGAGCAGCGCGGCAGTCACGGGACGCCGACCGGACTCGTGGTCCCGATGACCCGAAAGTCGCGCGGAACGCCGCCGACACCGCGCTACCAGTCCGTGAGCCCGCTCACCGGGCCGGTCGGCGAGGTCCGGGCGATCAGCTGGTCGCACCGCTACCTGGGCTGAGCACCACCAGCCGCGACGTGGTTCGGGTCATCGCGACGTACCGGTCGACGGCGCCCGCGATGTCGTCGCCGAACTGAGCCGGGTCCACCAGGACCACCAGGTCGAACTCGAGTCCCTTGGCGGTGATCGGGGTCAGTGAGTCGACGCGATCGTCGGCGGGGAACGTCGGGTCGCCGATGATGCAGGCGATGCCGTCGACGTTCTCCGACCGCCACCGCGCCACGATCGTCGCGAGTTCCCTGGTCGCGGCGAACTCCACGGGCAGGCCGCCGGTGCGGATCGACTCCGGTACCGCGACGCCAGGCAGTGCAGCGAGGATGCCCGGCCGGGCATGCTCCATCACCTCTGCGGGCGTGCGGTAGTTGACGGTCAGCGTGGTGCGACGCGGCTCCCCCACCCCCACGCGGCGGAGTCGGTCCTCCCACGTCTCGGTGAAGCCGGCGCGCGACTGCGCGCGGTCACCGACGATGGTGAAGCTCCGCGACGGACAGCGTGCGAGGAGCATCTGCCACTGTGCGTCGGTGAGGTCCTGCGCCTCGTCGACGACGATGTGCGCGAACGGTCCGGCGAGCGGATCCGCGTCGCGGTCCGACATGCCGGTCTCGTCGACGATGACATCCTGGATGTCCTCAGCCCGCAGCATGGTGACGAGACCTTCTCCGTCGTCGCCGGCGATCAACTCGTCGATCACGCGGTCGCGGACGCGTCGCTGTTCGCGGATCTCGGCTCGGCGGCGCTGTCGCCCGTGTGCCGCGTCCGCGTCGCCGAGTCTGCGGCGAGCGGCGTCGAGGAGTGGCAGGTCCTCGACGGTGAACTCCGAGTCCTCGTCCCGGCGCAGCAGCGCACGCTGCTCCGCGGTCAGCCACGGCGCGCACAGTCGCAGGTAGGCCGGCACCGCCCACAGGTCGGCGATCATGGTCGTCGCATCGAGCATCGGCCACGCGCGGTGCAGGATCGTCGCCAGATCGTGGTCGGCTTCCAGCGCCGGCCGCACTCGGTCGTCGGGCACGTCGCGGCCGGTCATCGCCCGGATCCTCGGCGCGAGCACCTCGACCAGCGCATCCCAGATCTCGTCGTGCGCCTCGTTGTGCACCGAAGCGGAGCCGACCGCGCCGAAGGCCTCCGCCCAGTCCTCGCCGGTCACCTCGAGATCACCCCACGGCGTCTCGACGTCGACGATCTCGACCGGCGGGTCCTCGTAGAACGCGACAGCGGCGTCGACCGCCTCGACCGACCGCGCCGACGATTTCAGGTCGGCGACCCGCTCATCGGTCTCGGGCGCGAGGCTCGCCGACCCGGGCACCAGGTCGGCGAGGGTGCAGGTGGCGACGCCCTCCTCTCCGAGGCTGGGCAGCACGTCGCCGACATAGCTCAAGTAGGGGCGATGCGGTCCGACGATGAGGATCTCGCCGCGGTTCCCGCCGAGTCGCGGGTCGGCGTACAGCAGATAGGCGGCGCGATGCAGGGCGACGACCGTCTTGCCGGTGCCCGGCCCTCCGTCGACGACGAGCGGTCCGCGGGAGTCGGCGCGGATCGCCGCGTCTTGATCGGCGGCGATGGTGCCGAGCACCGACGTCATCTTCGGCGATCGGTCGACGCCGAGGCTCGCGATGAACGCCGACTGACTGTCGAGGGCGGCGGTGTCGGCGCGGTCGTCGGCGGTGAAGACTTCATCCCAGTAGTCGATGATCGCCTCCCGCGACCACCGGTAGTGTCGGCGAGACGCCACGCCCATCGGGTCGGCCAGGGTGGCGGCGAAGAAGGGCGCGGCGGCCGCGGTGCGCCAGTCGATCAGCAGAGCGGTGCCGTCGGCCGCGGACACGCCGATCCGGCCGATGTACGCGACGGTGCCGTCCGCGTGGACCACGCGGCCGAGGCACACGTCGGTCCCGATCCGGGTGAGAGTCCGGATCCGCGTCGAGAGGCGGCGGATCTCCTGGTCTCGGACCACCCCCGCCTCCACTCGGACATCGGTGGACCGACGGGCGGCGTCGAGCGCGGCGCGCGCGTCCGAGATCTGCGCGGTGATGCGTTCCCGGATGCGGACGAGGTGGGTCGCGTCGGCGGCGATCAAGTCCGGGCGTCTCTTCTCGGAGAGTCGTTCGGGGAGGGCGAATACGGTGGCGGGCAAGCGGACCCCATGCTGGTCGAAGGCGGTGAGTCGACCATTGTGCACGCTGCCCGGGGCCTTGCGGCAAGCCCCTGGCCTCGGGTTATCCTGGAGTGGGCGGAGAGTTCAGAGTCGGTTCGAGATCAGTGGAACCAACTGCTCGTCGTCGGTCCAGGCACCGTGATGGCCGATCAGCGTCGACTCCATCGGCTCGTTGCCGGGGCAGGTCAGCACGCTGGTCCCCTGCGCCACCGCCAACACATCCCCGATCCGCGCGGCGATCGTCTCGATCGGCGGGGTGACCCCGAACCAGTGCTCGTCCAATGCCTGTTCCCGCGTCACCACCTGCGCGTGCCGACCGAGCACCGTTCCCCAGTTGCCCGCCACATCGGCGACGGCGTCGGCGTGGTCGGCGTACACGTGACGGACCCGAGCCTCACCGGAGATGAGCCTGACTCCCTCGTGAAGCAGCGGCTCGGCGTCGAGATCGATCCGTTCCTCGGCACCGACCATGCCGTGGTCCCCGGTGATCAGCAGCGTGCAGGTGTCCGGGAGATCGGCGAACAGGTCCGCGACGGCGGCGTCGACCGTCTCCAGCACGTGCAGCCAATGCGGCGACTCCGGCCCGCGGAAGTGTCCGACGGCGTCGAGCTTCGGATAGTAGGCGTACGCGAAGCGACCGGTGCCGTTGTCGTGGCGCGCCACCTCCAGGATGCCGTCACGGACCGCGGCGAGGTCCTCGGCCGCGTGCAGGTGTCCGGATACCCCGAACGCGGCCCGGGTGAGTCCCGACCGCACCTGGTAGCCGGGCACCACGAAGTGGATGTCGATTCCACTTCCCGCCAACTGTGCGACGGTGCTCGTGACGGTCTGCAGGTCCTCGGGCACCACAGCGTCGCGTGCATCGGGCCCCTCCGCGTTCCCGGTTCGCCAGCGCAGCGCGTTGAAGTTCTCGAGTCCGTCGCCCGAGCGCAGCGCGAAGCTGTAGCCGATGATGCCGTGCGTGGCGCACGGCGCCCCGATCGCGAGGCTGGCGATACTGGTCGCGGTCGTCGCCGGAAACCCGGCCTGCAGGGTCGTCACGACGTGCGCCGCCAGGGTCGGTGCCACATCGGCGTGCCGGGACAGGAGCTCGGCCCCCAGCCCGTCGATCAGCAGGACCACCACGTCGCGCGCGGGGTGCACGCCGAGCGGATTCTCCGCCTGACCGTCGAGCGCGAGCGCGACGCTGGGCAGGACATCGGCGAGCGTTGGTCTCATGTCTCTCACTATGCGGCACCGGCGGACCGCGGGAGCGGACAATGGTGGCATGCTCCCCGTTCTCAACCTCCGCACCGCAGACGCCGACCCCGCCGAGTTCCGCCGGAGGCTGCTCGACGCGACCCACACGGTCGGCTTCTTCTATCTCACCGGCCACGGTGTCCCGCAGACCGCGATCGACCGGATCCTGCGGGTGGCCCGCGAGTTCTTCGCGCTGCCGCAGTCCGCCAAGGACGAGATCAGCATGCTGAACAGCCCGCAGTTCCGCGGCTACACCCGTCTCGGCGGTGAGCTCACCAACGGTGCCGTCGACTGGCGCGAGCAGGTGGATCTGGGGCCCGACCTGCCCGTGATCGAGGGTGCTGAGGGCTACTGGAACCTGCAGGGGCCAAATCAGTGGCCGTCGGCGCAGCCCGAGTTCCGCGAGGCGCTGTACCGCTGGGACGACCGTCTCGCGGAGGTCGGTCGTCGTCTCCTCGCCCACTGGGCGACCGCGCTCGGCGCACCGGACGACGTCTTCGACGCCGCTTTCCGGGATCGACCGGCCACGCTGATCAAGGTGGTCCGCTATCCCGGCAGCGACGAGACCCCGCAGGGAGTCGGCGCGCACAAGGACTCCGGGGTGCTCACCCTGCTGCTCGTGGAGCCCGGCTCCGCGGGCCTGCAGGTGGAGGCCGCGGACGGCTCATGGATCGACGCCCCGCCGCTCGACGGCGCCTTCATCGTCAACATCGGCGAGCTACTCGAGTTCGCGACCGACGGCTATCTGCGCGCCACCCGCCACCGCGTGCTCGCGCCCGCGCCCGGCACCGACCGGCTCTCGATCCCGTACTTCTTCAACCCGTCGCTCGACGCGCAGATCCCGACGCTGACGCTGCCCGACCACCTGGCCGCCGACGCCCGCGGCATCGAGGACGATCCGGCGAACCCCATCTACGGCACGTACGGGGAGAACGCGTGGAAGTCCCGCACCCGGGCGCACCCGGACGTCGCTGCGAAGCACCACGGCATCGTGCCGGCCGGTGACGCGTCGGCGTACTGATCCGGCGGGGATAGGTTGAAGGGATGACCTCGCGTGCCGAATCCGCCCCCGATCGAGCGCCGCGTGCCCGCACCGTCGCCGAACTCGATCAACTCGTCACCGGGTGCCGCGCGTGTCCGCGGCTCGTCGCGTGGCGCGAGGAGGTGGCGCGGACCAAGCGTGCGTCCTTCCGTGACCAGACCTATTGGGGGAAGGCGATTCCCGGCTTCGGACCGGACGACGCCGGGATCCTGATCGTCGGCCTCGCACCGGCCGCGCACGGTGCCAATCGGACCGGTCGCATGTTCACCGGCGACCGCAGCGGCGACTTCCTCTTCGCCGCGATGCACGCCGTCGGGCTCGCGAATCAGCCGTACGCGGTGTCCGCCGACGACGGCCTCGAACTGATCGGAACCCGGATCACCTCGCCGGTGCACTGCGCACCGCCCGCCAACAAGCCCACCCCCGCCGAACGCCGCACGTGCGCGCCGTACCTGAACCGGGAGCTGGAACTGCTCGCGGACACGGTTCGGGTCGCGGTGGTCCTCGGTGGCTTCGGCTGGCAGGCGCTGATGTCGTCGCTGACCGACGGCGGCTGGGCGGTCCCGAGGCCGCGCCCGAAGTTCGGGCACGGCACGAAGGTCGTGATCGAGCATCCCGACGGCCGGACGCTGACCGTCCTCGGATGCTTCCACGTCAGCCAGCAGAACACCTTCACCGGCCGGTTGACGCCCGCCATGCTCGAGGGAGTCCTCAGCGACGCGAAGTCACTGGCTAGTCTCTGACCTGTTGACATCGTTCCGGGAGGCAGCATGTCGTCGTTCACCGCACCGCGGGCCACGCGCATCGCCCGAGTCGTCGGGCACACCGCGTGGTGGCTGTTCGTCGTCACCCAGGTGATGAAGGACGCGCCGGCCGCCACCGGGCTGCCGAGCCGCTACCGCGCGTACACGCCGCTCACCGACGCGGGGTGGACCGCGTACACGCCGCTGACCTCGTCGTCGTCGGACTTCACGGATGTGAACGCGCTGGCGACGGTGTCCATCGTGGCGATCCTCGCATGCGTGGTGGCCGCCGTGGTCGAGGCGTTCGTCGACCGACGGTGGCTGACGGGGCTCTTCACCGTCGCGGCGCCGATCGTCGGCGGCGCTCTGGTCGTCGTGGGTGTGGAGTCGCAGTACGGCGGCGTCTGGAGCGACATCTGGCTGCGTCCGATGCTCGCCGCCGGGTTGGTCCTGCTCGGTGTCGCGGTCCGCGAGATCTGGGCCCGCGGATTCGCACCGGCGGCCGTCGCCGGGCGGCGCTCGTGAACGACGGTCCATGACCTCCGAGGTCATGGTCGGGCAGCATCGGCGCGACTAGCGTCTGAACGCATGACGACCCTCACCTCTCCACCGGACGTCGGGCCCGCCCTGCGGCGGTGGCGCCAGCACCGACAGCTCAGCCAACTGCAGCTCGCCGACCGCGCGGGCGTGTCGACCAGGCACCTCAGCTGGGTGGAGAACGGTAGATCGCACCCGACGCGCGACATGATCGAGCGGCTCGCCGACCACCTGGACGTGCCGCTGCGCGAACGCAACCAGCTGCTGCTGTCGGGCGGGTTCGCCCCCGCGTACCGCGACTGCGACCTCTCCTCTCCGGACCTGTTCGCGGTCAGTTCAGCCCTGCGGTCCCTGCTCGACGCCCAGGTGCCGTTCCCCGCGCTGCTGCTGGACCGGTGGTGGGACGTCGTCGACCACAACACGGCGGTGGAACCACTGCTCGCGGCGTGCGCCCCGCACCTGCTGGAGCCGCCGATGAACGCCGTGCGCCTGGCGCTCCATCCGGACGGTCTCGCACCGCGGATCGTCAATCTCGGACAGTGGCGACGCCATCTCATCGGCCAGGTCCGCAGCCGCGCGGACCGTCTCGCCGACGCTCGGCTCTCCGCACTCGCGGACGAGGCCGCGGGCTATCCGGGTGACGACGTCGGCACACCCGACCCGAGCGACGTGGTGGTGCCGATGCGGTTGGCGACGCCTGCGGGCGAACTCCGATTGTTCAGTGTCCTCACCGCCGTCGAGTCGGCGCTCGACGTCACCGTCGACGAACTCCGCGTCGAATCGTTCTACCCGGCGGACGACGCGACGCGCGCCGCACTCACCACCCCTACCGACTGACGACGAACGACCCACGAAGGAGAGAATCCGTGACCACTGCACTCTCATCCATCGCCGACACCTGGATCAACGGTGTCCTGCTCCGCTCTCCGGTCGCTCGCGCGATCGGACTCCGTCTGGTGTCCGCGGTTCCCGAATCGGTGACCATCGCACTCCCCTACTCCGACGATTCCGTCACCGTGCCGGGCGTCCTGCACGGCGGTGTCATCGCCACCCTCATCGACACGGCGGCCGCCGCCGCCTCCGCGTCCGGCCTCACCGACGACGATGCCGACACCACCGGTGGGGCGACGGCCGATCTGACGATCCACTACCTGCTCCCGGGCACCGGCGATCTGACCGCGACCGCCGACGTCGTCAGTCGCACGCGCAGCGCCACCCTGAGCGAGATCAAGGTTCGAGACGTCTCCGGCGCCCTCGTCGTGACCGGCGTAGCGACCAGTCGATTCTTCCGGAAACGCTGAGACGAGTCTCCGCATTCACGCACTCAGTCGATCACGATTCGGGTCATCCATTCGAACGTACGACAGTCTGATCAGTGCCGGGTGTCGTAGCCCTGTTCTACTGTTATGTCCATAAGCGTAGAACTGTACTCAATCACCCGAATTCAGGCGATGATCCGTCGACGACTCGCCGTCCAAGAACAGGTGTCATCATGACCACCACCCACGACCGCTCCCCCGCCGACGCGACCGCATCCGACCGGTCCGTCTCGCACGCCCCGATCGACCTGTGCTGCCTGGTGTGGGCCCATGCCGACAACGAGGGCGCCATGGCCGAGTACGAGGATCTGGTGCTCGGACTGCTTCCCGAACACGGCGGAAAGATCCTCGCGCGCGCCATCGGCCCCGGCCTCGACGGCACTCCGCACGAGACGCAGTTCATCCGTCTGCCCAGCCAGGACGCCTTGGACGCCTACCTCGGCGACCCGCGCCGCGACGAGTTCTCCGCGCAGCGGGACCGCCTGATCAAGCGGACCGTCGTCTACCCGGTCCGGTTCGCCGAACGCGGCTGAGGTCGACCCTCGAGCGGCCGGGCTCATTCCTTCAGCAGGCCGCGCAACTCATCGATCGTGTCGGCCTCGTCGGCGGGTTTCGCGTCCGCGCCGACCCGGTAACGGCGGACGCGGGCGAACCGCAGGGCTACGCCTCCGGGATACCGTGACGATCGCTGTACGCCGTCGATCGCGATCTCGACGACCGTCTCCGGCCGGACCCGCACCACGTGCGAAGCCTCCGCGCGCGAGTCGTCTGCCTGTGAATCCTCTGCAACGGCGATGGTCGGAAAGAACTCGGTCTGCCACTCGAGGAGCTCGTCGGTGAGGCCCTTGAAGGTCTTCCCCACCATGACGAACCCGCCTGGTTCACCGAATCGACCCTGCGGATCGCGGGCGCCGAGGTGCAGATTCGAGAGCTTCCCGGTCCGCCGACCCGACCCGTGTTCGACGGCGAGGACCACCAGATCGTAGGTGTACACGGGTTTCACCTTGATCCAATTGCTGCCGCGGCGGCCGGCGGCGTACGTCGATTCCAGCCCCTTGACAACGACGCCCTCGTTTCCCGTGGCGATCGCCTCGGCGAAGAACGCGGTACCTCGATCCGCACCGTCCGGATCGACGAGAACACCGCGCACCATCCGATCGCCGACGATGTCGGCCAGGATCTCCCGACGCAGCCTGAGCGGCTCGTCGATCAGACTCGTCCCGTCTGCGTGGAGGACATCGAAGAACTGCGGGGTCAGGGCGATCTCGTCGCGACCTGCCTCCGAACCGAATCGGCTCATCGTCTCCTGGAACGGTCGAGCGACACCGTCGGCGTCGAACGCGAGGGCCTCACCGTCGAGCACCAGATCATCTCCGGGGAATCCTGCGACAGTCGCGACGATCTCCGGTACCCGCTCGGTGATGTCGGCGAGAGTCCGCGTGTAGACCCGGACGACGCCTCGGACGCGGTGCACCTGAATGCGTGCGCCGTCGAGCTTGACCTCGACGGATGCCGCACCGATCGCGCCGATGGCCTCCGCGACCGTCGTCGACGATGAGGCGAGCATCGGCGAGACCGGGACTCCGGGAGTGAGTCCGACCGCGGTGAGGTCGTCGCCGATCAGGGCGGCGCGGACCGTGTCACCGAGGTCTCCGGACAGCATCGCCGCCCGCCGAAAAGTGGCAGTCGGGACACCCGTGGCCTTCGCCGCCGCGTCGGTCAGCACGCCCTGCAGTGCTCCCGTCCGCATCTCGCCGGTCAAGACGCGGACCAGGTAGTCCTGTTCGTCGGCGGTGGCGCGCCCCATCAGATCCGCGAGCGCGGTGGATCGAATGCTCGCCGACCCCGGGCCGTGCGCGTCCGCCAGCGTCGCGAACGCGGCATCCACGTCGAGGACGGTGAGGGAGGGCGTCGCTGCGGGATCCGTTCGGGCAGCCGAGGCGGTCCGCCACCCGATCCCGAGCCGTCCTCGGGAGGGGTGCCCCAGCAGCAGTCCCGTCGTCGGGACGGCCTCGTCGGGTGTCAGCGCTGCGACGAGTTCGGCGAGTCGCCGCGTCTTCTCCGTGCGCGACCGCGTGGCCGTCACGTCGGCGGCGGCGTCCACCACCGCCGTCAGTTTCGTCCTGTCCTGCGTCACGTCACCGAGCTTAGGCTGAATCGCGTGAAGCGAACCGTCTCCGTTCCGCCCGGTCTGATGCGGCGCGCGACCCTCGGCGGCGAGTGGGTGGCGTGGCTCGACGATCTGCCCGCGCGATGCGCACGACTCCTGGACGAGTGGAACCTGACGCCGACCGGCGACCCGACGCACGGGTCCTGCTCCCTGGTCGTCCCGGTTCGCACCGCTGACCGCGTCGACGCCGTGTTGAAAGTCGGGTTCGACGGCGACCGGGGGTCCGAGCACGAGTCGGTGGCCCTGGCCCAATGGAACGGTGACGGCGCCGTCCGCTTGTTCCGCGCCGATCCGCGCCGTCGCGCGCTGCTGCTGGAGCGCCTGCACAGCACGGACCTGGAGTCGCTTTGGGATGTGGAGGCGTGCGAGATCATCGCAGGGTTCTACGCGCGTCTTCACCGACCGGCGTCGAACCGGTTGGCGGTTCTGCCCGACGTCGTCGGCGGATGGCTCGACGCGCTGGCGACCGACGCGGCGATCGTCCCCGTCCCGCCGCGGTTCGTCGAGCAGTCGCTGCACGCCGGGCGCGACCTCTGCTCGGATCCGGCGTCGGTCGGCACGCTGATCCACGCTGACCTCCACTACGGAAACGTCCTCGCCGGCGACCGGGAACCGTGGCTGGTGATCGATCCCAAACCGCTGTCGGGCGATCCGCACTACGAGGTGGCTCCACTGCTGTGGAACCGGTGGGAGGAGATGGCCGGCGATGTCCGAGGGGCCCTGACCCGCCGATTCCTGACTGTCGTCGACGCCGCCGGGCTCGACGAGAAGCGCGCCCGCGACTGGGTCGTGATCCGCGTGATCCTGAACGTGCACTGGGCCGTCGAGGATGCCCGCAGAGCGCGCCGCGGACTCGACGCAGAGGAGCGCGAGTTCGTCACCCGGTCCGTCGCGATAGCGAAAGCCGTGCAGCCGTGACGGTTCCGCACGTCGGCCCCACCGGTGATGCCCTACCGTGGAACCGTGAATCCAGTCCTCGCCGCCGGAGCGGTCATCGTCGATGATGACGGACGCGTCCTGATGGTCAAGCGAGGACACGATCCGGAGAAGGGCCGCTGGTCGGTTCCCGGCGGGCACGTGGAGCCCGGAGAGTCCATCCGCGACGCCGCCGCGCGCGAGGTCCTCGAAGAGACCGGTCTCCGCGTCGAGATCGGCGACGAGATGTGGTGCACCACCATCCCGTACCGCGACGGTGAGACCTTCGAGATCCACGACTTCGCGGCCACCGTCGTCGGCGGGAGCCTCCGGGCCGGAGACGACGCCGACGAAGCGCGGTGGATGACCCGCGACGATCTCGAGCACCTGCCGATCGTGGCGACCTTGCGCGACTACTTCCATCAGGAGGGACTGCTCTCCGTGAATCACCCTGCACCGAATCCTTCCCGGTGATCGTCGGACCGGGTTTACTCGCTGTATGACTTCCAGAGCGCGGGCCCTCGCACCGCTCCTGGTGCTGCTGTTCGTCGCCACCGCGCTGCTTGCGGCGTGCGGCAGCAGCGGCGGCCGGGACGACGGTGTGCTGAAGGTCGGAACCGAGGGCACGTACGCGCCGTTCAGCTATCACGACCCGACCACCGGGGAGCTCACCGGCTACGACGTGGACGTCGCGAACGCCGTCGCCGAGAAGCTCGGCATGCGCGCCGAGTTCGTCGAGGCCCCGTGGGACTCACTGTTCGCCGCCCTCGGCGCCGACCGGTTCGACGTCGTCGCCAACCAGGTGACGATCACGCCCGAACGCGAAGCCAAGTACGCCATGTCGACGCCCTACGCCATCGGCGAAGGCGTGATCGTGACCCGTGCCGACGACACGTCGATCACCTCGCTCAACGATCTCCGCGGCAAGACGTCCGCGCAATCGGCCACCAGCAACTGGACCGAAGTCGCCCGTAACGCGGGGGCGAGGGTCGAGACCGTCGAAGGTTTCTCGCAGGCCATCACCCTGCTGAAACAGGGACGCGTCGACGCCACGGTCAACGACAGCATCGCCGTCCACGCCTATCTCGCCGAGACCGGCGACACCTCGGTGAAGATCACCGGCAAGACCGGCGAGACCAGCGAGCAGGCCTTCGCCGCACGCAAGGGCAGTCCGCTGATCCCGAAGATCGACGACGCCCTCGACTCGCTGCGCGCCGACGGGACCCTGACCGCGATCTCGCAGAAGTACCTGAAGGCCGACGCCAGCGGCAGCGAGTCGCAGGCTCCGCAGCAGCGGAGCACGTGGCGGCTGATCGCCGACAACCTGTGGCCGATGGCCAAGGCGATGGTCACCGTCACCATTCCGCTCACCGCGATCAGCTTCGCGATCGGCCTGGTGATCGCCCTGGTGGTGGCCCTCGCGAGGATGGCCGAGAACGTGATCGCGTCGCGGCTCGCACGCGCTTACATCTCGATCATCCGAGGCACCCCGCTGCTGGTGCAGTTGTTCATCATCTTCTACGGGCTCCCCGAACTCGGTTTCAAGGTCCCGCCGTTGCCTGCTGCGATCGTGGCGTTCTCGCTGAACGTCGGCGGGTACGCGGCGGAGATCATCCGCAGCGCCATCATGTCGGTGCCGAAGGGGCAGAGCGAGGCCGCGCAGACCATCGGCATGGACTACGCGACCACCATGCGGCGGATCATCCTGCCGCAGGCGGCCCGCATCGCGGTGCCGGGCTTATCGAATACGGTGATCTCGCTGGTGAAGGACACCTCGCTGGCGTCGACGATCCTGGTGACCGAGGTGTTGCGGACGGCGCAGATCGCAGCGGCGCCGACCTTCGAGTTCTTCGCGTTGTACATGACCGCGGCCGCCTACTACTGGGTGGTCTGCCTGATCCTCTCCGCGCTGCAGGGCAGACTCGAACTCCGATTGGGAAGGTTCTTGAAGGCATGACCGAACTCATCCACGCCACCGGTCTGCGCAAGTCGTTCGGCGCCGGCCCGGTCCTCGACGGCATCGATTTCGCCGTCGAATCGGGTTCGGTCACGGCCGTGATCGGTCCGTCCGGATCCGGGAAGACGACGCTGCTGCGGTCGCTGAACGCTCTCGACCTCCCCGACGCCGGCGTGATCCGGGTGGCCGACGAGACCGTCGACTTCGGTGGCGCGTATTCGAAAGCCGACCTCGCGCGCTACCGGAGCCAGAGCGGTTTCGTCTTCCAGAATCACAACCTCTTCCCACACAAGACGGTCATCGAGAACGTCGTCGAGGGACCGATCGTCGTGCAGAAACGGCCTGCCGACGAGGCTCGGGCCGATGCGCGGCGACTGCTGGAGAGCGTCGGGCTCGGGGATCGCGGCGACGCCTACCCGAGCGAACTCTCCGGCGGGCAGCAGCAGCGGGTCGGCATCGTGCGGGCCGTCGCGTTGAAGCCGAAGGTCCTGCTGCTCGACGAACCGACCTCGGCGCTCGACCCGGAGTTGGTCGGCGAGGTGCTGCGGGTCATCAAGGATCTCGCCGCGGAGGGGTGGACGATGGTCGTGGTGACGCACGAGATCGAGTTCGCGCGGCAGGTGTCCGATCAGGTCCTGTTCATCGACGGCGGCGTGATCGTCGAACGGGGTGCTCCGACGGCGGTCATCGACCACCCGCAGCACGAGCGGACCACCGCCTTCCTGCGGCGCCTCACCGATCCGCTGTGACACGCACCCGGTCGGGACGGGTGTAGATGTTCATCGACTCCCCGCGCAGGAACCCGATCAGCGTCAACCCCGATCGCTCCGCCAGCTGGGCCGCCAGCGACGACGGCGCCGACACGGCGGCCAGAATCGGAATCCCGGCCATCACCGCCTTCTGCACCAGCTCGAAGCTCGCCCGCCCCGACACCTGGAGAACGGTTCCGCGCAGCGGCAGGCGGTCGTTGTTGACGGCCCATCCGACCACCTTGTCGACGGCGTTGTGTCGTCCGACGTCCTCGCGGAGCACCAGGAGGTCGCCGGACGCCGCGTCGAACAGTGCTGCGGCGTGCAGTCCGCCGGTGGTGTCGAAGGCCCGCTGACCGGAGCGGAGTCGATCCGGCAGCTCGGTCAACAGCGCGGCCTCCACCGTCGAGTGGTCGACGGACACGTCGAACGACGACGTCGACTCCACCTCTTCGATGCTGGTGGTGCCGCACACACCGCACGCGGACGTCGTGTAGAAGTCGCGGGCACGCGCCGGATCGGGCGGCTCGACGTCCACACCCAACGTCAGGTTCAAGGTGTTGTAGGTGTTCTCGCCGTCGCCTCCGGTGGGACCGCCGCAGTGGATGCCGCTGTCGAGGTGCTCCGCGCGCGTCATGATCCCTTCGGAGACCAGGAATCCGGCGGCGAGTTCGATGTCGTTGCCGGGGGTTCGCATGGTGACGGTGTACGGCCGACCCGAGATGCGGATCTCGAGCGGTTCCTCCACCGCGAGCACATCGGGTCGACGACGCGGCTCCTGCCCCACCGCCACCTTCGTCACCGGCCACCGCGTCGTAATCCGTCCCACAGTCGCCAGGGTAGATGTTCCCTTCAGACGTCGTCCCCGCAGTGGTTAGAGTTCCCTTCGTGACCGGTCGACCTGACGCTCCCCTCCGCGTACCCGCGGGCCTGTTGGCGGTCGCCGCGATCTTCAGCGTGCAGTTCGGTAACGCGATCGTCGGCTCGATGTTCGACCGCGTCGGACCGTTCGGCGCCGCCGCGCTCCGACTCCTCTGCGGCGCACTGATCCTCGTCGCGATCGTTCGACCCGACGTCCGTGATTGGCCGCGTCAGACCTGGTTGAGCGTGGTGCTGCTGGGGCTCGGCCTCGGGGGCATGAATCTGTTCATCTATCTGGCGATCGACCAGATCCCCCTCGGAATCGCGGTCACGATCGAGTTGATGGGGCCGCTCGCGGTCGCGGCCGCGGGCAGTCGTCGATTGCTCGACGGCGCCTGGGTCCTGCTCGCCGTCGTCGGCATCCTGCTGCTGGGCACGCACAGCGGCGACGGTGCCGGCGTCACTCTGGTCGGCGCGGGCTTCGCAGCCGTCGCAGCGACCTGCTGGGCGGTGTACATCCTGGCGTCGTCGAAGCTCGGAGTTCGTGTCCCCGGGGTCGACGGCCTGGTCACCGCGATGGTGGTCGCCGCCGTGGTCATCGCACCCGTGGGCGCTTTCCAGGCCGTCCCGGCGGTGGTCGACGATCCCTCCCTGCTCGCCGCCTTCGCCGGGGTGGCGATCCTGACCTCCGCGATCCCGTACGCGTTGGAGTTCATGGCGTTGAAACGGATGTCGACGCGCGTCTTCGGGGTGCTCTCGAGTCTCGGTCCCGCCGTCGCGGCGTTGGCCGGCCTGGTGGTTCTGGGGCAGTCGTTCGACGGCCTGCAGTTGCTCGCGATGGCGCTCGTCGTCGCAGCGAGCGCGGGCGTCGTCGCGACTGCCGGACGGTAGACGAAGGCCGGTCGGACGCGGCGGTCAGCGCGGGGCGGTCCAGCGACAGACGGCACCGTTGAGCCGACGGATCAGCATGACGATCAACGGCAGTTGCACCACCAGCACCAGGATGTGCACTCCCAGGTGGTCCGGATACTCCACCGCGGACGAGGCCATCGCGGTCCGGGGAATCAGCCCGACGAGCGCGGTGACGACCATGATCCACGCGGTGATCAACAACGCCCACGTCGCCGCCGCGCGGAGACGCGGGACGAAACCGAGCAAAGCGACGCCGAGATACATCACCAGCGGCACGACGTCGGAGAAGATGCCGAACGATCGACCGGTGAAATCCTCGTGGTTGTGAACGAGTGCACCAGCCAGGGCGATGAGCGCCAGGACGAGCACCACTGCATCACTGCGAACCGTCGCTTCCAGGACCGCAGACTTCGGGGCGGTCGCAGTCCGTGTTCGCAATGCCACCGATCGTCGCCCTTCATCGTTCGCAGAGCGTCCCCCGGGCCGTCCGGCCCGCTCCCGCGTGGCGCGATGCCGACCCGTCGAAAGGTCGTATTCACTGCGCACACTTCACCTAATCGTAAGGCCCGGCATCAGCACTAGGGACCAAAGTACGTACGCGACAATCGATTCGGACCGTTTGAATTCTTTGCCCGATTCCTCGTCGGTATTCTCGCTCACTCCACCGGCTGCCCGGACGATACCGAGCGTCCACGTGCACGCAGGAGACCGGCGACGATCAGCCCCTGACCGAGGGTGTAGGTCGCCATCACCGCCGGACCGAACCAGCCGGGAGTCGCATCGGGCAGAAACAGTCGGAAGGCGAGCAGCGAGTCGCTGGCGAGGAAGAAGGCGCCACCGACCGCCACCACCGGACCGCAGCGGGCAGACGTCGCCGCCGTCCCGGCCAACACCAAGCCGTAAACCGCGACCGCGGGCAACAGTGCGCCGGTGTGCGGACCCAGCACGACCAGCATCGCGATCCACCACCCGAGGTACCCGAGGCTCCACCTCGGCATCCGCCGTTCGGGAGCCAACCGGGTGAACAGGATGATGTAGGCCAGGTGCGCGACGCCGAAGAAGCCCAACATCAGCGGCAGTACCGAATCACCGTCCACCACCACTCCGACGCCGTCGCCGAGCCAGGAGAAGAACACCGCGGCGAGCAGTGTGGCGACCGCGGCAACGCTGCGCACCCGATCGGCAAGCAGCACCACCGGCAGGGCCAGCAGCGGCATCAGCAGGAGTTTCGTCGGCGCTGCGACGTCACTCTCCACCGCGAGCAGCACGAAGTGCGCAACGGCGACCACGACGTACGGCACCCACGCGATCACGGACCGCCGACGAGAACTCATGCCGACACCTTATCGACCGCGAATAACGCAATGCGAATTATGTCCTCGGCGGTGTCAACTCGTCGAAGCAACGTTCTCCTTCAGTAACTGTTCGAAGACCTCCCTCGGGGTGTAGAAGCCCAGGCACTGGCGTGGCCGTTCGTTCAGTTCGCGGGAGATCGCTTCCAGGTACAGCTGGTCGGACGGGATCTCGGTGCCCTTCGGCAGGTACTCACGGATCAGTCCGTTGGTGTTCTCGTTGGTGGGCCGCTCCCACGGCGAACGCGGATGGGCGAAGTAGATCGGCAACTCGGCAGCAACGGTCACGCTGGCATGCTCGGCCATCTCGGTGCCTTGATCCCACGTCAGCCCCTGTCGCATGAACTCCGGTAGTCCCCGCAGGTGATCGATCAGCACATCAGCGACCCCGGGCGCCTTCTTCCCGTCCGGCAGCCCCAGGACGAGCGTGTACCGGCTCGTGCGTTCGACCAGGGTCACCGCGGCGGACTGGCCAGCTTTCCCGACGATCAGATCGCCTTCCCACCAGCCCGGCACTCGCCGATCGGTCGCCGTCTCGGGGCGGTCATCGATGCTGACCATGCCCACAATCCGCGCCGACCGCTCACCAACGGACTTACGCGGCTTACGCGTGGTCCGCTTGGACTGCAACAGGATGCCCTGAGCAGCCAACTCTCCCTTCGGCAGAGCATAAATCCACCGATAGATCGACTCATGCGACACACGGCGCCCCTGCGCGCTCGGCGAACCCTTCATGGGATCCACTGTGGGTACTTCGGCCTCGAGTTTCAACCGTCCCGCGATCTGCCTCGGCGTCCGCGATCTCGACAGATCCGCCCGCACCCGGTCGGCGAGCACCGAGTCCGCATCGATCGCCCGTACCTGCGGACGGGCCCGACGCGCCCGTGCCTGCGTGTCGGCGTGCACCACCTGATACGCGCCCGTCTTGGTGGCGTTGCGTTTGATCTCCCGCGACACCACCGACTTGTCCCGCCCGATCTGCTCGGCGATCGCTGTAATCGTCATCCCGGCCCGCCGTCCGACCGCGATCTCTGTCCGATCCGCCGACGTCAGCATCATCCGCCCCAACCCCACCAGGCTCTCCTACCGCGTCACCCGCAACCCCTCGTGGCCTGCAGTGTTGCTACGACGGTATGACACCGCCCTCACCATACCGACTGGGGCACTCTTTCCGATATTCCACACAAACTCCACTCGAATCGACCTCACGCACGGAATATAAAGAGCAGGTTGCGATTGGATCTTTTACCCGGCAATTCAGCGGAACTCGGGCATGAAATCGAGAGAATCAACCCTGCCATCAATTACGGTGACCCACACGAGATGTCGATATGAGACCTCGAATGGACCTCGAAAATAAGGAGTAGTCATGGTCACCGACGTAGCGATCGACTACAGCGCCGGAATATCCGACGCCTGGAGTTCGATCGCCAAGTTCGTCCCCAAACTCGCCGCCTTCCTGGTCATCCTGATCGTCGGCTGGATCATCGCAAAGGTCCTGGCCAAGATCGTGACGGTGATCCTCCGAAAGGTCGGATTCGACCGTCTGGCCGACCGGAGCGGAATTACGTCTGCGCTCGCGAAGAGCGATTACGATGCCAGTTCACTGCTCGCGAACATCGTCTATTACGCGGTTCTGCTGATCACCCTCCAATTGGCGATCGGCGCCTTCGGGCCGAATCCGATCAGTGATCTCTTGACCAAGTTCGTCGCGTGGCTGCCCAAGTTGTTCGTCGCGATCATCATCATCGTCATCGCGGCGGCGATCGCCCAGGCCGTACGCGAGATCATCCGAAACGCCCTCAGCGGAGCGTCGTACGGATCGATAGTCGCGACCATCGCTTCGGTCTTCATCCTCGGTGCCGGCATCATCGCGGCACTGAATCAGATCGGCGTCGCGACCACGGTCACCACCCCGATTCTCGTCGCCGTGCTCGCGACCCTCGGCGGCGTGATCGTCGTCGGCGTCGGCGGCGGCCTGGTGAAGCCGATGCAGTCGCGGTGGGAGACCGCGCTCGACAAGGTCGCAGCCGAGATCCCCGCTCGACGCGCCGAGCGCGAACGGGCGGAGGCGAGCCACCGCCACGCGCAGCGCCCGGCCCAGGCTCAGGCCGTGCCCCAGCAGCCGGCCCCGACGCAGGGATATACGCCGCCGCAGACTCAGCAGTACTCCGGGCAGCCGCACCAGGGCCAGCAGTTCCCGGGCCAGGAGTACTCGGGCCAGCAGTACGGGCAGCCCGGTCAGTCCGGGCAACCCCCGCAGCAGTACCCGACGCAGGAGCCGCCGCAGCGCGACTACGGCGGTGGATACGAGCAGCAACGACCCCAGTGATCCCTCACCCTGGGCCCGCCTCCGTCGTTCCGGACGTCGAAGGCGGGCCCGGGTAGTGTCAGCGGCACCGATACCGCCGAGGAGAACACCATGGAGCAGTCCGGGCCCGACACCGACCGACCCGACGGCACACCCGAGTCCGGATCGGCCTGGCAGTACCTGTTTCCCTGGGTCCTGATCCTGCTCGCCGCGCTCTGCGCATTCAGTGACGCGCTCATCATCGCGATCGCCCTGTCGGCGGGCGCGATCGTCGCCGCGATCCAAACCGCGAGCGCGCGAGGTCGATTCAGCCGCGAGGGGTGAGGATGACCACCGGGATGTCGCGGTCGGTCTTGTCCTGATAGCCCTGGTAGCCGCTGTTCGCCTTCACCAGGATCGGCCAGAGCCGTGCCTTCTCGTCCGCGTCGGCACGACGCGCCGTCCACTGTGTGGTCTTCTCCCCGACCGTCACCTCGACGTCCGGATTCGCGACCAGGTTCTTGAACCAGTCGGGATCCACCGAGTGCCCGCCCTTCGACGCGACCACCACGATCTTCTCCGGGCCGTAGATCGGTGCCGTCAGCATCGTCGACCGACGCTGCCCCGACTTGCGGCCGATCGTGTGCAGTTCCAGCGTCTGCATGCCGAGCAATTTGGTCGGGAAACGGCCACCGGTCACGGTGAGAACGGCACGGTGGCCGTTCTCGAGAATCTTGGCGCCGATCGATGCGGACAGATCCGAGAAGTTCATCGATCCATCATCGTCGAGCCGATCCCCGCCTGTCGACGAGGCGCACCTCTCGCCGGTTCACATTTGTGCCACGCCTCACTCGCCGTGCTAACCTGAACAAAACTAGAACACGTTCTAGAAATGCACGATGGGGCTCACCGAGCCGACATCCCGCCACAAGAATGAGGATTCATATGAAGGTCGCGGTCACCGGAGCAGCAGGTTTCGTCGGCACCAATCTCGTCAACCGGCTCATCGCCGACGGACACGACGTCATCGCGATCGACCGCGTCTCACCCGACCATGCCCTCCAGCATCCTCAGGTCACGTGGACGTCCGCCGACATCTTCGACCGCGACGCCCTCGCCGCAGCCTTCGACGGCGTCGACACCGTCTACCACCTCGTCGCGATGATCACCCTGAAGCAGAAGGACGAGACCGCCTGGCGCGTCAACACCGAGGGCGTCGCCTCCACCGCGCGCGCCGCCCTCGCCGCGGGCGTCCGACGTTTCGTGCACTGCAGTTCCATCCACTCCTTCGACCAGTACACCGACTCCGGTGTCGTCGACGAGACCTCGGCGCGGTCCGAGGACCCGGAGCTGCCGGTCTACGACCGCTCCAAGTGGGCAGGCGAGCAGGAGTTGCGCAAGGTCATCGCCGACGGTCTCGACGCCGTCATCTGCAATCCGACCGGCGTCTACGGTCCGGTCGACCACGGACTGTCGCGCATCAACGGCATGCTCCGCGACGCCGCTCAAGGCAAGGTTCCCTGCTTCGTCGAGGGCACCTTCGATCTGGTCGACGTGCGCGACGTCGCGCGCGGCCTCACCCTGGCCGCGGAGAAGGGCCGAACGGGCGAGAACTACCTGATCGGCGGCGCCGACGTCCGACTGTTCGACGCCATGCGGACGGTCGCCGAGCTCTGCGGACGCTTCCGCCCCCTGTTCGCCGTCCCGCTGAGCCTGCTGAAGGTGGTCGTGCCGATCGCCGAGCCGATCAGCCAGCTCTTCGGCTCCGACCTGGTGTCCCGTGCGTCGATCGCCGCGCTGGTCGCGCAGCCGACCGTCGACATCACCAAGGCCCGCACCGAGCTCGGCTACCAGCCGCGTCCGACCGAGGAGACCCTGGCAGAACTCGTGGCGTTCCTGTGCGACTCGCACCAGATGGGTTCCGCGAAGCCGAAGTCCGGTCGCCACTTCGAGTCGATCCTGCCGTCTCTGGCGTGAACAGGCGTCATCCGAGACGTCGCGCCTGCACTCCGCCGATGATCGCGGCCAGCACTGCCACGACCATCGCGAAGATCATGCCCGCCTGACGGAGCGTCACGACGGTCGCAAGGAGTCCGACCCCGATCGCCGGCAACGCGAGGAGGACGTACAGGCTCGCGAAGTACGCCGACGACACTTCGCCGCGCGTGTGATGTGGGACCTCCTCCACGGTCAGCGAGAGCCCCGCGTTCACACAGAACCCGCACGCGAGGCCGAGCACGATCGACGCGACGACCAACGGCCACAGCAACGTCCAGCCGAGCGACGCGAGCACGAGCAGCGTCGCACCGACGAGGCCCGCGCAGCCGATCAGGAGTGCGCGTTCGGCGGCGATCCTCCCAGCGGCCAGTTGCCCGAGCGCCATCGTCGCGAAGACCAGGAACACGATCAGTCCCGGTACCCAGTGCGCGTCGATGCGCAGATCGTCGGCCAGGAAGAGCGCCGTGACGGACGTCAGAACGCCGCACACGGCGAATCCGGCACCGCCCGCGAGCACCGCGCGGACGAACGCCCCGCGGATCTCGCCGGGCACCCGCAGAGGCTGCATGCCCAGATTCACCGGTCCGTGCCGTTCCGGTCGCGGCGTCAGTGCGCACAGTCCGATCACTGCGATCACGCTCAACCCGAGGTGCATCACGTACGGGGTGACGAGGGCAGCGGAACTCACTGACGCGAGGACACCGCCGAGGAGATTCCCCGTCGCGAGGCCACCGGCGTTCGCTGCCACGGCCAGCATCCCGCCGGACGCACGACGCGCGAGCGGAAACAGATCGATCACCGCTGCGGTGCCTGCACCGCTCATGAAGCCGGCGCTCACTCCGGAGACCACCCGCGCCACCACCAGCAGACACAGCGACGGCGGCAGTATGAACAGGATGGAGCTGAGTGCGGCGCAGGCGAGCGCGATCAGCAACACCGGGCGTCGGCCGATCTGGTCGGACAGTCGGCCGAACATCAAGAGTGCCGCCACCACGCCGAACGCGTAGACCGCGAACAGCACGGTCACCGTCAGCGAGGAGAACGACAGATCGACGGCGTAGATCGAGTACAGCGCGGTCGGCAGCGTGGTGCCGACCATCGTCGCGAAGAACGCGAACGCCGTCGCCGCGACGGCCCACTTCCGGATCGTCGTCGACGTGTCGTTCGAGCTCGGAGTCACGGATCGAGTCTACGAAGCCGTCGGCGCGCCCGACAGGCCGTCGACCCCGCAGATGTTCAGCACTCAACCGCTCTTTTAAGACACTTTTCAAGACTATCGAGACAACAGAACACGATCAACGTGTAGTGGCACCACAGAGAATCGCCTCGTGCGTCTCGTATCTTTTGAGAGGGTCGCACAACATCGGCCCTCTCTTTTGAGATATGTTTACCGGCATGCCCTCATCCCTGGGAGGCGGTGCCCCGTACCAGCTCGGCTATGCCCGGGCCGGGCGAGAGACGCACGGCCTCGAAGCTCAGATCGACGCCCTCACCGGCGTCGGCGTCGAGCCCTCGAAGATCTACAGCGACAGCACGGGGAGCCTCTCTCCTGCCGCCGACCGCCCCGGCTGGTCTGCACTGCTCGCCTACGCCCGCCCCGGCGACACGACCGTCGTCGCAGGCATCGACCGACTGGGCCGCACTGCGCCCGAGGTCCTCGCCAGCGCGTTGGAGCTCACCAGGCGCCGCATCGGCCTGCGCTCACTCCGCGAGGGCCTCGACACGGACGATCCCGTCGGTGCTCTGATCGTCAGCGTGCTGGCGTCGCTGGCCGAGCTCGACGAGGAGGCCGAGGCACGGCCCACTGCCCCTGCACGACGACGCGCGCACGCCGCCACCGTCGGCCGTCCGCGGGCATTGGACGATGAGCAGGTCGACGTCGCCGAACGGATGAAGGCCGCCGGACACTCCGTCCCGCAGATCGCGACCGAACTCGGCGTCAGCCGCGCCACCCTGTACCGCACCCTCGCAGAGAGGCGCGCCACCCGATGACCGCACATCGCGCAGACGACCCGCACGTACTTCCCGAGATCGACATCGTGACCGAGCACGGCATCGTCACACGACTGCCGACGTCGTTCCCCCTGTACGACCCGGAACGCGATGCGGATCTGGATCCCGATCGTTTCCAGCAGGGCTTCGACGAGGCTCTCACCGACCTCGATCACATGCCGTCGGCTTGGGCGCGTCATTACGCCGCGTCGATCCTCGACAAGCCCGCGCCCCGTCACGACAGCGACCGCAGCCACACGCGCGGCTACCGCGCCGGCCTCTACGGCTTCCTGCGCCACTCGTAGCGCTGGTCGGCGACCGGACCCCACGATGGTCGAGCCGGAACGGAGCGAAGCGGAGATCCCTGTCGAAACCGCCGCGGGCTGGGTGCCGCCCCACCGACGCGACGAATCAACAGTGTTCGTTGTGACCAGATCGTGGTCACAACGAACACTCCAACTTCGGCGCAACACGGCGTGTCGCAGAACTCGGCGTGTCGAAACTGGCCAAAGCGATCCCACCTCCGACTACGACACGCCGACGATCACGACACGCCGCAGAGGCAGGTTTCTGATGAGCCGTCCGTGTTTCTGGCCGCTTTCTGGTCCCCCTCGAACGGTCACGCCCAGCGTCGACGTGAAGCCGCTCTGGTGCCGGTCGGTGTCATCGCCGGATTCGTTGGCCTCCACACCGCGATTGCCCTCGCCGGAGCCACACTCCTGGCGACGCCCGCACTTCTGCCCCGGTGGGGGTTCGACTTGTGACTGTTCAAGCCGACCAAGAGCCGCATAGAACGCCGCGTGCCGACGGCCGATCGCTACTCCGACGCCGCTTCTTCGGCTCCGAGCAGCAACTCGACCAGATCCGAGAGCGCGTGGTACCCGTCCTCACGCAGTTCCTGGTCCTCGATCAGCAGCCAGACCAGATGGCGCGGGTTCTTCAGTTCGAGCCATAGCTTCCGGATGCGGCCGCGGTCGCTGCCCTGCACCTGCTCGGCGACGGCCTCCGGGTCGTCGATGCAGCAGGCGAGAACCGCCGCGTCACGAAGGTGACGCTCAACGTCCCAGCTGTCGGCGGTGTACGCCGCACCCTTCAATCCGAGCGCCGCGATGATGGATGGCAGGCTGAACCGGATCTCTTCGTCGCCGACGTGCACCGTCACGTTCACCGTGCGCTGCAGGGCGCCAGTACCTCCCGGCACCTTGAACACCCTGTGACCCATCACCTCGAGCTGCGTCTTGAGGTGATCGGCGACCATCACGTCGACGACATCCTTGCCCCGTTCGAATCGATGCGCGAACCCGTCGCGGTCGTTCGGCCGGCGCAGGGTGAACCCCAGCTCCTCGAGCCTGGCACGTGCGCCACCGTAGGTGATCGCGTTCGTCTCGATATGAAGTACGACGTCGACGTCGTCGGTCGGGCGATGCGGCAGGCCGATGCGAGCCGCGTGGACCTGCACCATCAGCCCGCCGACGAGCGTCCAGCTGAACTCGGGAAGAGCTCGGGCCACTTCGACCGCCAGAGGCCACGGGTGCGCCCACCCACCGGGCGGTGCATCGACTTCCCAGTGCTCCCGTTCGGTCATCACAGAACGGCGATCATCTGAGCCAAACGCTCTCGGCCTACCGTGCGCGCTCGAGAGTCCATCGACTCCATCAGGTCGAGGGCGACCGCCGCCGACGGCAGCGAGCCGAGGGGCTCGTCGAGAATACGCAGCGAGATCCGACCGCCGGGCTCCTCCCGCAGTCCCAGATCGCGCAGCGTGCGGTCGGAGCCGAGGTAGAGGTAGCCGTCGATTACGTCCTCGGACCGCCCCCCTGCCAGGCCCCAGTCGGTGATGAGCGGTGACATCAGCCCGGTTGGATGCAGGCCCGCAGCGGTGATGGTGTCGGACAAGTCACGCTGCGCGCGCCGGGAGATGACGCGCATCTGCGTGATCCTCGCGCGCCGGCGGGTGAAGCGTGCGATCTGGATCGGGCTCATGGTGACCAGCCGAGCGGCCAGATGTTCCTCGCGCCGCCCGTGGGCCGCCCCGCCGGAGAGCAGACGGAGCGCGGCCCAGGCCGTGCCGGGGAGCGCCGGCCGCCCCCTGCTGGTGGTGCCGTTGTTCTGCGCGCGGTACACCGCGGCGGGCGCGACTACGACGGTGCGCCCGACCCGGCGGGTGTGCCCGAGCTCGCCACTGGCGGCCAGTCGCTGCGCCTGCCGGGGCGTCACCCCGAGTATCTGCGCCGCTTCGGATAGGGTCATCTCGTCGACCATGATTATATGGTCGCTTGTACGACTATATATTGCAACCATCGTCCACGGGCCCAGGCCCAGAATTGATCGGGTGCAGTCGGTCGGTTCCATTGCCGCTCAACATCATCGGGGAATCACGGTGGTTCTGCGAGCCACCGGCCGACCAACGACGAAACCCCCTCCGA
This sequence comes from Gordonia phthalatica, assembly GCF_001305675.1. Lineage (NCBI taxonomy): Bacteria > Bacillati > Actinomycetota > Actinomycetes > Mycobacteriales > Gordoniaceae > Gordonia > Gordonia phthalatica. The sequence goes on from NZ_CP011853.1 coordinate 2,480,236, forward strand.
CTCTGGTCAGAGAGGGTTCCTGCGGTCGGGCTGACAGGATTTGAACCTGCGACCACCTGACCCCCAGTCAGGTGCGCTACCAAACTGCGCCACAGCCCGTTGCCCCGTTGGACGAAGCGAATTTACCTTAGCTTACGCGACGCTCTGACTGCTAATCGCCTGCACAGCGCGGGTTTTCATGCACCTCTGGAATGATCAACGGCATGCGGAACAGTTTCGAAGTGATCCCCGGTGTCGGCATGGGCGATGTCGTCCTCGGACTGTCCGGACGCCGAGTCGCCGAACTCCTCGGCCCGGCGGAGCCCGGATCGCCGCACGAGTCGTTCTACCGCGACGGCATGATCCTCGTCGAGTACGGCCCCGAGGACACCGTCAGATTCATCCAAGTCAGTTTCAGCCTGCCGACCGACCCGGCGGTGACGATCCGTGGAATTCGGCTGAACGGCCGCGCATACGACGACGTGATCGGTGATCTCGCGGACGCGGGCATCACCGGTACCGAGACCGACATCCGCCACGATTTCGGCGGCTGGGGCGTCTTCACGATGGACTCACTCATGGTGCTCGACGTCGACCCCGCTCGCCCCGATGACGAGCGGCCCTTGCAGAGGGCGTGTGGGTCGGCGACCACCAGTGAACGCCCAGCGGCCGAGGACTTCCGTCCTCGGCCGCTGGGCGAACATCTGCAGTCGATTACTTCTTCTTGCGGTCCCGCTTGTCGCGCACGCGGACGTTGATCCGGACGGGAGAGCCGTCGAACCCGAACTGCTCGCGCAGCTTGCGTTCCAGGAATCGGCGGTAGCCGGCCTCGAGGAATCCCGTCGTGAACAGCACGAAGGTCGGCGGGCGGGTCGCGGCCTGCGTGGCGAACATGACGCGCGGCTGGCGGCCACCGCGGACCGGCGGCGGGGTCGCGGCGATGATGTCCTTGAGCCAGGTGTTGAGCTGCCCGGTGGAGATGCGCGTGTCCCACGACTCCAGCGCGCTCTCGAGCGCCGGAACCAGCTTCTGGACGCTGCGGCCGGTCATCGCCGAGATGTTGACGCGACGCGCCCACGGCACCCGCGCCAACTCGCGGTCGATCTCGTTGTCGAGCTGGTGACGACGATCCTCGTCGACCAGGTCCCACTTGTTGAACACGACCACCAGGGCACGACCGCTGTCGATGATCATCGACAGCACGCGCAGGTCCTGTTCGGTGACCGGCTGGCTCGCGTCGATCAGCAGCAGCGCCACCTCGGCGGAGTCCAGCGCAGAGCGGGTTCGGAGCGACGCGTAGTACTCGTGCCCGGACGCATGGCGGACCTTGCGCCGCAGGCCGGCGGTGTCGACGAACTGCCAGGGCTTGCCCGCCAGTTCGATGACCTCATCAACCGGGTCGACGGTGGTGCCCGCGACGTTGTCGACGACAGCGCGCTCCTCGCCTGCCAGCTTGTTCAACAGTGAGCTCTTGCCGACGTTCGGCTTCCCGACGAGCGCCACACGGCGCGGCCCGCCGACCGCGAACTTCTCACGCGGAGAGGTCGGCAACGCCTCCAGGATCCGATCCAGGAGGTCGCCGGTACCGCGACCGTGAGCGGCCGAGATGGTGTACGGCTCCCCCAGGCCCAGCGACCACAGCGATGCGGCCTCGGCCTCCATCCGTTCGGAGTCCACCTTGTTCGCAGCGAGCAGGACCGGAGCCTTGGAGCGCCGCAGCACGCGGGCGACGGCCTCGTCGGTCGCGGTGGCGCCGACGGTCGCGTCGACGACCACGACGATCGCATCCGCGGTCCGCATCGCGAGCTCGGCCTGCGTGGCGATCGCCATGCCCATGCCCTTGGCATCCGGTTCCCAGCCACCGGTGTCGGTGACCATGAACTGGCGACCGGTCCACTCGGCCTTGTACGAGACACGGTCGCGGGTGACGCCCGGAACGTCTTCGACAACCGCCTCGCGGCGACCGAGAATGCGATTCACGAGGGTCGACTTGCCGACGTTCGGCCGACCGACGATCGCGACGACGGGCAGCACCTCGCCCTCGATCTCGTCACCGCCGGTGACGAAGTCGGCGAGATTCCAGTCGCCCTCATCGGACCACGTGCCGTCCCCTGCCATGTTCGGGTCGGCGTATTCGGTGGTGAGGTCATCGGTCACGGTCGGACTCCGATCCGTTCGGCGACCAGCTCGGCGAGCCGGTCGAGCACTTGCTCAAGGGTCATGTCGCTGGTGTCGACGACGACGGCGTCGTCCGCGGCGCGCAGCGGGGACACCGCGCGCGTCGAGTCGAGGTGATCGCGACGGTTCACGCTGTCGAGCACCTCGGAGAGGATGCTCTCACGACCGGCGGCGAGGTTCTGCCGGTGACGCCGCTCCGCGCGCGCCTCCGGAGTCGCCGTCAGGAAGACCTTCAGCTCGGCGTCGGGAAAGACGACGGTGCCGATGTCACGCCCTTCGACCACCAGAAAGGCGTCGACGGCATGGCTGCGCTGCAATTCCACCAGCTTGGTACGGACCTGCGGATTCGCCGACACGGCCGACACCGCGGAGGTCACCGCATCGGTGCGGATCTCGCCGGAGACGTCTTCCCCGTTCAAGAAGACGACGGTCTCACCGTCACCGACGGTCAACCGGATCGCCGCGTCATCGACCAGCGGGCCGACGGCATCGCTTTCGGTGTCGACGCCCGCGCGCAGCACGGCGAGGGTCGCCGCGCGGTACATGGCGCCGGTGTCGAGCATGTGGGCGCCGATCCGGGCGGCGAGGCGCGCCGCGACGGTCGACTTGCCAGTACCCGCGGGGCCGTCGATCGCGACGACAGCCGCGGTCCTGGCGGTGTTCTCGATGCTCACAGTCCGACTCCCTTGTAGAGCGCGCCGATCTCCTTCTTGTCGAGGACGCGCATGCTGCCCGGACGCTGCTTGCCGAGGGTGATGGGACCGATGTCGGTGCGGACGAGCCGGATCACGGGGAAGCCGACCTCTGCCAACAGGCGACGGACCACGCGCTTGCGGCCCTCGTGGAGCGTCAGGCGCAGCAGTGACTCGCCCTGGTGCACCTCGAGGAGGGCGAACGCGTCGACAGCGACGGGGCCGTCTTCGAGTTCGACGCCGCGGCGCAGTTCCCGGCCGAGGCCGCGGTTCACCTCACCGCGCACGGTCGCGAGGTAGGTCTTCGGCACCTCGTACGACGGATGCATCAGCCGGTTGGCCAGCTCGCCGTCGTTGGTCAGCAGAAGGAGACCCTCGGTGTCGGCGTCGAGGCGGCCGACGTGGAACAGCCGCTGGCCTGCCATGACGCGCTCGGCGACGAGGTCACCGACGCAGGGGCGACCGTAGTCGTCGCTCATCGTCGAGTGCCAGCCCTTGGGCTTGTTGAGCGCCAGGTACTGCTTGGTCTCGTCGATCACGACGCGGGCACCGTCGACCTTGATGATCGCGGTGTTCGGATCGATGCGCAGGCCCTGTTCGACGACCACTTCGCCGTCGACCTCGACGCGACCGGCGGCGATCAGTTCCTCCGCACCGCGGCGGGAGGCGACACCGGCGGCGGCGAGCACCTTCTGCAAGCGCATGCCGTCGGCCACGTAGGTGGCGCCGTCGCCCTCGACCTCGGCGTTCTGATGGCGCGCGGGCTTGGCGTTGTTGAGGCGGATCTTGCCCGATTCGACGTCGACGCGTGAGCTGCCCTTGCGGTGCGGTTTGCGCGTGGACGGATGCTGACCGGGTCCGCCTCGCTTCGCGGGTCCACCGCGACGGCCCGCGACGTCACTGCGGCCGGAGGACTTGCCTCGTGAATTCTGTTTGTCCGACGAGCGACCGGTCGAAGCGTCGCGGCGACCGCCGTCGCGCTTGCTGTTGTCTCGTCGTCGTCCCGGTGTGCCGTCTCGGCTAGCGGATGCCATTGAAGTGTCCTTCAGCTGTATTCGATTTCGTCTGTCGACGTCCCGTGCGGCGCTAGTCCTCGTCGGCTTCGGCGAGCGTCTGCGCCGAGACGTCAACCTCTGATTGTGCCTTTCCACCGGCCAGTTTGGCGAATCGAGGGTCGTCGAGAAGTTCGTCACCGAGGTCCTCGATCGCGTCGACGCCCGGCAGGAGGGGTGCGATGTCGGGCAGATCACTGAGCGACGCGAGGCCGAGTCGCTCCAGGAACAGTTCGGTGGTCACGTACAACGTTCCGTTGGTGTGCTCGTCCGCGCCCGCATCGCTGATGAGCCCGCGCGCCACCAGCGTTCGGACCACACCGTCGACGTTGACGCCGCGGATCGCGCTGACTCGCGCGCGGGTGACGGGCTGCCGGTAGGCGACGACCGCGAGGGTCTCCAGCGCGGCGCGGGTCAGTTTGCTGCGCGTCCCGTCGAGCAGCAGCTTCTCGACATAGGGCGCGTACTCCGAACGCGTGTAGAACCGCCAGCCGTCGCCTGCGAACCGCAGGTCGATGCCGCTGCCGTTCTCGGTGAGGTCGGCGCTCATCTGCCGCAGCAGGTGCCGCACGCGTCGTCGCTCCTGCCCGGTCGCTGTCGCGAGTTCCTCCACCGTGGCCGGCGTGTCGACCACGAGCAGCACTGCTTCGAGCGCCGCGCGAAGTTCGTCGTCGTCGAGGCGGTCGGCCTCGTCGACCTCGGATTCGGGTGCAAGGTCCTGGTCGGTCATCCGTAGTCCTCCGACTTCTCGATGTCGATCTCCTCGATGTCGCGGTCGCCGGTCCAGCTGACCTTCAGCTCCCCGAGGGCCTCGGGCTGATCGAACAGCACCGCCCGTTCGCGGTAGAGCTCCAGCAGGCCGAGGAACCGAGCGACCACTTCGAGGCCGTTCGCGCATTCGGCGACCAGCTGCCCGAAGGTCAGCCACTCCCCGTTGACCGCGGTGAGCAGCGCCGTCAGCCGCTTGGCCTGTTCGGGCACCGACACCGGCGAGCCGTGCAGATGATCGAGACCGACGGTCGGCTTCGGCTTGGGAATGAACGCGGCGGCGGCGATCTCGGCGAATCGCTGCGCGGTGACTCCGAGGTCGACCTCCGGCAGCAGGTCCTCGAACCGATCCTCCAGCGACACGGCCCGCGGATAGCGTTGCAGCGCAGCCGCTTCGAGCTCGCCGAACAGCACCGCCACCTGCTTGTAGGCGCGGTACTGCAGCAGCCGGGCGAACAGCAGGTCGCGCGCTTCCAGGAGGGCGAGATCTTCGGGGTCCTCCACCTCGCCGGACGGCAGCAGACGCGCCGCCTTCAGGTCGAGCAGGGTCGCGGCGATCACCAGGAACTCGGTGGTCTGCTCCAGGTCGGCTTCCGGGCCGAGTGCCTTCGTGTAGGCGATGAAGTCATCGGTGACGACGTGCAGCGCCACCTCGGTGACGTCGAGCCGGTGCTGGCTGATGAGGTTGAGCAGCAGGTCGAACGGTCCGGAGAAGTTCTTGAGTTTGACCTCGAACCCGGTCCGCTCGGGTGCCCCGCCGTCGGCTGCGGCCTCGTCGACGGCCGCGTCATCGACCGCACGCTCTTCGACGGTCGTCGCGTCGACTGCGGCCTCGTCGACTTCGGTCACTCGGTCCGCTCGTTGGCCGCGATCACTTCGCGCGCGAGACTCCGATAGGCCTGGGCGCCCGTGGACTTCGGCGCCCACGACGTGATCGGCTCGCCGGCGACCGACGTCTCGGGGAAGCGCACGGTGCGGTTGATGACGGTGTCGTACACGGCGTCGCCGAACGCCTCGACGACGCGACTCATCACCTCGCGCGAGTGCAGGGTGCGCTGATCGAACATCGTCACGAGGATGCCGCCGAGTTCGAGCCGCGGGTTCAGTCGGTCGTGGACCTTGTCGATGGTGTCGGTTAGTAGGGCCAGACCGCGGAGGCTGAAGTACTCACACTCCATCGGGATGACGACGTTGTCGGCGCAGGCCAGGGCGTTGACGGTCAGCAGCCCGAGCGACGGCTGGCAGTCGACCAGGATGTAGTCGTAGCGGTCCGCGACCGGGTGCAGCGCGCGTGCGAGCGCCTGCTCGCGGCCGACCTCGGTGACGAGCTGGATCTCGGCGGCCGACAGGTCGATGTTCGACGGCAGCAGGTCGAGGCCGTCGACGCGGGTGCGCATGAGGACGTCGTCGGTCGCCGCATACGGCGGAACGAGGAGGTTGTGGACGGTCTCGTCGAGCTCGTGGTGCGGCACGCCGAGACCTGCGGACAGGGCGCCCTGCGGGTCCAGGTCGACGAGCAGGACGCGTCGACCCCATTCGGCCATCGCGGCACCGAGGTTGATGGTCGACGTGGTCTTGCCGACGCCACCCTTCTGGTTGCACATCGCGATGATGACCGCGGGACCGTGCTTGTCGCGGGGACCCGGATCGGGGATGTCACGGTACGGGCGACCGGTGGGTCCGAGCTTCTCGGCGGGTACGTCGAGTTCACCCTGCTCTGCTCTGCTGCGGGGTCTGGATGCACTCACCTGTTGATGCTCCTCCCCGGTTGTGCACGATGCTGAAATCAGTCATCTGCAATCCTAGTGTGTGTTGAGGCGCCGCCACCGGAGGCGACCCACCGGTTCCCTCCGCTCCCGCTTCAACACCCGAAACCCCATGTTCGCAGGCGGTTTGGGCCTCTCCGGCGTGTCGCGTCAGTCCTCAACCTCGCCTTGAGATAGAGACCGCTCCGCACGCCGCACCACTTCCCTGCCATCCGCACCGCTCCTGTCTCCCGCACTGGGTCGCGACCGAGTGCGGCAGACAGAAGTGGTGCGGATGACGCGCCTGGATCCGGTCGTCACCGTATGGTGGCGACCATGAGCGATCACGGTCTCGATCTCCAGTTCGGTGTCTTCATCACAGGCGCATCCGACGCACCCCGGCAAGCGGTCGATCTGGCACTGACCGCGGAGGACGCCGGCATCGACATGGTGACCATCCAGGATCATCCGTATCAGCCGGCGTTCCTCGACACGTGGACCCTGCTGAGCTACATCGCGGCCCGCACCGAGCGCGTCCTGCTGTCCGGGAACGTCCTCAACCTGCCGTTGCGCCCACCCGCCGTCCTCGCTCGTGCGGCGGCGAGCCTGGATCTGCTGTCGAACGGCCGCTGCGAGATCGCGTTGGGCGCCGGAGCCTTCGGCGACGCGATCGCGGCGATGGGCGGGCCGCGAAGGACGCCCGGCGAAGGTCGTCGCGCCCTGGAGGAGGCAATCGGCGTGATGCGGGCCCTGTGGGACACCTCGACCCGCGGCGGCGTGCATCTGCCCGGCGACTTCTATCCGATCGACGGCGCCAAGCGCGGCCCGGCACCGGCGCACCGCATCGGGATCACCGTGGGCGCGTACGGCCCGCGCATGCTCGACCTGGTCGGCCGGACGTGCGACGGCTGGCTGCCGTCGCTCAGCTACCTGAAGAACGGGATCGACGACCTCACCGCGTTGAACGCGACCATCGATGCGGCGGCCGCCTCCGTCGGCCGCGAGCCGACCGACATCCGTCGGTATCTCAATCTCGGTGGCCACTTCACCGACACCCGCGACGGCATCCTGAGCGGCCCGCCGGAGTCGTGGGCGCAGGACCTGGCCGCGCTCACCGCCGAGCACGACATCACCGGTTTCATCTTCGCCACCGACGACGCCGACGAGATCGAGGTCATCGGCACGCAGGTCGCGCCGGCCACGCGGGAGCTCGTGGCGCAGGCCAGGCAGCAGCCGTACTGACCGGAGCCGAACGCGTGGAGAGGGATCCCACCGCGCGGTTGCCGCCCGCTACCGTGCCCGCGGATGCGCGGTCGCGTACACCTCGCGCATCGTGTTGACCGTGACGAGCGTGTAGACCTGCGTCGTCGTCACCGACGAGTGGCCCAGCAGTTCCTGGACCACACGGACGTCCGCGCCGCCGTCGAGCAGATGGGTGGCGAAGCTGTGGCGCAGCGTGTGCGGCGACACCTCCTTGTCGACGCCGGCCCGCTCGGCGGCGTCGACCAGGACCTGCCACGCGCTCTGCCGCGACAGCCGACCGCCGCGGACGTTCAGGAACACCGCGGGCGTGAACTTCTTGATCAGCGCGGGTCGACCGCGTACCAGGTAGGCGTTGACGGCGTCGATCGCCGGGCCGCCGACCGGGACGATCCGCTCCTTGCCGCCCTTTCCGCGCAGGACGACGGCCCGATGCTCCAGGTCCAGATCGTCGATGTCGAGGGAGGTGACCTCCGAGATGCGAGCGCCGCAGCTGTACAGCAGCTCGACGAGCGCCCGATCGCGCAGGCTTCTGGGCCCGTCGCCGATCCCGGCAGCGTCGAGGATCTTCACAACGTCGTCGACCGGCAACGCCTTCGGCAGCCGCCGAGCGGGTTTCGGCGGCGACACCGCGTGCGCGACGTCGGTCTCGGTCATTCCTTCGGCCGCACAGAACTTGTGGAACCCGCGCGCCGCGACCAGCGTGCGAGCGACCGAGGAGTCGGCGAGTCCGCGGACTCCGCTGTCGGGGTCGCCGCGACGGAGCGCGACGAGGAAATCGCGGACGTCGGCCTCGGTGACGGCCGACATCGAGGTGATCCCGCGACCCGTCAGGAACACCTCGTAGCGTCGGAGATCCCGCGTGTAGGAGGCGATGGTGTTGGCCGCCGATCCGCGTTCCACGGTCAGGTGATCGAGGTAGCGGGCGATCGCGTCGTCGACGGTGGCGGCCATGGACGCGCCGTCAGCTGCGACCGGCGAAGGCGGTGGGTTGGTCCCGCCACGGGGCGTCGGTCGCGCGCAGGACGGTGCCGGTCGACTCCGCCGCTGCGACGGCGAGGACACCTGCCGCAGCCGTCGCGTTCACGATCTCGCCCGACAGAGCCAGGCGCACCGCCTCTGCCAGCGGCACCCATTCCAGAACCAGATCGGCTTCCTCGTCTTCGCGTTCCGCAGCATCGAGCTGGTGCAACCCTTCGGCGAGGTAGACACGGAGCGCCTCGTCGGTGAATCCCGGCGAGACGACCAGGTCGACGAGCACCCGCCAGCGATCGGCGGCCAGGTCGGTCTCCTCCGCCAGTTCCCGTTGCGCGGCACTCAGCGGATCCTCGTCCGGTCCCCCGTCGAGCAACCCGGCGGGCAACTCCAGCAGTCGCCGTCCGACGGGGTGCCGGTACTGCCGGATCATCGCGATCCGACCATCCGCGTCGCGGGCGACGACCGCCACCGCACCGTGGTGCTCCACCACTTCGCGTTTGGCGAGTCGTCCGCCCGGCATCTCGACCTCGTCGACGCGCAACGCCAGGATCGCACCCGTGTACTCGACTTCGGACGAGCGAGTGACGAACTCGTGCGATCCCTGCTCCGTCATGCCTGCGGGCCCCTCACTCGCCGTCGGCGACGGCGACCGGGGTCTCCACGGTCTCGGCGACGTCGGTCGCGTCGTAGCCGTCGAGCTCGACGGGCAGTCGGACTGCAGTCTTGTACTTGATCGCGGCCTCGATGAACGCCTTGAACAGCGGGTGCGGACGGGTGGGACGGCTCTTCAGCTCCGGGTGCGCCTGTGTGGCGACGAAGAACGGGTGCACGTCCTTCGGGTACTCGACGAACTCGACGAGACGACCGTCGGGCGACGTACCGGAGAAGACGAGACCCGACTCGGAGATCTGCTCGCGGTAGGCGTTGTTGACCTCGAAGCGGTGCCGGTGACGCTCGCTGACGTCGGTTGTTCCGTAGGCGCGCGCCACCTGCGACCCGGCGACGAGCGTGGCCGGGTAGGCACCCAGGCGCATGGTGCCGCCGAGGTCGGCGTCACCGGCGACGGCGGCTTCCTGGTCGGCCATGGTCGCGATGACCGGGGTCGTCGTGTCGGGGTCGAACTCGGTCGAGCTGGCGTCGGCCAGGCCCACCTGGCGGGCGGCCTCGATGACGACGCACTGCAGGCCGAGGCACAGGCCGAGCAGCGGGATGCCGTTCTCGCGGGCGTAGCGGATGGCGCCGAGTTTGCCCTCGATGCCGCGGATGCCGAAGCCGCCGGGCACCAGGACCGCGTCGACATCGCGCAAGGCGGCGTGCGCGCCCTCCTTGGTCTCGCAGTCGTCGGACGGGACCCAGGAGATCTCGGTACGGGTGCGGTGTGCGAAACCGCCGGCGCGGATCGCCTCGGTGACCGACAGGTAGGCGTCGGGCAGGTCGATGTACTTGCCGACGAGCGCGACCCGGACCGTCTCGCGCGGGGTATGGACGCGGTCCAGGAGGTCGCCCCACACGGTCCAGTCGACGTCGCGGAAGGGCAGCCCGAGCTGGCGCACCACGTAGGCGTCGAGCTGCTCGGAGTGCAGCACCTTGGGGATGTCGTAGATCGACGGCGCATCGGGAGTCGAGATGCAGCCGTCGATGTCGACGTCGCACATCAGCGCGATCTTCTTCTTCAGCGGCTCCGGCACGGGGCGGTCGCAGCGCAGGATCAGGGCGTCGGGCTGGATGCCGATGCTTCGCAGGGCGGCCACCGAATGCTGGGTGGGCTTGGTCTTGAGCTCGCCCGACGGCGCCAGGTAGGGCACCAGGGAGACGTGCAGGAAGAAGACGTTGTCGCGACCGAGGTCGTGGCGGATCTGGCGCGCGGCTTCCAGGAAGGGCTGCGATTCGATGTCGCCGACGGTGCCGCCGATCTCGGTGATGACGACGTCGGGTTCCTCGCCGCTGGCGTCGGCGGCGTGCATCGCCATCATCCGGCTCTTGAGCTCGTCGGTGATGTGCGGGATCACCTGGACGGTGTCGCCGAGGTATTCGCCGCGACGTTCCTTGGCGATGACGGTCGAGTAGACCTGGCCGGTGGTGACGTTGGCCGATCCCGACAGGTTGCGGTCCAGGAAGCGTTCGTAGTGGCCGACGTCCAGGTCGGTCTCGGCACCGTCCTCGGTCACGAAGACCTCGCCGTGCTGGAACGGGTTCATGGTGCCCGGGTCGACGTTCAGGTACGGGTCGACCTTCTGCATGGTGACCCGCATGCCGCGGGCGGTGAGAAGTTGTCCCAGGCTCGAGGCGGTGAGGCCCTTGCCGAGCGACGAGGCGACTCCGCCTGTCACGAAGATGTGCTTGGGAACGGCGTGCTGGTCACGCAATGATCGCAATGTAACTCCCGTCGGGCGGTTCAAGCCTGAGCGAATCCTGAATACCTACGGGACTTCAGCGTAACAGCACTTCCGATCAAAGCTGGAACGAGCAGTGAACTCCGGGGTGATTCGGTGTGTCGCACCCGGTGTCCACTGCTCGCCACGGAAGACCTCGCGGGCTCCCGCCGTCAGGCTGTCACTTCTCGGCGGCGGCTCCGACCGTGATCACCGTGGCACCCGGTCCGGTGCCGAAGGCTCCGGTGCGGCCGTGCGACTCCTCACCGAGGGCCAGCACCGACGTCACCTGTCCGGTCTGCTGGTCGAGGTTGTCGACCGTGCTGACCGCGTTGTTCAGCGACGGATCCGAGCGCACGACGCCGAGCGGCGAACCGCCCGCGGCCGAACCGGTCCGTCCGGCGAGCACCCCGCCCGCACCCCGGGAGGCGACCGCGGCGGCGAACCGTGCGATGAACTGGCCCTGGGCACCGGAGTCCGAGGACATCTCGCCGCCGGTCACCACCAGCACCAGCGTCGCGGGCTTGATGGAACCTGCCGCGTACTCGATGAAACCGCCCTGACCGAGGGTCTGCAGCGCTGTGGTCCGGTCGCCGTCCGACGTGGTGCTCTCGCCGTCTCGGGACAGCAGCGTCACGCCGAGCAGGTCGCCGAGGCGGGATCCCGAGTCGGTGAACTGCGCGCGCAACTGCGCTCCGGTGGGAATCGACTGGTCGATGACGGTCTGCAGCTTCGACGCCTGCTCGTCGCGTACCAGCGTCGTGGTCAAGGCGATCTGGCCCGCGGTGGTGCCGCCGGCGTCGTTGACCAGGCCCTTGACGGCTTCGACGTCGGAGTCGGCCGCATCGGGGGCGGTGACGACCAGAACGCTCTGCTTGGCGAGCACGCCCTTGATCAACCGCGGCGAGACGCCCTTGATGAAGGCCGTGTCGTTGCCGACCTGCTTGTCGAGTGCGTCGCGCTCGTCTTGAAGGTTCCCGATCTTGTCGCGATCGGTTCCGGTCAGCGCGTTCATGCGGTCACCGATGAACCCCGACCCCAGGAACAGTCCCAGGGCCAGGGCCAGGAAGACCGCGATCAGCGATATTGCATGCTGACGCAGAGAGATCATTTCGAGTTCCACACCCCGCTGACCCAGCCGGTCAGCGCGTTCCACTGGTCGACGATCCAGTCGCTGGCCGCGGCACCGCCGCCCTGGGTGATGACGACGGCGGCGATGATGGCGATCAGCGCCGCGATCATCAGCATCGCGATCAGCGCACCGCTGACCCGGCTCCGGTACAGCGTGGCGACGGCCTTCGCGTCGACGAGCTTGGGCCCGACCTTGAGCCGGGTCAGGAACTGCGACGGGATCTGATCGCGCAGTGTGCGATCGAAGAAGTCGTTGAGAGAACCGCTGTAGCCCGCGGTCACGATGAGGTCGGCGCCGTGGAAGTCGGTCAGCAGCAGTGCCAGGTCGGGTGCGGTGCCCGCAGCGGGGAACGTGGTGGCGCCGATGCCCAGGTCCTGGATGCGCTCCAGGCCAGGCGCATGACCGTCGGGGTCGGCGGGCAGGACCACTTCGGCACCCGACTTGAGCGCCTCGGTGCTGATGTCGTCGGGATCGCCCACGATCACCGCGGGCCGGTAGCCGGCCTTCAGCAGGGTGTCTGCTCCGGCACCCACGCCGACGAGCACCGGCTGGTACTCCTTGATGAACGGCTTCAGCGACTTGAGGTCGACGGCGCGATCGGCACCGTCGGCGACGATCACCACGTGGCGACGGTCGAAGCTGACGTTGACCTTCGGAACGCCGACACCGTCGATGAGCAGCGGCGACTCGCTGCGGATGAACTCGATGCTGTTGCCCGAGAACGCCTCGAGGTGGTCGACGAGCCCGGTCTTCGCGTCGAGCATCAGGTCGGCGACCTCGCGCTCACCGAGCACCTCGCCGCGGGCGACGACCCGCTCGCCGATGTAGAGCTTGCCCTCGTTCAGCCGAACGCGCGCGCCGTCCTTGACGCGTGCGAAGACCTCGCTGCCGACGTTGTCGACCAGCGGGATGCCGGAGGCGGCCAGCACCTCGGGGCCGAGATTCGGGTAGCGGCCGGTGATGGACTTGGACACGTTCACCACCGCGGCCACTTCGGCTTCGACGAGCGCGTCGGCGGTGACGCGATCGAGGTCCACCTGATCGAGGATCACGATGGCCCCGTGATCCACGCGTCCGGCGAGTCTCTTGGCGTTCTTGTCGATACGGGCGATGCCCGTGATTCCAGGGAGTTCTTCGGTGTTCCGCGAGAGCAGGGCAGGCATCCTCATGAGTCCCATAGTGACCGTGAGACTCAGGAGTCACACGGAGGCGCGCCGTATCACCATCAACTTTCGTAACATTTGCAACACGAGGTATCTAACGGTCCCGGACGCCGGGATGCGTCAGTTCTCGGCGCGCGCCTGTTCCGCCGTCGACAGGAGTTCCTCCGCGTGGGCGCGGCCGGTCTCCGAGTCACCGAGACCGGCGAGCATGCGCGCGAGTTCCGCGACACGTTCATCTCGGCTGAGCGTCGTCAGCGTGGACGTCTGGCGTCCGCGCTCGCCGCCACCGGACTTGCCGATGACGAGATGGTTGTCGGCGAAGGCCGCGACCTGCGGCAGGTGGGTCACGACGATCACCTGGTGTCGTCGGGCCAGTCGTGCCAGGCGCGCGCCGATCTGCACGGCCGCGGCACCGCCGACGCCGGCGTCCACCTCGTCGAAGACCATCACGCCACCGGAATCGGGTTCCGCGAGGACCACCTCCAGCGCCAGCATGACGCGGGAGAGTTCGCCGCCGGACGCCGACTTGGCGATGGGCAGCGGAGCGGCACCCTTGTGCGCGACCAGACCGAACTCGACGCGGTCGACGCCGTCGCCGCCCGCGTGTGCTCGGCGACCGTCGATCTCGACGGCCAGGCGCTCGTCGTCGGCAGGCAGGAGGGACACGGAGACGGCCAGTGCGCTGCCGCCCATCGCGAGTCCCGCCAACTCGGCGGAGACCTTGGTCGCGAGGCTCTTCGCGTACTTGGTGCGCTGCCCGTGCAGCTTGGTCGCCAACTCGGCGACCTTCTCGCGCGCCGCCGCGGCCTTCGCTTCGAGTTCTTCGACGGCGCCTTCGGGGTCCTCGATCTGGGCGAGTCGCTGCTGTGCCTCGTCACGCCAGGCGAGGACGCCGTCGATGTCGGCGGCGTACTTGCGGGTGAGCGACTTCAATTCCGCCTGCCGGTTGAGCAGCGCATCCAGATCACCGGCGTCCTCGGGGAGGCCGCCCAGGTAGGAGGTCAACTCTGCGCCGAGGTCGGTGACGACGGTCAGTGCTTCGGCCACCCGCGGCTGCAGTTCACGCAGCGCGTCGTCGGACGCCGACTCCAGCAGCGAACGGACCGTTCCCAGCCCGTCGATCACGGAGGCCCCCTCGGCACCGGCGACGATCTCCTGCGCGGTGACCGCGGTGCGTCGGATGTCTTCCAGGTCCGTCATCCGCCGGACGGTCGCGATCAGGTCGGCGTCCTCCCCCGGTTCCGGTGCGACGGCGTCGATCTCGTCGACGCCGAACCGCAGGCGGTCGGCCTCCATCGCGATCTCGCGGGAGTTGGCGCGCAGTCGGTCCAGTTCGTCGAGCACCGCCACCCAGTCGGCGCGGGCAGCCCGGTACTTCTTGAGGGTCGACGCCGCGCTGCTGCCCGCGTAGCGGTCGAGGGCCCCGCGCTGCTGTTCGGGTCGGATCAGGCGCAGCTGGTCGTTCTGGCCGTGGATCGCCAGGAGTTCGCCCGTCAGCTGGCCGAGGGTGCCGACCGGCACCGACCGCCCGCCGAGGTGGGCCCGCGAGCGGCCGTCGGCGTTCACGGTGCGAGCGGCGATCAGGGTGTCGTCGTCATCGACCTCGGCGCCCGAGTCCTCCAGGACGTCGGCGATGGCCGAGCGGTCTTCCGGTAGCCGGAATCGTCCTTCGACGACGGCTTTCGCGTCGCCGGTGCGGACACGTCCGGCGTCGGCACGACCGCCGGACAGCAGCCGGAGGCTCGTCACGATCATCGTCTTGCCTGCGCCGGTCTCGCCGGTCAGCACCGTGAAACCGGGATGGAACTGGGCGTTCGCGGATTCGAGGACTCCGAGACTGCGGATCGACAGTTCTTCCAGCAAGTGGGATTCAGCTCCTTCCGCGCCAACCGGTGACCGGCAGCGAGAACTTCGTGACCAGCCGGTCGGCGAACGGCTCGGAGTCGATGCGGACCCAGCGGAGGGAACGCTGTGCGCGCACCACTTCGACGCGCGAACCGGCCGGGACGTCGATGATGCGTCGACCGTCGCACAGTGCGACGGCGTCGCGGCCGTCGCGGTCCACTTCGACGGCCACTCGCGACCGCGGGCTGGTCACCATGGGACGGGCGAACAGAGCGTGCGCATTGCTCGGTACGACGAGGATCGCCTCCAGGTCCGGCCACATCACGGGACCGCCTGCGGAGAACGCGTAGGCGGTGGACCCGGTGGGCGTCGACACGAGGATGCCGTCGGCACCGTAGGCGGCCACCGGCCGTCCGTCGACCTCGGTCACCAGTTCCAGCACGCCGTTGTGCGACGTGTTCTGGACGGTGACCTCGTTGAGGACCCAGTCCCGGACGCGGGGCTCGTCGGAGCCGGAGTCGATGACGGCGACGTCGAGGACCATGCGGTCCACGACGCGGTACTCGCCGCCGATCAGTCGGTCGAGGACTTCGTCGATCCGGTGCGCTTCGGCTTCGGCAAGGAAGCCGATGTGCCCGAGGTTGATGCCCATGAGCGGCACTCCGGCGGGGTATGCGAGTTCGGCGGCGCGCAGGAACGTTCCGTCGCCGCCGAGGACGATCACCAGTTCGCAGCCCTGTGCGGACGCGGAGTCGGCGTGCGCCACCTCAACCTCGGCGCCGGCATCCCGAAGCATCTCCGGGTCGACGGGATGCGTCTGGACGTACGGGGGCGCGGGGCGTCGGGTGTCGTGGTCCACCACGCGGACGGCGATGCCGGCCTCGCCGCAGCGTCGGGCGATCGTCACGAGCGTCTTGGTGACCTCGTCGCGACCGGTGTGCGCCACGACCAGGAAGGTCCGGCCTCCGTCGGAGGCGGGCTTCGGCTGATCCATGTCAGTCCCTTCCTACTGTGGTCCGTCGGCGACGGCACGATCGATCAACGCACGGACACGCCGCCCCTCCTCGGGGTCTTTCCAGCGTGCGGCGGTTTCACCGTCAACGGTATCCCCGGCGGCCGACGTCTGCTCGTCGGGAGCGTCGTCGGTCTCGGAGTCGAGGGGTCGATGCAGCCAGAGAAAGAATTCGACGTTTCCGGACGGTCCGGGCAGTGGACTCGCGACGACGTCGCGGGTCTGGAGTCCGAGAGATGCCGCCATCGCTGCCACCGCCTCCACCGCGTCGGCGCGCAGATCCGGATCCCGCACCACTCCGCCGTGTCCGACACGGTCTTTGCCGACCTCGAACTGCGGCTTCACCATCGGCAGGGCGTCACCGCCGGGACGCAGGCAGGACGCGAGGGCGGGCAGCACCAGTTTCAGCGAGATGAACGAGAGATCGCCGACGATGAGGTCGACCGGTCCCCCGATCGTCTCCGGAGTCAGGTGTCGGACGTTGGTTCTGTCATGGATGTGCACGCGATCGTCGGACTGCAGCTTCCAGACCAGCTGGCCGTAGCCGACGTCGACGGCTTCCACTTCGCGAGCGCCGCGACGCAGGAGGACGTCGGTGAAGCCGCCGGTCGAGGCGCCGGCGTCGAGGCAGCGTTTGCCGTCGACCGACACGCCCTGTGGCTCGAAGGCCTCCAGTGCTCCGAGGAGTTTGTGCGCGCCACGAGATGCCCAGTGATCGGTGTCCGGTTCGCTCACCACCAGCGGGGTGTCCTTCGCGACGTTGGTCGCGGCTTTCGTCGCGACCGCGCCGTTCACCTTCACGAACCCGGAGTCGATGTACTCCCGGGCCTGTTCGCGTGATCGTGCGAGGCCTCGTCGAACCAGTTCGGCATCGAGCCGTGCGCGAGCCGCCATCATCGCCTCTTCTCTGGACTGTCGGGACGGTGCGCGCGGTCAGCCACGGCCGGCGTCTTCCAACGCCGCCGACAGCCGATCGTGTGCCTGTGTCAGCACCTCTGCCTGCCGTGCGAGGGCGCCGAGATCGAACTCGTCGTCGGCCGTCTCGCGCACCATCGCCGCCTCGACGAGGAGCTCCTCCGCCGCAATGATGGACGGGTGCTCGCGTGGCTCGCCGGGTCCCGCGTTGCGAATCGCCGCATCGGCGGCGAGGGCGGCGGGCGAGGGTCCTGGACGGGGCGGGTTCGAGTCGGTCATAGCCCCTCCAGGCTAACGCAGGGCCGAAAGACCGAGTTCGGTGAGCGCCTCGGCGGAGGCGTCGTCCTCCGCTGCGATCTTCAGATCGAACTCGCCGACGTCCGCCGTCCACACGGCGTTCGCCAGGGCGGCCGCGAGACCCGCGACGGTTCCCGCGCCCCGAGAGCTGACGGAGACGTGCTGCGTATTGACTTCCACGTACCACTCCGGGCGCGGCCCGATCACCGACTGCGTCGCCGGATCGTCGAGCGCTCCGAGGCCTGCGGCGACATAGGTGGGACGCTGCTCCGGGCGTGCGGCGAGCAGTTCGACACCGGTCGTCACTCCGCCGAGGACCAGGAGACTGTCGATTCCAGCGGTGTGGGCGCCTTCGATGTCGGTGTCCAGCCGGTCGCCGATCATCAACGGGCGCTGCGCATTCGAACGACTGAGGGCCGACTCCATGATCGGTGCCGCAGGTTTGCCCGCGACAGTCGGTGCGACGCCGGTCGCCGTCGCGACCGCGGCGACCATCGAGCCGTTGCCGACGAGAAGCCCTCGTTCGGTGGGGAGCGTGGTGTCCACGTTGGTGGCGATCCAGATCGCCCCCTGCCGAATGGCCAGGGCCGCCTCCGACAGTTGCGCCCAGCCGGTGTCAGGCGAGTGCCCCTGCACCACCGCTGCGGGGTGGTCGTCCGCAGAGTCGACGACGGTCATTCCTCGTTCTCGGACCTCAGCCCGAAGTGCGTCCGCACCGACGACGAGCACCTTGGAGCCCGCCTCCAGGCGCTCGACGAGGAGATCGGCACCGACCTGGGCACTGGTCACGACTTGCGATTCGGTGGCGGGGAATCCGAAGCCGTCCAGATGCGCGCAGACCTCAGCGGGCGTTCGACTGGCGTTGTTGGTGACGAAGAGTGCGGCGCCGTCGGCCGCTGCGACTGCCTCGACGGCGCCCGGTACCACCTTGCTGCCGGTGTAGAGGGTGCCATCGAGATCCAGGAGGAGGACGTCGTACAGGTCCCGCAGCGAGGCGTCAGCGTTCGACGCCGTCAATTCCGGAGACAGGCTCGCTTCACCGTCGAGGAGGTCCATCAGCCGGAACTCAGCATCGGTCTCGTCGTCCAGGTCCGCCGACGCTGCGTTCTGGAACCAGGCGATCGCGTCGGCTCGACGACCTGCTGCCTCGAGCGCAGACGCATACGCGAAGAACAGTCGTGCCGCCTCGGTTCCCGTGCGGCCGGGTGTCAGGTTCTGGCTCGTGAATGCGCGTACGGCGCCCGCTGCATCGCCGAGGTCGGTCAGTGCGCCGGCCTTCACGATGATCATCTCGAGGAGCGCATCTCCCGTGAGCTGCTGCCCTTCGGGGCTGTCTGCGATGTCCACGGCACGCTGCGGTTGTCCCAGTCCGCGTTCACTGTCGGCGATCAGCGGGAGCAGGGCTTCGCTGCCGCTCATCCGACGTGCTGCACGCAGCTCGGTGACGGCTTCCTGCCATTCCCCGACCGAGTACGCCACGATGCCCGCCGTCTCACGGACCACACCGATGCGGGCTGCTCGTGCGCGGGCCGCGCGCGCGTGCGCCAGAGCCAGTTCGGGATCGTCCTCGAGGAGGTCGGATGCCATGACGAGATGCCGTGCCACGCGGTCCGCGGTCTGCTTGTCCAGGGCCTGCAGATCGCGGCGGACTTCAGGGTCGAGGTCGGACGCCTTCACATCCTCCGGGATCCGCGGCTCACTCGGATCGTGCCGATCCGCCGGCCGACGACCATTCCTTTTACCGCCCGAATTCCGGCCGTTCCCTGTACCGCTCATAACCTTCTAATCTATTCGTTGACGTGCTGACTTACCAATTGGACAGTCGCGCCGCTACATAGGTTGGTCGAGACCGCCGCTACCCAGGGTGGTCGAGTTCGCCGACGCGAACGTAGTGAGCGACGTCGAGTATCGAGACCGCCGCACGCAGGGACGCAACCACACCCCGAACATGAGGAAAGCCCCTGACCAACGTCGTGGTCAGGGGCTTTCCTGAAATTGTGTTCGGCGGTGTCCTACTCTCCCACACCCATTACAGTGCAGTACCATCGGCGCAGGTGGGCTTAGCTTCCGGGTTCGGAATGGGACCGGGCGTTTCCCCACCGCTATAGCCGCCGTAACTCTATGAAACTATCCACCCAACCCCACACGGGGGTTGGTGTGTTGTTTCAGAAGTACATAGTGGATGCGCGAACCTATGATTGTGCGTCGTCAACTCCGACTCACCAATCCTTGAAAAATGGTGGTGAGTGTTGTTGGTAAGTCCTCGGCCGATTAGTACCAGTCACCTGAACACATTACTGTGCTTACAGTTCTGGCCTATCAACCCCATAGTCTGTAGGGGGCCTTACCCCACCCAAAGGGTGGGTGAGAAACCTCATCTTGGAACAGGCTTCCCGCTTAGATGCTTTCAGCGGTTATCCCTTCCGAACGTAGCTAACCAGCAGTGCTCCTGGCGGAACAACTGGCACACCAGAGGTTCGTCCGTCCCGGTCCTCTCGTACTAGGGACAGGATTCCTCAAGTTTCTAGACGCGCGCGGCGGATAGAGACCGAACTGTCTCACGACGTTCTAAACCCAGCTCGCGTGCCGCTTTAATGGGCGAACAGCCCAACCCTTGGGACCTACTCCAGCCCCAGGATGCGACGAGCCGACATCGAGGTGCCAAACCATCCCGTCGATATGGACTCTTGGGGAAGATCAGCCTGTTATCCCCGGGGTACCTTTTATCCGTTGAGCGACACCGCTTCCACTTGCCGGTGCCGGATCACTAGTCCCGACTTTCGTCCCTGCTCGACATGTACGTCTCACAGTCAAGCTCCCTTGTGCACTTACACTCAACACCTGATTGCCATCCAGGCTGAGGGAACCTTTGGGCGCCTCCGTTACACTTTAGGAGGCAACCGCCCCAGTTAAACTACCCACCAGGCACTGTCCCTGAACCCGATCAGGGTCCGAGGTTAGAAGCCCAATACGATCAGAGTGGTATTTCAACAACGACTCCACCAACACTAGCGTGCCGGCTTCACAGTCTCCCACCTATCCTACACAAACCGCACCGAACACCAATACCAAGCTATAGTGAAGGTCCCGGGGTCTTTTCGTCCTGCCGCGCGTAACGAGCATCTTTACTCGTACTGCAATTTCGCCGAGCCTGTGGTTGAGACAGCAGAGAAGTCGTTACGCCATTCGTGCAGGTCGGAACTTACCCGACAAGGAATTTCGCTACCTTAGGATGGTTATAGTTACCACCGCCGTTTACTGGGGCTTAAATTCTCAGCTTCACCAACAAAGTTGATTAACCGGTCCTCTTAACCTTCCAGCACCGGGCAGGCGTCAGTCCGTATACATCGTCTTACGACTTCGCACGGACCTGTGTTTTTAGTAAACAGTCGCTTCTCTCTGGTCTCTGCGACCACCACCAGCTCAGACAGAAAATGTCGTCACCGATCGTGGTCCCCCTTCTCCCGAAGTTACGGGGGCAATTTGCCGAGTTCCTTAACCACAGTTCACTCGATCGCCTTAGTATTCTCTACCTGACCACCTGTGTCGGTTTGGGGTACGGGCCGTGTACCAACTCACTAGAGGCTTTTCTCGACAGCATAGGATCACCGAATTCACCTCAACGGCTACGCATCACCTCTCAGGATATGTGAGACACGGATTTGCCTATGTCTCTCCCTACAGGCTTACACCAACTATTCCATCAGTTGGCCCAGCTACCTTCCTGCGTCACCCCATCGCTTGACTACTACACCCAAGGTCCCACGCAGCCACCATCAGAGAAATCCGAAGAAATCAAAAACGGCTTTTGGATGGTTAGTACAGATGATTCATCACTGGGCGCGGATACACGGGTACGGGAATATCAACCCGTTGTCCATCGACTACGCCTGTCGGCCTCGCCTTAGGTCCCGACTCACCCTGGGCGGATTAACCTGGCCCAGGAACCCTTGGTCATCCGGCGGACAAGTTTCTCACTTGTCTTTCGCTACTCATGCCTGCATTCTCACTCCCACACCCTCCACAACTGGATCACTCCGCTGCTTCCACGGATGCAGGACGCTCCCCTACCCACCCACACCACTAGACAACACCCCAAAGGGTGAAGCCGATGAAATGTGTGAGTGCCGCGGCTTCGGCGGTGTACTTGAGCCCCGCTAAATTGTCGGCGCAGGATCACTTGACCAGTGAGCTATTACGCACTCTTTCAAGGGTGGCTGCTTCTAAGCCAACCTCCTGGTTGTCTCAGCAACCCCACATCCTTTTCCACTTAGTACACGCTTAGGGGCCTTAGCCGGCGATCTGGGCTGTTTCCCTCTCGACTACGGAGCTTATCCCCCGCAGTCTCACTGCCACGCTCTCACTTACCGGCATTCGGAGTTTGGCTGACGTCAGTAACCTAGTAGGGCCCATCGGCCATCCAGTAGCTCTACCTCCAGTAAGAAACACGCAACGCTGCACCTAAATGCATTTCGGGGAGAACCAGCTATCACGGAGTTTGATTGGCCTTTCACCCCTACCCACAACTCATCCCCTCCATTTTCAACTGAAGTGGGTTCGGGCCTCCACAAAGTCTTACCTCTGCTTCACCCTGGCCATGGGTAGATCACTCCGCTTCGGGTCTAGACCCAGCGACTCAAACGCCCTATTCAGACTCGCTTTCGCTACGGCTACCCCACACGGGTTAACCTCGCCACTGAGCACTAACTCGCAGGCTCATTCTTCAAAAGGCACGCCATCACCCCAACACCAAAAGTGCAAGGCTCTGACGGATTGTAAGCGTCCGGTTTCAGGTACTATTTCACTCCCCTCCCGGGGTACTTTTCACCTTTCCCTCACGGTACTAGTCCGCTATCGGTCACCAGAAAGTATTTAGGCTTACCGGGTGGTCCCGGCAGATTCACAGCAGATTCCACGAGCCCGCTGCTACTTGGGAAAAATCGAAGCCAGTCACCATGCTTTCAGTTACGGGACTCTCACCCACTACGGCAGACCATTCCAGGCCACTTCACCTAACATAATGATTTATCACTGACCGGATGTCCGGTAGAACACCCAACGATCACCCCACAACCCCACACGCACAACCCCTACCGAGTATCACATACGCATGGTTTAGCCTCATCCGCTTTCGCTCGCCACTACTCACGGAATCACATTTTGTTTTCTCTTCCTGTGGGTACTGAGATGTTTCACTTCCCCACGTTCCCTCCACACCCGCTATACATTCACAGGTGGGTAACACGACATCACTCGTGCTGGGTTTCCCCATTCGGACACCCTCGGATCACAGCTCGTTTGACAACTCCCCGAGGACTATCGCGGCCTACCACGTCCTTCATCGGCTCCTGGTACCAAGGCATCCACCGAACGCCCTAAAACACTTACAACAACACCCACAAACACACCCCCACCAACCACCACAAAGCCGGCAAGGCGCGAATGTGGACACCATTCAAAACAAAAAATCATTCATACAACCCGAACACTAAGACTCGAATCGCACAAACCAGAATCGAAATTGCAGAACACACAACCCAACCGAAAGTTGGGCTAGATGCTCGCATCCACTATGCACTTCTCAAACAACACACACCCACCAACCCCAACACGTTCACCAGTCTCGTCACCGAGACCAGACCACCACCAACCGCAAACATATTGTCTCCGGCCGGCATCATGATGGTTTCTTGTGTTTCACCCATGAACAAACACCAACCCGATGCGCATTCGGCACCAGCGTTGGAGTGTTGTTTGCTCCTTAGAAAGGAGGTGATCCAGCCGCACCTTCCGGTACGGCTACCTTGTTACGACTTCGTCCCAATCGCCGATCCCACCTTCGACAGCTCCCTCCCACAAGGGGTTAGGCCACCGGCTTCGGGTGTTACCGACTTTCATGACGTGACGGGCGGTGTGTACAAGGCCCGGGAACGTATTCACCGCAGCGTTGCTGATCTGCGATTACTAGCGACTCCGACTTCATGGGGTCGAGTTGCAGACCCCAATCCGAACTGAGACGCGCTTTAAGGGATTCGCTCCACCTTACGGTCTCGCAGCCCTCTGTACGCGCCATTGTAGCATGTGTGAAGCCCTGGACATAAGGGGCATGATGACTTGACGTCATCCCCACCTTCCTCCGAGTTGACCCCGGCAGTCTCCTGCAAGTCCCCGGCATAACCCGCTGGCAATACAGGACAAGGGTTGCGCTCGTTGCGGGACTTAACCCAACATCTCACGACACGAGCTGACGACAGCCATGCACCACCTGTACACCAACCACAAGGGAACAGCCATCTCTGACTGCGTCTGGTGTATGTCAAACCCAGGTAAGGTTCTTCGCGTTGCATCGAATTAATCCACATGCTCCGCCGCTTGTGCGGGCCCCCGTCAATTCCTTTGAGTTTTAGCCTTGCGGCCGTACTCCCCAGGCGGGGTACTTAATGCGTTAGCTACGGCACGGAACTCGTGAAATGAGCCCCACACCTAGTACCCACCGTTTACGGCGTGGACTACCAGGGTATCTAATCCTGTTCGCTCCCCACGCTTTCGCTCCTCAGCGTCAGTTACTACCCAGAGACCCGCCTTCGCCACCGGTGTTCCTCCTGATATCTGCGCATTTCACCGCTACACCAGGAATTCCAGTCTCCCCTGTAGTACTCAAGTCTGCCCGTATCGCCTGCACGCCTGCAATTGAGTTGCAGAATTTCACAGACGACGCGACAAACCGCCTACGAGCTCTTTACGCCCAGTAATTCCGGACAACGCTCGCACCCTACGTATTACCGCGGCTGCTGGCACGTAGTTGGCCGGTGCTTCTTCTCCAGGTACCGTCACTTGCGCTTCGTCCCTGGCGAAAGAGGTTTACAACCCGAAGGCCGTCATCCCTCACGCGGCGTCGCTGCATCAGGCTTGCGCCCATTGTGCAATATTCCCCACTGCTGCCTCCCGTAGGAGTCTGGGCCGTGTCTCAGTCCCAGTGTGGCCGATCACCCTCTCAGGTCGGCTACCCGTCGTCGCCTTGGTAGGCCATTACCCCACCAACAAGCTGATAGGCCGCGGGCCCATCCCAAACCGCAAAAGCTTTCCACCCCACACCATGCGATGCGAGGTCATATCCGGTATTAGACCCAGTTTCCCAGGCTTATCCCAGAGTTCAGGGCAGATCACCCACGTGTTACTCACCCGTTCGCCACTCGAGTACCCCCGAAGGGGCCTTTCCGTTCGACTTGCATGTGTTAAGCACGCCGCCAGCGTTCGTCCTGAGCCAGGATCAAACTCTCCAACAAAAAATGCAGAAACAAAAGTTTCAACACAAAGCCAGAAAAATAGAACCTGACCAAACAGACATCTGTAGTTATAACGTCGATCTCCCCGTCTCCGAGGCGACCTTTCCAACCTACCAGGCCGGAACAATCCCCGCAAACCGCACCGCTCCGAACCTCCGTGAAGAAAAACAGGAACTCCGCGATGTGCAGGACCGCTACTCTACCCGGCCGACCGGAACGAGTGCAACTCGCCGCCGTGACCGGGCTTTTCACCGCCAGCGCCTGTCGCGCTGACCTGGAATAACCTACACACTCTTTTCGATGAGTGCCAAATCGCCAGGTCAGCGCGCTAGACGAGTGCTTCAGGAACCGATCTTGGCGCCGGCGAAGGTCTTCTTACCCCGTCGGAGCACCAGCCAGCGGCCGAACAGCAGGTCGTCGGCGGCCGGCTTCCAGTCGGCGTCGGTGACCTTGACGTTGTTGACGTAGGCACCGCCTTCGTCGACCGCGCGGCGCGCGGCCTTGTTGCTGTCCGCGAGGCCGGACTGAACCAGGAGTTCCACGATGGTCGGTTCGGCACCGGCGGAGAACTCGGCGATGCCGGTCTCCCCCAACGCGGCGGCGAGCGTCGCCTCGTCGAGGTCGGCGAGTTCTGCTCGCCCGAACAGCGCCTTGCTCGCCAACTCGGCTGCTGCGGTCTGGTCGGCGCCGTGGATCAGCGTCGTGAGCTCCTGGGCGAGACGCTTCTGCGCCTCGCGGAGGAAGGGCTTCTCCTCGGTGATCTTCTCGAGTTCCTCGATCTCCTCCCTGCTGAGGAAGGTGAACCACTTGAGGAACTTGATGACGTCGGCGTCGGCCGTGTTCACGAAGTACTGGTACCAGGCGTACGGACTGGTGAGCTCCGGATCGAGCCACACGCTTCCACCGCCGGTGGACTTGCCGAACTTCTTTCCGTCGGCCGACGTCACGAGGGGAACGGTGAGCGCATGGGCGCTTCCGCCATCGACCTTGCGGATCAGATCCACGCCGCCGACGATGTTCCCCCACTGGTCGGAGCCACCGATCTGCAGGATGCAGCCGTACTTCCGGTACAGCTGCAGGTAGTCGTTGGACTGGAGCAGCAGGTAGCTGAACTCGGTGTAGCTGATGCCGTCGGACTCGAGTCGACGCTTCACCGTCTCGCGGGCCAGCATGACGTTGACCGAGAAGTGCTTGCCGATGTCCCGGAGGAATTCGATCGTCGAGAGCGACCCGGTCCAATCGTTGTTGTTGACCAGGACGGCACCGTTGGCGGAGTCGTCGATCGTGACGAATCGCTGGAGCTGGCCGACGATCGTGTCGGCCCAACCGGCGACGGTGTCCGCGGAGTTCATGGTCCGCTCCCCCACGTCGCGGGGGTCGCCGATGAGGCCGGTGGCACCTCCGGCCAGGACGACGGGGCGGTGCCCGGCGAGTTGGAACCGGCGCAGCGTCAGCAACGGCACCAGGTGACCGGCGTGCAGGCTCGACGCGGTCGGGTCGAATCCCGCGTACAGCGAGATCGGCTCGTCGAGAGCCTTCCTCAGTGCGTCTTCGTCGGTGGTCTGGCCGATCAGGCCGCGCCAGATGAGGTCGTCGAGGATGTTCTGGTCCACGGGTGGATTCACGCTTCCTTCGCGGTGAAGCGCTCGTGCTCTTCGTCGGACACCGAGCGCGCATTGTCGATCAGCATGTTCGGGATGCCCTTGTCGTCGATGGCATAGGCGACCCGGAGACGCGGGTTATACAGCTCGTCTCCCGCATTGATCAGTTCACCCAGATCCTGGGGGCACACCAACCGGTCTCTCATCACCGGATTCATGCCCTCGGCACGTGTCGCCATCGGCTCCCACTCGTTTCGTCGATCAAGTCGCACGCCGCGGTCGGCGGCGACATCCTGTCGGCTCTCAGGCTACTCGGAGACGGACGTCTCCTCGTCGGCGGCGACACCGGTCGGCGAGCTCCAGTCGATAGCCGCGGCGGCGGTCGCCGTGTAGCGCCGGTAGCGGCCCTCTGCGTCGCGGTACCAGATCTTGGATCCCGGCTTGGGCATGCCGCGAGCGGCGATCTTGCTGGTCATCATGCGGAACGACTCCGACAGCGGAATGGAGTCCGCGATCCACACCAGGTGCGGACGCTGCTCGGCCGGGAGTTCACCCAGGCCGACACGGATCTGGGTCGGAGTGAG
Source organism: Gordonia phthalatica (assembly GCF_001305675.1). NCBI lineage: Bacteria > Bacillati > Actinomycetota > Actinomycetes > Mycobacteriales > Gordoniaceae > Gordonia > Gordonia phthalatica. The sequence goes on from NZ_CP011853.1 coordinate 2,507,095, forward strand.
CGAGGTGACGCCCTCGCGGAGTTCCACGACGGCGACCGCGATCTGGCTGCCGGGCTCGCCCACCCCGTACACGCCGGCGAGTTTGATGTCGGAGACCATCGACAGCGCCTGCTGGATCGGCACCTGGTAGATCGGTCCGGCGGCGCTCTGGATGACGCCGGCCGCGGATCCCATGTACCAGAGGTCGCCGTCGGCATCGGCGCGGAACAGGCTGCCGCCGACCTCCCAGCGGTCGTGCGGGCGGAACACGTCGCGCAACACCAGCCCGGAGGCCTCGAACCGCTGCCCCGCATGGGAGACGAGCATGCCGACCTCGCGCGGCCCGGCTTCGCGGATGAAGCCGGTGTCGCGGTCGATCTCCATGCGGCCGGTCATCGGGTCGTACGCGGCGACGCGCACCGGGTTGGTCTCCGGCAGGGCGCGGCCCATCGAGCCGATCTTGTTGTCGTCGACGTTGGCGAGGATCGCAGATCCGTCCGCGGTGGCGAAGAATTCGAGGACGCGAGCGTTCGGCAGGGTCTCGCGAATCCGGGTCCACTGGCCCGAGGACATTCCCGAGCCCATGAACAGACGGACGGTGCCGAGTTGACTCGCGTCGAACTCGGGCGCGTCCATGATCTCGGCGAGCATGTTCCAGGTGTACGAGACCACGGTGACGCCGTACCGGCGGATCTCGCGGGAGAAGCGAGCCGGGTCGACCCCGGTCGAGAGCGCGATGCGCGACCGTCCGGCCGCGGTGGCGCCGAGGGTGGTGAGCAAGCCGGAGGCGTGGTGCAGCGGGGGCAAGCAGTACACGGTGTCCCGGTTGCTCAGGCCTGCGGCCGCGGCCGCACCGAACGCAGACATGGCGAACCGGTGGTTGGTGATGGACCAGCGATTGATGCGCCCCTGGGTCTCGGTGAAGACGACGAACGCGAGGTCGCCGGCCAAACCGGGATCCGGTCGGTACCACGCCGGCCGACGAACCAGGTTCGGGTCGATCTTCTCCATGTCGACGATGTGCTCGCCGTCGGCGCGTTCGATCACGCGGGCGTCGCCGCTGCCGCCGCCGAGGACCAGGACGCGACCGCAGGCGGCCGCCGCACGGTCCAGGTGATCCGGGTCGGCCACGATCACCCGGGTCTCGGCCATCGTCAGCATCTCGGGAAGCGAGTCGCTCGACGACATGAGCACCGCGACGGCGCCCAGCCGTGACAGCGCGGCGATGGTCACGAGCGCCGACGGGCGCGGGTCCATCATCACGCCGACGTGGACGCCGGGTCGGATGCCGCTCTCGATGAGACCGAGGACCACGTTGTCGATGCGGGTGTTGACCTGGGTGTGGGTGAGGATCCGGTCCTCGAAGAGGAACAGTTCGTCGTGGGGTGTGCGCTTGGCGTTCTCGCTCATGAGCTTGCCCAGCGAGACGCGGGTGGACGGCTGGATCTGCCCGAGGCGGAACAGCCTCGGAACGGTGCGCACGGATTCGGTGGCGACCGCCCAGGTGGTGCGCTGCAGGGAGTTGACAGCCTCGACGAGTTCCTTCGAGACCGCGGTACCCGCACCGGCGACCTGCCCGACGCCGTAGGTGAGTCGGTTCGTCCAGCTGATGCCGGTTCCCGACTCGGTGCGGTCGGTCTTCATCGGCGCGATGTTCTCGGGCTCGTCGGCGTTGCCCTCGCGCCACTGAATCCACTCCCCGACCGTCGGCCAGGTGAGGCGGCCGGCGGTGGATCCGACGACCAGACCGAAGTGACCGACCGGCAGCGCCGACTCGTAGACCTCGGCCAGCGGCGCGGCGCGGACGATGCCGCGCACGGCGAGCGGCTGGCCGATGTCGTCGGTCTCGCCGACGAACGCCAGGACGGGGCAGGTGATCTCCGTCATCGAGACCACTTCGCCGTCGATGACGAAGCCGCCGGACATCATGCGGTTGTGGACGACGAACTGGCGGAGCAGTTCGGCGACGGCGGGACCGGACCAGGCGACCCAGCCCTCCTGCTCGATGAAACGACGCTGATCCTCACGGGGCAGCAGCGCGTCGCGATCGTGGAGTTTGCGGAGGAAGTCGATGCGGCTCTTGGCCGTCTTGACCGGGTCGGCGAGCTGGAATCCGGTGCGGGCCAGCCAACTCGGGATCCACAGCCGGTTGAAGACGTTGTCGGCGACGAACTCGGCGCCGGGGACGACGAGGTTCGCGGGCAGTCCGAGCGGAAGCGCGGCGAGGACGTCGACCGGGCTGCCGAAGGTGACGACGCTGGCGAGGCCCTTGGACCGCCGATAGGCGGCGGTCTGGTACGCGAACATGCCGCCCTGCGAGTACCCGCCCAGGTGGACGTCGTGCCCGGTGACCGAGCGGACGAGGTCGATGACGCGGCTGATCGCGACGACGTGGTCGGTGAGGGTGCGCTCCATGCCACCCTCTTCGTGGTCGGGCGACCCGAAGTCGACGACCCACGGAATCACCCCGTGGCGGTGGAGCACCGAGACGGCGCCGTTCTGCTGGGTGACGTCGTAGACGTTCGCCGACACCATCATCGGCGGGATCAGCACGATGTTCGCGCAGCCGTCGCCCGGGTCGTCGGGGAAGTACCGGCGCAACCGGTACATCTTCTCGGTCTCGACGACCTTGTACGGCGTGGGCTCGGTCCCGGTGTCGAGACCGCCCATCCGCAGGACCTCGAGTCCGTTCTGCGCCGTCGCAACAATCCGTCCGACCGCACCGCCGACGTCTGGCAAGCCCATCACCGTGGAATACTCCGTCCCGCTCAACCCCTGTGCGCGCCGACCGACATCCGATCCCCCACACGCACGCGTGCAGTTTACTAGAGCGTGTCTCCCATATCCCTTGCGAGGGATCGGCGGATCAGATGTGCGTCCGGCAAGGCGGAGGAGGGAGGCATAGCGGTAGCTATGTCGACCGACGACAACGCGGCCGGGCGTGCATCTGGCCGTCGAGACCCGCAAAAGGATATGGGAGACACGCTCTAGTGGTTACACACAGTTGCGTCGAGTGGTGTCGCGAGACACACCCGCGCTGGCGTCTCTATCGGTCCAGTGCTGCGCGGAGTTCAGCGATCCGCGCCGTCGCCACCTCGATCTGCCGCTGGACCTGGGGCGACGCCGTACCGCCGAGTGCGTTGCGCGATTCGATGGACCCGGTGACGGTGAGGACCTCACGGACCTTCGGCGTCAACGCCGGATTGATCGCCGCCATCGTCTCGTCGTCGAGTTCGTCGAGACCGACGCCGCGCTGCTCGGCTTCCCGCACGCACGCCCCGGCCACCTCATGCGCCACGCGGAACGGAACGCCTTCGCGGACCAGCCATTCGGCGATGTCGGTGGCGAGGGTGAAGCCGGCGGGCGCCAGCTCGGCCATCCGGTCGGGATGGAACACCAGGGTGCTGACCAGTCCCGCCATCGCGGGCAGCAGCAGTTCGAGTTGCGCGACGGAGTCGAAGACCGGTTCCTTGTCCTCCTGCAGGTCGCGGTTATAGGCCAGCGGCTGCGCCTTGAGAGTCGCGAGCAGCCCGGTCAGGTTGCCGATGATGCGTCCGGCCTTACCGCGCGCCAGCTCGGCGACGTCGGGGTTCTTCTTCTGCGGCATGATCGAGCTGCCGGTCGACCAGGCATCGGCCAGCGTCACGTAGTCGTACTCGGGCGTGCTCCACAGGATCACGTCCTCGCCGAGACGCGACATGTCGACCGCCGTCATCGCGAAGACGAAGGCCGCCTCGGCCGCGAAGTCGCGCGAACTGGTGGCGTCGATGGAGTTGTCGGCGGCCCGGTCGAAGCCGAGATCGGCGGCGATCGCCTCCGGGTCCAGGCCGAGGGACGAGCCCGCGAGGGCGCCGGCCCCGTACGGGGAGACGGCGACACGACGGTCCGCGTCGACGAGGCGTGCGACGTCGCGCAGCAGAGGCTGCGCGTGCGCCATCAGAGTGTGTCCGAGGAGGACCGGCTGGGCCGCCTGCAGGTGGGTCTTGCCCGGCATCACCACGCCGGGATTGGCGGCAGCCTGGAAGACGAGGGCTTCGGCGAGGTCGAGGACCCCGGCGCCCACGCGTCGCATGGCATCCCGCAGCCACATCCGGAACAGCGTCGCGACCTGGTCGTTGCGCGACCGGCCCGCGCGGAGGCGACCGCCCACGTCCGCACCGACCCGCTCGATCAGGCCGCGCTCGAGCGCGCCGTGCACGTCCTCATCGCTCTCGGCCGGTTGGAACGTGCCGTCGGCGACGTCCGCTGCGAGGCGGTCGAGTCCTGCCTGCATGGTCGCGGCGTCAGCCTCGGTGAGGAGCCCGGCCTTCGCCAGCACTCGCGCGTGTGCCTTGGATGCCTGAATGTCGTAGGGCGCGAGCGCCCAGTCGAAGTGCGTCGACTTGCTCAAGGCCGCCATCGCGGCGGCGGGCCCGTCAGCGAACCGGCCGCCCCAGAGCGCGCCCTCGTTGGTCCCCTCGTGGTCGGGGGTGGTCGATGCGGTGTTGTCGGCGGTCGCCATGAGGGCGGTACTCCTCGGGTGTGGTGGTGGTTCGGCTTGTTCTGAGGGTAATCGGGGGCCGGGGGCGGGTTTCGACTCGCTTCGCTCGCTCAACCGGCGAGGGAGGCTGCACGAGCACTCAACCGGCGAGGGAGGCTAGACGAGGCCTTCGATGCGGGCGGCGAGGTCGGCGCCGGTCAGGGGTCGTCGGGCGAGGACGAAGATGGTGTCGTCACCGGCGATGGTCCCGACCACTCCGGGCAGTCGGGCGCGGTCGAGAGCGCTCGCCAGGTATCCCGCGGCGCCCGGGGGCGTGCGCAGGACCGCCATGTCGCCGGACGAGTCGGTGGATACCAGCAGTTCGGACACCAGCCGGGATACCTTGTCGGTGCCTCCGGACACTCCGCGAACGGGACTTCCGTCTTCCGGCACCACGTACACTCCGACTCCCCCGTCAGCGGCGCGCAGCTTCACTGCGCCGAGCTCCTCGAGGTCGCGCGAGATGGTCGCCTGCGTGGCCTCGACCCCCAATTCTGACAGTCGCTGTTGCAGTTCCCCCTGGCTGCGTACCTGCTCGGCGGCCAGGATCTCGACGATCCGCGCATGTCGACCGGCCCGCGTGGCGGCGAGGCGCGCCGACTCCGACCGGTCGGAGTCGCTCGCGGTCACCGGGTTCGGACGGCTCACGCTCGCTCCATGATCCAGGCCAGCAGCGCCTTCTGTGCGTGCAGGCGGTTCTCGGCCTCGTCGAACACGACGCTCGCCGGCCCGTCGATCACCTCGTCGGTGATCTCCTCGCCGCGGTGGGCGGGGAGGCAGTGCAGGACGATCGCATCGTCCGCGGCGTAGCCGAGGAGTTCACTGTTGATCTGGTAGGGGCGGAACGGGCCGACCCGGTCCAGTCCGTCGGACTCCTGCCCCATCGAGGTCCAGGTGTCGGTGACGAGGACGTCGGCACCGGTGGCCGCGGCGATCGGATCGGAGATCAGCTCGACGCTGCCCCCGGTCTCCGCGGCGCGACGCTGCGTCGCCGCCACGACCTCGGGGTCGGGCTGGAAGGCGGCGGGACCGCTGATCCGCACGTGCATGCCTGCCGTGACACCGCCGAGCATCAGCGAGTGCGCCATGTTGTTGGCGGCGTCGCCGAGGTAGGTCATCGTCAATCCGGCGGCCTTGCCCTTGCGTTCGATGATCGTCTGCAGGTCGGCGAGGATCTGGCACGGGTGGAAGGAGTCGGACAGCGCGTTCACGACCGGCACCGACGAGTACTCGGCGACGGCCTCCAGACGGTCCTGGCCGAACGTCCGCCAGACGATGGCGTCGACGAAGCGGGACAGCACCCGGCCGGTGTCGGCGAACGACTCGTCGCGCCCCATCTGCGTGTTGGCGCCGTCGACGACGACCGCGTGACCGCCGAGCTGGCTGATGCCCACCTCGAACGAGAAGCGGGTGCGGGTGGAGTTCTTGTCGAAGATGACGCCGACCGCGCGCGGACCCTCGAGGGGGCGGAAGGCGAAGCGGTCGCGCTTCATCTCGGCGGCGAGGGCGAGGACCTCCGCCTGCTCGGCGGGCGTGAGGTCGTCGTCGCGCAGGAAGTGCCGGACGGTGGTGGTTTCACTCATGCGGGTGGAGCCTTTCGTGGGGCGCGCGACACTAGGCCTGCGCGGCGGTCGCGGCGTCGAGGATCGCGGGAAGGCCCGCGACGAAGCCTGCGGCCTGCTGGTCGGTCAGGATGAGCGGCGGCGCGAGACGCAGCACGTCCGCGGCCGGGGCGTTGATGAGGTACCCCGCGTCGCGGGCGGCGCTCTCGGCGGCCTTCGCGATCGGCGAGTTCAGCACCACGCCGAGCAGGAGTCCGTCACCGCGGACGTGCGCGATCTGCGGGTGCCCGAGATCCTCGATGCCGCTGGCGAGTGCCTTGCCGACGTGTTCGACGTGAGCGAGGAGATCGTTGTCGTCGATGTACTTGAGGACGGCGAGCGCGGCGGCGGCACAGGCCGGGTTTCCGCCGAACGTGGTGCCGTGATCGCCCGGACCGAACAGGTCGGCGGCCGGCCCGGTCGCGATGGCTGCTCCGATCGGCAGGCCGCCGCCGAGGCCCTTGGCGAGGGTCATCACGTCGGGCACGATGCCCGCTCGTTGGTGCGCGAACATCCAGCCGGTCCGTGCGATGCCGGTCTGCACCTCGTCGAGCATCAGCAGCGCACCATGCTCGGCCGTGATGGCCCGTGCCTGCGCCAAGTAGTCGGCGGGCGGGACGATGACGCCCTTCTCCCCCTGGATCGGTTCGAGGATCACGGCGGCGGTCTGCTCGGAGACCGCGGCGCGCAGCGCATCGGCGTCGCCGAACGGGACGAAGTCCACACCGGCGGGCATCGGCTCGAACGGTGCGCGCTTACCCGGCTGGCCGGTCATCGCGAGAGATCCCATGGAGCGCCCGTGGAAACCGCCTTCGGCCGCGATGATCTGCGGCCGCCCGGTGCGGCGCGCCAGTTTGAAGGCGGCCTCGTTGGCCTCGGTCCCCGAGTTGCAGAGGAAGACACGGCCGTCGTGGCCGAACGCGGCGAGCAGCCGTTCGGCCAGCTCGACGACCGGCTGCGAGATGTACAGGTTCGACACGTGGCCGAGGGTCGACAACTGCGTCGTGACGGCGTCGATGATCGCCGGATGAGCGTGCCCGAGGGCGTTGACGGCGATGCCGCCGAGCAGGTCGAGGTATTCACGACCGTCGGCGTCGTAGACGACGGCGCCCTCCCCGCGGACGAGCGCGATCCCCGGGGTGCCGTAGTTGTTCATGAGCGCGGCGTTCCACCGCTGCTGCAGGGGTGCGGTCATGACCGTCCTCCCTTTTCAGTCGTCCGCGACGACGGTGGTGCCCGACGTCGACGAGGTGAGTAGCGCGGCGACCACCGAGTGCGGTGAACGGCCGTCGATGACATGTGCGGCGCCGACGCCGTCCTGGACGGCCCGCATGCAGGCCTCCATCTTCGGCACCATGCCCGCGTCGAGACGCGGCAGGAGTGCCTCGACCTCGGCGGCGGTGATCCGGGAGACCAGCGACGATCGGTCCGGCCAGTCGGTGTACAGGCCCTCCACGTCGGTCAGCATCACCAGGTGCTCGGCACCGAGCGCGCCGGCGATGGCGCCCGCGGCGGTGTCGGCGTTGATGTTGTGGACTTGACCGGACGCGTCGGGCGCGATGGTCGAGACCACCGGGATGCGACCGGCCGCGATGAGGTCGTCGACCGCGGAGGTGTTGACGCTGCTGATGTCGCCGACGAGTCCGATGTCGACCTGCTCGCCGTTGACCAGCGCGGTCCGACGGACCGCGGTGAACAGGCGGGCGTCCTCGCCGGTGATGCCGACGGCGAACGGCCCGTGCGCGTTGATCAGGCCCACGAGTTCACGACCCACCTGACCGAACAGGACCATGCGGACCACGTCCATCACCTCGGGGGTGGTGACGCGGAAGCCGCCGCGGAACTCGCCGTCGAGGTCGAGCTTGCGGAGCATGGCCGAGATCTGCGGGCCGCCGCCGTGAACGACGATCGGGTGGATGCCGCACGCGCGGAGCAGGACGACGTCGGCCGCGAAGGCCTTCTTGAGATCGTCGTCGATCATGGCGTTGCCGCCGTACTTGACGACGACGCGCTTGCCGTGGAGGGCCGCCAGTGCGGGCAGGGATTCGGCGAGGACGGCTGCCTTCTGCAGCGCGTCGAGGGCGATGGTGTCCGTCATGACGAGTAGGCCGAGTTCTCTTCCACGTAGGCGTGCGACAGGTCGGTGGTGCGGATCGTGGCTTCGGCGTCGCCGAGCCCCAGGTCGGCGACCACCTCGATGCGGGTTCCGGAGAGGTCCACCTCACGGGCGCCGGGAACGCCGACGCCGTTCCGGCAGATCGGCGATCCGTTGAACGCCACGGTGATCCGGTCCGGATCGATGGTGACGGGTGCGGCGCCGATGGCAGCGATCACTCGGCCCCAGTTGGGGTCGGAACCGAACAGCGCCGTCTTGACCAGCGAGTCGCGGCCGACGGTCCGCGCGACGACGAGGGCGTCGTCCTCGGTCACGGCACCGGTGATCGTGATGGCGATCCGCTTGGTGACGCCCTCGGCGTCGTCCTGCAGCTGACCGGCGAGGTCGTCGCAGACGGCGAACACGGCGGCGTCGAGCTCGGCCTGCGGCACCTCGATCTGGCTGGCACCCGACGAGAGCAGGAGAACGGTGTCGTTGGTGGAGATGGAGCCGTCGACGTCGAGGCGGTCGAAGGTGCGTGCGGTGGCGCGCCGCAGGGCAGTGTCGACGGCCTCGGGGCTCACCTTCGCATCGGTCGTGAGGACGACGAGCATGGTGGCCAGCGACGGGGCGAGCATGCCCGCGCCCTTCGCCATGCCGCCGACGTTCCAGCCGCCCGTGTGGTGAAGTGCCACCTGCTTGGGTTTGGTGTCGGTGGTCATGATCGCGTGTGCGGCGTCGGTGCCCCCCTCGATGCCGCCCGCCATCTCGTGCACGATCTCGGTGACACCGGCGAGGATCTTGTCCATCGGGAGTCGTTCGCCGATGAGGCCGGTGGAGCAGACCGCCACCTCGCCGGCTCCGGTGTCGGTCCCCCAGTTCGACAGCGTCGACGCGACGGCTTCGGCGGTCGCATGGGAGTCCTGGAAGCCCTCGGGTCCGGTGCACGCGTTGGCGCCGCCCGAGTTCAGGATCACGGCGCGAAGCGCCTGGGACTTGATGACCTGCTGGGTCCACAGGACCGGTGCGGCCTTGACCTGATTGCGGGTGAAGACCGCGGCCGCTCCCAGGTCGGGTCCCTCGTTGAAGACGAGCGCGAGATCGGGATGGCCGCTGGCCTTGATACCGGCGGCGATACCCGCGGCACGGAAGCCGAGCGGTGCGGTCACGCCCTGGCGACGTGTCATCCGCGATCCGACGAGCAGGTCGATGTCGGGCACCGGGATGCTCTCGGCTGCGTCCGAGGCGGGGGTCTGCGTCATGGTCTGGTCCTTTTCGGGGTCCACTGTCGAAGGATGCGGGGCGGGGGCGTCGGTCACGGTGCGACGCCGACGATCGGGAGGCCTTCGCCTTCGCCCCAGCCGAGCGCGAGGTTCATCGACTGGACGGCCGCACCGCCGGTTCCCTTGGTGAGGTTGTCGACGGCGCCGATGGCGACGAAGGTGCCCGAGCGCTCGTCCACCGAGAGACCGATCGAGACCATGTTGGTGCCGAGCACCGAACCGGTCTCCGGGAACTCGCCCTGCGGCAGCAGATTGACGAACGCCTCGCCGTCGTACGCCTTCTCGTAGGCGACGCGGAACTCGTCGATCGACGCAGAGGTCCGGGCCGTGCACGTCGCGAGGATGCCGCGCGTGGTCGGCACCAGGACCGGGGTGAAGGAGACGGCGACCGGCATGTCGGCGGCGCGCGAGAGCGCCTGGGTGATCTCCGGGGTGTGCCGGTGGGTGCCGCCGACGCCGTAAGCGCGGACCGAGCCGAGGACCTCGGCGGCGAGGAGGTTCACCTTGGGCGATCGGCCCGCACCGGAGGTGCCGGACATCGCGACGATCGTGACCGTCGGCTCCACCAGGCCCGCGAGGAGTGCGGGCAGCAGGGTGAGGATGGAGACCGTCGGATAGCAGCCGGGGACGGCGATGCGGGTGGCACCGGCGACGATCTCCCGGTTGCCGGGCAGTTCGGGCATGCCGTAGGGCCAGGTGCCCGCGTGCTCTCCCCCGTAGTACGTGGTCCACTCGTCGGCGTCCTCGAGCCGGAAGTCGGCGCCGCAGTCGACGATCAGGGTGCTCGGCGGCAGCGCGTCGGCGATGGCCGCGGACTGGCCGTGCGGGAGTCCCAGGAAGACGACGTCGTGGCCGGCGAGGACCTCGGGGGTGGTCTCCTCGAGGATGCGGTCGGCGAGCGGGAACAGGTTGCGGTGCAGGTCGCCCAGGCGCGTCCCGGCGTTCGATCCCGCCGTGAGCGCACCGATCTCGAGTTCACCCGCCAGGGTTCGCGGGTGTCCGCAGAGGAGCCGAAGGATCTCGCCGCCCGCGTAGCCGCTCGCTCCGGCGACTGCAACCTTGATAGTCATGCAATCATTATGCACCACACCGCAAACTAATTCACGTCGTTCGACGCGAGTCTTTCGATCCGGACGAGCCGGGAATTCAGCGCCGCAGCGTGATCACGGTGATCTCCGGCGGTGCGAGCACCCGAACCGGCGGCCCCCAGGCTCCGGCGCCGCGCGTCACGTACACCTGGACGCCGTCGACGTCTCCCCAGCCCGCGGTCACCGGACTGGTGAGCGCCACCAGGTAGGTGTTCGGCCACATCTGACCGTCGTGGGTGTGACCGGAGAGTTGAACGTCGGCACCGAACTCCGCGGCGTCGACGGCCTGTGTCGGCTGATGCGCGATGAAGAGGACCGGCCGGTCGGCGGTCCGACCACCGAGCGCCTTCGCATAGTCCGGTCGGTAGGGTTCCGGCGCGGTGCGGTCGTAGACGCCCGCGAGGTCGATGACTCCCCCACCCCGATGCAGTTCCACCCGCTCGTTGCGCAGGGTGCGGATCCCTAGGGTCTCCCAGAAGTCCAGCCACGACCCACCGTCGTCTTCGACGTAGTACTCGTGGTTGCCGCTGACCGCGAACACGCCGAGCGGCGCACGCAGGTCTTGGAGGGGCTGGAGGTCGGGCCCGACGTGCTTGACCGATCCGTCGGTGAGGTCGCCGCCCAGGATCACCAGATCCGGGCGCTGAGCGTTGACCCGGTCCACCACTTTCCGGACGAAGTCTCCTCCGCGCGCCGGACCGGCGTGGACGTCGGTCACCAGAGCCACGCGGACTCCGTCGAACTCCGCAGGCAGATGCGCCATCGTCACCGACTCGTCGACGATCCGCGGTGAGGAGGCCTCGACGAGACCGTAGGCGACGGTGCCGAGCGAGACCACCGCGACGAGCGCGGTCGCACCGGCGGTCGTGCGGCGCCCGAGGTGCGGTCCGGCGTCGCGGCCGCGCAGCCGCGCGACTCCTCTGGCGGCCAGCCGGATCACGGCGATCAGCAGGGTGCCGAGCATCAGGTAGTAGACGACGGCGGCCCAGGTGAATCCGACGACGCCGACTGGGCGCGCCCACGCCGGGTCGAGTGGCCCGCCGACCGCGAACGCGCCGACCATGGTGAACCCGAACACCGCGAGCACGATGTCCGCGGCGACCGCCCAGCGGCCCCGGACTCCCGGCAGTCGGACCAGTCGACGATGCAACCAGAACGACAGCAGCGCGACGGCGACTGCCGTCACCAGGAGGCGGATCAACGCAGTCGGGCTCCCACGACCTCACCGGCGTGCGCGACGGCGGCCATCTTGGCCGCAGAGCCCTCGTCCTCGGTCAGCGTCCGGTCGCCCGCACGGAAGGTGAGGGCGAAGGTCAGCGACTTGTGTCCCTCGCCCACCTGCTCACCGGCGAAGACGTCGAACAGTGCGATCGATTCCAGCAGTTCGCCTGCACCGGCGACGAGGGCGTCCTGCACGTCCTGTGCGGCGACGGCGGCGTCGACGACCACGTTCACGTCCTGCAGGACGGCCGGGAAGGGCGAAACCTTCGGCGACGGCAGGTTCTCGCGCAATGGGAGCGCGTCGACGTCGATCTCGACGGCGCAGAGGCGGGCGGGCAGACCGGCGCGCTCCAGCACGGCGGGATGCAGTTCGCCCGCGTAACCGACGGCGACTCCGTCGGCCTCCAGTCGGGCGCAGCGGCCGGGGTGCCACGGCAGGTGGTCGTCGGCGTGCAGCGTCAGTTCCACGCCGGACGCCTTGCCGATCTGACGGGCGGCCTCGAACGCGTCGTAGGCGTCGGCCGCGCGGCCCTTGCCGAGCGGGCCGGTGGGCTCACGCAGACCGGTCAGCACGACGCCGACGTGCAGCGGCTGCTTCGGCAGCGACGCGTCGAGCGCGGCGAGTTCCTCGGCGGACGGTCGACGGGTCACGTCGAGGGCCGGGACGGTGGGACCCGTCTCGCCGCCCAGGACCACCTGGCCGATGGCGTAGAGCGCCAGATCGCGCTGGCCGCGGGCGATGTTGCGCGCCGCCATCTCGAGCAGACCCGGCAGCAGCGTGGTGTTCAGCTCCGGACGATCGGATTCGAGCGGGTTGAGCACCGACACGGTGCCGCGACGCGGGTCGTCGTTCGGGAGACCCCAGGTGTCGAAGACTCCGGCGGGCAGGAACGGATACGGCAGCACCTCGACGTAGCCGTCGGCGGCCAGGCCGGTGCCGATGGCGCGACGACGACGCTGGGCTGCGGTGAGGCCGGTGCCCCCGGGCGCCCGCGGCACCACTGCCGGAATGTCCTCGAGGCCCTCCAGACGCAGCACCTCCTCGACCAGGTCGGCGCGCATGCGCAGGTCCGGTCGCCAGGTGGGCGGGGTCACCAGCAGCGGAGCGGTGCCGGCGACGTCGCAGCCCACCTCGCGGAGCCGCGCCGCGGTGGTACCCGCCGGGTAGCCGATGCCTGCGGTCTGATCGGGCAGTGCGGGGTCGATCTCGATGACGGGCAGGTCCGCGGCGGGCGCCTGAGCGTCGGCGAGCGCGCCGGCCACGAGTCCGCCCGCGTACTCGACGATGAGGGCCGCGGCGCGATCAGAGGCCACGGCGGTGATCGCCGGGTCCACCAGACGCTCGAAGCGCTTCGCGGCCTCCGACGTCAGCTTGTGCCGCTTGCCGGTGCGGAAGACGCGGACCTGATCGAAGTTCGCGGACTCCAGGAGGATGGTGCTGGTGGAGTCGGTGACCTCGGTCGCCGCGCCACCCATCACGCCGGCGAGGGCGATGGCCCCGGAGTCGTCGGCGATGACGATGTCCTCGGGATCGAGCGTGCGGGTGACGCCGTCGAGCGTTTCGAGGGTCTCCCCTGACTTCGCCGCGCGGACGCGAACGGTGCCGGTCACCTTGTCGGCGTCGAAGGCGTGCAGCGGCTGGCCGAGTTCGATCATCACGTAGTTGGTGATGTCGACGATCGCCGAGATCGGGCGGATGCCCGCGACCATGAGCCGCTTGGCCATCCACCAGGGCGACGACGCGGTGGCGTCGACGCCGTCGATGATGCGCGCGGTGTAGCGGGTGGCCTTGCCGTCCTCGTCGAGGGCCACCGGCCAGGGCTCGCGGTCGACGTCCACTGGCAGCGGTTCGCCGGGCAGGCCCGCGTCCACGTACGGCACGGCGAAGGCGCTGGCGAGTTCGCGGCCGAGGCCGCGCATGGAGAAGGCGTAACCGCGGTCGGGCGTCACGTTCACGTCGATGGCGGTGTCGACGAGGCCGAGGACCTCGCGGGCGTCCGCGCCCGGTTCCGCGGTGCCCGGAGCCAGGACGAGGATGCCGGAGTGGTCGTTGCCGACGCCGAGTTCGGTGACCGAGCAGATCATGCCGTCGGACGTCTTGCCGTAGGTCTTGCGCGTGGCGATCGCGAAGTCGCCGGGCAGCACCACGCCGGGCAGTGCGACGACCACGAGGTCGCCGACGCCGAAGTTGCGGGCGCCGCACACGATGTCGCGGGGGGCGTCCTCGCCGACCTCCACCTGGCAGAACCGGATCGGCTTCTTGAACTCGGTGAGCTCTTCGATGGCCGCGACCCGACCGACCACCAGCGGACCGGTGATCTCCGGGAATGGCTCGACGTCCTCGATCTCGAATCCGACGCGGACGAAGCCCGCGTCGATCTCCGCGGTCGACGCGGTCCAGTCCGGGGTGCCCTTACGCAGGACCTCGGTCAGCCAGGACTCTGGGAGACGCACTGTTCACCAACTACTTTCGTGTCGTCGCTGCGGCGATCGGGATCGCCGGAAGTTGTCTGGGGGTCGGGCGCGTCAGAGCGCGGGACCGAAGGGTCGGGTGAAGCGGACGTCGCCCTCCACCATGTCGCGCATGTCGGGGAGGTCGTTGCGGAACTGCAGGGTCCGCTCCAGCCCCATGCCGAAGGCGAAGCCGGTGTACACGTCGGGGTCGATGCCGCTGGACCGCAGGACGTTCGGGTTCACCATGCCGCAGCCGCCCCACTCCACCCAGCCGGCGCCGCCCTTCTTGGCGGGGAACCAGACGTCCACCTCGGCGGACGGCTCGGTGAACGGGAAGTAGCTGGCCCGCATGCGGGTGGTGGTCTCGGGACCGAAGAGCGCCTTGGCGAGCACTTCGAGGGTGCCGCGCAGGTTGGCGAGGGTCAGTCCCTTGTCGACGGCGAGGCCTTCGATCTGGTGGAACACCGGGGTGTGAGTCGCGTCCAGTTCGTCGGTGCGGAAGGTGCGGCCCGGGCACGCGACGTAGATCGGCACCTCGCGGCTCAGCATCGAGCGCACCTGCACCGGGGAGGTGTGGGTGCGCAGCACCTGGCGGGAGCCCTCGGGTGCGATGTAGAAGGTGTCCTGCATCGACCGTGCCGGGTGATCCGGCAGGAAGTTGAGGGCGTCGAAGTTGTGGTGCTCGGTCTCCACCTCGGGCCCCTCGGCGATCTCCCAGCCCATGCCGACGAAGACGTCGGCGATCTGCTCGCCGATGACGGTGATCGGGTGGCGGGCTCCGCGGCTGCGGCGGTCGGAGCGCAGGGTGACGTCGATCGACTCGGAGACGAGCACGGCCGCGTCGCGCTCGGCGGTCAACGTGGCCGTGCGGGCGTCGAGGGCGGCCTGGACCTTGCCGCGGACCTCGTTGATCAGCTTGCCCGCCGTCGAGCGCTGGTCCTTGGGAATGCTGCCGAGCGCCCGCCGCGCCAGCGCGATCGGCGAACGATCACCGAAGTACGCCGCTTTCGCCTTCGCCAGCGACTCGAGGTCGGTGGCGGCGTCGAACGCGGAGACCGCATCGGCGACGGCAGCATCCAACTCGGCGCTGGTGGGGAATTCGTTGACAGCAGTGTCGTCAGCCACCGGGCTCGCATCTCCTATTGCCTATAAGCGTGCAAAGAACTCCCGTCAAGGGTAGTCGAATTGCCGGTCCCCCTTGTCGTCAGGGGAGATCCTTCGGTCGACCCGACACGCCGCGGGTCGTTCGAGTGAAAGACGAGGGTCGGCGATTTTACGCAGTCATGGGATAGGTTCATCAAAACATCCGTTCCGGCACCCAGTCGCCGGATGCTGAGGGAGGACGCTGATGCCGGCGCAACCAGGAAGTCACATCGCTGGGTACCGAGTGATCTCACTGCTCGGATCCGGGGGCATGGGTGACGTGTACGTGGTGGAGAACGAGTCGCTGAAACGCCAGGAGGCGATGAAGGTGATCTCGGTGGGAGGCGCGTCGAACGACGACTTCCAGCAGCGATTCACCAACGAGGCCCGCACCGCCGCCTCGCTCGACCATCCGAGCATCATCACCGTGCACAGCTACGGCGTGGCCGATGGGATGCCGTGGTTCACCATGAGCTACGTCAAGGGCAAGGACCTCGCCTCCGCGCCGCTGACCCCGGCCGACGCAGTCACGGTGATCGAGCAGGTGGCGAGCGGCCTGGACTACGCGCACGCCCGCACGGTGGTCCACCGCGACATCAAGCCCGCGAACATCGTCGTCACCCGGACCGACGACGGCGGCGTCGACCGCGCCGTGATGCTCGACTTCGGCATCGCGAAGCTCGCGGACTCACCGCAGCTCACCGCGGTCAACTCGGTGGTCGGCACCGCCGCCTACACGGCTCCGGAGATCATCAGCGGCCAGGCGGCGTCGGCCAAGTCGGACCAGTACTCGCTGGCCTGCACCGCCTACCAACTGTTCGCAGGCACGGCCCCCTTCAAAGCCGACACCACCACCGCGTTGATGATGGCGCACGTCCAGCAACCGCCGCCCGCACTGGGACAGGCCCGCCCGGACCTCGCCGCGCTCGGCCCGGTCCTGCAGCGAGCGATGTCCAAGGATCCGAACGCGCGCTACGCGAACTGTCGAGCCTTCGCCGAAGACCTTCGCCGCGCCCTCGGCCAGACCCAGGCGGGCACGGCCACGTCGGTCGCCGGGGTGGCGACGATGCCGCCGACGCCGTCGTCGGGCCCGTCGTCGGTGCCCGGCATGATGCCGCCCTCGAACCCTGGCACTCCGCACTACGCCTCGCAACCCGGCATGACCCCGCCGCCCCAGACCGGCGCACCGCACTTCGCCGGGCAGCCGTACTCCTCCCAACCGGGCATGACCCCGCCGCCGCAGACCGCAGCGCCGCAGTACGGCTCGCAGCAGTACACGTCTGCGCCCGGCATGACGCCGCCCCCCGGATATCAGGGCCAGCCGTCGCAGCCCGGCATGGCGGTGCCGCCCGGTGTTCCGCCGTACCCGCCCGGTGGCGGTTTCCAGCCGGCGTGGGGCGCACAGCCTGCGAAGAAGAGCAAGAAGGGACTCTGGATCGCCCTCGCGGCGGCCGCCGTCCTGATCGTCGCGATCGCGGGCGCCGCCGTCGCGCTGTGGCCGAAGGGCGACGACGGCCCGCCGCCCGTCGCCCACCCGAACATGCAGTTGGTGACCGACTCGCTCACGTCGTGCGCCGTCAAGGACGCGCTGCTGTACTGCTGGGGCAACAATGACGCCGGCCAGATCGGTGACGGCAGCACCTCGCAGCAGAACACGCCGGTCAAGGTTCCGGGACTCAAGGACGTGACCGCGGTCAGCATCGGCGCCTACAAGGCGAAGTCCGACAAGTACCTGGCGACGACGTGCGCCGTGGCCGAGGGCGACGTGTACTGCTGGGGATCCAATTACTACAGCCAGACCGGCGACGGTGCCGAGAGCGAACGCCACGTTCCGGCGAAGGTCCCCGGCCTGCCCAAGATGACCGCGGTGAGCACCGACTTCGGCAGCACCTGCGCCATCTCCGAGGATGAGGAAGTGTACTGCTGGGGTGCCGGCGAGTTCGGTCAGATCGGCACCGGCGACACCTCCACCCGCGTCGCCAAGCCCGTGAAGGTCAGCTCGCTGTCCGGTATCAAGTCCATCGATTCCGGCGGTGGCACCGTCTGCGCCGTGAACGGGTCCGGCGAACTCTACTGCTGGGGTTACAACAGCCGCGGTCAGATCGGCGACGGAACCACGGTGCAGCGGAACACCCCCGTCAAGGTGCAGAACCTGACGGACGTCACCGCGGTCACGATCGGTACCGCCTACGACAGCGACGAGAAGCTGCTGATCAACACGTGTGCGATCGCGTCGGGCAAGGTGTCCTGCTGGGGTGCCGATTCGTCGCTGCTGCCCGAACAGAAGCTGACGCCGACGGTGATCAACGGCATCGAGAACGCCCAGGTGATCTCGATCAACGTCTCCACCGCGTGCGCGGTCTCGGACGGTCAGGTCTGGTGCTGGGGCAACAACAAGTTCGGCCAGGTCGGCAACAACGAGGAGTCGGAGACCACCGTTCAGGCGCCGACTCGCGTCACCACGCTGGAAGGCGACATCAAGTGGGTGACGACCGGCATGAGCGCCACCTGTGCGGGGACCGACCGCAACGAGGAGGTCCACTGCTGGGGGTCGTCGCAGAACGGCCAGATCGGCAACCCTGGGGCAGCGAGTGAGAAGCAGCTGCAGCCGTTGAAGGTCAGCTTCTAGTGTCCTGAACCGGAAATTGCTTTCGGGTTTCTGTGGATCCGGTGGGCGGCTGGCAAGGCGGAGGAGGGAGGCATAGCGGTAGCTATGTCGACTGACGACAACGCAGCCAGGCGTTCACCGGGCCGCAGAAACCGCAAGCGAATTTCCGGTGCAGGACACTAGAACCCGGAACTCCGGAGCCGATCGGCCGTCGCGGGCTACAGACAGCGCCCGCGGCGGCCGATCGGCACCACCATGGGGGTTCCACTGATCGGATCGCTGACGATCTGTGAGGTGAGGCCGAACGACGCCGCGAGCAGTTCGGGAGTCAGCACGTCCTCGGGGGCGCCCTCCGCGACGATCTCACCGGCACGCATCACCACCAGCGCGTCGCTGTATCGAGCGGCGAGGTTCAGGTCGTGGAGCACCATCACGACGGTCTTGCCGTGGTCCGTGCGGAGTTCGTCCACCAGGTCCAGGACGTCGACGGCATGCGCCAGGTCGAGGTAGGTGGTCGGCTCGTCGAGGAGGATCAGGTCGGTCTGCTGAGCGAGGGTCATCGCGATCCACACGCGTTGACGTTGGCCACCGGACAGGGAGTCGACGGCGCGATCCGCGAGCGCTGTGGTCGAGGTCAGCTCCATCGCCTGGGCGACGGCCTGCTCGTCGTCCGAGGACCACTGGCGGAACCACGACTGGTGCGGGTGGCGTCCGCGGGACACCAGGTCGGAGACCGTGAGTCCGTCGGGTGCCACCGGATTCTGCGGCAGCAGGCCGAGCGTGCGTGCGACGTGCTTGGGTTTCTGGTCCGCGATGTCATGCCCGTCCAGCAGCACGCGTCCGGCGGACGGGGTCAGGAGTCGCGACAGGGTGCGCAGCAGGGTCGATTTCCCGCAGCCGTTGGGGCCGACGATGGTGGTGACCTGGCCGGTGCGGATCTCGACATCGAGGTTCTCGATGATGGTCGTGGCGTCGTACCCCACCGAGAGTCTCTCCGCGCACAGCCGGGGGCGTGCCGCGGGGGTCACGACGGTCGACGGCGAGGATTCTTCGATCTGCGCGGAAGTGGTCACCCGACGATAGTAGCCTCACCTAATTTTGGTTAGCCACACCTGACTGGTCGGTGTCGACCATGCGGTTCCACTCGGCAGCGTCCTCGGCGGCCAGGTAGACCCAGGCGAGAACGCCCGAGGAGAGCACCGCCCTGACCCGTCGGTAGTCGTCGACCTCGTACTCGTCGGCGGCCGCCAAGCCCGCGTCGTCCAGCTCCAGCCGCGCACCGGGCACCGGCTCCGCGGTCGGATCGGGCCGGAGAATCAGATGGGTGTCGATGCCGCTGAGCGCTACGACCGCCGGGTCGGTGATCGTCACGGTGTCGACGCGGAAGCCGGGCAGGGCGTCCGGGATCGTCGAGAGCCGCCTGCCTAACACTCCTTCCTGGACGACCGGATCCATCAGGGTGCCGTAGCTGAAAAGGACGTTCATGGTCCAGAAGCCTACTGCGACAGGAGATTCAGGCAGTTCTGGACGTTCATCGGTTCTGGACGCGGGCGCTTGCGTAGAGGCAGACGGCGCTGGCGGCCGCGAGGTTCAGGCTCTCGGCACGACCGCGCAGCGGGATCCGAACCCGATGGTCGGCGCCGGCGAGCACGCCGTCGGGCAGTCCGTGCGCCTCGTTGCCGAACAGCCAGGCGTGCGGTGCCGCCAGGAGTTCGTCGGCGTCGTCCAGGTCGACCTCACCGTCCATCGTGGTCGCGAGGGTCGCGACTCCGGCGGCGGAGACTGCGACCAGTCCCCCATCGACATCGGCGTGACGCACCACCGGAACATGGAAGACGCTGCCCGCACTGGCGCGGACGCTCTTGCCGTTGTGCGGGTCCACCGAGTCCCCGAGGAGGATCACCGCGTCGGCACCCATGGCGTCCGCGCAGCGGGTGAGGGTTCCGAGGTTGCCGGGCTCGCGCGGTTCGACGGCCACCACGAGCAGTCTCGGCGCGTCGGCGAGGACGGTGTCGAGGTCGACGGTCAGCAGATCGCAGACCGCGAACACACCGGGGGTCGTCGTGGTCTCCGACAGTTTGTCGGCCGCACGACGATTCAGCCAGTGGACCGGGACGCCCGCGGTCACGGCGCGGTCGACCAGGTCCGCGTTGCGCTCGGAGTCGTCGTCGCGCACCAGTAGTTGCTGTGCGCGGCCGGTGGTGAGCGCCGCGTCGACGGAGTTGAATCCTTCGACGAGGAACCGGCCTTCACTGCGCCGCACGGAGCTGCGGTGCAGTTTGGCCAACGAGACGACCCGCGACGAACGTTCGGTCAGAACGTTCGTCGCGGGTCGGAAGTCAGTCACTGGGCGTGATCTCGGGGTGAGATCAGGCGACCGGTGCGTTGACGTCGGCCGGCAGCGCCTTGCGTGCGACCTCGACCAGGCCGGTGAAGGCGGCCGGATCGGTGACGGCGATGTCGGCGAGCACCTTGCGGTCCACCTCGACACCCGCGAGCTTGAGGCCCTGGATGAAGCGGTTGTAGGTGATGTCGTTCGCACGAGCAGCCGCGTTGATGCGGGTGATCCACAGCTTGCGGAAGTCACCCTTGCGTGCCTTGCGGTCGCGGTAGGCGTAGGTCAGCGAGTGGAGCTGCTGCTCCTTGGCCTTGCGGTAGAGGCGCGAACGCTGTCCGCGGTAGCCCTTCGACGCCTCCAGAACGGAGCGGCGCTTCTTCTGGGCGTTGACAGCCCTTTTCACACGTGCCATGAGTCTTTGTGTCCTTCTAAAAGTTCTTGCGGGAGATCAGCGGTTGAGCAGGCGCTTGATACGCGGAGCGTCGTTCTCGCTGACGACCTCGATGCCGCTGAGGCGACGGGTGACGCGCGACGACTTGTGCTCCAGGAGGTGGCGCTTGCCGGCCTTCTGGCGGACGATCTTGCCGCTGCCGGTCACCTTGAATCGCTTCGAGGTGCCCTTGTGGGTCTTGCTCTTAGGCATTGACTTTCCTTCATTCGGGCGAACTCCGTTCACTCCCGGACCCGTGATCCGGGAGTGAACGTGAACTCGCTACTGCTTTCGAGTGTTCGGTTCAGGAGCCTTGGTGCGGCTGCTGGGCCTTGGCCCGGGTCTTCGCGCCCTTGTGCGGGGCGAGGACCATCGTCATGTTGCGGCCGTCCTGCTTGGCCGAGGTCTCGACGAAGCCGTACTCGGCGACGTCGTCCCCCAGGCGCTGTAGCAGGCGGTATCCCAGCTCGGGGCGGGACTGCTCGCGACCGCGGAACATGATCGTGACCTTCACCTTGGAACCCGCTTCGAGGAACCGGACGACGTGACCCTTCTTGGTCTCGTAGTCGTGGTCGTCGATCTTCGGGCGGAGCTTCTGCTCCTTGATGACGGTCATCTGCTGGTTACGGCGGGACTCGCGCTTCTTCTGCGCCGCCTCGTACTTGAACTTGCCGTAGTCCATGATCTTGCACACCGGCGGGCGTGCGTCAGGCGCAACCTCTACCAGGTCCAAGTCGGCTTCGTAAGCCAGGCGAAGCGCATCTTCAACACGCACAATGCCCACCTGCTCTCCGCCAGGTCCGACCAAGCGGACCTCGGGGACGCGGATGCGCTCGTTGATGCGGGTTTCAGTGCTGATGTGGCCTCCTCGATCAATGTTTTCCATGTGGCCGGCCAAATGGACTGGCAAGCGTGAGGAGATTCGAGGCCCAGAACACCAGTGTGCCCGTCGGGATCCAACCTTGTGGTTGGCCGACCGGGCGGCGGTGTGACCGGAACCGTAAAACTGCTCGAAGACGGGCGTCGTACGGTGGGACTCGAAGAATCCTCTTGCTACCCCGACGTGAGTCGAGGCGGTCATGCTGTGACACTCTATCAGGCGTGAGCCCTAACTCCTATTCTCCCGACCAGTCCGCTTCCGACGACCACTCGCACGTGCACGTCGCGGGTGGTGCGTCTGGCTCGGCACCCGATGAGAACGTCCGCGACCTGATCGATATTCCTGCCGTCGAGGTCATCACCCGATCGGCGGTGATGCTGATGAGCTCCGCCGCAGAGAAATTGGGGCTCGCCGAGGGCGCCGATCCGGACAGCATCGATCTCCCCGAGGCGCGTTCCCTGATCCACGCGCTCGCCGGTCTGGTCGTCGCTGCGCTCGGCGATCTCGGGATGCACCGCCAGCCCCTCCAGGACGGCCTGCGGGCGCTGCAGTTGGCCTTCCGCGAGGCCTCCGCGTATCCGGACGAGCCCGGCGAGGGCCCGGGCGAGCTGTTCACCGGCCCCGTCAAGGCCTGACCACCGAGTCCTGACCGCGCTACCGTGGGAGCCATGACCTCTGGTTCCCACTCCCCCGGCGACGACGACATCCTCGACGCCGAGATCGTGCCTGCACCCGACTTCACCCCGTCGGTGCAGGCACCGTCGTTTGAGGAGGTCACCGGCTACACCGAGGCCGGTGTTCCGACCTTCGACCACGTGCGCGACAAGATCGAGCAGCGGACCGCGACCGCGATCGGCGGCCAGGAGCTCGCCGAGTCGGGCCGGGAGGCCGCCGCCCTCGACGAGGCGATGGCCAAGCGCGACGAGGCCGCCAAGGACAAGCTCGCCGAGATCCGGAAGTCGATGGGGTTGTAGGCGGTCAGCCCGGCAGCAGTTCCTTCACGAACGTGCCCGTGTGACTCTCGGGGACCGAGGCGATGTGTTCCGGAGTCCCCTGCGCGACGACGGTGCCGCCGCCGCTGCCGCCCTCGGGTCCCATGTCGATGATCCAGTCGGCCGTTTTGATGACGTCGAGGTTGTGCTCGATCACGATGACGGTGTTGCCCTTGTCGACGAGCCCGTTGATCACCTGCAGGAGCTTCTGGATGTCGTCGAAGTGCAGACCGGTGGTCGGCTCGTCGAGGATGTAGACCGTGCGTCCGGTGGATCGCTTCTGCAGTTCCGCCGCCAGCTTCACGCGCTGCGCTTCGCCGCCCGACAGTGTCGGCGCGGGCTGACCCAGTCGCACATAACCGAGGCCGACGTCGACCAGGGTCTTGAGGTACCGGTGGATGGAGGTCACCGGCTCGAAGAACTCGGCGGCCTCGTCGATCGGCATGTCGAGGACCTCGGAGATGCTCTTGCCCTTGTAGTGGACTTCCAGCGTCTCGCGGTTGTATCGCGCACCGTGGCAGACCTCGCACGGGACGTAGACGTCCGGCAGGAAGTTCATCTCGATCTTGATGGTGCCCTCACCCGTGCAGGCCTCGCAGCGACCGCCCTTGACGTTGAACGAGAACCGGCCGGGTTGATAGCCGCGCACCTTGGCTTCGGTCGTGGCGGCGAACAGGGTGCGGATCTTGTCGAAGACGCCGGTGTACGTGGCGGGGTTCGATCGCGGAGTGCGACCGATCGGCGACTGATCCACCTGGACCAGTTTGTCGAGTTCCTCGAGGCCCTTGATCCGCTTGTGGTGACCGGGCACCTGTCGGGCGCCGTTCAGCTTGTTGGCGAGGACGGTCGCGAGGATGTCGTTGACGAGCGTCGACTTGCCGGAGCCCGAGACACCGGTGACCGCGGTGAGCACACCGAGCGGGAACGACACGTCGATGCCGCGGAGGTTGTTCTCGGTGGCGCCGACGACGGTGAT